>OZ246397.1:153474-615331 GCA_965230945.1 uncultured Gammaproteobacteria bacterium | reverse complement strand
CTGTTGGTGTGGTAGTAACTTCACCTTCTGTTGGTGTGGTAGTAACTTCACCTTCTGTTGGTGTGGTAGTAACTTCACCTTCTGTTGGTGCAGGTGTAAAACTAGGTACCCCTGGAGGAGAAGGGGGATAGACTTCTCCTGGTTGTTGAACTAAGTCTTCGACATTTGAACTAGCCACTAAATAATTAAAGGGGCCACAGATGTCTGGAGTACAGCCAATCTTTTCAATGATAGGATCTTTCTCATACTCTAGATTGGTAAAGATTTTATACCACTTCTTACACTCACCGGTAGAGGACACGGAATAATAGTAAACATTAACGCCACTATTTATGGGATCACAAAAAACCTTAGCTAAATAAGGAGAAAAGTCATCATCGCACTCCAAAACGTCAGGATAACAAACATTATCATTTAGGTAGTCTTCTAAAATCCGCTGTAACTTAGCCAGATCTGCCTTTCTCCTACCATCTCTGGCTCTGGTCATGTATATTTGATAGATAAACAAGCTAACTAAAATTAGGATGCTAATAATAGCAACAGTAATCAGAAGTTCAATTAAGGTAAAACCTTTTTTACGAGCAGTTTTCATTGTCCTCATATCACCAAAAAAGCTGCCAAATTTTTTCTCCCCAAAACAAACTTACAAAAGTAGCCAATACTAAAAAAGGGCCAAAAGGAATTTGGCTTTTAAACCTCTTTTTCTTTGTCAAAACCAGTATTACACCTAGAATTGCCCCTGTCAAGAAAGCTAGATATAAGGCAACAACAACTTTGGGAAAACCTAAAAAAAGGCCCATCAAAAGGCCCAACTTAACATCACCCAAACCCATTCCTTTATGTCTAGTAATGAGAACCAAAAAGTAAAAAAATAAACCTACGCCAATTCCTGAAAAAATAGTATACCATTGACTTTTAATTAAAAGATAAAGCAAAAGAAAGAAAATTGCCGGATAAACAAGATGGTCAGGAATAGTTGAATAACGAAGATCGGAAACAAAAATGGCTATTAAGACATAAGTAACTAACAGATTTAGAATAAGCAGCTGCAGATTATCTTTAAAAGAAAGATAAATAACAACTGACAAAAGCCCTGCTGCTAATTCTACTAGGGGATAGTGAATGGAAATTGACTTTTTACAATAGCGACAATGTCCTTTTAATAAAGCAAAAGAAACAAGCGGTACATTATCATACCACTTCAACTTTTTCTTACACTGTGGGCAGTAAGATCTTCCTGTTAAAACCCCCTTTAAATTATTGGTTTCGTTAAGCCGGTAGACAAAACAATTAATAAAACTAGCAACCGCCAGTCCTAAGATAAAAACCAAGAAAACGCTCATGGAAGACAAATACAATTTACAGAATCTCCTAAAGCACCTGTCAAGTCAGCACAACCGCCACAAGCAGCCGCCGGAAAGTCAGCTGGCACACCCTCAACATCACACCTTCTTTCCGCTTCTGTTTTAAAAGCTCCTGATTGGGGGCTAAAACAGATATAAAGACTGTCTCCAGCTTCACCATCATATTCCATATACAAAGCATTATAGTTACTGGCTCTTAATCTTGAGGAAAAAGCGGCTTTAACTTCATCTGCACCTGCAGCACAAGCACCGCCTCCTTGAGCTATCTTATCAAGCAACAAACAGCCACTAACATCATCCACATCCGTAACCATACCCCAAACAACGGCATCTTCGCTATCAGCATCTTCCTGCCATGGCCAAAGACCTTGGGTAGCATTATAACGATCAATAGCAGACAACAACTGCTCAGCGTCACCCCTAGACCCCGTGTCTCGACCCCTATTTATTTGCTCAATAGGATTGATAGTAGCTAGAACAGCTACTGCTAAAATACCCAAAACGGCGATGACAATCAACAACTCAATCATGGTAAAACCACGACTGATTTTTGTTTTCAAATTTTTAAATTTCAATTTCTCCTTTCACCTCCTTTCTAGGTATTAGAACAAAAAAAACTATTTAGAACTGTGAGGTAAGATTGTAAATTGGTGTGATTATGGAAATCATCAAAAAACCAACTCCTACCCCCAATACAATCATGATAATTGGCTCTATAGCAGTTGTCAATCCTTTAACAGCTGCATCAGCTTCCCGTTCAAAGTAGGTAGAAACTTTAACTAAAACCTCATCTAGCTTACCCGTCTCTTCACCAACCGAAATCATCTGTGGTAAAATGGGTGGGAAAATTTCTGTTCTATCTAAAGCCGTAGCTAAAGGGATACCTTTTTCCACCTCTTTACTAGCCTGCTTCATTCTCTCTTCATATTTAGGACTTCCTAAAGAGCGACAAGTAATATCTAAAGCTTCCACAATCAAAATACCACTACCAACAAGTAAACCCAAAGTTCTCGTAAATTCCGTTAAAACCAAAGCTTTTCTTAATTTACCAACAATCGGCAAATGAAAGGTAAACTCATCAAATTGTTTTCTAAATTGAGGATTTTTAAATAAAAGCCTGCCAAGAAAAAATAAACCCGCTATTATTGCCAAGGCCAGGTACCAAAAAGAACTGGCAAACTTAGAAACACCAATAAGCAATTTGGTCATGGTTGGTAACTCTGTTTGGAACTCCTCATAAATAGAAGTTAATTTAGGAATGACAAAGACAATCATAATGGTCATCACAGCAAACATCCCTCCTAAAACAATAACTGGATAAACCATAGCTCCCTTTACTTTTCTTCTGAATTCAGTCTGTTTTTCTAAATTGTCAGCTAATCTTAAAAGCACTTTATCTAAAACACCCGCTGCTTCTCCAGCCCTAATTAAGGCGAGGTAAATTTGGTCAAAAACCCGAGGATATTTTTCTAAAGCACCAACTAAACTTTTACCGCCTTCAACATCCCGAGAGACCTCAGCAATTAAACGGGCTAAAGCAGGATTAGTTTGGTTTTCAAGTATTCTTAAGGCCTTGGTAATCGTCAGCCCAGCATTGATCATGGTGGAAAGCTGACGGGTAAAATTAACCTTGTCCTGACTAGTAACTCTACCAAAACCTTTTCTTAATTGAATGGTTATATTTTCGCCTTTTGGAGCTAGAGAAATTACCAAAAGCTCTTTCTCACGAAGAATTTTAGCTGCTTGATCCAAACCAATGGCCTCAATTAGTCCTTCTACCAATTTCCCGTCTTTATCCTTAGCCTTGTACCTAAATTTTTCCATAATTATCTCTCCTTGGTTAATCTCATTAACTCTTCAGGCCTTAAGGCAAAAGCCCGAGCAGTTTCTAAACTAACTTTCCCTTTTTTAACTAGGCTAGCTAAATCCATTTCTAAGGTCTTCATACCCAAACTAGCTGAAGTCTGAAGAATAGTATCAATAAGATGAGTTTTCTTTTCCCTAATAGCATTTCTTACCGCTGAATTAGATACTAAAACTTCTACCGCCGGTAATCTGCCTCCCTCAAGTGAAGGTAAAAGTCTCAAAGATAACAACGCCTCAAAGCTAGAAGCAAACTGCGTCCTCACTTGTTCTTGCTGATGAGCAGGGAAAACATCAATAATTCGATCTATTGTTTGGGCGGCAGAATTGGTATGCAAAGTAGCAAAGACTAAATGCCCAGTTTCAGCAATTGTTAAAGCAGAAGCGATTGTTTCATAATCCCGCATCTCGCCAACCATAACTACATCTGGATCTTCACGTAAACAGGAACGCAAAGCCACCTGCCAGGAATGAGTATCAGCCCGAATCTCTCGTTGAGAGACAATAGCTTTCTGATGGGTAAAGATATATTCTATCGGATCCTCAATGGTAACTATATGAACCGGACGAGTTTGAGCGATCTCATCTATGATTGAGGCTAAGGTTGTTGACTTTCCATGACCGCTAGGCCCGGTTATTAAAACAAAGCCTTGCCGTAGCTTGGTAAAAGTGTGGCAAATCTCAGGTAGGTTTAATTCATCTATCTTAGGAATTTCACTAGGAATAAATCTTAAAGCCGCAGCCAGATTGCCTTTTTGATGATAAGCGTTAACTCTAAAACGACTCTTATTTTGAAAATTAAAAGAAAAATCAATTTCTTTATTTACGGAAAGGATTTCTTTCTGTTCCTCATTAACCAAAGCAAAAACCAAATCTCTTACCTGTTCTGCGTTTAGAGGTTCGATCCCCGTCACCGGTGATAGGGAACCATTGACACGAATCATCGGCGGCGCACCAGATAAAAGATGTAAATCTGAAGCCTTTTTATTAATAGTAAACTCTAGTAATTGATTGATATCCATTTTAATCTTGAGCTACTCTTAGTACTTCTTCTATACTAGAAACTCCCTCTAAAACTTTCAAGTAACCATCTTGTTTTAGAGTAATCATACCTTCCTCTATGGCTTGTTTTTCAATATCACCGGCAGAAGCCCTTTCTAAACATAATCTGGCAATTTTTTCCGTCACCGGCAAAACTTCAAAGATACCAATTCGACCTAAATAACCGCTGTTATTACACTCAGGGCACTTTTTACCTCGGTAGAGCTCGATTTTATCTTTGGCCTGATAAAGATTCCCCAATATCTTTTTAAAATCTTCTACTACTTCTGGCGGGGGGCTATATTCTTCCTTACAATTCGGACATATTTTCCGCAAAACCCTCTGGGCCACAATACAAGTCATGGCTGAAGCCAATAAAAACGGCTCTGCTTTTAGATCTAAAAGTCTCGGAATGGCCCCAGAAGCATCATTAGTATGCAGGGTAGAAAAAACCAGATGGCCTGTTAAAGCCGCCTGCACTGCTAATTCAGTTGTTTCTTTGTCTCTAATCTCGCCAACCATGATAATATTAGGATCCTGCCTTAAAAAACTACGCATCCCAGAGGCAAAAGTAAGACCAGCAGCAGGATTCACTTGAACTTGATTAACACCGGTAATTTGATACTCAACTGGATCCTCTAGGGTAATAATATTAACTTTGGCAGTATTTATTCTAGAAAGGACAGAATATAAGGTTGTTGTTTTACCTGAACCTGTGGGGCCACAAACAATGATAATTCCATGAGGACGTAAGACAGAGTCTTCTAAATTCTTTAAAGCCCTCCCTCTTAAACCCAACTCCGGTAAATCAGGGACACCACCTGACTTTTTTAACAATCGCATAACTATTTTTTCTCCAAAAACAGTCGGCAGGGAAGAAACACGCAAATCCACCTCTTGATTACCAGCCTTAAAGTTAAAACGGCCATCCTGAGGAATTCTTTTTTCATCAATCTTCATTCCAGAAAGAATTTTAATTCGAGAGGTGACAGCATCATGAACTTTTTTAGGTAAAATTAGCTTCTCATGTAAGATACCATCAATGCGGTAACGAACTCGTGTTTTTTCCTCATGAGGTTCAATATGAACATCAGAAGCTCTAGATTTAACGGCAAACTCCAAAATGGTAGCCACAATTTTAGCCACCGGCGCTTCTCGAATAACCTTACCCAAAGAAGCAATATCAACCGTTTTTGCCGCAGGAGCTACAGGCACGACATCCTTTAAAGCCGCTTTCACTTCTGCTGATAACGGCTGAGAATAAGCAACAGCAATAGCCGCTTTTATCTTTTCTGCCGTTGACATAAAGGGTTTAATTTTGGCTTTAGACTTCTTCTCAATAAATTCAATAACCTCAAGATCTAAAGGATTACCCATGGCCACTGAAAGCTCGTTTTTAGACCGATTGTATTCAAAAGGAACTAAAAGATAGCGTTCGGCTACAGACTGTGGTAAAAGGCTTAAGCCTTCAGGGCTGGCAGCTTTCTCTGACAAGTCGATAAAGGGGATATTATAAAGCTGGGCTTCCGCCTTGGCTATCTGCTCCTCAGAAACAAAATTATGCCTCAAGAACAATTCTTTTAAGGATTTACCTGTATTGACCTGTTCAAGCTTAACTTTATCTTTAGTTTCCTCAGAGATAGCCCCAGAAGTGGCTAAAATTTCGGCAAGATCAGCACGAGAATTATTTGAAGATTTTTGAGCAGCGGCAGGCATTTTTTTTGATTATTTTTCTCTTTTTTTCATTATCTATGCTCTATGTTAAAATGTCAATATATGATGTATTCAATTCTCATTGTTGGAGACGAACCTGAAAAAAACCTTGAAAAAGGCCAGCAGTTAGCTATAGGTTTTCTAAGGGGTTCAACCAAAAATAATCCCGACTATCTTTTAATTAAAGATCAAGATTCTATCAAGATCTCTCAAGTTAGAGAATTACAACAAAAATTAGCTTTAAAACCTTATCTTTCACCTTTTAAGGTCGTCCTTATTCATGAAGCAGAAAAACTTACCTTACCTGCTCAACATTCATTCCTTAAAACCTTAGAAGAGCCGCCTAAAAACTCCATTATCATTTTGACCACCACCAACGAATCATTCCTCTTGCCCACCATTATCTCTCGCTGTCAAATTGTAAAATTACCTAAAGAAATCGTAAGTTTAAAGACAACGAAGATTACCGAACAAATACCTCTCATCGAAGAAATACTGGCCATTGTTAAAGCCACGCCTGGAGAGAGATTGCTAATTGCCGAGAAAAATTATCAAGATAAAGAAAAAGTTATTGAATTTTGCCAAAAACAAATTGTCGCCTGGCGTCTTTTGATGTTATCTAAATCTCAACTCTTAAATTTAGAAGAAAAAATACAAATTCAACCTATATCAAACCGACAAATCGTCCAAACTATTAAAAAACTCCAAGAAAGCCTTTTGCTTTTAAAAACCAATACTAATCATCGACTAATTCTTGAAAATCTATTGATTTGTTATCCTTTTTAGGTTAAAATAGGTTTATACGCCTCGCGTAGGGCTTTGTTTTTTAAATGGAAAACAAGCTCAAATTTCCTAATTAAAAATGGCAAATTCTGAATATACAGCCAAACAAATTAAAATTCTTGAAGGTTTAGAGCCTGTCCATCGGCGTCCAGGTATGTATATCGGCTCCACCGATTCTAAAGGGCTTCATCATATGGTCATTGAGGCAGTCGATAATTCCGTTGATGAATCATTGGCTGGATTTACCAAAAATGTTTGGATTATTTTAAAAGAAGACAGGTCAGCAGAAGTTAAAGACGATGGCCGCGGTATCCCTGTTGATAAACATAAATCTGGACTTTCTGCTCTTGAAATCGCCATGACTAAGCTTCATGCAGGAGCCAAATTTGACAGTCAAACTTATAAAGTATCCGGAGGACTTCATGGGGTAGGTATCTCTGTCGTCAATGCTTTATCTTCTTACCTTAAAGTTGAAGTAAGAAAAGAAGGTAAAATCTATACCCAAGAATACAAAAGAGGAAAACCAACGACATCTGTTAAGGAAGTTGGTAAAACTAAAGAAACCGGTACCACCACCACCTTTACTCCTGATAAAAAAGTCTTTAAAGATAGCACTTTTAATTATAAAATCGTCGAACAGCTTGTCCGGGAAAGAGCTTATCTTGTCCCTGGATTAAGACTTCACCTTAAAGATGAACGCATCAAAACTGTAAACCATTTTTATTTTGAAGGTGGCATTGCCTCTTTAGTAAGCTTTTTAAACCGTAATAAAAAAGTTTTACACCAACCTATTTTTATCAAAGGGGAGAAAGAAGACATGAGTATCGAAGTATCTATCCAATTCAATGATTCTTTCTCTGAAAACATTGAATCCTTTGTTAATGTTATCAATACCAAAGACGGTGGTACTCATTTAACTGGATTTAGAATTGCTCTAACTAGAGCTATTAACGACTACGCCCGTAAGATTGGTTTTGTTAAAGAAAATAATGGTTTTACCGGAGATGATACTAAAGAAGGCCTTACAGCCGTAGTGGCAGTTAAAATCCCTACTGATAAAATTCAATTTGAATCGCAAACCAAAGCTAAACTTAATAATTCAGAAGCTCAAGGAGCTGTATCTAGTGTCGTTAAAGAAGGACTCGACACTTACCTTGAAGAACATCCTAAGGAAGCAAAAACAATCATTGAAAAAATTAGCTTAGCTGCTAGAGCAAGAATGGCTGCCCGGGCAGCCAAAGAAGCAGTTATTAGAAAAAGTGAATTTTTTGCCAGTTCTTTACCCGGCAAACTGGCTGATTGTCAAGAAAAGGATCCTGCTTTTTCCGAACTTTTCATCGTGGAAGGCGATTCCGCTGGGGGAAGTGCCAAACAAGGTCGCAACCGCAAATTCCAAGCTATTTTACCTTTAGGTGGAAAAATTTTAAATACCGAAAGAGCTCACTTAGATAAAATTATTAATTTTGAAGAGCTCAAAAATCTTATTATTGCTCTTGGCATGGGAATAGGGGAGACTCTAAACCCAAGTAAGGCCAGATATCACCGCGTAATTATAATGACTGATGCTGACGTCGATGGACAACACATTGATACCCTGCTTTTAACTTTCTTTTATCGCCACTTAAAACCAATTATCGATCGCGGATATCTTTATATTGCCATCCCTCCTCTTTACAAAATTCAAATAGGCAAAAAATCCTATTACGCTTATAACGATGAAGAAAAAGAAAAGATTCTCGCTAAAAAAATAAAAGATGGTAAAAAAGCTAATATTCAGAGATATAAAGGTTTAGGCGAGATGAATCCTCAGCAACTCTGGGAAACTACCATGGATCCAGAAAAAAGACTTCTCAAGAAAATTACTATTGAAGATGCCGAAAAAGCAGATGAAATCTTTACCATGCTTATGGGAGAAGAAGTACCACCAAGAAAAAGATTTATACAAATGTATGCTAAGAATGCCGAGTTAGACATTTAAATAAAGCTCATAATCTTATTGATTAAACCGTATAATTTAATTAATTAAACCAATGGATAAAAAAGATATCGGAAAAATAGAACCAGTCGAAATAACTAAAGAAATGCGTAAGAGCTACCTTGATTACGCTATGTCAGTCATTGTTTCTCGTGCACTTCCTGATGTTAGAGACGGTTTAAAACCGGTCCATCGAAGAATTCTTTTTGCCATGTACCAAATGGGAATTTCTAGTTCTTCTCGTTACACTAAAAGCGCCAAAGTAGTAGGGGAGACTATGGGAAAATATCATCCTCATGGAGATATGGCCATTTATGATGCCCTAGTACGTCTTGCTCAAGATTTCTCAATGCGTTATCCATTAATTGATGGTCAAGGAAACTTTGGTTCAATCGATGGTGACTCTGCTGCCGCTATGAGATACACAGAGGTAAAATTAGACAAAATAACTCAAGAAATATTAACAGATATTGAAAAAGAAACTGTTGAATTTAGACAAAACTTCGATGATACCTTAAAGGAGCCTGCTTTTCTTCCATCAAGAATACCTAATTTACTCTTGATGGGTTCTGACGGTATCGCTGTCGGAATGGCGACAAAAATTCCTCCTCATAACTTAGGAGAAGTAGTAGATGCTTTAACAGCAATGATTGATAAAGGAAAAGTTGTTCTTCCTAAAGAAGAAAATGGAGGGGATAAAAAAGATAAAGACTTTGAAATAAAGAAAATAGAACTTGATCAAGAAGATAAAAATGAACAACTATTATCTTTAAGCTTTGAATCTAAAGCTACCATTGAAGAAGACTTAATGAATCACATCAAAGGTCCTGACTTCCCAACAGGCGGTAGTATTTACAATAAAAATGAGATTCTTCAAGCTTACACCACTGGTAAAGGTAAAATTTTAATTCGCGCCAAGGCAGAGATTGAAGAAGCAAGAGGAGATAAATTTAAAATTGTTATTAGCGAAATTCCTTATCAAGTCAATAAATCAAAGCTGGTAGCGAAAATTGCCCAATTAATTAAGGAAAAAAAGATTAATAACGTTGCTGATCTTCGAGATGAATCAGACAGGGAAGGATTAAGAATTATTTTAGATCTCAAAAAAACATCAAGACCAAAAGCTATCCTCAACAACCTTTATAAAAACACCCAGATGCAAATCAGCTACCCAGTTAACATGGTTGCCTTAGTTAACGGGGTTCCTTCCACTCTAAACCTCAAACAAATTCTTACTGAGTTCATTAAGCATCGACAAAAGGTGATTATTAAAAGAACCATCTTTGAGCTTGAAGGAGCTAAAAAACATGCTCATATTCTAGAAGGTCTTAAAATCGCTCTCGACAATCTGAACGCCGTCATTAGCACCATTAAGAAATCAAAAGACGTTCAAACCGCCAAGGCTAATTTAATGCGTAAGTTTAAATTAAGTGAAATTCAAGCTCAGGCTATCCTAGACATGCAGTTAAGAAGATTAGCTGCTTTAGAAAGGAAAAAGATTGAAGACGAATACAAAAATATCCTTAAAAAAATCGAGTATTTTTCAGGTTTGCTTGCTGTTCCGAAAAAAATTATAAACCTTGTTAAGAAAGAATTAGTTGAAGTTAAAAAAAAGTATGCCGATCCCAGAAGAACTAAAGTTTATGTCCAAGATTTAGAAAGCTTTAATGAAGAAGATCTCGTTCCTCAAGAAAACTGTTTAATTGCCATGACAAAAGGTGGTTATATCAAACGCTTACCCTTAGGCACCTACCGCTCCCAAAGAAGAGGAGGTAAGGGAGTAACTGGTATGAAAACTAAAATAGAAGATGAAATTTCTCATTTTATGATGGCCCAAACACATGATAGTATTCTTTTCTTCACTAATAAAGGTCGAGTTTTTTCCATCAGGGTCTGGGAAATTCCTGAAGGTTCCAGACAAGCCAAAGGACAGGCAGTTGTTAATCTAATCAATATCACTCAGGAAGAAAAAATCCAGTCTGTTCTTACATTGGACTCAAATGCTATTAAAAATAAAGACCAGTTCTTAATTATGGCTACTAAGAAAGGCATAATCAAAAAGACTCATTTTAAAGCTTTTACCAATATGCGTTCCTCAGGACTAATCGCTATTAAATTAAAGAAAAATGATGAACTTTGTTGGATTAAGAATGCTAAAAAAGACGACCATGTTCTTCTCGTCTCTCATAAAGGTAAATCGATTAGGTTTAAAGAGGCTAATATTAGATCTACCGGGCGCAATACCATGGGCGTAAGAGGTATTAATCTTAAAGAAAAAGATAATTATGTCGTTGGTATGGAAGTTTTTTCTCCAAAACAACCACAAATTAAAGATAAAAGAAAGAAAGTATTTAGGGACATGCTCATCGTTATGGAAAAAGGATTAGGCAAGAGAACTTCTCTTAAGGCATATAGGTTACAAAGGAGAGGCGGCATCGGCGTAAAAGCGGCTCATTTGGCTGAAAAAACAGGTAATATAGTAGCCTGCAGAATGATTGACCAAAAAATTAAACAAGTTATCCTTACTAGCAAAAAGGCTCAGGTAATTAAACTTCCGGTTAAAAACATACCTCGCCTAGGTAGGGATACCCAAGGAGTAATCTTCATGAGATTTAACAAACCCAACGACAGCGTAGCTGCTGTAAGCTGCCTAGAAAAATAAAATGGGAAGACTATAAATAGTTCTTGACTCATCTTTTAAGCTTAGAGTATATTAATAAAGCATGAAAAAATTCAAAAAGTACTTAAATAGTTTCTATAAAACAGATTTCGGAAAGATTATTAGTATAACCTTATCAATTCTGGTCATTCTGACTCTTTATTTCCGTTTTATTGGCCCGATTCCTTTCTCTGTTAACCAAACCACCACTGAAAAGAAAACAACTTTCGATGTCCAAGCAGAAGGAAAGGTAACCGCTATTCCTGACACAGCTACCGTTAACCTAGGAATTCAAATTAATAAACCCACCGTAAAAGCAGCTCAAAAAGAAGCTAACGAAAAAATAAACAAGATTACTAATGAACTCAAAAGAATCGGAGTAGAGGATAAGTATATTAAGACCACTGACTATCGTATTTATCCTAATTATGACTACATATCAGGCAGAAAAATAAATGGATACAACATTAATATTAAACTAGAAATAAAAGTCAAAGATTTTGAGAAAATAAATAAAGTTATTGATAAATCAACTGAGCTTGGAGCTAACCAAATCGGCAGTCTGGAGTTTATCATTGATGATGAAAGACTAGAGGAATTAAAAATGGAAGCCAGAAAAGAGGCCATTAAAAAAGCAAAAAGAAAAGCAGAACAAATCGCTAAAATAGGTGGATTAAGAATCGGAAAATTGATTAACATTATTGAAAAAGACATCTCGTCTTATCAACCAAGGCCACTTTTATTTAAAGAAGCTGGTTCTGCCATAGAAGAAGACGAAGAAGAAACTCAAATTCAACCAGGTGAATCCGAGATCATCGTTTCAGTAGTCCTAAGTTACGAAACTTTATAACTTATAAGTTGACTTTTAAAGTAAATATGTTAAAATATAGCTATCTTATAACTTAAGAATTTGCCTTTGGTTTATAAGATTTATTTTTCGAACATTAAAAACAAAATAAAAGGGGAGTGATTAAATTGGATGAGATCGACATCTCTGAGATCAATGAAAGATCTAAAAAAATTTGGGTAAGGAAAGAAGATTGGGAAAATATCAAATCATTTAACAAAGAAAAAAACGATCAAGGAGTAGAGCTTGCTACGGTTGAAAAGGGAACTAAAAATGGAAGTGCAGTTTGCTTAAAAGTTTTTAAAAAGAATCACCAGGATTTTTCCCAGAGTTGCTTAGGGGATGATGAAGAAGTTATAAGAGTAGGAATGGATATTAAATACTTTGAAAAGCTTTCAGAGTTCAATCCAATTATTTGTGATCTTTATGGTCATAAGGAAACACTAGGATGGATCAAAAATAACAAAAATAATGTTGTTATCGTTATTATCACTAAACCTAGAAATCTTTTCAAGATTAGAAGAAGAGCTCTCCGAAACAGTAGAAAAAGAAGCTTAAAAGAAAAGTAGATAAAAGTAGATAAAAGTAAAAAGCTAAACTATAAAGCCATCTGTATTGGTAGAATACAAATACCATTAGGTGGCTTTTTCATTTCCCTTTACCATGAAAGGCTTCATGAACATCTCTAAGTTTTTTATTGGTGACGTGAGTATAGATTTGAGTGGTCGAAATGTTTTTATGACCAAGAAGTTCTTGGACACTTCTAATATCAGCCCCGGCCATAAGTAAATCAGTGGCAAAAGAATGACGGAGTGTATGAACACTGGCATCTACAGGTAGTCTTGCTTTCCTTACATACTTTTTAACGATCCGTTGTATCGTTCTGACAGTTAATCTCATCTTCTGACCACTCTCGATAACCTCCGGTTTTTCTATATATCTTACAAACAAGGCCTTCCAAGCATCGGTTCGGCTCTCAAGGTACTTTTTAAGCCATTCTGCGGCCTCTTTTGAGAGAAATACCACCCGAGCTTGACCTCCTTTACCAATAACACCAAACTCTCGACGATTAAAGTCAATTTGATCCCGATTAAGCCTCACTAATTCACTGACCCGCAAGCCAGTAGAGAAGAGCATCTCTAAGATGGCCTTATCACGTAGCCCTCTCGGCTTTGATATCTGGGGTTGAGACAAAAGACGCTCTACCTGCTCTGTAGTAAGAAACTTTAGAGAGCGGCTTTTAGCTTTGGGGAGGTCAATCTTCTCTGGGCTAAGTGTCTTATAGTCATTTTTTATTAACCAGCGCAGGAATGCCCTTAAAGCTATCACATGGTAGCCTTGAGTGACACGGGATAAAGGCGCCCCATTTAGGGCTGTAAATCGGGATAAATATACCCTATATTTTTTAACAACCTCTAAAGTAATTGAACCTGAGTCAGGCTTGGAGTGATCCTTCTTTAGCCATTCAGAAAAGCGAGTAAGATAATGTTTGTAGTTACGAACGGTTAGGGGAGAGGAATTCTTTTCAATCTCGAGGTACTCTAAGAACTCTTCAATGAGACGATCAACTTCAGTACGCTTAGTTTCTTTCTTCTCTTCGGGCATTAAAAATATTGTACGACATTGTAAGAGTAAAGGCAAGTAACAAAAAAGCCACCGTCAGGTAACTTTAATGATAAAAACAAGTTAAGAGGATTTGGCTAGGCAAAAATAGATTATTTAATAAAAACAATCTAAAGAAATGCCTAGCCGGTAGAATCCTAGAAAGGAGTCTCGTTTTTCCTTTTAAAAAGATACTCTTTAACTAAAAAGCCGCTCGAGGCTAAAAGGAAAGCAAGAAAAGCTCCATTTATGATATCTTTGGCACCTATGATCATACCCCAAATAAAGAAAGCTGAACTAAAAACAACTATGATAATTAACAAAACCCTAACTCCTAAACGTAACAATGAAAAATCAAACTCTTCAGAGAATGAACGAGCGAAAAAAATCAGAAAAAAACTGATTAGGATAATAAAACCTGCAAAATCATAGTCTACAGAAGAACTTAATAACAAATAAATACCTGTAAAGATAAAAAGAGACACACCGATCAGCATTACTAAATAAATAAAGTAAGGACCAGGACTTATACCTTCTCTCTTCTTCTTTATTTTTTTCATCTTTGCCACCCCTTAAAAAAATTTATTAATAAATCGATAAACCAAATAAGTAATAAATTGCCTTTCTTTCGCTCAAGCTTTTCTTTCGCGATAAAAAAGTCAACTACATTGCTGTCTTTATTTTCTCCCATGAATTTCTCCCTCTTAACTTGTTGTTAAAGAACAAAAAACCTATTTATCAATAGGCGAAAGCAAGTATAATATTATATCCTTGTTTTGTCAATTTATACACTACTTACCAAAGTCTACAAATTTCAATACTGGCTTCATTTTTTGGGTATGGATGGGAATTTAACAATAGTTCCTTTGCTGGATAAAATTTTCTTTCTACATTTCTTGGCAAAATCAGTGTTCTTGTTTTCCTTAAGATATCTTGCAACCGAAAATAAAGAATCGGTTGTAATAAGAATATAGTTAAACTTTTTTGCAATTGATTGGCACTTCTCAGTAAACTGTAAATCTCTTTTTTCTGGCACAATTAACCTAAAACCATTCCCAAATAGTATACCGTCAGCAGCTTTAGATACTTTATCTCGAGCCAAGTCTTCCTGAATGTTACTAGATAATTGTCTAATCTTATCTATATTTATTGGAGAATTATCTTTTCCTTCAGTCTCAGCAATAAATCTATCTCCTTCCGGAGAAACAATTAACTGATCAATTTCCAAATCGCCTTCTTTAAAATTTTCTGCTTTATAGTCAATTTTCCTTAAAGCATTAACAACTGCTCTCTCAAGAGGTTTCCCAGATTCATATAGAAGCATTTTTAATTCTTGTTCTTTATTTATTTTTTCCTGAAGGCTCTGTTTTTTTTGGATAAAATCTTTTATCTTTGAATCAATTATGTCTATCTGAGTTTGTAATTCTACTTCGGTAATAAATTGATATTTCTTCGATTTAACCCAGTCAGGTTGAGGAGTAAGACCAGAGACAACACTTAAGGCTTTATCTATTTCTATAAAGTCTTTTATTAATCTATTGCCAAATTCTACTGCTTCTTTAGTCCAGTATGGTTCTTTTTTCTTTTTATCATAATAAACAAACTTATCTTCGTCATAATTTATCATCGGTAATAAAATAAGATAACCTTTCCCAATTTTATGAATACTCCCAACTGCTTTTTTGCCTGTCTCTGTTGTAAATAAAGGATCCTTTATGTTTTCATTAATATAATTTTCATACTCAAAATGCTTGGAAAAATCTTTCCATAAGACTGAGAAGATTGGATTACCGGGAAATTTGATTTTTTTACCAGTAGACGGCGCTAAAGATAAATCAATACTAGGGAGAAAATGGTAATTATCATAATTTGTGACAATATTTGTGATTCTTGCATTTTTCCCAGTTCCTGAAAAATTCTTTTCACCAGTATGGATATAAAATTCCTCAAGTCTTTTTAATAAAACAAATATCGTTTTACCATCTTTAAGTAAAATATCCAACTCATCTTTCCAATGATTAGTATCTTCTTTTAGATTGGAAGTCCCATCTTCCGAATATAAAATCTTCCCACGGTAAGAGCTATTAATATAATCCACATCATAATCTTTAAACTCTGGACAGAAAATAACTATTTCACTGTCTAATAATGATTTATTTGAAGAATATGGTATGTATAAATCAGAATTTCCAGGGATTTCATAACCGACGGATATTATTTTTTTCATAATGTATTATAACATCTTTTCCCAAAGAAAATTATTAACTAGCTTCTTATAAAACCTATAATTAGCTTCAAATTAGATAGGGGAATCAGATGATGATTTATACCTAATTAAGTACAGTTTGAGCCTGTATTTTCGGGTTTTATTGGGGGACAGGTATTTTTCAGAAATAGGCCTCAAAATAGAGAATAAATAAGAAAGATAAAGAGGCGAGTAAGAATATTATTTCTTAAAAAATCTTTTATTTTTTATATCTTAGAGACCTATGTTTGAAACCCTCCTCTGGAAGGTAGATTCAGAACATGTCGTAAAAGCTACATTGTGCGACCTTATTAGAATAGGCTTTTCTATCCTCTTTTAAGCATATCTCTGTCTTTTTAAGGGGATAAGATAAAGGTGACACATTCTTTTTAGAGATTTCTCTTCTGCTCTTTTTTATTTATTTTTTTTTATTTTTAAGTCTTTTTTCTATCCTCTAAGTTATCCACAATCCTCTCTAACAAATATATCAAACTATATCAACATAGCAGTTAAAAATTTCTCTGTCATTTCGTGAAAACTACCCTATATTCTGTATGAAATGACTATAATTATTATAGGCTTTTCATCTCTTAAAGAAGATTTTTATAGCCCCTACTCCCCTTTTCCGGATGTCTCTCAAAAAAAATTTAAAGTTTTAATTTTTTTAGAAGTTAATTTCTTATCCGCCCCAATGTGTCGTTAATAAAATAACGACTAAAACAGCAATACCTACAGCAACATATTCGTTTATCGTCTTTTTAAAAAGTCTTTCATTTAAATACTGCTGAGTTAAACCTAAAACGATATATAAAGTGGTCGTCAATGATAAAGAGCCTACAGCCACACTTACTGGCCAAAATGAAAAAACCAAAGCAGCCTCTCCTATAACTAAAGACAAAGCTAAGGTATAAAGCCAAAGACTTTTACTTATCTTAGCCTCAAGATTAATACACCAAAGGCCTTGCAAGATTAAAGGAAAACTCAATAAAAAAACGGCTAGAAAGTTAAACCAAATAGTTTGCCTAAAAGAAAAAATAACATTATAAATAAAAAAGGCCGTTACCAAGGTTAGCAAGAAACTCACCGCATGCGCTGAACGGAGTAACTGAATAGTTCTGATGGCCGCTACTGAAAAGATATTCTCAGTAAGCAATAAAGCATAAATTCCGCCTCCAAAAAGCAAAAGAACGGGTATCCGCGCCCACCAAGAAACAGGCGTTAGAAAATAAAACAAACCTAGGCCAGCAGTAAAAAGAACCGGCAAGATTAAAACTGTAAACCATTCAATCCCACTTAGACCTTCTTTTAATGACCAAGCTGATAAAAGATAAGTTAAAACCGCTAAAATGGCCATTGCCTGATAGCGCCACCATATTCCACTTAGATGAATACCTAAAAGAGCTAAGGTAAGGATAAGAGCCGTAATAATAAATCTCTTTCTTTTATCTAGCTTTAACATTAGTTCTTATCTAAAATATCTTGAGGAATATCAAAGTTGGCATAAACCTTTTGAACATCGCCATGTTCTTCTAGGGTATTCATAAATTTTAAAATTTTCTCAGCTTTGTTTTTATCCTCTATTTTAACCTCATTTAAGGGCTTCATCATTAACTCCTCGCTTAAAACTTTAAAACCAATAGACTCTATTTTCTTTCTTACTTCTCTCAATTGCCCTGGTTTTGTATAAACTTCAATAACGTCAGTTGCCTGTTCTACATCCTCAACTTCAATATCCATTAAACTTAAAGTCTGTTCTTCTGGATTACTTGCTTTTTCCACGGTTATCAAGCCTGATTTCTTAAACTGGAAAGAAACTGCTCCCGGGCTGGCAACATTACCTCCTCCTCTTTCAAAGACATTTTTAATTTCGGCTGTCGTTCGATTTTTATTATCAGTGGCTGTTTCTACAATGACGGCAATACCTGAAGGGCCATATCCTTCGTAAAGCGTCTCTGTCCAATCCGCTACCCCTCTTTCACCTGCTCCTCTGCTAATTGCCCTTTGAATATTCTCCTTTGGCATATTTAAAGATCGTGCTTTCTCCATTGCCAAGCGGAGCTTAAAATTCTTCTCAGGATCAGTAATTCCCCCACCGGCCTTAACGGCGGTGGTAATTAAATTCCCCAACTTAGTAAAAACTTCGCCTCGACGGGCATCTGTTGCTTCTTTTTGACGCTTGATTGTTGACCACTTGGAATGTCCAGACATCCTTAATATTTTACCTGTTAATCTTCTTATTGACAAGCAATGGGGAAAAATTATATCTTTATCAGAATGAATAATAATCTGGAAGAACAAGCAATTAAAGCTAGCCTAGCCCAAAACTGGGAAAAGGCAATTGAAGTAAACAAAAAAATTATCAAAGAGGACCCAAAAAACATTGCCGCCTTAAACAGGCTAGCTAAATGTCACTGGGAAATTGGCAAAATAGACCAAGCTCTGAAAACTTATAAAAAAGTACTTAAGTTTGATAGCTTTAACCCCATCGCCAATAGAAACATCAATAGACTTTCCAAGGGAGGTAAAATTAAAAAAACAGCAACTAAAAAAAGAAATCCTTTTTCTTCCTCCAAAATATTTCTAGAGGAGCCTGGGAAAACAAAAATCGTCACTCTCGTCCGCCTAGCCCAGCCTGACATCCTAGGAAAACTAAATAATGCTGATCCAATCCTTATGGTGGCTAAAAAAAGGCTCGTTAGCATCTTAAGCGAAGATGATAATTATCTAGGTACTGTTCCTGAAGACCTCTCACAAAGATTAATAAAATTTATGAAGGCTGGTAATAAATATGAAGGTTTTGTTAAAAATGTTGATCATCAACATTTAGAAATTTTTATCCGTGAAGTAAACAAAGGAAAGAAGTTTATCAATATCCCTTCCTTTTCCTAAGGTAATTTAAGCAACCGCCAATAACCCTCTTTGACAATCAAAACAACCAAAGCTCTCTCATTTAGTAGATCCTCTCCTCTCCATCGACAATTAAAAATCTTACTTAATTTTTTAACGGTATAGGAATTTTTATACTTTCTCTCAGATCTTATCTAGCAATTAAAATCATCATCATTCAAGCCTGACTTTTCCAACTCCCCTACCTTAACAATTCGTCCGCCAATGTTTTTAATTAAATTGGCCACTTTAGCAGCTAAACCAAAATGAGAGGTGCTGTTCAAAATAGAAATCGTTAAGCCTTCTTCCTTAATTTTTCTATCAGCAAAAAACTGAACCATAATTAACTCCAAGCGCTTAGGATCAATCTTCATAGCCTTACTTCCGTCAGCCAAGAGAATCTTTTCTGAAGCCTGGGTTTGACTAAGATCAATAAGATTAAATTTGTCCGGCCTTATTTTTCTAAAATGCCACCAAAGGCGAATTAAATCCCAGTTACTGAGATTAGTTTCTTGTCTTTTTTTTGAAAAAAAGGACAAATTTTTAACTAAATAACTTTTTAAAAAAGAATTATCATCTTTTTGGAAACTAACCTCTGAAGTCAACAGATAACCGTCAATAGGCAATCCTAAATAGTTTTGCAAGCTAGACGAAAGAAAATCTCCCCCTTGATTATTTAACTGTCCCAGACGATAAATTGATTCTGCCCGACAAGGACCATAACCATGAACAGCTTCAATAAAAGTCCCTTGAGGAATAAGTAAAAGATCTACCTTATTCTCAAAAGAATCAAAAGAAGCAACTAAAACCGGAGCGGAATTAAAAACCAAATTAAAACGGCTATCACCTTTCCAAAGACTACGATTAACCGACTGATAAAGCCTAAAAACCAAACCCAAGCAAAGAACCACCAAAAGGATTAAAAAAAACCGTCCTACCCAAGCAAACTTACTCTTCTTTTTTCTTGTCCGTCTCTTTTTTCGATAATAAGAATTATTTTTTATTTTAGCCATTCTCTTTTTAATTCTTTAAAACAATCATTTTTGATCGCCTCTCTTATTCTAGCAAAAAGGTCTTCCATAAAGTAGAGATTATGATAAGTAGCCAAACGGTAAGCTAAAAGTTCTTTGGATCTAAACAAATGATGAAGATAAGCCCGAAAGTAATTCTGACAAACAAAACAATGACAATTTTCATCTAAGGGTCTCAAATCATCGGCAAATTTTACCTTGGTAACATCATATTTAAAATCTTTGGCTTTTTTGGAAAGAATATGGCCCATCCTGCCCAAACGAGTCGGCATAACACAGTCCATCATATCAACTCCTCTTTCTACGGCTTTAAAAACATCATCCACCTCCCCTACTCCTAAAAGATGAACTGGCTTTTTAAAACTTTTTAAAGAAGATAAAACCGGCATCACCCAATCTAATACCTGAAGCATTTCCTTTTTTGACTCACCAACAGCCACCCCACCAATAGCCAACCCATCAAAAGGTAGAGAAGAGATAAACTTCGTCGAAGCTATCCTTAAATCCTGAAAAACACCCCCTTGAATAACACCAAAAAGAAATTGATGAGACCTACTTTCGGCCGCTCTTAAACTCTGCTTGGCCCAACGATGAGTCCTTTCCATAGCCAACTTGGCATAATCATGCTCCACCGGGTAAGGAGGGCATTCGTCAAAAGCAACCATCATATCTGCTCCTAATTTTTTTTGGATTGCAATTGATTTTTTGGGGGTAAAATAATGCTTAGAACCATCAAGATGAGAATAAAAAGTGACCCCATAATAATCTATTTTGACTTGATTTTCTAATCTTCCTAGAGAAAAAACCTGAAAGCCTCCACTGTCACTCATAATTGGCCCTGACCAATTCATAAAACGATGTAAGCCACCAAGCTTTCTAATCAAATCTACCTTCGGTCTTAAATATAAATGGTAAGTATTAACAAACAATACCTGAGTACCAATCTCTTTTAAATCTTCTGAACTTAGGCTCTTCACTGTCGCTTGACTTCCTACCGGCACAAAGGCTGGGGTTAAAATCTGGCCATGAGCTGTATTTAACCTACCTCTTTTAGCCTTAGTTTTTTTATCTTTTTTTAAAACTTCAAAAAAGTCTTTCATTTTTAAAACAAAAAATTTCCTGACGGAAACTCAATTAAAATAAAATATCATCTTTAATCTCTATTTAAACATGCCATGCTCTATTTTAATTCTCTTAATCTTACCTGGAATTTCTTCTTTATTGACCCCTAAAAACTGCAAAACCCGATGAATAATAGACAAAGCCGCCTCAAACTCAGGCTGGATAAAACAGGTTACTCCTAATGTTTTTAATCTAGAAAATGCTTCCTTTTGATGGATTCTAGAGATAACTTTAATACTGGAATTTAATGTTTGACAATTGGCAATGATAATTTCTTGGGTGGCCTGATCAGGAATCGCCATGACGACAATCTTAGCTTTTCTAACCTGAGCAAATTGCAAAACATCAATGTCAGCCGGATCACCATATAAAGCTTCTACTCCCTGCTTTTTAAGTTTCATAATGATGCGGTGATTATAATCAATAACCACATAAGGAACATTTAAAAGCTGCAAGGCTCGAGCTAGCCAACTTCCCACCCGACCATAACCACAAATAACAACATGATCTTCTAATTCCAATCCCCCTTCCTTCTCAAACCTATCAACTTTAGCAAATAAATGTTCGTAAATCCTAGGGAAACGTTTACTAGCTTTTTGCAAGAAAAAGTAAAACCTGGGAGCAGCAGAGATAAACCAAGGAGTAATTAAAATAGTTAACAAAGCCACCGATAAAATAATTGAATAAACATTCTCATTGATAAGGTTTTGACTTAAACCGACTCGAGAAAGAATAAAGGCAAACTCACCCACCTGAACCAACCCCATGCCTACTAAAATTGATGTTTTGGCATGATAACCTAAATATAAAACCAAACCCATGATGATAATCATCTTAAATAAGACAATTAAGATACTGATTAATAAGATCATTAAGATATTAGAGGCCAAAAAGTAAGGGTTTAAAAACATTCCCAAAGAAACAAAAAAGACGATAGAAAAAACATCTCGTAGCGGCCTTATCTCAGAAAAGATAGCATGGTTTTCAGAACTCTTAGAAATTATTAAACCTGCCAAAAAAGCCCCCATGGCCAAAGACAAGCCCAATGCTGAAGTAAAAATGGCCGTTAATAAGCAAAGGGAAAAAACGGCGATTAAAAGTAACTCACGGGAACTAAAATTAGAAACCCAGTTAATAAATTTAGGCACTAATTTCCTGCCTAATAATAAGACTCCTATCAAAACAGCAAAAACCTTCAAAATATTAAGAGCCAGGAGACCAAAACCTCCCCCATTACCGGCAATAGCAGGCAGAATAACTAGCATCGGCAAAACCGCCAGATCTTGAACCAAAAGCCAACCTAGCATAATCTCCCCAGGCAAAGTATCAATACTACCCTTTTCTGACAAAATCTTAACGACAATGGCGGTAGAAGATAAGGAAAAAGCTGCTCCCATAAACAAAGAAGAGTAAAAGTCAAAACCAAACAAAGGCAGAATAAAAATAGAAAGGACAATAATTAGTAAAATTTGAACTAAGGCCCCCCAGATAGCCACCATCTTAACACGCCTAAGATAATCTAAAGAAAGCTCCAATCCTAAGGTAAACATTAACAAGGCCACGCCCATCTCTGCTAAAAAAGATAAAAGATTCTTAGCTGGAAAAAGCTTTGAAGTAAAAAGACTTATAAAAACCCCTACCAAAAGATAACCAACTACAGCTGGTTGCTTAGCTTTTCTGGCCAGAAATCCGCCTAAAAAAGCCATAGCTAAAACAACTCCTAGCCAACCTATTAAGATAAAATCAGCGTTCATCTTGTTATAATATTACTAAAAAATTACTTTTTAGAAAGTCCTGATTTAATCATAGCAACTTGAAGATCGGAAGGCAATTGCAAACGAAACTCCATTTTTTTTCCAGATTGAGGATGAATAAAAGAAAGATAAGAAGCATGTAAAAAATGACGAGGACAGTAAAGACGATCCTTCCTTGATCTTTTACGCCCGGCGTATCTCTCATCAGCAACAATCGGATAGCCCAAGAATTTAAGATGAACCCTTATTTGATGAGTTCTGCCAGTTTTGGGTATTAATTCTAGTAAACTAAACTTGCCTAAGGGGCTTTGAAAAGAATCTAAAACCTTGTATTTAGTTTTAGAAGGCTTACCTTTTAAAAAAACCCCAAATTTTTTTCGATCAAAAGGGCTACGAGAAATAGAAACCTCAATTACCCCCTCCTGAGGTTGAACCTGACCATGAACTAAAGCTAAATATTTTTTCTTAACTTTTCTTTTTTTAAACTGAGCTTGTAAATCCTTAAAGACCTTAAAAGTCTTGGCGACCAAAAGCAAGCCGCTGGTTTCTTTATCTAAACGATGGACAATTCCTAAGCGTCCATAAAAATCCTTAAGATGAGGATTAACCGTCCTCTCTTTTAATTTCCTAAAAGCGATTTTCTCTTTTATCCAATCTTGGACCGTTTCTTTACCTTTGGTAGTTTCTGAACGATTGACTACCATACCAGCTGGTTTGTTTAAGACTAACAAACTTTCATCTTCGAAAATGATTTGGGGTTTTAAGTCTTTCATTTTAAAATAGAAATCTCCCTAAAGGGAGAAATCAATTAATCATCTAACACTGAAGAAAATAAATCATTCTTCTCGTTTTTTCTCGCATTTAACACAAAGCGTCGCCTCTGGCATAACTGTTAATCTATCGGTATCAATCATCTGGTTACATTTCTCACAAAGACCATAACGACCGATTTTTATTCTTGATAAAGCTTTTTTCATTTGCACCACTTTACGACTAATCTGTTTCTCTAAAGCTTTGGTTCTTTCATGACCTGTTTGTTCAATGACATCAGTGTCAGAAGAAGCATTATCAACCACTCGTCTCGTATCGTTAAAGGGATCGCGACTAGCAATATCTCTCCTCTTTCTCTCCAGCCTAGCAATTTCTTGTGAAAGAAAGCTATAAACCGGCTTTAAAAGCTTAAAAGGAAAGCCGACAATTTTTTTAGCCGTACTAATTTTCTTTTGATTAATTTTCTTTTTCGACATTTTTCTTAGCAAAAATATTTTTTGAACTGTGTCCTGATCGGGCATAAAAAAAGGCAGTACTAATAAGAAAAAACACTATGGTAATTCCTATCCCCAGCCAGTAGAAGTATACCTTAGAATCATTTAAAAATGCAAGTGGGATATTATAGAATAAGATCAAGGTTAAAGCGGAAAGGCTTATAAAACCACTCTCTTTGTTTTTATACCAATCCCAGGTCCGCCAATGCCTTTCGGCCTTAATTAACAAAAACCAAATAAGCAAAAGCAAAATGGCCGCAAACAAAGAAAGAGGATGGCGTTTTAAAAGACTACCTGATGAATAAATCCCCCAAGGCATATTGGTGAAGCGGCCAAAACCAGAGCCATCTAAAAACTGGCCTAACTGCATTAAAATTAAAAAGGGTAAAGCCCCAAAGGTAACCTCATCAGCCACTCTAAAAAGATCCCATTTCTCCTTTTTAGCAAACCAACGAAGAGAAATAATCAATCCTAAAATCCAACCCCAAAAAGAAAAACCAGGATAACGTATAAAAAGTAACCAACGAGGAAAAGAAAAACCAAAATTAGGGAAATTTTGTATTATAAATAAAAACCTGGCCAAGATAAAACCAAGCAAAAGAGTAATGATAATAAAATCTAAAACTTTTTCCTCTTTTAAACCCAAATCCTTTAAACGCCGCCAGATAATAAAGCTTTCCAAAAAAACACCCACCGTCATTAAAAAGCCTAGAGTATAAACCGTTAGCGGCCCTGATGAAAAGATTATTGACAACATATCTTGACAGCCTCAATTATAGCATAGTATAATTTTTCTTACCTGCTATGTTAGCAACCACACACTCACTAGCTTCTGCTTTAATAGTCACAAAAGTATCCCCTCCTTACATTAGCCTACCTTTAGTAGTTATCTTTCACTATCTACTTGATCTTCTTCCTCATTGGGACACTGGTACTGGTTTGACCACCGGTGAGAAAACTAAAAGAAGAGCTTCTTTTCTGACTATTATTGACCTTGCCATTGCTGCCCTTTTAGTCTTTTACTTCTTTCAATCTGGTAAATCATTCTTACCTATTCTTTGGTGGGGAGTTCTTTTAGGGATTGCACCGGATATTTTAGAATTTCCCTCTCTTTTTTTCAACTTTAGACCTTTTCCCTTAAACGTCTTAGAAAAATTCCATACCGAGATTATGCATAACAGAAGCAGACTTCCTTGGGGACTTATTCCTCAAATCGTTCTAATAATCGCCTTTATCTTTTTTCGTTAACTCACTCTTTCCATATATTCACCAGTTCTCGTATCCACTTTAACCTTATCATTTACATTAATAAACAAAGGCACATTTAAAGATAAACCATTATCTAAAAGGGCTTGTTTGAAAGAAGCAGTCGCCGAATCTCCTTTAACCCCTGGCGGGGTTTCTTTAATCTTAAAAACCATAAAGTTAGGCAATTCCAAGCCTAAAGCCTTGTCATTCCAAAATAAAATTTTAAACTCCTGCCCTTCTTTTAAAAACTTTTCTTTCCCAGATAATATCTTTTTAGACAAGCTAAACTGACTAAAGTCTTTAGGATCCATAAAATAAAAATCATCTCCCTCTTGATAGAGATATTGGAGACTCCTTATCTGGGTCTCTATGGGTTCAACTCTAGCCCCAGAGATAAAAGTCTTTTCCCTTACCGAACCATTTTCCAAATTCCTTACCTTTACTTTAATATTGGCTGTCCCCCGCCCCATTTTAGTGTGTTTGTATTTAATAACCACATAAGGAACACCATCAACTTCAAAAGCTTTACCTGTTCGCAAATCAGTAACCGGAATCATAACAGAAATTTTAAAAGAAAATTAATTGAATCACAAGTGGATAAATGATAAAATCAACCTATGCCGTGGTGGCGGAACTGGTAGACGCGCAGGTCTCAAAAACCTGTGAGCCTTTAAAGCTCGTGTCGGTTCGACTCCGACCCACGGCACTAAAACAACTCACTCCTCCCCCTCGTGGACGAAGTTCGAACTACTTTGGCTTTAAATTTCCACACCAAGAAAAAAACTACTCTTTCCCTCTTTTAGCTTCTACACCATAAAACTTAATTCTGTTACCTCTAAATCTAAGTCTAATTCTTCTTAAAGGACCGTTTCTATGCTTGGCTATCTCTAATTCAATATTCTCAATATCGTCATCATCTTCTCGCCAAAGAAACATAACCACGTCTGCATCCTGCTCAATTGCACCGGATTCTCGAAGATCTGCTAATTGTGGTCTCTTTCTTCCCCTCTGTTCAACAGCCCTGGATAATTGAGAGCAAGCCAAAATGGGGATCTTTAATTCCTTAGCTAAATTTTTTAATCCTTGAGAAATTTCAGTAACTTCCTGAACACGATTTTCTCTTTCCCTTATACTTTTCATAAGCTGTAAATAGTCAACGACTAGAAGTCTTAGATTGTAGTCAGACATTAATCTTCTCGCTTTGGTTCTCATTTCTAAGACTGATAGGGCTGGAGTATCATCAATGTAGAGAGGGGCTTCAGCCAAAACTCCCATGGCTTCAGAAAGCTTAGTAAAATCATCTCCTTCTAAACGACCCGTTTTTAATTTCCAAGCATCAATATCAGCCTGAGACACCAATAAACGGTCTACTAACTCCTCCTTACTCATCTCCAAGGAAAAAAACCCCACCGGCATGTTCTCTTTTGCAGCCACATGTTGAGCAATATTTAAAGCTAGGGCTGTCTTCCCGATTCCTGGACGAGCCGCTAAAATCAAAAGATTAGAATCCTGCATTCCAGCTAAGGCATTATCTAGATCCTTAAAACCACTGGGAACTCCTCTTAACCCTCCCGCTTGTTTATGAAGCTCATCCAGTCTGTCAAAAGATTCCGCCAAGGCTTCTTTAACAGGGATAAAGCCTCTCCTCAAATGTTTTTGAGAAAGACCAAAGACTGACTGCTCGGCAGTATCTAAGACATCTGTAGCTTGTTGTTTCTCATCAAAAGCCTCTTCAACAATCTTACTGGCTGAAGAAATTAATTCTCTCTTAATATAGTGGTCTTTGACAATTTTGGCGTACTGCTCGACATGAGCCGCTGTCGGCACAGAGTTCACCAATTCAGTGATGTATCCAGAACCGCCAGCCTTAGTTAAGTCTCCTGACAATTTTAACTTTTCCTTTAGAGTAACAATGTCGATCGGCTGTCTCTCTTCATAGAGATCTAATAAAGCCTGATAGATAAAGCCATTTTGGGGATTATAAAAGTGTTCCGAGCGTAAAAACTCAGCCACATTAACAATAGCATCTTTATCAATCAAAATAGCTCCCAAGATACTTGTTTCTGCTTCTTCGCTATGGGGAGGAACTCTAGTTTTTCTTGGCATCCAAAAGGATCACCTCTTTTTCTAAAGGCAGTTCTTCTTTAGAAATTAATAACTTATCAATCGGTCTTAGTCCTTCTGATCCGATTTGCTTTAAAAACTCATCGACAGAGGCAAAATCTATATTTAAATTTGTCACTTTATAAGACATAGGGATGACAATCCTTGGTTGTACATTTTCTACAATGGAAGCGGCTTGTTTTTCGGAAATTACTGGTTTACCCCCTACTGGTAAAAACAAGATATCAACCCCATCTACTTCCTCTAGTTCCTTATCAGACAACTTATCTTTTATTTGACCCAAGAAAACTAAACGTATGCCATCAATGGTAATAATATAAATAGTCTTTTTACCAAAAGGTATTCCTAAAATAAAAGCACCACCAACTTCATACTCCCCTGGCTCATTAATAACAAAAGGCTCTTTTCTATTTAAAGCCCCCTTAATAACACCAAGATCTTTCTTATTTTCTAAAGAAGAAGAAAAAAGAACAATATCTGTCTCAATCTTGGGAATCTTAATCCCTAAAGAAGCGTTAAAGGGGTTTGTTGTCAAAACAATATCTTTTCCTTTAATACGAAAGCAAGAATTACCGAAGTATTTAATCTCCATGATTTTCTTAGTTTATCACTTGACCATCCCCTTGACAAGAGTTCAATTTTAAGTTATATTGCTGTGATTAACGATGAAAAAAGAGATCCTCATTGCTATTCTTATAGGGTTCATCCTCGGATTAATCATTACCTTTGGAATTTGGACTGCCAATAAATCTCTAAAGACCACTCTTCAGGAAGCAAAACCAGCCCCTGAAGAAACAGGAGTTTCTGTTGTAAAAGAAGACCAAGAAGAAAAACTTCTCTTAAAAATCAGCGACCCTGAAAATAATTCTATAAGCGATAAAGAAAAAATCACCATCTTGGGAGAAACTTTCCCTTTGGCGATAGTAAGTGTCATTTATCAAGAAGGTGAAGAAATCACAGAAGCCGACGAAGAAGGTAAATTTGAAGTAGAAATTTCCTTAGTTGGTGGTGCTAATGAAATTCAAATTTCTGTTTACGATGACCAAAGCAATGAGGCTAGTAAAATTTTAAATATTATTTATTCAACAGCTAAAATCTAATGAAAAAACAAACTATTATAAAAACAACACTTATTCTTTTTGTCTTAGGTATTTTCAGCTTATTCTTAACTAACTTTGTTATTGCTGATGAAGAAGGAATAACACCAACTCCCGAAACTACTGCTGATGAAGAAAACGTTAAAGCAATTAGAGAAGAAGTTCAAAAAAAGGTCAAAGGCATTCTCGAGGAAAAGGAACAAGGTAAGAAACGTGGCTTTGGTGGAGAAATTACTGACATTGGTGACTTAACCCTCACCCTAGAAACTAACGAAGGTGAAAAAGAGATTAAGGTGGCCACTGATGCCGCTATTTTCGGCCAAAGTGGTAAAAAAATTAAATTTGAAGATCTTAAAAAGAACCTCTTTGTCATTGCCATGGGCTATATCAACGAAGAAGCCAAGCTAGAAACAACTCGTTTAGTTGTCGATGAAAAACCAAAACCAACTGGTAAACAAGCTATCGTTGGTAAAATCACCGATATCTCTAGTGAAGAGAAAGTTATCACCATTAAAAATGAAAGGAAAGAAATTATCTACACTGTCGAGATCACCAGCAAAACTAGACTTACTAGAAAAACCAAAGAGGGCAAGGCCAGTAAAGCTAAATTTACTGATTTCGAAAAAAACGATCGTCTTGTAGTCATCGGTGAGCCTACTGAAAACGAACATAAAATAATTACTGCTAGTGTCATTTTGGCTATCGCCGAAAGAGAAGAAGAAAAGACTTCTACTCCTTCTTCATTCACCACCGAATAAAGTAATTAATGGCATTACTCTAAAAATCCTGATAAAATAGAGGCTATGGCAAAGCCAAATTTGCAACCACCAAAAGGCTTTAGAGACTTTTATCCAGAAGAGATGGCCATCCGTAATTGGCTGATTAAGAAAATGGAAGAGGTTGGGCAACGTTATGGCTATCAGCAATACGAAGGGCCGTCAGTTGAACCTTTAGCTCTTTATGCGGCCAAATCAGGTAAGGAATTAGTTGAAAAGCAAACCTTCTTTTTAAAAGACAGAAGTGGTAAAACATTAGCTTTGAGACCAGAACTTACCCCTACCCTAGCCCGTATGGTCAGCAATAAATCTCAAGAACTTACTTTCCCTCTGCGCTGGTTCTCTATTGGTCCTCGCTGGCGATACGAAAAACCTCAAAAAGGAAGATTTAGAGAATTTCTACAATGGGATATAGATTTAATTGGCATTAATAATAGTCAAGCCGATGCAGAAATTATCGCCATCGCTTGTGAATTTTTAAAAGCAATTGGTTTATCCCCAAAAGAAGTCGTTGTTAAAATAAATAGCCGTAAATTTCTAGAGGAAAAACTAAAATCATTAAACATTTCCAAGGAAAAAACAAACGATGTCTTCAGGGCCATTGACCGCCAAGACAAAATGAAAGAAAAAGACTGGCAGGAATACCTTAAAGAAACTGGTCTTAACGATAAACAAATTAAAGATCTCACAAACATCCTCCAAGAAAAAGACTTTAGTCAATCAGAGGAATTAAAAAATCTTTTTGATAATCTTAAAGAATACGGGCTTAGTGATTATATTGAATTTGATCCTGGTATTGTACGAGGGTTAGATTATTACACTGGTGTTGTTTTTGAAGCCCGTGATAGAGAAGGAGAATTTCGTGCTATTTTAGGCGGTGGCCGTTATGACGATCTTTTAGAGATTATTGGCGGGCAAAAAGAACTTTCGGGGATCGGCTTTGCTGCTGGTGATGCTGTCATTCTTGAACTCTTAGAAAATCTAAACAAACTGCCTAAGGAAAAAGCAAGCTCAAGCCAAGTTTTGGTAACTCTTTTTGATAAATCCCTATACAAGAACTGCTTAGATGTTGTCCTAAAACTGCAAAAAGCAGGTCTTAAAACCGAATTTTATCTTTCTCCTGACAAATTAGAAAAACAGCTAAAATATGCTGATAGAAAAAATATTCCTTTTGTTGTCATCTTGGGACCTAACGAAATTAAGAAAAAAGAGGTAACAATCAAAAACCTACTCACCCGCGAGCAAAGTACCGTATCTTTGGATAAAATCGACCAATTCCTTCTTGGCCTTGTTAAGTAAATCTTCTTCTTTAGCCTCAATATTTAAACGCAAAAATGGTTGTGTATTAGAAGGGCGAATATTAAACCACCAATCTTTAAACCAAAGACTAACGCCATCAATCTTATCGACAGACTCCGCTTTCTCCTTATAAAGATTCTCTACTCCATTCATTACCTTTTCTTTATCTTTAACCTTAAAATTAAGTTCCCCACTGGCATAATATTTATCAAATTCAGAGGCTATTCCAGACAAAGTCTTATCAGAAAAAGAAATAATTTCTAAGGCAATCAAGGCAGTAATAAGGGCACTATCAGCATACCAATTATCCTTAAAGAAATAATGACCGGAATGTTCTCCGGCAAACAAAGCATCATACTTTCTCATATTTTCTTTGATTAGAGAATGGCCTACCGGCACTCTTATCCCCTTTCCCCCATTCCTTTTAATTACCTCCGGCACAATCCAGCCACAAATAGCGTTGTACAAAATAGTCGCTCCTTTAGATTTATTTAGGAAAACCTCCGCCAACATGGCCGTCACAACTGTCCCCCGCAAGGCTTCTCCTCTTTCATCTATTAAAACAACCCTGTCTCCATCACCATCAAAAACCAAACCTAAATCAGCTTTCTCCTCCAAAACCTCCCTTTGCGCATCTTTCAAATTCTCAGGCACCAAAGGAGCAGGTAAATGATTGGGGAAAGAACCATCTAATTCAAAATAAAGAGGAACTATATCTAATGGCAATTTTTTCTTTAACCCCTCAAATAAAATGCTGGCCATGCCGTTGCCGGCATCAACAACCAGCTTTAGTGGTCTGATATCTTGAGGATTAATAAAAGATAAAGCATGATCTAGCCAATCAGATAAAGTAGCTTTTTTACTCACCTTGCCTTTTTTATCTACTTTCTTAAAATTATCCTTTGAAATATTATCCCTCATTTTATAAAGGCCACCCTCACCACTTACTGGAAAGGCATTTTCCTTACAAAGCTTAAAACCATTGTACTCTGGAGAATTATGAGAGGCGGTAACCATCACTCCCCCTGTAAAAGAATAGTTACCAACAGCAAAATAAATCATGTCTGTTGTAATCAAACCTAAATCAACTACATCCCTACCTTGCATGGTAATCCCTTCTATAACTGCCTTTGTTAATTCAGGCGAAGAGAGGCGCATGTCTCGTCCCACAGCAATCGGACCAGGGTCAGTTATCAAATCGGCAAAAGCCCTACCAATAGCCAAAGCAATTTCATAATTTAACTGTTCAGGAAAAACACCGCGGATATCGTAGCTTTTAAAAATACTTTCATCTATCTTCATAACCTAATTGTAGAAAGCAAAAGATAAAAAAACAACACCTAATTCTACCTTGTGAGGTAGATTTTTTTATGGTAAAATTTAGGCATGAAAAAAGGTATTCATCCTGCCTGGTATCCAGATGCAAAAGTAACCTGTGCCTGCGGGTCTAGTTTCACCGTGGGTTCAACCAAACCCAACATTCATGTTGAGATTTGTTCTGCTTGCCATCCCTTCTTTACCGGAGAAATGAAGTTTGTTGATACTAAAGGCCGTATTGAAAAATTCAAAGCCAAACAAGAGGCCGTTAAAAGCACTCCTCATAAGAGAAAAGAAAAAGTCAAAGAGGCTAAAACAACTCGTCCTAAAAGCCTAAAAGAAATGTTAGACAAATAATTATCTCCATGGATCAATCAAGTTCACCATTATTTAATAAAGATCGTGCTCTTTTAGAAATTAGGGCCGCTGCCGGCGGTGATGAAGCTAAAATCTGGGCTCAAGATTTATTGAGAATGTATTTACGCTTTGCTGAAAAACAAAACTGGCAAACACAACTGATCGGCAATGCAACCTTACGTATCAAGGGAAAAGATAGCTTTGAACTTTTAAAAAACGAAGCTGGAGTACACCGAGTCCAGCGAATCCCTAAAACAGAAAGATATGGACGAATTCACACCTCCACGGCTACGGTGGCTGTTTTACCAGAAATTAGTGAAAGTCAGATAAAAATCAATCCCGCTAATTTAGAATGGCAGTTTTTTAGAGCCTCATCTCAGGGTGGTCAAAATGTACAGAAAGTTTCCAGTGCCGTACGCTTGATTCATAAACCAACAAATACCGTAGTTGTTTGTGAACAAGAAAGATCTCAAGAACAAAATCGCCAAATCGCCTTAGAATTATTAAGATCTAAACTTTGGGAACAAGAAGAACTGAAAAAAGAATCCACCATTTCCGGTTATCGCTCCTTTATCGGCCGAGGTATGAGGGCGGAAAAGATAAGAACTTATAATTTCCCCCAAGACAGAATCACAGACCACAGACTCAAAAAATCTTTCCATAACTTAGAAAGTATTTTAAACGGTAACTTGGATAAAATTCTTAAAAAGTTTCAGAACTAAAGCTATTCTACATAACCTTGTAAAACAACCTTCTTTTCTAGCTCTTGTCCATCTCGCCAGATCTTTAGCTTAACCGTATCACCAATCTTCTTTTTAGAGATCAGCTCTGCTAAAGTCTTCTCCTCTTCTCTAATCTTTTGGTCATCAAACTCAGTAATGATATCTCCCACCTTAATATCAGCTTCATCAGCTGCCGAACCTGAAATAACTTCCACCACATAGACTCCCTGAGGAACATCATTCATCAAGGCGATATCACGACTAATTAAACGGTAACGGATACCTAAGAACGCTCTTTCAAACTTGCCAGTTCTGTTAAAATTCTCAATGGCTTCTTTAATAGTATTAATAGGAATAGCAAAACTAATATTTTGTCCTTGGGCGGCAATGGCGACATTAATACCAATAACCTGTCCAATTGAATTTAAGAGCGGACCCCCTGAATTACCAGGATTAATGGCGGCATCAGTCTGAATAACATTATCTAAACGCTCAACAAAACCTTCAAATGCTGAACCCGCCGTAATACCTCTACCTAATCCTGAGATAACTCCCGTCGTCACTGTGTTTTTAAATTCTCCTAAAGCGGTACCAATAGTAATAACAAACTGCCCCACTTTTAATTTGTCAGAATCACCCATCTTTATTGGCTGGAGATTTACTGCCCCATCAAGTTTTAAAATAGCCAAATCATTTACCGGATCACGATAAATCTTACTTACTTCATATTCTTTATCATCCTTAGTAAGAACTTTATATTTGGCTTCTTTGTTAATGACCACATGTTTATTGGTAACAATTAAACCATCTTGGGAAATGATAAAACCGGTGCCAATATTTTCTTTAATTTGTTTGGTCTCTGTTTCAACTTCAGGAATGTTTAAACCAAAAGGGCCAAATTCAATGGCAAAGGGAGATATTTCTTTCTGCTCTTTTTCAATAACAATGGTCACTACCGAAGGTCCTGCTTTTTCGACAACATCAATAACTACTGATTCTTCAGTTAATATTAACCGTGAAGTCAGAGCAGGTATTGTCTCTGATCTGGGAAAGAAGCGATCAAGAATTCTATAGCCAAACAAACGATCGGAAATGGCTCCCCCGACAATAGAGGACAAAACGACAACGGCAACAGCAACACCAATAATAATCTTTTTTATTCTGTCAATTACTTTGGTATTCATTCTAATAACTCTATGGCCTTTTGCAGTTGTTCGTCAATATCTTCTGTCTCTAGATTATCTGCTATTTCATTGTCAGGAGTCACTCCTATCTTATTAATCGATGAGCCTAAAGGCAGTAACCAACGCGCGGTGGTAATATGTAGCCCGGTATCTCCAGGCAAGTCCTGGGCTTCTTGAATTGTTCCCTTACCAAAGCTTTTCTCGCCCACAATGGTAGCTCGTTTGTAATCTTGCAAAGCCCCCGCCACAATCTCTGATGCCGAAGCACTACCTTTATTAATCAAAACTACCAAAGGCTGTGTAGTTAATTTACCTGCCCTATTAACAGAAAAAGTCTCTTTCTTCTCCCCTCCATTGTATTCCTGCTGGACTATCACTCCTGAAGTTAAAAACTCTGAAGCAATAAAAACAGAGCCGGAAAGATAACCACCAGGATTGTTGCGAACATCAAGGATAATACCTTTAACTTGAGGGTCATGAGCAAGAATATCTGAAATGGCTTGATGCCATTCTCCAGAGGTACGATCACCAAATTTTAGAAGTTTTAAGTGAGCGATATCTTCTTTATCGCCTATAAATTCAACCTTCACACTGGGAACAATAATCGTATCTCTAATGATTTTAGCCTTGTAAGGATCCGTCTCTCCTTTATGAAGTAAAGTCAAAACAATCTCTGTTCCTTTAGGACCACGGATTAAACGAACTGCCTCAGGTAGAGAGATATTATTAGTTGGTTGATCATTGATTTTCAAAATGAGGTCACCCGCTTTAAGCCCGGCTTTAAAAGCAGGCGTGCCCGAAAGCGGAGCAATAACCGCCATTTGTTCATCCTGATAACCTAACTGAATACCAATGCCTTCAAAAGCCCCATTAAGATCTTCTTTTACCTCCTTTTTCTCTGGGGGTTTTAAAAAGACGGTGTAAGGATCACCTAAGGAAGCTACCATTCCCCGAATAGCCCCATAAATCATCTCAGATGGATCAAGAGCATTTTTATCAAGATAGTCTTTTTCTAATCTGTCCCAAACATCCCAAAACAAAGAAAAATCAACTTCTTGTTTATCTTGGGGAACTTTTCTTTCAATTTTTAGAGAAGGAAATTTGGCAAGCTCTACCTTAACTCGATGAGTACCTAAGAAAAAACCTAAACCACCGGAAATGGCAGTTAGTAAAAAAACAAAAATTATTAATCTGGCAGAACGTAAATTCAACTTAACCCTCATTTTAAACACGGGTTGAAAACGGAAGCAAGGCTAAGAATCTAGATCGTTTAATAGCTTTAGCAAGCTTCCGCTGATGCTTAGCACAAACATTTGTCCGCAAATGCTTTTGAATTTTTCCTTGATCGGAAATAAAATTCTTTAATTCGTTAAAATTTTTGTAATCAGGATTCTTGCCTGATTGACAAAATGAACAACTATTTTCCATTCTGTTTTAAATTAAAAAGCTTTTTAAAAGGGAATATCTTCAGGCTTCACCTCGTTAGATTCAGCTTCTTCCTTAGTCTCTTCCTTTACCTTTTTTTCCTCAGCTTCGGCTGTTTTAGAGCTTGAACTGGCGGCTTTTTTACCTGAAGCTTTCTTTTCCTCTGGAACTTCTTCACTAGTTCCAGCAGGTTCAACAGCTCCTACTATAACCTCTCCTGTTGGAGCTACCTTAGCTTCTTGACCAATTTGAGTTTCTACAGCTTCTTCACTAGGAGCTCTTTTAGAATCTAAAATGATCATCTCGGTAATAACCACCTCAGTTGTCTGCCGAGCAACTCCGTCCTTGCCGGTCCACTCTCTAGTCTGAAGGCGACCTTCAACGAAAACCTTTCTTCCTTTAAAAAGAAGTTGTGAGCAAAGCTCGGCCAACTTATTCCAGGCAACAATACGATGAAACTGGGTATCTTCCTTCTTTTCATTACTCTCAGTAGTCCAAGTACGATTAGTAGCCAAACCAAAAGTACAAACAGCTGTTCCCTGAGGAGTATAACGTAATTCAGGATCACGGGTTAGATTACCGATAAGTTGGGCTTTGTTTAATGAACGTGCTGACATTTTTTAGTCCTCTTTCTTTTTAGAATATAAATAATTAAATAAGAACTATTTTTCTTTTTTTACTTGTAAAAATCTAATAATCTCTTCTTCTACTTTAAGCTTTTTATCTAATTTATCAACCCCATCTTCAGGTAAGTTTATCTGACACAAAAAATAAGACCCCATATTTTTCTTTTTTATGGGGTACGCCAATTCCTTCTTTCCCCAATCATCAATCTTCTCCACCTTGCCTTTTATGTCTTCAACAAATTTTTTAACTTTATTTATTAATTTTTTTTGATTTTCCGAAGTCAAATCCGGATCAATCACCAAAGTCAATTCGTAGTCACGCATAACACTTTACCTGGAGTTGAGTATAGCATAAAACAAAGAAGAGAAACAAGACTTAGTATAGCTTAAGACAAGATAAAAAGATCTTGCCTTTTTAACATTCAAAGCTTAATGTTCGTTTTTTTCCACTTTTTTAACCTATCCATTTTAAATACTCGTCAAAGGGTACTTTTGACCTTTTTACCGGCTGACTAAAGGCCTCTTTTATTTTTGCTTCTAAAATGTCTTTATCTTTCCATTCTTTTTCTTCTAACTCGCAGGGATTAAGCCCGGAAATCTTTATTTTTCTTTCTTCCAAGTCAGCAGTGATAAAAAAGACATTACAAAAATTGTTCTCCTCCCCCCATGTAATATCCATTATCAATTTACCCTTGTCAGCCTTAGTTTCCTCAAAAAGATAATCCTCCCTTGCTTTCTTAAAGACCTTTTTTATAACAGGCAGGATCTTTACCTCTTTAACCAAAAATATCTTTTCTTGGAAATAAGAACCGAAATCTGGTCTTTCTTTTCTTAATGTTTCTGCTTTCATAAAAATCTCATAAAAATTACAAAACTGCCTCTTGGGCAGTTTGATTCTAAGATACTCTTCTGCCCTTTAAAAGTCAACTAATTTAAAATAATTCTAATCCTGCCTGAATCAAAAAAGGCTTCATACCCGTTTAAAGATTTAACCTGGACCCGATAAAGGTTTTTACCCTGCCAAAAATTTAAAGAACCTGATTCAACTAAAGTAAAGGTTTCGCTATCTGAGGATATCTCTCCTCCCTGCACTCCAATACTATGAGTAACGTCATAAAGACGAGCGTAAACCTTACCATTACCATGTTTCACTTTAATAAAACCCTCAAAGTAAGCTCTATCTAAATTAGGATAATCGTTAATATTTAAATAAACTTCAGCATTACCAACATCTGCCCAATCTCTATTAGTCGTTGAGCCACCGCCACCTAAAGGGATATAAACCACTTGAGGCTGAGAAGTGCTTTTTTCTACCACCTTGGTTTCTCTAATTGTTTCTTTGCCAGAAACAGTAGAAATAGCCTGGGAAATTTTGTCATCAATCAATTGCTGACAAGCGAGGCCACAGCTTTCAACTAGGGGCGTTGGCAGTAAAACAGAATCGGAAACAACTTTAGCTGATCCTTTTGCTAAATCCTGACCCCTTCTTGCTTTCAGCCAACCAACATCCAAAGCAACTAGATTAGTTAAAAACAAAATTGTCACTACCGATATTAATATTAAAGTTACCTTTTTCACTTTAAATATTTAAAGCTATTAATTTGATCAATTAAATTTCTTTTCTACTATCGTTCCTTTGGTGGTGTCCTTGAGTACCCAACCTAATTCTTCTATTTGTTTACGAACTTCATCTGCTTTTTGCCAATCTTTTTTTCCTCTTAGCTTATTTCTTTCCTTTAATAATTTCTTTATCTTTTCAGGAACTATTAATTTCTTGGCTGTTTGCTTATCAAGATCCAATCCTAAAACCTGATCAAAATCTAAGGCCAACTTCAGCTTCGCAGAAGAGCTAAGATCAGATCTTAAAACTTCCCAAACTAAAGCCAAAGCCTGAGGAATATTAAGATCATCATTCATCACCTCTAAAAATTTCTCTTTAAAGACCTCTTCTTTCTTGTCCGAAGAATTCCCTTCTTTATCTTTCTTTAATTCGGTAATGATCGCCTTTAGTCTATTGAGGGCTGTTTGGGCACCCCGTAAAGACTTCCAGGTAAAATTAAGTCCACCTCGATAATGAGAATTTAAAATTAAATATCTAAAGGCTAAAGGGTCATAACCTTTTTTAATCAAATCCATTGCTAAAATACTCTTACCCAAGCTTTTACTCATTTTTTCTCCTGCAAAAACCAACCATTCGTTATGAAGCCAATAATTAACCGCTTGGTGACCAAAAGCTCCATAAGCTTGAGCAATCTCATTAGTATGATGAACGGGAATATGCTCAACGCCACCAGTGTGAATATCAAATCTTTCTCCCAGATATTTGGTTGACATGGCCGTACATTCAATATGCCAACCTGGGAAGCCTCGTCCCCAAGGGCTATCCCACTGCATAACATGCTGAGGTTGATTAGTTACCCATAAAAGAAAGTCCCAAGGTTGTTTTTTTTCTTTATCAACTTTTACTCTTTTGCCAATCTTAAGTTTTTCTAAATTCAATTTGGCAAACTTAGCATAACCAGTAAACTTGGAAGTACCAAAAACAAGACCTGTCTTGGTTTTATAAGTAAAACCATTTTTCTCTATTTTTTTAATAAGATCTATTTGTTCTTGAATGTGACCGGTAGCTTTAGATAAAACATCTGGTTTTTGAATATTTAGAAGTTTTAAACTTTCTAAAAACTGTTTAAGATACTTTTCGGCAATTTGCCAAACATTTAGACCTTCTCTTTTGGCTCCCTTTTCCATTTTATCTTCGCCACTATCTTCATCAGAAGTCAGATGGCCAACATCAGTAATATTCATTACCCATTTAGTTTTGTAACCTAAATATTTAAAAAATCTAACTAGAACATCCCATTGCACATAGGCATACATATGGCCTAAATGCTGATTCCAATAAACAGTGGGGCCACAGGAATAAATACCCACCTCTCCTTTTTTAATGGGCTTAAATTCTTCCAATCTTCTACTGGCAGTATTATAAAGCCTCATTAGCCGCTGACTCTCCTTCCAACCGTTTCTGGCTGAGTCTGTTGTTGAGCAGACTTAATCCGCCGCCCCCAAAATCCTCTCTTAGGTTTGCTTGCCACTACCGGTACTGAAGCCTCTTTTTTCTCCTCTTCCTTCTTTTTCTGTTCATATCTAGCTCTCATCTCTTGCTGTCTTTCATAAGTTAGTTTTTTTATCTCTGCCTCAAGTTCAGCTATTCTTTTTTTAGCCCAAGATTCATCCTGTACTTTTTCCTGTTCAGATTCTAAAGAACTCTTTTTTTCAGAATTATCTAAAAGATTCTTATCTAGGATACCACCTTCAGGGGCAGGTATTTTATCTTCAGGAAACCTCTCATCGCTTCTCTGCCTTACCTGTCTTAGAATCTGGGAAACTTTTTTATCATCAACCATAATCTTAACTTAATATACCATCTACCAGCAAACTTGACAAATTCAATTTCTTGTTAGATAATAATACCTATTCCTATAGTTATAGGATAAAATCTTAGCAGGTAGATGTTCTTTTACAATTAGATAATTAATTAAAAAGAAAAAGAGAAAGGGAGGCAGACATTGGACGAATTACTCGAAAGATCTATCAGTTCATTGAGGGAAAAAGGGAAAGCATTAATGAAAAAATTAAGCATTAAAAAGAAGCCCAGAAGACTAAAAGATGGGGAAGAAACTCCTAATAACATTAAGGCGAGAGAAATGGAAGAATCTCTAGATCTTCTTTCTAATTTAAGACTCAAGGAAATCATAATAGCAATTGCTGTTGCAGAATCTCAGAAAGGAATTTGTCCTTGTTGTAAAAAAAGGAAGATTGATCATAATCTCGTTGAAAATCTTTGTTTCCCATTTTGTATACAATGCACAAAAACGCTCGGAAACAATAAAGGAGATTTTCTCAAAAACAATCTCAATAGAGAGAAATATCAAGAAATAGAGAAAAAATTAAAAATAGCGGTCTAATTATCTAATTAGTAAAAAGCACTTTTAAAATAAAGAACAAAAAAAGAAAAGGGAGGTCATTTTGGCAGAAGCACAAAAAGAAAGGGAAAAGATTGTGATTGGCAATGAAGCCAATCCAGACAATGAAGAGCGAGCCTTTTACAGCACATTACTGTATGAGGAAACACTCATAGCGAAAATTATTGGTAAGTAAATAAAATGTGGGGGCAATTGCTTTACCAGAGTATGATTAGCACTTACAGTTCTTTATTTTTAATACATACAAGGGGACTTGAAAAATACTTACTTTATTTCTAAGTAAGAATAAATATTTTTCTGTCCCCTTTTCCATTTCAAAACTCTTTTCTTCCCTCTAAAGCTCGTGATAAAGTCAATTCATCAGCATATTCTAAATCGGCCCCAGTTGGTAATCCCTGACCCAATCTAGTAATCTTAGCTTGGCTTTTTTGATTTTTAATCTGCTTAGCTAAATACATGGCCGTCGCTTCCCCTTCCATATTAGGATTGGTAGCTAAAATAATTTCTTTAATTGGCAACGATTTATTATTAAGACGCTTTAAAAAATCTTTGATATAAAGTTCTTCCGGACCAATATTATTTAAAGGCGAGATGGCTCCATGGAGGACATGGTAAACTCCTTTGTATTTGTCTGTTTTTTCAAGAGCGATGACATCCAAGGGTTGCTCCACCACACAGATAAGCGACTTATCTCTACTTTGATCAGTACAAATCTGGCAAGGATCAGTTTCGGCCACATTAAAACAAATTGAACAAAGGACCGTTTTCTCTTTCAATTGTTTTAAAGACTCGGCAAACTCATCTAAATAAGACTGAGGCACATGAAGAAGATAAAAAACTAAACGCTGAGCTGTTTTAGGACCTATCCCAGGAAGCCTTTCAAAAGATTCAATCAGCTTTTTAATGGAACGAGGAAGAAGATTCATGGGAAAGATTTTATCATTTTGAGCTTACGAGAAACAAGCTTTGCTTATTTCCCCAACAATCCGGAAAGCCCCCCTGACATTTCCTGAACCTTACGAGCGGCTACTTTTTGAGATTGCTTTAAAGCCCTGTTTAAAACATTTATCAAAGCGTCATTGCCCTCTCCGTTAATCTCTAGCTCTTGGATCTGTTGATCACCGCTGATGACAACTTTAATGTCACCCTCGTTAACCTCAATCCTCTCCTCGGCCAGCTGTCTTTGAATACGCAGGGCTTCATCGCGCATTTTTTTCATCTCTCCCATTTGCTTAAACTTATCAAACATAAAAAAACCTCCTTTTTAATCAATTAATTTGCCATTAAATATCTGACTGGCAATATCCATTATATCATTTTTATCACCTTTAGTATCATCAATGGGCTTACTCATGCTTTGAGTATTTTTCTTCTCGCCTAAGATACACTTTAATTTTACCGGTGTATCTAAAAGTTGACTGGCCACTTCTTCCACAATAGAACGACACTTTTCCGTTTCTAACCTCTCTTTATGAAATTTATAAAAAACCTCTAAAGTCAAAAACTGGCCTTCCATTTTAACGGGCCTTGTTGCTCTAAGTAAGGCCTCTACCGAATGATTTAAGGGCCCAACTCCAGTCAATAAATCATCCCACTGATCTACAATCCTACTTAAACCATCATCATTATTCCCACTTGCTTTTTTCATCTCCCCATTAGGTGAAGGATTATTACTAACCTTTTTACCAGAAGGATTTGCTTTTTGTGCATGAACTTTGTTTTCTTCTTCTACCTCACACCATTGAACCACAGCCAATTCTAGGGGTAATTGAGGAATGGGACTTACTTTAATCTCAATAGCAGCTTGAGCAAATAAGGTAATCAATCTAAAAAGATCGCCTTTAGTCAACTTTGCAAAAGCCCCTTTCAGCTCTTGATCTAAATCTTGATTATCTAAATCAGAAATACCTGTCTTTTCTAATAAAAGAAAACGAAGTTTTTCTAAAACATCCTGCAAGTAAAAACTTAAATCTGCCCCAAAACTAACCACCTTATCAATCTCCAAAAGAGCTTTTTTAACTTCTTTATCAGCTAAAGACAATAATAACCCATCTGCTTTTAATTCTTCAATTCTCCCTAAAAGTTTCTTTGTCTCTTTTAAAGAAATTCTCTTTCCGCTTAAAGAGAGTTGATCTAAAATCTTTTGCGCATCTCTAAAACTACCATCAGCATTTTTAGCAATCTCCTCTAAAACCCCTTTACCCAAAGAAAGCTTTTCTCCCTCAGTCGCCCTTTTCAAAGATCTTATCATCTCCTCTAAACTAGCTTTCTTGAATTTAATCTGAGTACAGCGAGAAACAATCGTCTTGGGTAATTTCTCAGGAACGGTAGTACAAAGGGTAAATAAAGCGTGTTTTGGCGGCTCTTCTAGAGTTTTTAACAAAGCATTAAAAGCTTCTGTAGTTAACATGTGCACCTCATCAATAATATAGATTTTATAACGGCACTTTGCCGGTGCTAGCTTTATCTTTTCTCTTAGGTCGCGAATATCATCAATACCCCTATTGGAAGCGGCATCAATTTCGATCAGATCAAGGGCTCGGCCGCTATTTATTTCCTGACAAATCTCACACTTATTACAAGGTTCAAAATCGCTTTTCCTGCCTTTTTTGTAATTCCTTAAACAATTAACTGCTTTGGCTAAAATTCTGGCGGCAGAAGTTTTGCCGGTACCCTTGGGCCCTGAAAATAAAAAAGCATGGGGAATTTTACCTGAGCTTAAAACTTTAGTTAAGCTATCACGAACATCAACTAAGTCAAGTTCCTTGACTTTTGCTGGTCGATATTTCAGATAGTAGGTTACGGATTCCATGGTCAATTAAAAATTTAATTGAAAGATTTTTCTTTTCTGCCTCGGGCGGACAAATGACAACATCGCCCAAGATTTTGATATTTTCAGGGGCTGCCTGCCCTTGAAAAAAAGATAAAATACTTGTCGCTTTATCAAGCTGACGATAATTTTTATTTAAAGATCTAATCTTTTTACTATCAACAAAAGCGATGCTCAATTCACAATCACTTAAACCGTATTTTTTAAGTACTTCCAAAGCCCATTTTTCTACCAAGTCCTTACTAAGATTAAATTTCCCTGCTGATTTAATTAAAATGGAATTCATCTGAAGCTGTCAACTAGAACTTAATTATAATAAACTATATCAATTTCTTAACAATTTCGGCCACTTTTGACCCTTCTGCTTGACCAGAAATACGCTTCATAGCCTCACTCATGACCTTGCCAAACCCTTCAGGGCCACTAACCCCTAAGTCCTCAATTATTTGTTTAACTATCTTCTCAATCTCCTCTGCTGGCATTTCCTGTGGAAGATATTTACTCAAAACATCTAATTCTTTGCTCTCTTTCTGAACTAAATCATCACGTTTTCCTTGCTTGTAAGCCGTTATTGCTTCTTGCCTTTGTTTAGCTTGTTGACGAATTACTTTAACAATTTCCTCATCAGATAACCTATCGGTTTGTTTACCGATTTGTTTGTTATGAATTTCAGAAAGTAAGATACGCAAGGTAGATACCTTAATATTGTCCTTTTTCTTTAAGGCCTTATCAGAATCTGTTTTAATTTTTTCTAGAAGCATTATCTCCTTTTCCTTCCCCTCCCCCGTCTTAAAGCCGCCAAACGTTCTTTCTTTTTAACTGATGGCGGTTTGTAAAATTTTCTTTCTCTAATTTCATCTAGAAGCTGTTCAGAAATAATTTTCCTTCTAAACTTAGCAATCAGCCTATCTTCAGTCTCTCCCGGAGACTTTTTGACAACAGTCGCCATTTTCTCATATCACCTTCCTTTCTTTATGGCAAATACTAAAGATTTCTTTTAGGAGCTTTAAAAACCAGCGAGCAAATGAAAATGCAAATGAGGTACTATTTGACCCGCCTTTCTTCCGCAGTTAATTTGCACCTTGTAGCCTTTATCTATTTTTTTCTCTTTAGCAATTTCTTTAATTTTTAAAACTATTTTCCCTAAAAGCTCTTTTTTTATTATCGATTATATTCTGTAAATTATCAAGTAATAAAAAATGTTGTTTTTAATTAAAGCCTTGGTTTTGTGTGTCCACGAGGAGTTGGGGTTGTTTCCCAAATATATGGTAATTTTAAAATCCATTGCGTAAATCTTTGCCAACCTAAACCGAAACCAGCCGATGTTTTATATTTCTTCATCTTACGTGTCTCAAGGTAAGGTTTATAGTCATCTATAGGTAGATTAAAAATTTTTGCTTTTTCTGCCAAAGCCTTTGGATCTGTAATTCTTAATCCACTCCCAACAGTTTCTCTATATCCTTGAAGTATTAAATCTGCATTTTCAGCTACAGGAACACCCCCAACTTTTTTCTTACTTATTTCATGATAAAAAGGGATCTGCAACATAGGGAAATTAAGAGCTAACACATTACCGCCGTAAATCTGAGTAATAAAAATTTCTTCCCACGACCCAAAATTCTTCATTGAAAATTCTTTATATTTATTATTTCCAGTTTCCTTAAAAAGAACTTTTAAAATTTCGACAAACGGAACCTTAAAAATCTTTTTCATGCTTCGAGATAATTCATTTATATCTTGATCTTCAAGAAAAAAAGATAAATTATCTTCGTTATTTTGTAAAAGAAAATTTAAAATATAATTAATCAAATTGATAAAAGTATTTATGTTATTTTTGAAATTAACATGTCCTTCAAACTCAACATGTTGGAATTCTGATAAATGAGTAGCATCAGCTTTTTCCTTCCTAAAAGAATTATAAATCGAAAAAACTTTATCCAGCTTATCAATTATTAATCTTAATTCTAGATAAAACTGTGAAGATTCTGAAAGAAACACTCTATTACCAGTATGAAACCAATTAGGAATTTCCATAGGTAAAGTATCTGTTGTGTAATTTAGTCTTTGTCCAGCATAAACTTCACCAGGAGAAGAAATCATCATAGTGGTAAGAGGTAGATTAACCCAATCAGCATTTATACTTTGGAAGAATTGTGTCGTAGCAGTAAAAATTGAGGCATCAATTTTATGCAGGTGGTACCACTTCTTATCTCGATAAATAGATCCAACTCTGTCTACTAAATCTTTTGGTGGCCAAGAAACAGCTAATACATCCTCAACTGGAGGATAAATCTTATTGCCTAAATAAGAAATAACACCGCCTGGCTTCGCCTGATAAGGCCCCATAAATTTCTAATTTAATATTTAATAATCTTAAGAAATTCTTCTTCTGTATTAAAACTAATTTCCCCACCTATAGGTAATATTAAATTTTCGTTAGTATGGCCAAAATCAACCCCATAAATTATCGGAAAATCATATCCCCTGCATTGTTCTAAAATCATTTTAATAATCTCTGTATCTCTTCCCTGTTTAGTATCAACAAACTTACCTACCATCATACCATTAATTTTATCAAAAATTCCAGCTAATCTCAGATGTGTTAACATCTGATCTATCATTTCTAATTTTTCTTCCAGCGTTTCCCACATTAGAATCGCATTTTTCCAATTTGGTTCATATGATGTACCAATAATACTTATTAAAGAAGAGAGGTTCCCGCCAAAAAGTTTGCCTACAGCTTTTCCTTTATTTAAAACAATCCAATTATCAAAGGCATTAACTACATTAATAAACCTTTTCTTTTCATTCATAAGTATTTTTTCAAAATTTTCTTTGGAATACTTAGAGAATACTTTACCATCTCTTCCACCCCCTATCATTAAAAGAACTGGGCCATGAAATGTTATAACATTCGATTTCAAAACAATAGCATTTAACACTGCAGTTACATCACTAAGACCTAAGAAAATCTTTGGGTTTTTTTTAATAAGTCCATAATCTAAAAATGGTAAGATCTGATTGCAATTATAACCACCACGAGCAGCAATTATCGCTTTAATCTGAGAATCAGAAAAAAACCTATTAATATCATTAGCACGATCTTTTGCAATTCCTGCCGTATAGCCAGTAATACTAAAAATATGCTTACCTAATTTTACATTAAAGCCCATATTACTAAGAACATTAACTCCCTTTTTTATATTTTTTTTAGGCACTGGCGAGCCAGGAGCAACCACCCCAATAGTGTCTCCCTTTTTTAAAAAATCCATAATCACTTTTCTCCCTTCCATTTAATACCAAAATAAATACCTTGAGATGCTGTTTTTCCACAAACTATACATTTAGATTTTTTATTTATTTTAGCTTTATAATTACGACCAATTATTTCTCTATTTGACAATTCTGCCATTTTATTATAACAATTTGGATTATTACAAAAAAATGATTCTGTTAAAATCTCATCTTTAAGGCAATAAAGAAAATTTTTCTTTAACTTAACAGACTTAGTAAGTAAATTGAATTCTTTAAATGCTTTCTGCTTAATAAACTTATTCATTATTTTGCCTCGTTTCTTAATAATATAAGGTATTTCTTTTATTTCACATTCTGTAGAATTATGAGTAAGAACACGTTCTTTTATTAATACTGACGAGCTTTTTATTTCATTTGATCCAATCTCTATTAAAAAAGGTATCCCCATTGCTGTTACTTTTCTTCTCCTCTCTCCCAACGAAGACACAGCCGGAAAATTCTTTGAAACTATACCTTTTTTACTTAAATAAACTTCTATCTTTTTTGCTAGCTTAGTAAAAGCTGGTTTATTATAAATTGGTAATATCGCTAACTTAATTGGAGCAATCATTGGAGAAAGAATAAAACCATCTTTATCGCCATTTATAGTCAACAAGGTAGCCAACACCCTACCAGATAAACCTATCGCAGAAGTTAAGGCATAATATTTAGTATTCTTAACGATATAAAAGATATCGTATACTCTACTAAATATTTCTCCTAAATCATATATATTTGCTAGTATTACAACCCTCTTATCTTTAGTTATCGTAACAGCTTCTATTCTTCGCTCAGAATATTCACACAAACGAGAATTAATCTTAGGTCTTTCAAGGATTAAAACAGGAATTCCAAGTTCTTCAAAAAAAACTTCCATAAAATTTATTTGTTGTTTTATGGTAGCTAAAAAATCAGATGAAGAACTATGAACCGTTAACCCTTCAAAAAAAGGCCAAACGTTACGTTCCTTCCATAAAGGAATTGTCCTTCCAGTTTCATAACGACCTACTCCCCTTATCGTAAAATACTTAAACGGAAGTTTTTTATTTGCTTGTAGCCATTTATTATAAAGAGCACCTAACTGTGCTTCAATTGTAGGAGTTACTACATGTAGATCGTCTTTTCTATATAATGGCGACCAATATACACGTTCACTAAAATCTTTTATATTTTTGCATTCTTTCATGAAATCTTCACCATGAACAAAAGATGGTAAAACAATCTCTTTAAACTTAGCTTTCTTAATTAAAATATTTGATGCTAAATGAAGGATATTCTTCATTAAAGAATATCCATAAGGGTACCAAGAACAAGCTCCTTTAGTAGGAAAATCATCATTTACTATATCACCAAAGTTAACATAAAACTTCAGCCAATCTATCAATTTCTCTTCTGATATGTTATTCACTTTTCTAATCCTATTCTTTCATTTTTTAAAAGACTAATTAAAAAAATGTTTTGAGATAAGCTAAAGCTATACATGTATGGAAAAGATCTCCTTCCCTCTTTATTAAAAAAATAAATGTTTGCTTCCCGAGTAACTTCTTGATCAAAAACACAAATTTTAGCGAGATTTATCTCATTGTCACTAAAAAGAGTGCTATAATTTATTCCCCCATATTTACATAATTTATTATTTTTGGCTATATACGGTATTGAGAAGTTATTTAGAATTCTAGAAATAATCGTCTGAAGAAATTCATTTTCGTCTTTATCCTCAATAAATACTCCACCTTGTATAGAAAAAGACTCTTCTGGAGAAGTAAAGACATTCCCTTTGGTTTTGTTCTTTAATCTTTTATAGCTTGGGGATACTTCGAATAATTTCAAGGGTAAATTACGATAACTCTTAATCATTTCTTTTGCTAAAGTGATCCCTTGACTAAACACACCATCTGGTCTCAAATAAGCATATGATCGCTTATCTTTCCCTGAATATACTTTTATAAAATCTTCCAAAGATATTAAGTTCTTATAATACAATAAAAGGCTTCTCGGAACTAAAAAAGGGAAATGACATTCTTCAAAACCATTTTGATTTAAAATTGAAACAGCACCTGTCACCTGTTTACGAATTTCTGTTAAAAATTTGGAAGAGAAATAATAAAGGTTAGGAAGTGGATAATCGGAAGGAATATTTGACAATGTTAATTTACTACTACATTCCATAAACATAGAAAATACTAATAGGCCTTAGCAAAAAGTACTTTTTGACCATAATTAGATGGTTTTCCGCATCTAACACATTTTCCCTCTGATTTTTCATAACCGAAAGGGATACATCTTAATGTTGCTTTTGTTTCATCCTGAATTTGTTGTTCACAATCTCTATTTCCACAGTGATAAGTTCTCAGAAAACCTCCATTTTTATTAAGAATCTCTTTAAATTCTTCCCATGTCTTTACATCTTTGGTACTTTCTTTAACTAAACTTTCAGATTTCTTTAATAAAGACTCTTGTATTGATGTTAATGACAACTGTATGCCTTTTCTAAGCTGACCACCTAAAGGCAGAGCTTTTTTATCACCAGTTAATCGATTTGCAACTATTATCTGATTATTATGAATATCACGGGCGCCAATTTCAATCCTTAAAGGTACTCCTCTAAGTTCATAATAATTATAACGAGCTCCTGGCCTTGCATCTGACTTATCTATATCAACTCTCAAATCAGACAATCTTTCTTTTATAGATTTTGCTGCTTCCATAACTACTTCATCAGATGAACCTTTAATAGGTATAATTATTACTTGCGTAGGGGCCATTTCTGGTGGAAAAATAAGCCCTTTTTTATCACCGTGACTCATAATCATCGCGGCAATAACCCGCCAGCTTAAACCCCAACTTGTCTGATATGGGTGATGTTGTTTGCCATCTTTACCTAAAAATTGTATATCAAAGGCTTCTGCAAAATTTGTCCCTAAATTATGAGAAGTACAAACTTGAAGAGCTTTCCCTCCTGGTAAAACTGCTTCGCCAGTTGTAGTATATAAAGCTCCTGCAAATTTTTCCTTTTCGCTTTTTTTCCCAAAAATAGGAGATACAGCAAGAGTATTACGAAAAAAATTCTTATACATATTTAAAAAATCCATCACTGCTTCTTCGTTTTCCTTTGCTGAAGCATACACGCAATGACCCTCCTGCCAAAGAAATTCAGAAGTGCGTATTAAAGCATACGTTCTTAACTCATCTCTAAAAACATTACACCACTGGTTTACTTTAAGGGGTAAATCTCTGTAAGATTGAATCCACTTCTTAAATAATGGATACATTACAGCTTCGGAAGTTGGCCTCAATACTCCAATTTCTCCACTTCTACCTCGAACACGTAAAAATTCCGGAGAAAAACCTTCAATATGATCTTTTTCTTTAACTAGAAGTTTTTCTGGAATTATAGCAGGAAAATAAGCATCTTCAACCCCATTCTTTTCTATTTTAAACCCAAGACTCTTTTGAACTCCTTTCCAAAGAGCATAACCATAAGGACGAAAAACCATCGTCCCTTTAGCTGGGCCTTGATCAATCAAATCAGCCTCTTTAATTATTTTATTATACCACTCAGAAATTTTATCTGATTCCACCTTAACTCCTAATTCTTTAGAAGAAAAATTAACCTTCTCTTTTTCATTCATAGAAAATCATATTATTTCTTAATCTCTTTAAATTTGTCGGGGCGAATGGATTTAAACCACTATACATCGTACACCAAGTACGCTGCTCTATTTTGAGCTACGCCCCGTACTTAAAAATAATTTACCCTATTAGAATAACTTCCCCTAAACATTCCTATCAACAGTTATTTTTCCTAAAAGATGTAAATGTAAATGATCGACAAGCGCTGCACTCCTGCCATTGACTACTAATCTATAACCATTCCTATCTAAATTATACTTTTTAATTAAGTCTTTAGCAACTTTTAAAATCTTAGGAAAGAATTTTCCAGAACTAATAAAATCTTTAATATGTTTCTTAGGAATAATTAAGATATGGACAGGTGCTTTAGGGTTAACATCATTAAAAGCAATGATCTTTTTATCTTCATAAACAATCTCTGCTGGTATCTTTTTTTGAGCAATTTGACAAAAAATACAATCAACCATTTTTCAACACCCCAATTACTTGCTCTAAACTTAACTTTGTTGGTTTCATCTTTTTAACCCGAGATCCATTTAATAACAACTTACCGGAAGCGTGTAAAAACCAATCAGATTCTTTATCCATCTCTTTAAATTTTTGATAAACATTTTTCAAATCAACATCACTATCATAACGAGCATAAATTCTAACATCACCATCGTCAGGATCCTTTTTAACCACTAAATAATAACCAGCTTTTTCACTTTCCCATAAAAATAATTCATTACCGGTCTCCAAGGCAATTGCCTTTCCCCAAGGAGTCTGAAATTCAATCCCCTTTTTTATTTCTTCTTTGGCTTTTATCCCTGCTTTAAGATTCTTAAAAACAGCATTTAGCCCTAAAAAACCGTATTCAACTAGTTCAATATCAGTTTTCCCCATTCTTCTTAAACCACTTAAAATAGAATGGAGATAAAAATCATAACGCTCTTTTTTAACTTCCGGCCAATTCAAATCTCGCGCATTATCAATTTCATTAATCGTTTCTACCATGAGCTCTAAAGCCTCTAAATCTAAAGGGCTCAACTCTTGTCCTTTTCTTTTTTCTAAGATGAAATCTAAAGTGAGTTTAACTGCCGAAGTAAAACAATCAGTTTGATGATGATCAAGTTTACCTAAACCAACATCAAGATGTAAAATATCAGGATCACTATCTACTGGCTTCCCATCAAAAGTTGTTTCTGCCTGACAGAAACCTATTTCTGCTTTTTCCCAACGAGGCAAAAATCTTTTGATAAGCCAAACTGAAGCAACAGCATCCAAATCTGGATTAATATGAATAACAATTCTTTTCATAAAAAATTTAAACTTCAAGTAAATTAATTATAAAATCAGCTTTAACAAGATACTGATGGGAAATAGCTTCTGCTTTTTTAGGAGCTGCCTTTATTGTTTTTCCAAAAAGTTTTGAATAAAGCATAGACTAATTCAGTATAGCAGAAAATCTAAAACGGCAAAATCGCCCTTATCTTTTGTAGAATATTAGTGGTCACCATTAGTCTTTTTATATCGTTGATGGTTACCAAAACCAAAAGGGCTATTAAAAAGGCCATACCAAGGGCATTAGTCCATGATTCAAAAGAAGGTTTAGGTCTTTTTTTAGTCACCGCTTCATAAAGAATAAAAACCAATCTTCCCCCATCTAAAGCCGGGAAAGGCAAGACATTTATAATAGCCAAGTTAACAGAAATCAAACCTGTAAATTGTAAGACAGCTATTATCCCCGACTTGGCTACCATGCCAGTCATTTGCATAATGCCTACTGGTCCAGCCACTTCTGTAGGCACCTGACCGTGGGCAACTAAATTAAGCAACATCTTGCCTAAACCAGAAACAATTAAGCCCACCAAAGCAAAGGCTACCTTAAAACCTTCAACTGTTCCCCTAAAAGGCATCTGCCACAGAGGATATTTTTTAACTTCAACATTAGAAACAAGAACCCCTAAAGAGCCCTCTCCCTCAGGCGGATTTTCTCGAGGTTCTATTCCTAAAAGCAAGTTGCTATCTTGACAACTAAATTTCTGTTCATCATCTAAAATTCCTTCTAAACAAGGGTTGTCCTTTTTTCTTTCCAGCAAAAGCTTAACTTCTTTACCTTTTCTTTGATCAATTAAATCAACAAAGTGATTTAAGTCATTAACTTTCACTTCATCAACACTCAAAACAATATCATTTTCCTTTAAATCCAGTTCTGCAGCTGGGGAATCAGGTAAAACAGCCACTATATTTACCCTATCAGTTTGAGTGGGAATACCGGAAATAGAATAAACTATAGAAAAACAAACAATAGCCAAAAGAAAATTAGCTAAAACACCGGCCACTAAAACGGCTATTCTCGCCCGCTTGGATTTATACCAAAAAGCCTCTTTGTAATCCTTACCTTTCTTTTTGTAATCCTTGACTAGTTCCTCACCAAAAAGCCTGACAAAACCTCCAAAAGGCAACCAGTTTAAGGAAAAAAAGGTTTTACCAATCTTTTTTCCCGTAAGCCGAGGGGGAAAACCAAAACCAAACTCCTCTACCTTAATACCGGCTTTTCTGGCTATCCAAAAATGACCTAGCTCATGGACTAAGATAATAACGGAAAAAACGATTAAAAAAGTGATTAAGGTTAACCACATACAAAATTAATAACTAATAAAAAGTAGACTAAATTGAAAGCAATTCTTTCTCTTTTTGCTGACCAATTTCTTCAATTTTCTTATTAAACTCATCGGTCAATTTTTGCAGTTCTTTTTCTTGATTAAACTTGCTGTTTTCGTCAATCTCTTTGTTTTCAAAAGCTTTTTTTATCTCGGTAATCTTCTCATGACGAATCTGTCTGATCATAACCCTGGCTGATTCAACCTTTTGCCTTAAAAGCTTGCTAAATTCTTGCCTTCTTTCTTCTGTTAAAGGCGGAAATTCAACCCTAATAGCACTCTCTTCAGGCCTAACAATCAAACCTAAATTTCTATCCATACTTAAAGCTCTTTCAATATTCCTAATAATTGTTTGATCAAAGGGGGTAATTGTCAGCTGATTGGCATCTGAAGAAACAATGGTGGCCAATTCCACTAGAGGCATCTTAGAATCATAAGCTTCAACCACAATCTTTTCAATCAAAGAGGGACTGGCCCGACCGGCCCGCAGGGAACGCAGGTCATCGACAAAAAACTCAATGACTCTGTCCATTTTATCGCCAACTTCTGTCAATTCCATAAAGATTATTTTGCTTTTTCCCTCTTTTGTTCTTCCCCAAGTTCAAACCTAGCTATTCTCCCAATTTTAACATTTTCTCCGGTTTTGGCAATCAAACTATTAAGCAGCTCTTCAATTGTCTGCGATTCATCTCTAATCCAAGGCTGTTTTAAGAGTTCTTTTTTATCCTTAGGATTCATGGCAACTACCTGCATAGCCAATTCATGAGCCAGTTTTTTAAACTCTTTGTTGCGGCAAACAAAATCAGTCTCACATAAAAGCTCAACCATACCAACAATCTTGCCATCACTATGACTGTAAACTTCAATCATACCTTGAGAAGTTTCTCTACTTTCTCTTTTCTTACTTGCTTTAAAACCTTTTTCCTTAAGCCATTTCTCGGCCTTAATAAAATCACCCCCACATTCTTCTAAAGCTTGACGGCAATCCATAATACCAACTCTGGTTTTAGCTCTTAATTTTTTAACTTGTTCTAAGGTAATCTTCATAATTATTTTTTATCAACTTTTTTCTTATCAAAAATTTCTCTACCCTCTTGAGCAGCTAGACCAATCATCTCAGAAATAAGCTTAATTGAACCAATGGCATCATCATTAGCCGGAATTACATAATCTATTAAATTAGGGTCAGAATTAGAATCAACCACGGCTATTACCGGAATCTCTTTCATAGAAGCCTCCTTAACAGCTGCTTTTTCTTTCTTAACATCAATAACAAAGATAGCTGCTGGTAATTCTTCTAAATCAACCAAGCCGCCGAAAAATCTCTCCAACCTAGCAACTTCTCGATCAATTAAAATATTTTCTTTTTTAGTGTACTTTTCAAACTCTCCTGCTTCTTTCTTTTCTTTTAAGTCTTTTAATTTTTCCACAGACAACTTGATATGATCCCAATTAGTAATGATACCACCCATCCATCTCTCAGTGATAAAAGGCATTTTAGCCTTTAAGGCTTCTTCTTTAATAATTGCTTGAGCTTGACGTTTGGTACCTACAAAAATAATCTTGCCACCTTCAGAAACAGTCTTCTTTACAAATTCAATGGCTCTTTCTAATCCTTCTTTAGTCTTAACTAAATCAAAGATATGAATACCATCACGAGCTCCATAAAGATAAGGAGCCATCTGAGGATGCCAACGATGCGACTGATGCCCAAAATGAGCACCCGCATCAAGCAAATCTTTCAGTTCAATCTTCAATTTAGACATAAAAACAATGTTTTTCTTATTCCGCCATCGGTCAGAAGCTTATCAGAAAAACAACAACCGATGTGTGTAATGAGTATATTTTAGCAGAAAAATATTAAAGACTCAACTATAGATTTAACTTTTAGGAGAAAATATTATAAAAAGAGCAAGAATCTTTTAGAAAAAACTAGTTGATTAGCTTTGCCCTCTTCTAGAACTTAGATTCTTTACCGCAGATGGTTTTTTATGGGGCTATTTCCTCCCATTTAAAATCAAACCACCAAAGATTATTATCAGCATCTTTATAGGAATTGATAAGAAAGTCTGGTCTGAAAGTAAATAATTCTGCAGGTGTGGTTGGGTTGTTATCTTCTAGGTCCCTGCTTAGGATAAACTGGGAAGCAGCAAAGAAGCCTTCAGCTTGAAACTGGGTTGAACCGGTATTGGTGTCTATACTTCCATCAGCTATAAACATGCCTTGGGCTTGGGAAACAGAGCTTTCAAAGATAATATCATTGGCGCTTACCAAAGCTAAAAAACTGGTGTCTGGAACAGTAATGTCTACAGGAATGTTAATATTGCCTTCAACCATAATTATCAACCAGCGGTTAGCAGGCAATTTCCAGTTTCCCTGTAGTGTTTTGCCTGATCCGGAATAATAAATACCGTCTTTGTTTGGAAGGGTGCCATCAAAGTTCTCTGTCATCCTGGTACTGTATTTCTTAACAAAGAACCCCCAAGAACCAAAGTTCTTGCCTTGGTAGGAAGATTTGGCTAGCCAATGATTAGGATCATCATTGGAAGGATAACCTTCACCAAAATTAGCCTCTATTGCTGATTGATGAGAGATAACTCCTGGAAAACCACCTACAGCCATAGATAAGTTCCTATCGCTGGCTGTGGAAGGAATTTTATTAGACAGATTACCTTCTGCATGAATGGTACCACCTTGGGTTTGGAACCAGCCACCGAATTCTACCGTTATACTGGTAGGTGTACTCGTATTACATGAGCCAGAGGGATTCAAAATAGCCTGAGCACTTACCTCCGCTTCTCCAACATCTACACCTGTTGCTTGAGTACGATAAGGAGAACCTGAGTCACTAGAAGGATCAACGGAAGCTACACTAGGATTATTAGAGGAAAAATCTACTCTATCCACGGTTGCATTCTCCACACTTACCTCAGCAGTGATTAGATCAGATCTTCCTGTACTTAAAGTCAGAGATATGGGGGATAAATTAATAGTGCATGACGCATTACAACTAGCATCAATCACACACCGAGAAGTAGAACTGCAACCAGAAGGGCTACAAGTTCTTGTCTGCCTGCGTTGTCCTACCGCACAACTCCCATCTGGACCACAAGCACCATTTACCCAACTAGTACACTGACAACAACTAGAGTCGCCAACACACCTAGAAGTAGAACTACAGCCAGAAGGCGTACAAGTACGAGTCTGAAGTCTCTGCAATGATGAACAACTTCCTCCTCCACAGGATCCATTTGACCATCCAGAGCAGCTACACTGACAAGCAGAAGTACTCACACATCTTGAAGTAGAGCTACAACCGGAAGGCGTACACGTCCTTGTTTGGAGCATTTTGGTAGAAGAACAACTTCCTCCTCCACAGGATCTATTTGACCATCCAGTACAGCTACATCTAATTCTACCGCAATAACAGGTTCTACAATCTCTTGAACAACCTAAAGAAGTCCAGTTATAGGAACTACTTCGAGAATCACCATCACAGGCACAAGCATCACAACCATTAGCTGCACATGTATGACCACAGTCAGATGTATTAGAACAAGCTGGCACGCAGCTCGGACTATTCACACACCCATCTTCAACTCTACAAATACGATATCTACCACAGTAACAGGTAAGAATGTTTCTCCATCGATAAGTTTGAGTTGGAGGGCAGCGATTCCTGCCACAACCCTCATAAACCCAAGACCCAGTCCCAGCATTACCACATGAAGCAGCACATCTGCTGCAATCGTAGCAATCTACGCAAGGCCACAAAGCTGCTAAAGCTGAAGACCTAAAGATAAAAAGGAAGGCAAAGAAAGAAAGAATTATTAATAAAACCCTAAATAAAAAATTAACTTTTATTAATTTCATTTTTCTCATCGTAAAAACATTCCTTTATCTAAAGCTATTGTTTTATATTCATCATCTTCCAATTTCATAATAGTTAAACTAAAATTAGCATCATTGCTAAAGGGAACAATCCCTTTCCCAATTCTAGCTAAGCTTTCTCCGGATCTTATTTCCTCATTTTCTTTTAATAAAAATTCTCCTGCAACAAGATAACTAGCTACTAGCATTTCATCTCTGCTTTCAATCCAAATTGTAAGAAAATCATTAGGTTGATCCCCAATAGTTTCCTTATCAACATATTGAACACTCACAACTTTTCCATCAAAAATAGCTTTAACTTCCTCATTTTCATTAAGATTAAATGAAATAGCATCAGGATATTTTGGAGTATTTTCTTTCATGGCTTCGAAATAACTTCTTTCAACAGGTAAAGTTAAATCTAAAGCACCTTCAGGGAGATGAAGTAATTCTACAAATTCCAAGACGGGAGAAGGGGTTGGGGTTATATTTGAAATAACCGTTTTTTTATTTTCGGACGGAAAAATTTTTGATTTTAAGAATAATTTTTTAAAACCAAAATCAAAAAATATCCCCACAGTTGCAACGACAGAAACTAAGGATATTAAGGACAGAAAAACTTTAATTTTTTTAGACATTATCCCTAATTTAGTTTATCTCTTCAAATCAAAATTTGTCAATATGAGTAATTGAGAAAATTTATTGGTTAAAAATAAAAACCTTGCAAGCATCAGCTCCGCTACCAACTTCCATAATTCTATCTTTATTTTTAAGAAAAGCTACAATTTGATAATCACCCCAGCCACTTTTGGAAAATTCTTCTAAGGGAGTGTTACTTGTAATTTTTCCTAAGGGGTCGCCTAATTTGACTTCTGTTTCCATAAGAGTCTGTCTATTAGTATCTTTAGGGTTAAGAATTGATACCTCTTTTTCCATTTTGGCCAAAACTTCCGCATCTCTAAAATAGATATCCCACCCACCCAATTGTCCTTCCACTCCAATATCCCAATTAATAAAAAAGCATTTATCTTCAACATTCGGAAAGGGTTTAAACATACCCCAACTTCCAGAAAGAGGTGACAAAAACTCCGTCCCAATAGCAACATTGAAAGCTAAAACTTTTCTACCAATTTCTGCTCCTGCTGCATTTAATTCCTGTAGTTTTACGTCCTTAGACTTGGTTAGGTCAATAAGAATAGGTAATAAACGCTCTTTGGTTTCCTTAAATATCTCTTTTTCTTTAAACTCAATTACCATTGGATCTAAACCAATGGCATTTTCCATTTTCCCATTAACCTCTAAGCCATCTTTAACCAAAACTCCTGCTTTTTCTCCAGGTATCCCGCCATATTCATTTCCTTCCATAAAATAGAAATCTCCCTTATCAAACTTTAAGCCTTCTACTGGGGAAATGGTGACCCCTTCCCATTCAATTTTTTCAGGAGTCTCTTCAACCACCGGAGGAGTTTCTTCCTGAACAGTCTCCTTTTCTGTTTCAGCTGTTTCAGAAGGAACTGTCTCCTGTCCTTTCCCTTCTTCCTGCTGCTGTTCCTCAACGACCGGTGGTTTCTCACAAGCGGCACAAGCAGTAAGAAGAGGAAGAGGTAATGTTGTTGCGAGAATCCTTGCCGTTTGTCTGAGAACCTTTTTGTAAGCTTCTCCAGAAACATCCTTCTTATTCTCCTCAGCTATTTTTTTGTAATTTTCAATTGCCTCTTTTCCTGAATTAATAAGAGGATTCGTTCCTGAATATTCAATTTCTACCTTTTCTTTTGGCATCTTTGATTCTGACATTTTCTAAGCAGATTATTAATTTGACTAATTATAGCAAGTTTAAACCACCAAATCCAGTAATGTCAAATAGAGAAGACTGTTGTTTAATAAAAAATCAATAGCTGTATAAACCCTCATAGAAATAGTTAATATCGAATCTGTAGGCTTCCCTTCTCCAAGCCTTTCTGTCAAGTAAATAAATATTATCAATTATCGCTAAAAAATGAGTAAAATGGTATACTTAGGAACTGCCATTATGCCTAAGTCAATGAAATATCATAAGCAAAAGCGTATGTCTGAAAAAGAATATCCAGAAAGAAAAAGCATCCTTTATTCACAAAACTTCCTTAAGAAGCCTGAATTAGTACAACATCTTTTGGAAAAATCTTCAATTGACCCTAAAGATATAGTCTATGAAGTAGGTCCAGGTCGGGGTATTATTACCGAACAACTCGCCTTTCGCTGTAAAAAAGTAATCGCAATTGAAAAAGACCAAGACTTATTCTTAAAATTAAAACATCGTTTTGGCCAAAATCCTAAAATAAAAATTCATCAGGGAGATTTTCTAAAATACAAACTCCCCCAAACAGAATATAAGGTTTTTTCCAATATTCCGTTCAACATAACGGCTGACATAATAAAAAAACTTGTCAATACAGAAAATTCACCTGAGGATACCTATCTTATTGTTCAGGAAGAAGCCGCCAAAAAATTTACTGGTTCCCCTTATACTAGTAAAGAAACTTTGTCTGTTTTATTAATCAAACCATGGTTTGAACCAAAAGTTATCCATAATTTTAAACGGGGAGATTTTCAACCACCCCCAGGCGTCAATACCGTCTTACTTCGGCTCCAAAAGAGAAAAGAGTCAGTGGTGGATACCAAAAATAGTCAACTCTATAAAGACTTTCTCGCCTATACCTTTAGCCAGTGGCAACCAACACTTAAAGAAGCTTTAAGAAAAATCTTTACTAGAGAACAATTTAAAAAGCTGGCCAAAGATTTAAACTTTAGCCAATCAGCAACCCCTACAGAAATTAAGTTTAACCAATGGCTCGGGCTATTTAAATATTTTTTAGTTGAAGTAGCAAATCACAAAAAGCAACTAACAATTGGTGCAGAGAAAAACCTCCAAAAACAACAAGCAAAATTAGAAAAAATTCATAGAACTAGAATTCAGGCTGATTGGAAAAACATCAGGTATGCCTTCCAGGTGTCCTAAGTTGATACCTAAAAACATGTCCCAGAAACATCCAGTTACGAAGGAGCACAACTTAGAACTGTTAGGCAATTAGATTAAAAATTTGTTTTTCCTTCCAAAATATGCTATAACACAAACAATAGAAATCATAATCAAAAGCGATCGGAAGGTTTCTAAAGTAATCAATTCAGTTTTTGCTCTTTTATAGATTTTATCAATCACAAATTGTATTAAGGCCTCTTTCTTCCCTACCTCATGTAATTGCTTGTTCGAAGGTGCTACAGTCCTTTCGATCAAACTGGTTGCAGGATGTTACAACATTTCAACCTTAAAGGTTGAAAGCTATTCAAACCTTGGGTATTCTACCTCCGCACCTTAAAGATATGAGCCTATTTTTAGAACATCAAAGATATAAATGTCAAATAAGGAAACCTTGTTTTCGCTAACGCTCAAATAGGAAAAAACCTTGACAAATTCTCAAAAAGGAGTATGATATTATTATCACGATGAGAGGGCACACCTAAGGTTTTGTCCGAAGGTTACTCCCTCTCTTTTTTTGTCGATCCTTCACAAATTCCAATTTATTTCTCAAATTATTTACATAAACAAAATATTTTCTGAATTCCTTAAGTAAGGGGTCGTTCTTTCAAAGCTTTCTTTTTACTCATAAGGGAAATTTTACCAAAATACTATAAAATACACAAAATCTAAAACTTCCTCAAGAAGCCTGAATTGTTTTAGCTCTGTTTTTTTGCTATATTGCCACTAGTGCTCCAAAATAAAATTACAAAAAACATACTAGAAAAGATTCACTGTCTTTCTGCATTAATGGGTACAGGAGACCTTCAATCTTTACAAACCTACTTAATTAAAAATCACCGGTCTTTTGCGAAAGAACTCCAGAATGAATATCGATTGGATGAATGCGTAATTCTAAGTAAATGCAATTGTGTGGAAATCTACTATGTGGCTGCGGAAGATAATAAGGACGGAATAACGAATTTATGGAAGAAGCAATCTCAAAAACCAAACTCCTTCAAGATATCCGATATCTGTCAATATTCTGGCAAAAAGGTAATTGAGCATTTATTTGAAACCGCCTGCGGACTTAAAAGTGTAACTTTAGGAGATAATCAGGTTACGGGTCAAGTACGTCAAGCGATAAGTATTGCCTCGGATGATAAAACGGCCGGAATCGTTTTAAAAACAATCTTTAACAATGCGAGAAAGGTCTCAAATGCTGTTAGAAATGCAACAGACATTGGTAAAGGAAATGTCTCTGCGGAAAGAACAGCCGTAGATATGATGATTAAAAGATCGATTCCCCAAGATGCATACATTCTAATTGTTGGTGCTGGCTCGACAGGGAGTTTGTTATGTAAAGTCCTCAACGAAAAAGGGTATAAAAATCTAGTTATAGCAAATAGAACTATTAATAAAGCAAAAAAACTAGTCAAGGATAAAATAGCCAAGAAGGCAGTTCGACTAAATACCATCAAAAACTTGAAAGTAAAACCTATCATCATCTTTTTCGCCACACCGAATGTATTCAAAAAAGAACAACTAGATTTTTTGAGCACTATCAAATACTGTCTCATATACGATTTAGGGACACCGCAAAATACTCTTTTAGTCAAAAATCTTTACGAAATTTATGATCTAAAATCAATAAATGAATATTCACAATACAATAAGAAATTAAGGCAAAATAGTATCTCTATAGCAAAAGATATTATCTCAACATCTGTAACAAAAGCTGTGGATGCTATGATCTATAGTTTAAAAGAAAATGCCAGACGCGAAAACTTTCGTATCAATAGCGAAATTTATAAATCCAAAATCCCAAATATTAAACTTAAAAGTGATGCCTATTTTATTACTCGAAAGACACTTTTATATCTCGGTTTTGTTGAAATTCATACTCCCACAATAACTGCAGTGTCAACTGACCCCGTACGAGACAATCCAGACGAGGAAATTTTTACAGTAAATTGGTACGGAAGAAAAATGCTTTTAAGGCAATCAAACCAATTATATAAACAGATCTTAATACTTTCTGGCATAGACAAACTTTTTGAGCTAGGTCCTTTTTGGAGAGCAGAACTAAACCCAACTCCTAGGCATTTATCCGAAGCATATGGCTTAGATATAGAAATGGCTAATGTTGAAAATTTAAATCAACTGATTGCTTTATTGGGAACTCTATTGAATGTGATTACAAAAAAACTATATGAAAATAAGGAAATATCAAAATCTCAAGTAGTTAATAAGACCATAAAAACAATTACCTACGAAGATGCCCTTAGCCTTCTAAATAGCAAAGGCACAAGTGGGAAAGTCGCTTACGGGATAGATTTTGGATATGATCTTGAGGAAATGCTTGGTAAGATTGTCAAAGATAAGTACAAAACTGATTTGTTCGCAATAATAAAATATCCCAGCTCTGTAAAAAAGTTTTATGTAAAGCATGATAGGGAGGATAAAACATTAAGCTTCGATGTTATTTATAAAGGTTGGGAAATAGCATCGGGGGCTATTCGTGAAACTGATTACGAAAAACTTCTGAAGGGCATAAAAGGAACAGGATTAAAACACAAGAAATATCAATTCTATTTGAACGCGTTTCAAAATCCAAGGCCACATGGAGGTTTCTGTTTGAGTATCGACAGATTTCTAGTTAAACTACTTAACTTAAGAAGTTTAAGCGACCTCTTTTTGTTTCCGAGGTCAGAATATGACATAATACCTTAAATCCTATGAAAATCGATATTTTAACTCTGAAAACTCATATTGGCAAAGAAGTTAAAGCTCTAGGATGGATCTCCCGTTTTAGAAAACATTCTAAAGTTGGATTTATTGATTTATACGACCGGACAGCACGTATCCAGGTTGTGTTGGGTAAAGATTTGTTAGTACAGGACTATGGGCTTGAGGATCTTATTTTGGTAAAGGGGGTCATTAAAAAAAGGTCATCCCAAACGGTGAACCCCGAGCAGGAACTCGGAAAAATTGAATTAGTAGCGGAAGCAATAAAGATTATCTCAAAATGTGCTCCACTTCCCTTTAATGTAAATGAAAACACTTCAACTGTAGATGAGTCATTGCGATTAAAGTACCGTTATTTGGATTTAAGAACTGAACGTATGCGTAAAAATATCATTACGAGAGCCAAACTGGCCAGCGCTTTTAGAAATTTCTTTGATGAAAATGGATTTATAGAAATTGAAACGCCCGCTTTGACAAAAGGAACGCCCGAGGGTGCTAGAGAGTATATAGTACCATCCCGTTTATATCCAGGCGAAGGATACGTTCTTCCTCAGTCTCCTCAACAATTTAAACAACTTTTGATGGTAGCAGGAATAGAACGATATTACCAACTAGCCAGGTGTTTCAGAGATGAAGATTTGCGAAAAGATCGTCAACCAGAATTTACCCAGATCGATATTGAAATGTCTTTTTGTGAACAGGATGACATTATGAATTTAGCTGAAACAGCCGTTTCTTCTGTAATAAGAAAGGTTACCCCCTATTTAAAACTTCCAGCTGGTAAATTCCCAATTTATACCTATGATTACGTTATGAAAAAATACAATACAGACAAGCCTGATACGCGAAAAAATCCCAATGACCCCAACGAGTTGGCTTTTTGTTGGGTAGTAGATTCTCCAATGTTTGAAATTGGCCCAACAGAGAATAAAATTTCAGCTGTACACCATCCTTTTACTAAACCGAAAATTAAAAGCGTTGAGGATCTTAACAAACCCGAAAAAGAATTATTAAAAATAAAGGCCTTAGGTTACGATTTAGTTTTGAATGGGTACGAAATTGCCGGAGGAAGCATAAGAATATCGGATGGAGTTTTACAACATAAAGTTTTTGAGATTCTTGGTTTACCAGAGAGCGAAGTGCAAAACAGATTTGGACACATGCTCGAAGCCTTTAAATTTTCACCACCGCCACATGGAGGAATAGCGTTTGGTTTCGATCGTCTTGCTACTGTACTATGTGGCGAAACAAATATCAGAGAGGTAATTGCTTTTCCGAAAACAGGTGAAGGCCGTGATTTACTAATGGGAGCACCTTCAAAAATATCCACTAAATCTCTAAAGGTCCTCAATCTTAAGAAAATAAAATAAATTTCTATATAGCCCTACAGATCAAGAGCTCAACCCCTCAGTAAATCCAATGACTAGTCAAAATTAAAAAATTTAACCGCATTATTGTTAAAAATATCATTTTTTACTTCAGATTGTTGTTTTATGGGATATAGATTTTCTATCGCGTCTTTTATTGCCTGAACTGCAGACCAATGCATGTGGGTAGCTCCTTTAGCAAGGTGTTTATATGTCTCATGCTCCTCTTTGTTTACCCAATGATAATTATACTCAGTAATCAACCTTTGACCCAATATTGGATTTTGGTAAACAACAGCTCTTATAAGATTTATTGGTTCATCTGATCCGAACATTATTCTTCTTGGACCAAAAGCCCTTAATGCCATCGTTAGAACGTCTTTTGACGGAATCATAGCTGTATCCATATTAATATTAGAATACTGTGCAACTTCTCTATAAGTTTCCTCTAAAGTAGGTACAACTAGGTGTGGTAGTCCCAAATGGGCCAAAGAAATTTTTAAGCCGGGAAAATCATAGATCAGATCAAAAAGTTCGTCTTTGCACAGCGTAATCATTCTTGGCAGATGCAGAATTATGGGAACTCCTTCTTTTTCAGCAGCTTCCAGAATTTTTGGAGGGAAATATTCGTAAATATGTTTCGAGGGTGAGTTAAACTGCTGATGATACATTTTAAGAGCACTAAATTTGCCTGTTCTCAATATTGAATTTGTATATTCTATATCTTCGGGAATTCCGCAAAGTGCCACTTTGTCAGGGCTTTTCACCTTATTTAACAGATAATCATTTGCCGCTTTTATATCTATTCCCCTAAAAGGGAAGGGAAATCTCAAACATCTGAGATTTTTATTTCGAAAAAAAATCTTTTCAACCCTGTGTGAATTCTCAAAACTAAATCCTTGAAATGTACTTATCATTTGATGATATATTTCATTATCAATCTCTTTTACGTGCTCTGAAAGACCACAGTGTGTATGACAGTCAACAATTTCATCCGGAAGCCACTCTAAAAATTCTTCTACGAGATCCTTTTCCACTTGACTAAGAAATAAAGAATATTTTAAGTATTTTGCCGAGTCAATATCATGAAGTCTATTTAACATAAAAATGGTCAGATAATATCCAAGTTACTAAGCATATCAGCCTAGGACTATCTTATCATTATAATTATATAAGAAAGAATACTTTTGCCTTTTCAAACCAAAATGTCTAATATTCCAAGTAGGATGGATAAAAAGACTTTAATCGAACCTTCTTTAGTTATCTTAAAAAACTCAAAATAATCAAAAACAAATCTTTTTATTTATACAATTAGAAAATTTTGGGTGATTACCGATAAGGCTGAAGATTTCTGAGGCAATCTCCTCCTTTTTTCTTTCTCCAGGAATAACAATAATCTTTTCCTTAAATTTATCCGCCAACCAATGGTAGGTCTGATAAACTTTCTCCAATTTTTCCTGTCTTTCAAAAAACTCAGTCAAAGGCCGAGAGGTAATTATCCTCCGCAAAGACTCCTGCGGATGAACATCAAGAAAAATAGTGATATCGGGAATAATAAAATTTTGATTCATTTTCAAAAGATCCATTGAGCTAATGTCTAAAGAGCCAAAAGCGATGGTTGACCAAAAATAACGGTCAGTTATCACCATCCCCCCACTTTTTAAAGAAGGAGCAACTATCTTTTCAAGGTGATCTTTGCGATTAACAACAAACATTTCTTGAAGTTTTAAAGGAGCTTCTGCTTGTTTTTCTTTTTTTAAAATCTGACGGATTTCTTTACCTAAAGCGCAGTCCTCAACTGGCTCTTTTGTGAGAACTGGATGAATCCCATTTTTAAGTAATTGTTTATTTAACAATTGGATCTGCGTTGATTGACCACAACCATCCAAGCCTTCGATATCAACAAAAAGACCAGGATAAGGATTAGTTTTAAATTCAGGGGCAAAAGATCCTTTTTCTATTCTTTGAGCCATAAAGGTATCAAGCTGTTTTTGGTTTTTTCCAGGAAGCCCAATTACATTTTGGATAATTAGAACAACCGTAAAACTGTTTACCCTTTTTAGTCTTCTTGACAACCACTTCTCCACCACACTTAGGGCATTTAATCCCTTCTACTGTTTGCACAAAAGGAGCGGTATATTTACAATCAGGAAACCTAGAACAAGATATAAACTTTCCAAAGCGACCAACTCTTATAACCAACTGGCCTTTTTTACATTCAGGGCAATCTTCCCCTGTTACTTCTGTAGGCACTTGAACTCTTTCAGCTACCTCTGTCACAGCCTCCAGTTTTTCTTCAAAAGGTTTGTAAAAATCATTCATCACCGAAATCCATTCTCTTTTACCATTAGCAATATCATCAAGTTCATCTTCCATTTTGGCCGTAAATTGATAATCAAAGGTTTGGGGGAAATATTCAATTAGAAAGTCATTAACCACTTCACCCAATGGTGTTGGTTTAAATTTACCTTCTTCTTTCTCGACATACTGCCTTGTTTGAATGGTAGAAATAATGGGAACATAGGTTGAAGGCCTGCCAATCCCCCTTTCCTCTAAGGCCTTAGTTAAACTTGCCTCTGTATATCTTGCCGGTGGCTGGGTAAATTTCTGCTCGCTCTTAATTTCAATTAAATCTAAATCATCACCCTTTTTAAGATCAGGGAGTTCTTCTTCCTTATCTTTGAATTCATAAAGAGAAAACCAACCATCAAATTTCATCACCTTGCCTTCAACTAAAAGACCATAAAGATCTTTTTGACTGATCGCCTGAATGTTAATTTTTGCCTGATCCCAAATAGCTGATTTCATTTGCGAAGCGACTGTTCTCTGCCAAATTAATTTATAAAGCCTTTGTTCATCTCTCCCTATTTTCTTTTCCTCAATTTGACGATTAACATTCGTCTGTCTGATGGCCTCATGAGCTTCTTGGGCGACCTTAGACTTTGTCTTGTAAATTCTTGGCTTTTCGGGAAGATAATTTTTCCCTTTTTCTTTTTCTATATAATTTCTTATCTCTCCTACTGCCTGTAAAGAAAGACTAAAAGAATCGGTTCGATGATAAGTAATAAGACCTTTTTCATACAACGATTGGGCGGCGCGCATCGTTCTTTTCCCTGAAAAAGCTAAACGACGAGAGGCAATCTGTTGTAAGGTAGAAGTCGTAAAAGGAGGTGGTGGATTTTGAAAAACCTCTTTTCTTTCAACATCGCCTACCTCATAATTAGCCTTTTGCAAGTCCTTAACAACCTCTTCTGCCTGTACCTCTTTTTCAACTTTAAAAGGCTTGTTATTCTTTTTTAATAGCTTAGCGTAAAAAGTAGATGCCCCTTCTTTTTGACCACCAATATGCTTACGAAGATAAGCTAATATATCCCAATACTCTTCTGGGATAAACTTTTCTCTTTCCCTTTCTCTTTCAACAATCAAACGCACGGTCACTGACTGCACCCTCCCGGCCGATAAACCTCTTCTTATCTTGCGCCATAAAAGAGGTGAAAGTCTGTAACCGACCAGCCTATCAAGGAGCCTTCTCGCCTGTTGAGCATCAACCAGCTGAAGATTAATTTTCCCCGGATTGGCTAAGGCTTTTTGAATAGCGGATTTAGTGATCTCATGAAAGGTAATTCTTAGGAACTTAGGATCTTTTTCCTTTTTCTTAGAACAAATGGCGGCCACATGATAAGCAATTGATTCTCCTTCACGATCCGAATCACTAGCCAAAAAGACTTTTTTAGCCTTACCTGTTTCTTGTTTTAATTTTTTAATCGTCTCTTTTTTCTTATCTAAAAGAGTATATTGGGGCAAGAAATCATAGCTTTTATTATCTTTCTTAACAATCTCTATTCCAAGTTTCTCTTTTGGCAAATCCCTGATATGGCCCATGGTCGAAATAACTTTGTAATCCTTTCCCAGAAAGGAAGATAGGGTTTTCGATTTAGTAGGCGACTCAACTATTATTAAACTTTTCATCTTTAATAAAAATAATAAAACATTTCTTATCTTTTTTTAAGATTTAATTCTTCCAGTATATCATTAACATCCCAAACCAACTTAGCCCCCATCTTAATAAGCAAAGAAGGCGTAAAGGAGTTTTTGGAAGTAACTTGACCGGGAACGGCAAAAACTTCCCTGCCTTGCTCACCTGCCAAACGAGCGGTAATTAAAGAACCTGACCTTTCTGCTCCTTCAATAATTAAAGCCCCTAAAGACAGTCCGGAAACAATGCGATTGCGGGCTGGGAAATTACCTCTTGAAACTCGAAAACCAGGTGGATATTCAGAAACCACGGCTCCTCCCTTATCAATAATTTGCTTAACCAAGTTTTTGTTTTCCGGCGGATAAACCATATCTAAACCACAAGGCAAAACGGCAATCGTTCTTCCTTTAAATCTTAAAGCCGTTTTATGAGCCATGGTATCAATACCCCGCGCTAGACCAGAAACAATGGTTAAATTAAAACCGACCAAATCCTTAACTAATTTTTTAGTAACCAACTCTCCATAATTAGACATCCTTCTTGAGCCAACAACAGCTATCGCCCATTTATCATTGGTCTTTAAATTTCCTTTCACAAATAACAGAAAGGGCGGATTATCAATATTTTTTAAGTTTTCTGGATAATTTTTATCTTCTAGTGTTTGGCACTCTATCCCGTTTTCACGCAGACGAAGAAAATACGAATCTAAATCTAGTTTTTTTCTAAATTCAACAAAACTCGTCAGCAGATTTTGACCTAAGCCAGCCTTTAATAACTCAAAAGAAGAAGCCAGCCAAGCTTTTTTAGCAGAGCCAAAATAATCTCTAAGAAGAAAGAACTTCTTAGGACCAATACCCGCAAAGGCACTAAAACCTAACCAATATTTCTTTTCATCTTTCATGGAAATAATACTCCATTACCTTTTTGACTATAGGCGCAGCTATATAAGAACCTTCACCACCCTTTTCTACTAGAGCCGTGGCCACAATTTCTGCTTTGCCATCTTCTGAAAAGGGAGCAAAAGCAGTCAACCAAGCATGAGTTTTGTTTTGCGGATCACCAAATTCAGCTGTTCCCGTTTTACAAGCCACTTGAGGTTTAAATTCAAAGAAAGGAAAAGCTGTTCCTTTTGGCGAGCAAGCCTCTTTCATTCCCTCTTTAACTAACTTTAAAGATTCTTGCTTAAGTCTTAAGTTCTGACAGTTCTTTTTTTCCTCTTTCCATACCATGGGAGAACATAATTCACCATCATTGGCAATAACACTAGTCATAGTATTAATTTGTAAAGGAGTAGTTAAGATATCTCCCTGGCCAATAGCAAAATGATAAGTATTTCCTAAAAACCATCGTTCGCCTTTCAATCTTTCTTTTTCCTTTGGACTGGGAACAGAACCCTTCGTTTCTCCTGGAAGAGCAATGCCAGTCTTTTGGCCTAAACCAAAAGCTGTTGCCCATTCAGATAAACGAGTTGGGCCCACCCACTCACCTACCTTGTAAAAAAAAGTATCTGTGGATCGTTTAATAGCTGTTATTAAATTAATCTCCCCCTCTGTCTTGCCGTATTGAATGAAGTACCAGTTCCGGTAAACATATTCGCCTACTCTTATTTCACCGGTATCATTCCAAATGGTATCTTTATCAATCTTTTCTTCTTCTAAACCGGCAACGGCGGTTACAATTTTAAAAGTCGAAGCAGGTGGATAAACCCCGCTAATGGCCCGATTAAAAAAAGGTTTATTAGGATTATCAAATAATTCTTGAACTTTTTTAGTTAGCCTATCACCTTCACCATCTGTCCTACTTAAAAGGTTAGGATTAAAGGCAGGCGAAGAGACTAAAGCTAAAATCTCATTACCATCTACCCTAGAAACAACTATGGCTCCCGTTTGGCCTCCCAAGGCTTCATAGGCTTTGGCAGAAAGCTCGGCATCAATGGTAAGATGTAAATCTTTTCCTGGTACGGGTTCAACCCGTCCAATTTCTCTAATTCTATTTCCATGAGTATCAACTTCGTAAATTACACCTCCATCTTGGCCTCGTAATAGATAATCATATTCTTCCTCTACCCCCATTCGCCCCACTAAATCTCCCATTTTAAATTTGCCTAACTCTACTTCCTCTTTAGTTGCCTCTCCTAGGTAACCTAAAACATGAGCTAAAGATTCTTTATATAAATAATTACGACCAATGTTTATTTGTAGATTATCTACATCTCCTTTTGCTTCTAAACTCAAGGCTTCTTCCCGGGAAATTATCCTAAAGCAATCTTTATCTTCATCCTTGCACTGTTCGTTCTCAATCTTTAGTCGGTAAAGAGGTATGTTTCTTACCAACTCCCTACCATAACGGTCGTAAATAATCCCTCGAGGAGCAGGAATAATCTCTTTTTTAATTCTGTTACCCTCAGCTAAAACTCTGTTTTTAGAACCAAAAACTATCTGCAGTTCAAATAAACGAGCTGTTAAAAGCAGGAAACCAATAATTAAAAAGCCTAAGAAAATATAAACTCGTGTTTTGTTATCCATTTAATTCCTTAATCTTATCTGTTTAGTTGCCAATTCTATAGAGAAAAATCTTAAGATGAAGCGTACTAAAAGAGCCAAAATAATTAAAAACAAAACTTCTTTCCAATCAAAAAAGCGATAAACCAAAAGAGAATAAGCACCAGAAAAAAGAGCCACAAAAATTACCAAAAAAAGCCAATTAGTTGCCTGAAAGCGACGGAAATATAAAATCAACAAGAAACTAAAAAACAAAAAGATCAAGGCAGAAAGCCCTAAGTAATGACCTTTGGCCAAATCCAAAATTAAGCCAGACCAAAAAGCTACCCATAAACTCTGTCTATTCTGCTTTAAAACTACATAAAACAAAACCAGCAAAAGAACCAAATTAAAGCCTAAAAAGGACCCCTGTAAAAGAGCTAGAAAAAAAACTGGTAATAAAATTAAATAAGCTTTCATTGGCGGACAACAAGAAAAACGAGACTTAAACCCCGATAATTAACTAAGGGACTAACACTCGCTTTTTGATAAACCTCAGCTGACTTGGGAGAAACTTCTTCTATCTGCCCAATTAATAAATCTGGTAACCAACCCTCATCGCCACTACTCACTACCAAGTCCCCCTTCTGAATAAATTCTGCCTGCAGTACCCTATCTAAAAGTAAGGTCTTCCCTGACTGCCCAAATAAAAGACCTCTGGCTTGAAAACCAGCCATCTTAGGCCTTTTAACTACCACCGGAATCTTAGAGCTAGGATCATTGACCAATTGTACCAAACTGCTATCTTCATCCACGAAAACTACCTTGCCCACCAAAACATCTTCAGAAATAACATTTACTCCCTCTTCCAGGCCATCCCTTTTACCTCTGGCGATCTTCATTTTCTCTGAAACACCAATAACCTTGGCTTCCATAAATTTCCATTTAATAGGCAAAGAAGCCCCCAATAATCTTTTTATTCTTTTATTCTCTTCTAAGCAGGAAGTCAATTCATTCTGATCTAAAGCCAGATAATGTAATTTACCCTCAAGATTAATAATCTTTTTTTCACTAGCTTTTCTGCCTGAAAAAGAAAAAAAAGAAGAAAAATATCTATAAGAATTAAAGAAGCTTTCCTCCGTCTTATTAATGGGTTTTCTAATTAAAGCAAAAAGAGGAGAAATCCAACTTTGTTTATCAAACCAAAAGAGTAAAAAAGAAAGTAATACCAAAGCTAAAAATAAAAAGCTTATCTTTTTAAACCACTTATCTTTCATCGCCTTATTCTAACATAGAAAGCCAACAAAAAAGCCGCTGGTTAGGCGACCTTCTTGAAAAAAAAGGGCAAGAAAATTTAGGTTGAGTTTGATAGGAGGATAATAATCCGCAATTAGAACGAATCCTCGCCACCAAACTTACCACCTATTTCTATACGATTTTCCATGAGATATTATTTTAGATAACTTACCGTTACCTATAAGCAAAACTGCTGTGCAAATAAAAATCCCTGAAATAATCGTTCCAATAATAATCATTCTTCCTCCTAGCTTAAAGCCATGCCCCCACAGGCAAAGTTTAACTAAAACTATTAGTCACAAAAACGACTGATTACAAGCAAGATTATTCCCACCACTATAACGAATATCAAATCTTTTAAGCCAGCTCTGCTTAAAATAGCAATCGCTACCATAATACCAACTATTGCAATCACTACGATTTGGATTACAAGGCGGAAATAACCCCAAACAGTTCTCTTCCTACGACTCTTTTCCATTTCTTTTACTCCTTACTCGATTCTTTTTTACATGATTACTACGTTTCTTGCCCTATTTGTAATGTGCGATAAGAAACAAGCTTCTGCCTATTTCTAAATGCTAGAATACCATATCCTATAGAGTTTGTCAAGTTTAGCCCTATAACTTCCAAATAATTAAATCCTATAGAATTCTTACACCAAAAAGTCGTCTTTTAAGCGACTCTTCTAATAAAGAAAGGCAAGGGAGGAAGATCAAGATAGCGGTAATGACTATGCAGTAATATAATATCACCGCTATCTTAGTGTTTTAAAAATGTATCTTAAAACCATTATTGTAGAAACGAATAAAACACTCCAAAAGAAATAAAGAGCAAGCCAAAATGGTTTAAGTGTTATGAATAGTTCTCTCCCTTGCCTACTTTCTTGAATATGCCTTGATTTAATCAAGTTCAGAAATCCGCTCCCTGGTGCACTGAAACTTTCTGTTATCGGCTTTCCGTCATTTCCTAGTTTTTCCCACACCACAGTTACTTCACTAGGACCAGAACTACAAGTTACATCAACTTCACTAAGCGTCTTGTTTTCCTCTAATAGAAAACTGACCTCTGGCAATGTAGCTAAGTAATACATAAAAAATCCTATGCACAGAACAGCAAGAACAATCCAAATCCCCCAAAAAACTTTCCAAAACATTTTTGCCTCCCTTACCTAATTTTTACTTAAATATTTAAAATTAAAAGAGCAATTTACCTTAAACCACCAATTACTTTAAACTTATTAAGTAGTTTCTCATCTGAAAGTAACTTAGCACAACCCCTAACAACGCAAGTCTGCGGTTCATCTGCCACCCAAACTGGCATTTTTGTTTCTTCAGCAATCAATTTATCCAAATTAGCTATTAAGGCTCCCCCCCCACAAAGAACAATTCCCTTGCCAACAATATCGGTCACCAATTCAGGCGGGGCCTCTTCAACCAGATCAGAAATTTGATCAATAATTTGGCGAATAACCGGCGCTATCGCCTCTCTAACTTCACTGCTTTGGATTTTGATTGACTTAGGCAAACCTGATTCTAAATCTCTGCCTCGGACTACCAACTGTCTTTCCTTCCCATCTTCTACCTTAGGAGCTAAAGCTGAACCAAGCTGAATCTTCAAATCTTCTGCTGTCGCCTGTCCTAAAAGCAAGGAGTACTTCAATTTAATAAAATTAATAATGGCTTGATCCATCTCATCACCAGCAATTCTTAAACAGCGATCAACGACAATACCCCCTAAAGAAATTAAGGCGATTTCCGTTGTTCCTCCACCAACATCAACGATTAAAATTCCCTGTGGCTGATCAATAGATAAGTTTAAACCTATAACAGCCGCCATAGGTTCTTCTATCAAATAAGCTTTTCTGGCTCCGGCACTTAAGGCCGCATCTTGAACAGCCCTTCTCTCTACCTCAGTTACTCCTGAAGGAATACCTAGAGCTACTCGAGGTTTGACTAATTTAGAAAACAAATTCCCTCCCCTAGAAAGGCTCTGAATAAAATGAGAAAGCATGGCTACGGTGGCATCAAAATCAGCAATGACTCCATCTTGAAGAGGCTTTACTGTTTCAATGTTAAGAGGGGTTTTGCCTACCATCTTTTTAGCTTTCCTCCCAATAGCCAAAACTTCTTTGGTTTTTTTATGGCGAGTTACAACCGAAGCTTCTCTAATGACAATTCCCTTTCCTCGAACCAAAACAAGGGTGTTAGATGTCCCTAAATCAATACCCAAATCAGCAGAAATAAACGAAGAAAGTGGTCCTAATTTCATTTCAAAACAATTTTATCACACTTACTTTATCCATGGTATACTTAAACTTATGTTAAAGCCCGTAAGAATTTGCAATCGGCTAATTACTGGCTCATTTTATCTCCTTTTCTTCCTCGTCCCTCTTACAATGACTCCTTGGAACTACGAACTCTTTGAGTTTAACAAAATGCTGCTTGTCTATCTTCTGACCATTATCATTCTTACAGCCTGGCTGATAAAAATGATTTTCAATCGAAAAATTATCTTTAAAAAAACATTTTGGGATATACCCCTGCTTATCTTCTTGATTACTCAAGTTTTAGCCACTGTCTTTTCAATCGACCGCCATACTTCAGTTTGGGGTTATTATTCTCGTTTCAATGGTGGCTTGCTTTCAACCTTTAGCTATCTTATTCTTTATTGGGCTTTTGTTTCTAATATAGGAAAAACCCAGTTAACTACAGGCATCCGCTGTCTTCTTGCTTCAGCTACCATTGTTTCTCTCTATGGTATTGCCGAACATTTTGGTATTGATGCCCGCTTTTGGGTTCAAGATGTCCAAAACCGAGTCTTTTCCACCCTAGGTCAACCTAATTGGCTAGCAGCCTGGTTGGTAGCTCTACTAACCATCCCCATGGCCTTCTTCCTGAAAAACCAAAACCCCCTCCCTTTTAAAATAAACTTCAAAAAAGTTAGATGGCTAAATTTAGGTTTAATCTTTATTCTCTATCTTTGCCTTTTATATACTAAATCACGCTCTGGGATCATCGGCTTTGCCATTATCTATCTGATTTTTTGGGCAGGAATTGTCTTCTTTAACAAAGAGCAAATTAAAGTTCTTATTAAACCCTTCCTTATCGTCACCGGCCTTGTCTTTGTGGTTACCTTTTTGTCAGGTACTCCTTGGACACCAAGTATTAAAGATTTAGCCTCAAAAAAAGCAAAACCACAAGCTGTAGTCCAGGAAAACCAAATTCCTTCAGGCGGTACCGAATCAGGAGAAATCCGCAAAATTGTCTGGAAAGGAGGCTTAGCTGTCTGGAAAAACCATCCTCTTTTTGGCACTGGACTAGAAACCTTTGCTTATTCCTATTACTGGTATCGACCCAGAGAGCATAACGATATCAGTGAATGGGATTTTTTATACAACAAAGCCCATAATGAATACCTGAACTTTGCCGCTACTACAGGAACCGCTGGCTTACTTGGCTATTTGACCTTAATCATCACCTTTCTCATCTGGGGGCTAAAAAAGACGATCAAAAAGCAAAATAGTCTAAACCTTGCCTTGCTGGCCGGTTTTATAAGCATTTTAATAACCAACTTTTTTGGTTTCTCTGTAGTTGTCGTTGCCCTTTTGTTTTTTCTCCTGCCGGCTTTCTTTGTCATCAATCTTTCCCAAGAAAAAGAAATGATAATTAATAAAAATCTTAAATTAAGGACATGGCAATTGCTTACACTTACCTTTATTCTCATCTCAGCCTTGACTCTAATTACCTCTGTGGTTCGTTATTGGTATGCCGACAGCCGCCTTGCCTTAGGTGAAAAATTAAATAAAGCCGGTCATGTAAACTCAGCTTTCAAGGAACTTCAAAAGGCTGTTAATATTCGCCCCAACGAACCCATCTATCAAAATCAAATCAGTCTAGTAACAGCCACCTTAGCAGTTGTGGCCTTTAAACAAGGCAATGCCACCCTTTCCGCCCAATTAATTGATACGTCTATTAAAGCCTCCAATCAAGCTCTGATTATCAGCCCCTATAATATTAATTTTTGGAAAAACAGAACGAGAATTTTTTACAAGCTTAAGGAAATCAATAAGGATTACAACAACCAAGCCCTCACTGCTTTACTTCAGGCAGCAAAACTCTCCCCCACGGATGCCAAAGTTCAATATAATCTAGGTATCTTGTATAACGAGATTGATCAGCAAGAAACAGCCTTAAAAACATTACAAAAGGCTGTTGAACTCAAGCCCAATTACACTCAAGCCCGTTATGCTTTAGCTTTGTTTTACGAAGAAAGAAAAGAGATCGAAAAAGCCAAAGAACAATTAAATTATATCTTAGAGAAAATCGATCCTCATCATGAATCAACCATAACAAGATTAAAAATCCTTAAGGAGATAAAATAAAGTTTGCTTCAAAAAAGGCATCAAAAGGTAAACTTCTATATTAAAAATCTCTAATATGATAAAATTAATTTATGGATAAACAAAAAGTCATTACCGTCCCTAATCCAAAATTGCGACAGAGATCGAAAACGGTTAAAAAGATTGATAATAAAATCAAAAAAACTATTAAAAATCTTCTGGATACTGTTAAAGCAGCCTCTGACCCAGAAGGAATCGGGCTTTCAGCTATCCAAATCAACCAGCCAGTAAGAATATTTGTCGTCAAAATAGAAGATAAATTTGAGGTTTTCATTAATCCTAAGATTATTCCCTTTAAAAAAACTCTAACTCAAATTTTACCTAAGGAAAAACTATTTTTTGAAGGCTGTTTATCAGTACCCAAAATTTACGGTTTTGTTGATCGTCCTTATAAAATTAAAATCAACTGGCAAGATGAAAAAGGCAAAAAGCACAAGAAAACCTTTAGCTTTAAAAAGGCTATCTGTTTGCAACACGAAATGGATCATCTTAATGGCATTCTCTTTACCGAAAGGATTCTTGAACAAAAAGGCAAGCTTTATCACTTAACCAAAGATAAAAACAAAAAAGAAATCTTTGAAGAAATCACTTTTATATGAAAAAGATTAAAATTATTTTCTTTGGCTCAAAAATCTATTCCTCTCCTATTTTAAAAATCCTTAAAAAGGATAAAAAAATAGAAATTATAAGAATCATTGAAGATAAAAACTCTTTAACAAGGCTTAAATCGTTAAAAGAACAGCCTGATGTGGCTATTCTAGCTGCCTTTGGAGCTATCTTGCCTAAAGAAATCTTAAATCTACCCCAAAAAGGCATTCTAAATATCCATCCTTCACTATTGCCCCAATACCGTGGTCCATCGCCAGCGCAAACAGCCATTTTAAATGGCGACAAACAAGCAGGTGTAACCATTATCAAAATGGATAAAGAAATTGACCATGGCCCAATCCTAGCCCAAACAAAGGAAGAAATAAAAGGAGATGATACTGCTCAAAGCCTCTATTTAAGACTTTTTATTATTGGTACTGAAATCCTAACCACAATTCTTCCCGCCTATATAGAAGATAAAATTGAAGTACGCCAACAAGACCATACCCAAGCTACTTATACTAAAAAACTAAGTCGTAATGATGGTAAGATTGACTGGAAAAAGCCAAACCAATACCTAGAGCGCTTCATTAGAGCCATGTTCCCCTGGCCTGGAGCTTGGACAGATATAAAAATAAACGGCCAAACTAAAAGACTAAAAGTCCTTAAAGCTCACTTAGAAAAAAACAAGTTTCTTATTGATCAAGTTCAATTAGAAGGGAAAAATCCTGTCACCTTTAAACAGTTCCAAGAAGGTTATCCGCAAGTAAAGATTATAAAATAACTATTTCAAAACCCTAACTACTTTTGGTTCGTCTTTTTCTAATACCCCCGTATTTGGGTTAAGATAGTTGAAAATTCTCAAAATGCAAGTCCCCCTAGATCTACAGGCCGCTATGTAATTCTCTTCAACTAAATTTTCTTCCTCAGTAAAAAAATATTGAGAATCTTTATTTTTTTTGTCACAATAATCCAGAAAACCTTGCCATTTATTCTTTGTCATTAATTGACTTCCCCAGAAATGATAGGAATTTCCAGATTCTAAAATGAATCCATGATAGGGAATCATTATTTGTTCAATTTTAGCCAAATTTTCTTCCTCTATAGAACAGCCGAAATCCATCATGGGAATATGAGCCTCTGAACCATCCTTCATAGTTACTTTTGAAGCTATTCCTAAGATTTTTTCTTTTTTAAAAAAATTGTCTGAAATCGAAAGAAGATTTTTTTTATTAACCTTATCAGCGGAAATCGAGTAGCTATCTAACTCGCTATAAATAAAAGAATCGTCATCATCAATACAGCCAGATGAATGATAGGGATCATACTTAATGTACATAAATTTTTCTATACCCGAAAAGCATTTGGTTATTTCTTCAAGTATTTCTATGGCTGAAGAACCAACTCTTATCCTATCTAAATAGACTGTTGGCTTCTCCTCTGGAAGCTCTGGATAAAGATGTAATTTGAACTGCTCAATCTTACTCATAAAAGATATTAGACAGATTTTTCGGCAGGGGTTTCTTTTTTCGGAGCAGGTTTAGGCTGATTACTCTTAGCTTTTCTTAAGCACTTGGTACAAAGCAACCACTTTCCTTCTTGACCTTTAAGCCTGCCTTTAAAAGGATGAAGGTTTGGTAAACTTATTCTTCTGGTTCTATTCTTAGCGTGGGAAACGTTTTTACCAACTAAAATTCCTTTTCCACAGCTATCACATTTATAAGCCATAAGATTATTATGTTATAATACCAAAAGATTAGGTTAAAAACAAGAGAATTATGATTCAGAATCTCTTTAGCAATCGTTTACTTTTCTTTATCTGGATAGCCGCCTTACTGGTGGCTATTACCGTTCATGAATGTGCTCATGCCTGGACAGCTAATCGCTTAGGAGACCCAACAGCTAGATTAAAAGGTAGAATGACCTTAAATCCCCTAGCTCATTTGGACCCTTTTGGAAGTGTTCTTTTACCTTTAATTTTATTAATCATCCGATCGCCGTTTATTTTTGGCTGGGGAAAACCTGTTCCTTTTGATGCCTTTAATTTAAAAAATCCTCGCCGAGATGCAGCTTTAATTTCCTTTGCCGGTCCGGCCGCTAATTTTATTTTAGCTATCTTTTTATCATTTATTATTCGCCTAGGATATTTAGTCATCGGCCCCACCGCTTATCTAGTAGAACAAATACTAACTCCTTTCATCTTTTTAGCAGTAGTCCTGGGCATCTTTAATCTGATACCCATTCATCCTCTTGATGGTGGTAAGGTATTAATTGGGCTCTTACCTCAAAAAATAGCCTATCAGTGGGATACTTTTCTGCAAAGATTTGGTTTTTTCATCATTTTATTTCTTATCTTCCCTATTTTTGGCTTCTCTCCTTTATTTGTCATTATCTCCCCTATTATTAACGCCATTTTATCCCTACTTCTTCCTGGTACTCCCCTCATCTAAGACAAAACTGATCTATTGCGATACAATGCGTCATCTTGACTAAAAAAATCAATTTTGTTATTGTGAAAACGTCCTGCCAGATAGGTTTTTTCTGTAGGAGGGTTTTTCCTCTACAACCTTTTAAGTAGGGAATTTATGTTTCTGTCAACCGTGGTTGACAGAACAATATACCCATTTATTTGATTCTTCGGGAAAATGCCTATAGAAAGCCTACATGGCAGGGCTTTTTTATCCCCAAAAATAGAAATCATCCCCCTTTTCTGATAGAATAGAAGTACGCCGAGGTAGCTCAGCGGTTAGAGCAATTGTTTTGTAAACAATAGGTCGTGGGTTCGAATCCCACCTTCGGCTCAAAAACCTTTTAAAAAGAAATTATTCTTCAGAACCCATCATCTCCGTTACTTTTTCCTCCATCTCTTCCCCAAAATCCATAAATTCATTCATATCCATAAAATTAATATCGGCAGGTGGGCTAAAAAGAGAATCGGAAACAATCGCTGGTTTACAATTATAACTACCTTGAGGAGTATTCGTCTTGGCCTCTTCATCCATTCCTTCCCAATCTTCCCAAAGATCTTCTCCTTCCTCAACATCAAAACACATTTTAACTCCCTGTTTTTCCTCTGAAGACCAACTCCACATACAATTATCAACCATAATCACATAGCCAGTTTTACCATCGCTAGTTACTTCACCGTAATATCTTTTGTTTTTAACATAGCCAACGCCAGAATTACCTTTATCATCCTTAAAGGTACACTTCATAGGAACATTCCTGGTAATCATTTCTTTTAACTTACCGGTAAAACTCTCTTCCTGTTTAACTTCTTGTTTAACTTCCTGCTTAACTTCTTCTCCACCACCTTTCTTTCCAAAAACAAACCAGCTAACAGCAGCAATAATAACAACAACCCCAACAATAACAAAAGGAATTGCTTTTTTCATTTATTCACCTCCTTCCTTACTAAATCATATCTAACTCCTAATTTAGGATTTTTATACTCCATTACATGAATTTCTAATTCAGGAAATTTAGTTGCCAACACTCGGACATCAGCTCCCCCTTCACTCGGTTGACCTGGAACTCCTTGTTCCTTATAGCTACGAGTTACTTTATTATCCAGAATATTTAATAAATCCGCATCTAAATAAGAGCCTAATAATTTTAAAAAGTCTTGTCGTTCTTTCTCCTTTAAAGAATCCCACTCTGTTGGATCTGGGAAAAACTGTTCAACTCCATACCGATTACCTACTTCAAAAAAATCCATCTCAATAAGCTCGAGTAATTCACTCATCCTCTCTTTAATTACTACTTCTGCTACTCCCTTTTCAATTTCTTTCTCCTGGGGATGACGATTAATCCCTTCTTGTTTCTCCATATTGCCATTCTATCACAAAAAGCTAGTTTATTTGAATATAATCGAAGGATGTAAATTTAAAAGCGAGAGAATTAATTTACTTTTTTTCTTCAATGTAAAATCTCTTAACTTCTTTTTTGAATCTTTCTCCTAATTCCTTAAGAAGTTTTTGGGTTTTTTTAGAGGGATCTCCCTTGAGGGCTGCGTCAATTTTTTCTTTCCTTGCTTTATCGCTCATTCTAAGCTTGCCAAAATTCATTCCTTTTGGTACCCATTCAAGAGAGTCTTCTTTCATAAGCATCAAAAGATCTAAGTCTAGTCGACGGGAATAGAGATCATCCACGCCACGGGGTGTAAAAGCAAATTTCTCAAGCAAACTCGAATACCTATGGCTTTTCTGAGTTTTTCGAAAAAAATCATGTAAAAATCTAGTATTGAAAGGGAATGAGTCTAATCCCGAGTGGGCAAAAATGGCACCAACAATATCCACGGGATCTAAATGAGATTTAGTTTCTAAATTTGATTTTTCTTTCTCTATACTCATCTTCAGTCCTATTTACCACTTAATCTTTAATTTGTCAATCTAAAGTAATCTTTTAAAGAACTCTAGGTCACGCTTAACCACTAAGTCCCAATCCTTACTTAGATTATGGTCACTCCCTAGGTATTTATAATAATTAACGTTTTTACCCAACTTGGCCATTGTTTTGGCAAATTCGTCTATATCTTCTCCATCAATCAGAGGATCTGATAAGCCTTGATGAATCTGAATTGAAGCTTGGATATCAGCAAAGTAATTATCAATCGAATATTTTTTAGGATCATATCTTAACAAGAAATTATCAATGGCTGTTTTTACCTTCAAACCTTGGTCATCTAGCTCCCCTATATACTGTAAGACGGATTCAGGAAAACCCTTGGTAACTGGCGCCCATAAAGTAGTTGCTATATCCTTTTGAGTAATTTCTAAAACAGATAAAGCAACCTGTCCTCCATTAGAGTGAGCCCAGAGAAAAATCTTATCCGAATCAGCTTGTGGTAAGTTTTTGATGGAAGCTAATAAGTTTAAAACAGTAAGCGGTCTTTCAAATCTTGCTTCTAAAATATTAGCACTGGAGGTATCAGAACCGCCAAAACCTAAAAAGTCAGGAGCCAAAGTGACAAAACCATTCTCAGCAAAAACACCAGCCGCCTTCCTTGTTCCCAATCCCGTAAAGTAGATCTCATCATCAGCATAACCTCTAAGCATGACTATTAGCGGCCTTTTCCCCTCCCTTTTGGGAATATTAGCCATACCGGTGACCTTTTTACCTTCTGATTGAAAAGAAAATAGATAAGAAGTATATTCATCTTCCTCTTTAATAACTTTCTCTAGTTTAATCTCGCTCCCCAAATACTCTTTATCTCTTAAGGCCTCAAAGCTATATTTATCCAAAGGCCTCTCTTTTTTCTGTTGTAAGGAAGATAAAGGTGAAATCAGGCCTTTACCTACGTAATTAGTTGGAATCAAAAGCCAAGCCAAAATAGCAGCAATAAAAATAAAGATCGCAACTAAAGAAAATAATCTTCTCATAATCTACTCTTTTCTTACGTCGCCGAAATGGAAAAAAGGAACCTTCTTAAAAAGCATTAAGGAAATAGCATTAATAGAGCCTTTCAAGGCATATTTTAAACCTTCTCTTCCCCGAAAATGACGAGAAGAAGTAATAATCGAATTGTCAGGCAAAAAAACAGCTCTTCCTTCTCTTTTAACTCGCAAACATAAATCAGTATCACTATTGAAATTAAAACTAGTGTTAACTCCTCCTACTTTCTGATAAGCATCTTTTCTAAAAGCTATTCCGCATCCAGAAAAGATTTTAAAAAGAGGGCCGGCAATAAAATTCCAAACGAACTGGGCGATTAAAGCCAATGGGAAAATAGGCCTACAAACAATTTTAGTACCTACTACAACTACATCTACATCCTTCTTAAAAGCCTTGTAAATTTTAAACAACCAATCCTTAGGAGCTATCGTATCAGCATCGGTAACAGCGACTAAATCTGACTTAACTGTATCAAAACCTCTCTTTAAAGCAAACCCATAGCCTTTTCTAGACTCAAAAACAACCCTTACGCCCATCTCTTTGGCAATCTCTCCTGTTTCATCAGTTGAAGCATTATTGACAACCAGAATCTCATACTTTCCGGGAAAGTCTTGATTCTTCAAAGCAGAAAGACATCTTTTAATTGTCTTTTCTTCATTATGAGCAGGGACAAAAACAGAAATTAAAGGTTTTGTTTTAGCCATAAACTAAGTATAGCATACTTGAAGCTAAGTTTAAGACCTAAAACTTTTAAAGACAGCTAATTTATGTTAAAATTAGTTCGGTTGTATTATGGATCTGTCTATAGAAAAAGTAAAAGATTTGTACTATAAGAAAGGACTAAGTGCAAAAAAGGTTGGGAAAAAACTTGGTGTTTCAGTCTGGCAAGTAATAGGTTTTATGAAGAAAAACAACTTGCCAAGAAGAAACCAAGCAGAAACACATCGCTTGGCTTTTCTGGCTGCACCTCCCTCTTTCAAAGCTAAAAGTACTTTAACAAATAAGGAAAAACAATTAAAAATAGCTGGATTGATGGTTTATTGGGGCGAAGGAGTAAAAACGAGCGATCATACTGTAGATCTTACAAATAGCGATCCTTTAATGATTAAATTATTCCTAAAAATATCAAGACAGATTTATGGAGTCAATGAGGGAAAGCTAAGAGTTTTACTTTATTGTTATGCTAACCAGGATATTAAAAAATTAATTAACTATTGGAATAGAATCACAAAAATTCCTAAAAAACAATTTATTAAACCCTACGTTCGGCAAGATTTTATAGAAAAAAAGAAACACAAAATGCCTTATGGACTTATTCATATTCGATATCATGATAAGAAATTAGTTGAATTGATAAAAACAGATACTAAAAAATTTCTTAAAAAATTTATTAGCTAGGGTGGCAGAGCGGCCAAATGCACCTCTCTGTAAAAGAGGCGTCGAAAGACTACGGGGGTTCGAATCCCTCCCCTAGCACTACGTTAAAAGCGCCTGGGTAGCTCAGTTGGTAGAGCACGTCTTCGGTAAAGACGAGGTCTCGGGTTCAATCCCCGACTCAGGCTCAAAAAGGAGGAAAAATATATGGCAAAAAAAGGACAAAGACAAATACTAGCTTTAGTTTGTTCAGTTTGTAAAAGTCAAAATTACATTACTGAAAAGAACAAAACTAATACACCTGATAAATTAGTATTGAAAAAATATTGCTCAGTCTGTAAAAAAAAGACAGAACATAAAGAAAAAAGTAAATTAAAGTAGCTTCTACTTCTTGTTTAATTGCAAAAGAATTAACGGCATTATATAATAGGTTTGCAAAATATCTAGGGGCGTAGCTCAACTGGTAGAGTTCTTGTCTCCAAAACAAGAGGTTACAGGTTCGAGTCCTGTCGCCCCTGCAATTTATCCTATATCTTGATTTTTAGCCTCATTTATGTTACCATTTTATCCGTAAAACAAAAGTTTAAAGAAAGTTATTTTTACTTTAAGTATTCTTAAAACTTTAAGATAATCATCAGTCGCACTTTAAGAGTATAAAATTCTTTTTGAGCCTTGTTTTTTTGCTTCAAGCGGAAGCTAAAGACGGATAAGTTTGTCTTGTCTTTCTCTAGCTTCTGCTTGATAAAGTAAAAGCATATGATTACTTACTGATCTACAGATCACTGTAGACAAAAAGAAGGAAAGGAAAAAAAGAAATGGGGTATGCAATAATCGATCGCCAAGGGAAGGTTTTGCGGATGAGCAAAGCCCCAATCATAGGAAGAATGAGCTGGGGAAAGCGAATCAGTTATAGAAGTAATCGCCCAATAGAAACTTATAATGATAATGGCCCTGTACTTCACTGTAGTAAAGGTAATTCTATGGGTAGAGCAGTCAAAGTTGCGACAGTATCTACAAAAAAAGGTCCGTTGTATTTTTATTCTATTGAGGTGGTAGGTAATGTTTCTAAGAATGTTGAAGAAATCACTGAAAAGCTTGAACATTATCTAGGAGCATTGGATATTTAATCAGATTATAGATTTTTCTAAGCAGAAAGCGTACTGGTGAAATTAAAAGGGTGTCTTGGAAGACTAGAATTGTAGTTAATTACTACTTTTTAAATCTCCTAAGCACCCTTTTCCTCGCCTAAATTCCTAGATAAAAGGTTCTAACTTCGTTTACTAGCCCCTGCTTTTATCCCATAACTTGATATTCCTCCCTTTTTGTGGTAATATTTCCCCTAAGTTCATTAACATTAAGAAGGAGACTACATTGAAAGAGAAAAGCTTTATTCTTGATCGCAAAATAGCTGAAAAAGCGGTCCAAATTGTTTTGCCTAGCATTTTAGAGGCAATGAAATCAGGAATTGTAAAAAGGAAAGCTCTAAGTATCTGTATTCTCAACCCACAGGAGAGTGACATCATTTTGTACCAATATGATATTGGTAATAAGAAAAAATGGAAATACCCTTTCGATAAAATAGCTCTTTCTAAAGCATGTACCGCCATGGCAAAAAAGAAAGACACTAGCTATATAATAGAACGTAAGCCATGGGTACTTGGTCCGGGTCACTCAATTTATAGCGGTGGTGTTTATTTCCAAGGTATTGTTATTGGAGTTTCAGGTGTAGAAGAGTATTTCGATGAAATGTTTGCTAAGTGGATAGTACACACTATCAAGGCTCTATGTCTAGAAAGGTTTAAAAAAGTAAAGGAGCTAATAGAAGAAAAAGGAGAACATTCCATACCTTTACAATATGATAATCTTCAAAGAATGGAGTATATCCCAGAAGAAGAGAAATAAATTTTTCTGTTAATTGAGCTTCCAATAAGCACCGTAAGGTTAGTAATCCTTAATTACTTTCCAAGCGGTGCTTAAATTTTGCCTAAATTCCAAGATAAAAGGTCCTAGCATCGTCTACTAGTCCCTGCTTTTATCCCATAACTTGATATTCCTCCCTTTTTAACACTACAATAGCAAGATACCCTTGACCTCTCCTTCTTTTTCAAATATAATTTCTTCCTAAATAAAATGGTATCAAAAAAAGAACTCCCCCTCGGATATAACAGCAATTTTATATCAGCAGCTAAAGAAAACTTAAGAAAGGATAAACAACGTCAAAAACAGCTAAGAAAAAAGGGGAAACAAAATAAACAAGAAACAAATTTTGTAAAAGCTAATCCTCGCTTACTTTACAAAATCCCCTGTTTCTATAAAACTGGGAAAGATAAAATTATATCTGGAAAAAATCTCCCTGAAGGAATAGTCCCCATAAACGCTGAAGAAATAGAAAGAATTTCGCTTTTCTCAAGACTAAGAAGTAAATTCCTTAGACAAGATTAAAATTTAAATATATCAAAAGGGATACAAGTAGCAATTAATACTACAACTAAACCCACGAGCCATTCTTCTTACCATAAAGCCTTCTAAAATGAATCCCAACAATAGAAAAACCAATCGCTTGAGGAAAAACTTTTGGTTTTTTAAATAAGCTCCACAGAATCAATCTCCAAAAATACCTACGACCTTTATTTTTAATACCCAAAAGCCATAAAGAAGCTAAAAAAGCTCTTAAGTGATAAAACCTTACCCTTAAATAAGCTCTTCTGGGAGGCGGCCTAAATTCTCTTAAGAAATTAATAATTCGCCGATAATACTCTTTGGGAGAATAAATGGTATTAAGAATATCTTTGTAACCTCTAATTAAAGTTTGTCTCCTCATCTTGGGAATAAAATTAAGATCAGTTGAGGTATTGCTTCCCGTAGTTTCTTTAAGCAATCTGCCTGTTTTTTTAAGACGTTGGTAGAGTTCCGTTCTAGGTAAAGCACTTAGCAAACCTACCATGGCCGTGACAATACCGCTCTTTTGAATAAATTCAATCTGACGCTTAAAAATAGAAGCTGTATCATGGTCAAAACCGACAATAAAACCTCCTTGAACTTCTAATCCTCCGTTTTGAAGTTTTTTAACTGCTGCCAATAAATCACGATCCTGATTTTGGATTTTATTACATTCTCTTAAGCTTTCAGAATCTGGTGTTTCGATACCGACAAAAACAGTCGTAAAACCAGCTTTTACCATCTGTTTTATTAGGTCGGGATCATCAGCCAAGTTAATTGAAGCTTGAGTAATAAATAAAAAGGGTTGTCTTTTCTCTTTTTGCCATTTAACAATAGCTGGCAAGACTTCCTTTTTAACAGCTTGTTTGTTGCCGATGAAATTGTCGTCAACAAAGAAAATTCCACCCTTCCATCTAAGCTTGCGTAAAAATTCAAGTTCTTTAACAATCTGCCCCTTTGTCTTATACCTTGGCACTCGTCCATTAAGAATGACAATATCACAAAATTCACAATTAAAAGGACATCCCCGAGAATATTGAATACATAATGAATTATACTTGTGAATATCAATTAAACTATAATCAGGAACAACTGATTTCTTCCTAAGATCAGGGAATTTTTTAGATTGATAAATCTTTTTAAGACAACCTTTCTTAAGGTCTCTCAAAAATAAAGGTAGGGTTTCTTCCGCCTCCCCTAAGACCAAATGGTTAACTTTTTTAGTAAATTCCTTCCCACCAGTAGTAAATAATGGCCCTCCAGCAACTATTTTCTTATCAAATTCTTTGACCCTATCAATTACCTGATTTGCTGATTCTTTCTGAACAATCATGGCGCTCAAGAAAACTAAGTCAGCCCACCCTATATCCTCATCCTTTAAATCTTCTATATTCATATCAACTAACTTCTTTTCCCATCTTTTGGGTAAAAGCGAAGCTACTGTAAGCAGGCCTAAGGGTGGAAAAGCAGCTTTTTTACCAACAATCCTTAAAATATACTTGAAGCTCCAAAAGGTTTCTGGATATCGAGGATAAATGAGTAAAACTTTCATGGACATGTTAATAAGGAAAGTTTATCAAAATAGCTAAAAGTAAATCAAGAGGGAATCCTAAAATTTAAGATTTTTGAGGTATTTTTTAAAATCTTTACCAAACTCTGCATCTTTTAAACCAAAGTCAACAACTGTTTTTAAATATTCTAATTTATTACCAGTATCATAATACTTACCGTTTTTAATCTCGCAGGCATAAACAGGCACACCTTGTTTTCGTAAAACATTTATGGCATCTGCCAACCACACTTCTCCCCCCTTGCCTGGTTTTAAAGATTTTATGGCCTTAAAAATCTCTGGGGGTAAGATATAAGCACCGTGAGTGGCTAAATTAGACGGGGCTTCTTCTGGATCAGGCTTCTCCAGAATTCTTTTAATTCTAAAAACCTTATTTTCAACGGGCTCTATATCGGCAATTCCATATCTGGAAACATCCTTCTTGTCAGTAATTCTCACTCCTGAAATAACAATACCGCCATATTTATTGTAAACATCAATCATCTGTTTCAATCTAGGTGGTTGAGCATGAATAAATTCATCACCCCAAATAACGACAAAAGGTTCATTGCCTATGGCTGGCTCTGAACATAAAACTGGGGTGGCATTGCCATAAGTTCCCTTTTGACGGATATAGATAAAGTTTGCTAAATCAGCAATCCTTCTTATTTCTTTTAATTCTTTCTCCTTGCCTGTTTTTTCAAGCATCTCTTCTAACTCAAAAGAGTTGTCAAAATGATCCTCTACTGAACGTTTCTGCCAATTGGTAACAATAATGATATCCTCAATTCCTGAAGCAACCACTTCTTCAACTACATATTGGATAATGGGCTTATTAACTACTGGTAGCATCTCCTTAGGCATGGCCTTGGTCTGGGGGAGAAAACGAATACCATAGCCTGCAGCCGGAATAACAGCTTTGCGAATTTTCCTGCTATTATTACTCATATTGATTCATCTTAAGTCATATGTTAGAATTTGTCCAATGAATACACCTACGGGCCTAGGACGAATACCGTCTTTTTTGAAAGAGGTTAAAGCTGAACTAGGTAAGGTTACCTGGCTCAATCGTCAGCAAACCGTCCGTTTAACCTTAATTGTTATTGCTGTTTCTTTAGTCGTGGCTGTTTTTATCAGCACCTTAGACTTCGGCTTTACCAAACTGATGGAAATTTTTATTTAACTATGGATAAAAAAGAGAAAAACCATATTATCATTAAAAAGTCTGATGATAAAAAGGCACGATGGTTCGTCGTCCATACCTATTCTGGTCATGAACAAAAAGTCGCTCAACAACTTAAACAAAGAGTTGAATCAATGACCTTGGAAAACAACATTTTAGAAATCTTAATTCCTACTCAGGAAAGAATTGAAATTCGTTCAGGGACTAAACAGAAAATTAAAGAAAAGATCTTTCCCGGCTATATTTTGGTCAAAATGATTTTAAACGAACAAGCCTGGCTAACAGTTCGTACCACCAATGGAGTTACTGGCTTTATTGGCACCGGCAATAAACCTACCCCTTTAGATAAAAATGAAATTCAGGCAATCCAAAAATTTGTGAAGATGAAGGCACCTAAATTCAAAGCCAAATTCTCCACGGGTGAAGCCGTTAAGATTATTGACGGCGCTTTTGCTGAATTTCTAGGCACTGTTGAAGGGATTGATGAAGAAAAAGGTAAAATTAAAGTCTTGGTCAGTATATTTGGAAGGGAAACGCCGGTAGAGTTAGACCTTCTTCAAGTCGCTAAAATCTAACTTCAATAAAAGTATGAAAAAAGTAAAAACTATCATTAAACTTAATCTATCTGCGGGAGAAGCAACTCCGGCTCCCCCTGTTGGTCCAGCCTTAGGCCAGCACGGCTTAAACATCATGGAATTTGTTAAAAGCTATAATGAGCAAACAGCTGGCAAAAAAGGCCAAGTCATTCCGGTAGTTATCACCGTCTTTGAAGACCGGACCTTCTCTTTCATTACCAAACTTCCTCCGGTATCAGAAATGATCAAAAAAGAACTTCAATTAGAAAAAGCTTCCGGAGCTGCTGGCAAAGAAGAAGCAGGAACGCTAACTAAGCAACAAGTAGAAAAAATTGCTAAAGAAAAATTAGCCGATCTTAATTGTGGTGATCTTCTTGAATCCGCTAAAAAAATTGTCGAAGGAACAGCCAAAAGTATGGGGGTTAAAGTAAACAATGGGTAAAAAAAGAATCAAGGCTATCGGCGCTGAACAAGAACAATCTAAAAAGAAAAAAACAGGTAAAGGCAGTTTTTTAAAAGAAAAAACCATCATTAAAACTGGTAAAGGCCAAGGCAGATTAGCTGATATCGGCCAAGAAGCCTTAGCTGAAGCCAAAGCCATTGAAGAAAAGGAAAAAAAATTAGAAAAAGAGCTCTCCCAAAAAGCCAAAAAAGAAACTAAAGCCGTTAAAAGACATGGAGCTAAATATATTAAGGCTAAAGAAAAAGTCAACAGAGAGAAATCTTATCCCTTAAAAGAAGCCTTGAGGCTTCTCAAAGAGACTTCTATTTCTAAGTTTAAAGGCAGTGTTGAAATTCATTTTAATGTTAAAGAAGTAGGCTTAAAGGGTGAAATTGAATTCCCCCACCCTGCCGGCAAACAACAAGTCATTCGTATTGCCGATGAAAAGTTAATTAAGGAACTTGAACAAGGCAAAATTAACTTCACCATTTTAATCAGCAACTCTAAAATGATGCCTAAATTAGCTAAATTCGCTAAACTTTTAGGCCCTCGTGGCCTTATGCCCAACCCCAAAACTGGCACTATCAGCGAAGAACCAGAAAAACTCGCTCAAGAAATCGGCAAAAAAACTTTTTTTAAAACTGAAAGCAAAGCCCCACTCATCCATTTAATCATCGGCAAGGTTGACGATTCTGAAAAGAATCTTGAAGAAAATTTCCAAGCTTTAATTAAAGCTGTCAGCAAAAAAAATATTAAAAAGACGGTTATTGCCGCCAGCATGGGACCAGGCATAAAAATAGACCCTAGTAAAATCTAATATTGACAAAACAGCCACTTAAAGACTACAATCTAATTACCTAAGAAGTAGGTACTTGAAGATTCAAGGTAAAACCTGCGGAGGTACTAAACGATTTTTATTATCTTTTAAATACCTCCTCTTAAGGGAGGTTTTTTAAATGAAAAAATCACAAAAAGTTCTTACCATCGATAATCTAACTGAAAAGATAAAGCAGGCTAAAGGTTTGGTCCTAACTGATTATAGTGGTCTTAATGTAAACAAGATTAACAAACTCCGTTTTAGTATTAAAAAAGTCGGCGGCGAATTTGAGGTTATCAAAAACAGCCTTCTTTATCTAGCTTCAAAAGAGGGCAAGCTAGGACTAGAAAAAGAACAACTGGAAGGCCCCACAGCCGCTTTGTGGATCTATAGTGAAGATCTTACTCCCCTTAAGGAACTTAACAGATTTATTAAAGAAAACGAATTGCCCCAAATTAAGTTTGGTTTTTGGGACAATGAAGTCATCTCTATTGAGAAAATTAAAGAATTAGCCAACTTACCAGGACTGGAAGAACTACAAATTAAGCTTCTTTCTTTTTTAAAAGCCCCTATCTTTGGTTTCGTTCAGGTACTAAACGGTAATCTTAATAAATTAGTTTATGTTTTAAATGCTAGAAAAGAAAAAATGGAAGGAGGTGAAAACTAATGTCTGACAAAAACGAAAAAACTAAGGATGAACAAAAAACTAAAAAAGAAATAAAAGTTAGTGGTAATCTGCAAAAGCTAATCGATGAAATTGGGAAACTCTCAGTTATCGAATTGGCTGATCTCGTCAAAGCTTTAGAAGAAAAATTTGGCGTTACTGCCGCTGCTCCACTAGCCGCACCGGTACCGGTAAATACTCCTCAGGGAGACGAAGAAAAAGCAACTGAGGGTGGTCCTCCCGAAGGACAAACAACTTTTAATGTTGTTCTGACCACTCCAGGAGAAAGTAAAATCAGTGTTATCAAGATGGTTAGAGAAATTAACCAAACACTAGGACTTAAAGAGGCTAAAGACTTAGTTGAAAGTACTCCTAAAGAAGTTATTACCGGAGTAAACAAGACCGATGCTGAAGAAGCTAAAAAGAAGCTAGAAAAAGCTGGAGCGACCGTAGAATTAAAATAACAAACCGTTTTCAGAAAACAAATTCATTATTTTTTAATGGAAAAGCTTTCCAAAGCGGTTTGTTTTTGTTCTAAAAGGTAATTGACCATTGACAACCTTCTTTATACTATGATATTGTAAATTACAAAGAGATAGTAAAAGCTATAGCTATATATGTCAGATAGTAAAAAACCACTCAAGCTTGAAGAACTACCTGATCTACTTACTGTTCGCGAGGTAGCTGAAATTCTTAGGGTTTCTCCACTTACTATTAAACGTTGGGGTAAAAGAGGCAAACTACCAGCCATTCGCATTAACTCTCGCGGCGACCGTCGTTATCGCAAGGAATCAATTTTGTGGCTCTTAGGTATACAAGAAAAGGGAAGATAATCCTCTATTTAAAATTTCCTTTAATTATCAAAACAATAAATTTTAACAAAGAAAGCTGCCGGGAAAAACGCCAAGGTTGTTTCATTAACCGATAAAGCCATTCGCAACCAGCATCCCTTATCCATCCTGGCGCTCTTTTAACTCGCCCGCCTAGATAATCAAAAGCCCCACCAATACCTACGGCTAGCTTAACGTCTAAATTCAGCCAATTTCCCCAAATAAATTTTTCTTGCTTCCCCATGCCAAGGGCAACGAATAAAAAATCAGGCTCTTTTTGGTTGATCCCAGCAACTAATTCTCTAATCTTATTATTACTAGCCTTAATTTCATTTATATTCAGCTTTGGACCTGTTTCCGCCCAACCTTTTAAAGATGGGTGTTTCTTTTGCAAGGCCTTTAAAGCTTCTTTGGCTACCCCATGCTGTCCTCCTAAGAAATAAACAGTTTTTTCTTTCTCAGAAGCCATCTTGCAAAGAAAGCCAACTAGATCAGTTCCGGTGACTCTTTTTTTACCCCAACCGCTAAAAATTACCTTTAATCCCGTTGAAAAACCAATTATTAAACGAGTTAAGATATTATTGCCCTTATTTACCTCCTGAGCCCAAAAGAAAGCTACCCCATCAGGAATAGACATATTAGCCTTACCTAAAATTTCCCTAAACCAAGGATTATCAAAAGCAAAAACCAAAAATTCCGGGTTAGGTGTAATAATAAAAATTCTCTTTTGAACCTGCAAGCGCCTAGAAACCTCATCTAGCACTCTACTACAAGAACTGCTATTCAAGCTCACTTTAATAATTTTGCCTATGTCTCCACCCTTTTTTAGGGTGTTTTTTTGTGTTTTTTCCACTTTTGAACCTCAAAAATTAATAATTTTTAGAAAATTCTTTTTTTTCTTCTAAAAAAATGGCAAATTTTTAGAAAATTTCAACAAAACTCATTTCCTATAGTAAAAATTACAACAATACTTCGATAAAAAAGAACTGTAAATGACGATCTTTAGACTCAATTTATTATTAGGATAATATTATAGATATATGTTTTTACTAAATTGTCCTTTTTGAGTATTATATTTACCCTACAATTTACCTCAAATTAAAGGGAAAAAATACATTTTAAAACTAATTTTATATCTAGCTAATGATAATTAAACTATAAGCTCTCCCCTAATAGTTATTCTCTGTGTCTAATTAAAATTTTAAGGACCGATAATCTTTTTAGATAAGACACGTAAATTTTAGTTATTTTTGTATAATGGCTCTCTTATAAAGATCGATATTTTCTAAAGCCACGCCAATCCCTTTAGCAACACAGAGCAGGGGATCTTCGGCAACATGAGCCGGAACCCCCACCTCAGCCGTCATAAATTTATCAAAACCTCGCAAAAGACTGGTCCCCCCACTCATAATAATCCCCTTATCAATAATATCCGAAGCTAATTCAGGTGGCGTTTCCTCAAGAACGCTTTTGACTGCTCCTACAATCTGATTCAAGGTTGGCCTGATGGCCTCAGTAATTTCAGTTGAATTAATCTCAATCACTTTAGGTAAACCGATAATTGAATCCCTACCTTTAACCTCAATTATTTCCACCTTAGGTACCGGCATGGCCGAACCTATCTTAATTTTAACCATTTCAGCCGTCTGATCACCAATAATGAGATTATGTTTCTTTCTGACATACAAGACAATGGCTTCATCCACCCTATTGCCTGCCACTCGAACACTCTTATGAGCCACGACAGCACCTAAAGAAATAACAGCCGCTTCTGCAGCTCCCCCGCCAATATCAACAATCATACTTCCTGAAGGAGCAGCAATAGGGATTTCAGCCCCAATAGCCGCCGCTAAAGGCTCATCAATAAGATAAGCGGCTCTGGCTCCAGCAGATAAAGTAGCATCTAAAACTGCTCTTCTTTCTACTTGAGTACAACCGGCAGGAACACAAATCATCACTTCCGGTTTAAAAAATAGGTTTCTACTGGTTACTTTCTGGATAAAATAACGAAGAATTGCTTCGGTGACGACATAATCGGCAATAACGCCATCTCGCATCGGCCGCGACGCCCGAATATTACCTGGAGTACGACCTAACATCTGTTTAGCTTCGTTCCCCACGGCAATTACCCGCTCATCATCAATAGTAACCGCTACTACCGTGGGTTCATTTAAAACAACTCCCTGTCCTTCCACCCAGACCAAAGAGTTGGCTGTTCCTAAATCAATCCCGACCCTTTTTGATATCATATGATATAGATATTTAGATTAAACTGTTTAAAAGTTAAGATAATAAGCTTAATTATGACCCTCTTTTTATCTCAAGTAAAGTCGCAATTAATCATAAACCATCTTGTTATTCCCTACAATAATATGATAAAATTCTTTTTATGATTCGCAAAAGGATCATCATCTCTCTTAGTATTATCATCGGTATTTCTGTTGGTGCTTTTTTCCTCATTAAAATCGCTCAAGGATACCGCCCTGATTTTTCTAGTAAAAGATTACGCCCTAATGGTCTCCTAATAGCTGTTTCTACCCCCAATCAGGCTGCAATTTTCCTTGATGGAAAACAAGTTAAGTCAAAAACCACCCCTGCTAATATTAATCTCCCCCCAGGAGAATATGAGGTAGAAATTAAAAAAGACGGCTACAGTTCTTGGAAAAAGAAGCTTCTCATCAAAAAAGAACTCGTTGCCAAAACAAATGCCTACCTTTTTGCTACCTACTCTGACCTTAAAGCTCTAACTTCTACAGGTGCTTCTAAGCCCATCATCTCTCCTGACGCTAAAAAAGTAGCCTATGCTGTTTCTGGACAGGAAAACGATAAAAACGGGCTTTGGGTTCTATCTTTATCCGACAGACCACTAGGCTTAAACCCAGAGCCAATCCAAATTCTTAAAAGCGCTCCTAAGGGCAGACAATTTGAAAAAGGTACTTATCAATGGTCTCCTGATTCAAAGCAAATACTGATTACTTTAGAAAAACTTACCCCTCAAGGCAAAATTACTGAAGAAAGCTTCCTGGTCAATAGTAATCAGCTTAATCCCGCCACAAAGTTGGTCGATATTAACAATCAAATACTAGGCATTAAAAGACGATGGCAAAACGAAGAAGAAATTGTCAAAGAAGCCAAACTTGACAAACTACCAGAAGAATTATTAGAAATCCTCAATACCTCAACAGTTAACATCGAATTCTCACCTGATGAAACAAAAATTCTTTATGAAGCTACTGCTTCTGCTTCAATCCCGGAAGAACTAATCCCACCTTTCCCCGGAGCCAGTAGTCAAGCGCAATCAAGAGATATCAAATCAGGTAAGGTCTATGTTTACGATATTAAAGAGGATCGTAACTTTTATGTTCTTGACGCCCCACAAGAAAGCGAAGATGAAAAACAATCTTTTTTCCCTAAAATATCTTGGTTCCCTACTTCTAAAAACCTCTTTATCGTTCAGGAAGATAAAATCAGCATCATTGAATACGAGGGTACCAATCTCACCGATGTCTACTCCGGACCATTTGAAAATTCTTTTGCCTTCCCCTTCCCCTCGGCCAGTAAAATTCTCGTCTTAACTTCTCTAAGCAAGGAAACGCCTATCAATCTTTACTCTATCTCCCTTCGCTAATAGAAAATTTCTCTCTAAACTGATAAAATAACAACAGTATCTGTTCCCGTAGCTCAACGGATAGAGCAGTGGTTTCCTAAACCACCGATGAAGGTTCGACTCCTTCCGGGAATACTCACCGGAGAGTGGCGCAGATGGTAGCGCGCGTCGTTCGGGACGACGAGGTCCCGGGTTCGAATCCCGGCTCTCCGACAAAGAGAAATTAAAATTTAAGAAGCTTTTTGAATTTTTCTTCGTCCTTATAAGGACCAATAACGGCTAAATTAAGTTTCTCAGACTTAAAAATATCCTTTGCTACTCTTTGAATATCTTCAGCAGTTACCTTATCAATCAATTTAATCTTCTCTTCTGTATCACGAATCTTTTTCTCCAAGATTACCTGATAAAGATAATTATTAGCTATCGACCCAGAATTCTCTAAGCTTAAAATTAAACGTCCTTTTAAAAATTCTTTTACTTTTTTTAACTCTTTTCTACCTACTTCCTTTAGAGTTATTTTGCCATACTCCTCCAATACCACTTTCACTGCTTCCTCAATCTTGTTTATATGCACCCCTGCTTGGGTTATTAAATGACCGTTATCCATAAAAAATACTGGTGTGGTTCTAACATAATAACCCAAACCTCTTTTTTCTCTCAGTTGAATAAATAAACGAGAGCTCATACCACTACCAAGAATAATTGTCAGTATACAAATTGGGAAATAATCAGGATGAGAATAATTATACGCAGGAACACCTAAACAGAAATGAGCCTGAGAAGTTTTCTGTTTTTTTAATTTCACCCTGGATTCACTCTGATTAAAATTAAAAGCTTTAAATCCTTCTTTCTGCTTGTCCTTTAATTTACCAAAATAACCATTAACTAAATTCAAAAACTTTTTTTCTTCCACTTTACCTGTACCAATAACAACCATATTGCTTGGAAAATAAAAACGCTTCTGATAATCTATAAAATCTCTTTTCCCCATCTTTCTAATATTCTCTTTTTTACCTATTACATCCCAACCTAAAGGGGTCAAACCATACATTAGTGAGTCAAAAACATTATCGATATTCTCCATAGGCATATCTTCATACATATCAATCTCACTAATAATAACTCTCTTTTCTTTTTCAATTTCTAAGGAATCAAGTTTGGAATTAAAAACCATATCGGTTAAAACATCAAAAGCCAATTCTTGATGTTGGGCATTAGCCTTGACAAAATAACCGGTAAGTTCCTTACCGGTAAAGGCATTAAAAGTCGCTCCAATTCCATCTAAAGCAGTAGCAATATCTAAGGCTGTAGGGCGTTTCTTTGTCCCCTTAAAAACCATATGCTCCAAGAAATGAGAAATGCCATTATTTTTCTTATTTTCATACCTCGAGCCAGCACCTACGCCAATCATCACTGTCGTTGATTCTATTTGAGACATGGGAACAGTAATAACTCTTAATCCATTTTTAATGGTCGTTAATTTATGCTTAATCATGATTACATTCTTTCCGGGGTATCAATACTAAGTAAGGTAAGACCGTTTTTAATTATCTGACTTACAGCGGTAGTTAAAGCTAATCTAAACTCAATAGTGTAAGGATTATCAGCTCCCAGAATAGAGTGTTTATTATAAAAGAGATTATACTTCTGGGCTAAGTCAAAAAGAAAGCTGCAAACTAAATTGGGCGAGAATTTCTCCCCTGCTTCTTGAACCACTTCTGGGAATTTATAAAGAGCACGTAAAAGGTTTTCTTCTTCTTTCTTTAGCTTTAGGTGTGAAGTATCTTCAGGAAAAGAAATCTCTTTTTCTGCTTTAGCCATGACACTCTGACAACGAGCATAAGTATATTGTAGGTAAGGAGCTGAGTTTCCCTCTAGAACAAACATTTTCTTCCAATCAAAAACAATATCAGAAGTATGATGATGCATTAAATCAAGATATTTAACCGCCCCTACTCCTACCATCTTGGCGATTTTCTTCTGCTGAGTCTTGGGAAGTTTCTCTTTGTTTTCCGAAGAAGTAATAATTTTTTGTGCTCGTTTAACAGCCTCTTGTAAAACCCTTTCTAAATGAATTGTTTTCCCCTTTCTGGTGCTCATTCTTTCCCCTTCTAAACGTATCAAACCATGACTTACATGGATAAACTGCTCAGGTCTACCGTAGCCTAGTTTTACAGCCGCCGCAAAGGTCTGCTGAAAATGAAGCTTTTGATCTGATCCTACCTCATAAATAAATAAATCAGGAGACCAGCGTTTTTTTCGATAAGCAATACAGGCTAAATCTCTAGTTTCATAAGTGGTTGCTCCGTCAGATTTAAGAAGAATGGCTGGCAGCATGTCCAATTCAGGGAACTTAACCACCAAAGCGCCCTGACTTTTAACAGCTATTTTCTTTCTTTTAGCCAAGATAATAACATCCTCCATCTTACCCTCATAAAAACTCTCGCCAATATTATGATCAATTTTAACTCCTAAAAGCTCATAAATACGTTCAAACTCCTTTAAAGAAATATCAACGCAGGCTTTCCAAATCTTTCTTGCTTCAGGATCTTTGTCTTCCAGCTTTTTAAACCAAGCTCTGGCTTCCTCTTCTAGCTGAGGTCTTTTTTCTGCCTGGCTATGAAATTTAACATAAAGCTTTTCTAGTTTTTCAAAAGTCAAATCCTTAATATTGCCCTTATTCCATCTCTTAATAGCCACAATCAACTTACCAAACTGAGTTCCCCAGTCCCCCAAGTGATTAACGCCAACCACTTTATAGCCCAAAAATTTATAAAGATTATAAATTGCCTGGCCAATAATGGTCGAGCGTAAATGACCAATGCCAAAAGGCTTGGCAATATTAACCGAAGAATAATCAATAACCACAGTTTTGTTCTTACCAAAATCAGAAGAGCCATACTTATCTTTTCCTTTTATCACTTCCTCTATTTGACTGACAAGGAAACTGTTTTCCAGCCAAATATTGATAAAGCCAGGTTTGACTACCTCAATTTTGGCAATATAATCCGGTAACCCTGAAGAACGCCAAGTAGCCACAATTTTACTGGCCAAATCAAAAGGAATAGGAAGTTCTTTTCTTTTAACTCTTAAGGCAATATTGGTAGCAAAATCACCATGATTAAGATCTAAAGGATGTTCTATCTCTAAATCATTAGGATTAATTTGAAGTTTTTTTAAAACTTGGCTTAAATCTACTTTTATCCTTTCTTTTATCATTATTTTGCAGTATAGCATTACCAGAGAACGCCGTAAAGCCTCTTGCTTTAATAATGGGGAGTTGTCAGTGGCTAACTATGTAACCATATCCATCGCTGACTATCCTGACCACTCCCTCGTCTGTTCTTGAAGTTTTTATTAAGTATTTTTCTAACCTCTTAAGAACTTCAGTAGTCGGATGCCCAAATCGATTCTTACCTACACAAATAATGGCCAATTCTGGCCTTATCTTCTCTAGAAATTCCTCACTGGTAGAGAATTTACTGCCATGATGACTAACTTTTAAGACTTCAACTTCTGACAATTCTAATTGCTGCTCAATCTTACTGGAAATATCTCCGGTAAATAAAACATCGAACTTACCAAAAGAAAACTCAAGGACAATAGAAATCTCATTGAGGTTATTCCCCTGCCAATTTTTATCAGTCACTTTATATTCAGGCCATAAAACTTCAAATTGAACGGCATCAACTAAAAACTTATCTCCTTTTTGGGGTGCATAAAACAAAGCCTTTTCTTCTAAAACCGCTTTTTGAAATTCCTTAAAAGCCAAAGAATTATTAGAAACTGAATTAGAAACAAGTTGTTCTACTTGATAACGTTTAAAAACATCAATTAAACCCGTTAAATGATCTTTTTCTGAATGGGTAAGAATAACCATCTCTATGGTTCGATCCCAAAAAGGCATGTTTTTAGAAAGACAATCTAAAACTTTTTTGTCAGGTCCCCCATCAATCAAAATCTGATTGTTTTTAAAACTAATCAAAATGGCATCTCCCTGCCCCACCTGACAAAAGGTCAAATGAAGATTACCATCAGGTAAGGATAAAACAAACATTAAAATTAAAACAAAGGTCAAAAAAAGCCAGAAAAATGGCTTCTTTAATAAATTAGCTTCTTTCATTTAATCTTTTGTAAAATCTTAAAAGAATTAAAGCGAAAACCAGATAGTAAACAACTCCCCACCAACCAGATATTTGCTTAAATTCATAACTTACCCAGAACAAATTCCCAAAAACCTCTATCACCTTAACAAAGTAATTCAAGAACAACCAAGCAAAGTAAGCTAGCAGCTGAGTTAAAAGACTGCTAAACCAGCTTAAAACCAGCATTCCCCCGCCTAAAACCATAATGAAAGGAATGGTGGGCAAAACTAAGGCATTAATCAGCGGTGACAACCAACTTACCTGACCAAAATTTACTAAAAGAATTGGTAAGGTTGTTGATTGAGCGGCTATCGTTACGGCTAAACCATCACCTAAAAGAGGAAAATTAAAAATTTTGCTTTTGTTTCTTAAAAGTGGATAAACAACTAAAATACCCAAGGTGGCCATAAAAGAAAGTTGAAAACCGACATCAAAAAGTACCAAAGGTGATATTAAAAGCATTATCAAGACGCTGGCCAAAAGAAAAACTAGCGCCTTACCTTCCCTGCCAAAGAGCTGACCCAAAAAGGCTAAAGAAACCATTATTCCTGCTCGTACTGCTGGCGGTTCAGCTCCCACCATTAAAACATAAAAAAGAATGCCTAAATTAGCCATAAGAATGGCTTTACGGCGATCTAGAAAATGAATCAAGCTGGCCATCAAAAAACCAGCTACCAAAGATACATTCTGTCCTGAAGCTACCACCAAATGCAAGGTACCTGTTTTCCGCAAATCCTGCCAAAAATCTTGAGGGATCTGAGTTTTCATACCAAAGAGAATTCCTAGAAGCAAACTGCCATGAGGCTCAGGTAAAAAGCCGCCAATCTTCCTTTCAATTTGTCCTCTAGTTTTAAAAAGAAATTTCTTGAGCCCTACCTTATTAATTAAATTTTGTTTTTCTTCAATCTTCTCAATGGTTGGAAAATTCGCTAAATAACGGGTCTGAAAGGGGTTTAGCATTTGTTTTTCCAATCTGCCAGTAACCTCTAGCTGGTCACCATAAAAATATCCCGGAAAACGCTGTGTTCTTATTAAAACCGAATTTAACTCTATGATCTGATATGAACCCTTAAGATAGGGTTGTTTAATTACCCTTCCTTTAATTTTCACTCGCTTTTCTTCAGGTAAATTATATCTTTGTAAATGATAAAAGCGAAAAAAATAGAAAGGAGTAAATAACAGCAAAACTACAAGCAGAAGTTTAACCTGAGTATTAATAAACACAAATCTCTTCTTTAATTTCTTGAAAGACATTCTGGGGAATGATTTTTTTATCTTTTAATTCTTCAATCGTTTGGTAAGGACGATTGGCAATAATATCGGCGGCTCTTTTTTGACCTATTCCCCATAAAGAATCTAACTCGCTTAAAGAAGCCCTATTAATATTGATCCTATCGCCTACACTACCTAAAACTGAGTCTTGTACTCCCAGCTCTTTCTCTTCGGGAATATAAAGCTTGGCTCCGTCAATAAGCTTTTGAGCTAAATTTAAATTCTTCTCTACCCAATCACGATCGGCACCTGCTGAAAGCCCACCGGCCTTAATAAGCAAGTCATTCAAGCGAGCCTCGGCGGCTAATTCATACAATCCAGGTTTTTCAACCGCTCCCTGTAAATCAACGAAAATTGTTTTACCTTCTGCTTCCTCTTCAATGGGAATAATTTGAATACCCGAATTATCCGTTTGATTAAGAAGAAAAATACTACTAATAACAAAAATTAAACCTAAAAAGCCAAGAAGAACCTGCCATTTGTATTCCTTTAAGAATTTCTCCCAAGAAAAAGTTTCTGCCATCAAAAAAGCCGGAATATAAACCCGACTTGCTTTCTTTTAATCTAAACTTGTTCCCTTTTCTTGTCAAGCTCGTCTTATTACCCGCAGAAATCCTGCACTGGAAGTTGAGTTGCTGTTAGTATTCAGCTAACTTAAGCTAAAATCAATCAATTCCTTTTTTATGGTTTTATCGTCCGTCTTATAACCCTTAAGATAAATTATTTCTTCTTTATAGTCGATATCTTTGAAGTAAGCCATCTGGGATCGGAACAATTTTTCATTAAATCCATTACCGAAAATCTTTTTGGCCTTTTTTACAATTTTATCAATACTGTAATGGTTTTTCAAAATGAAATACAAATCAACATAATCTTTCCACTTGGCCCTCATTCCCAAGGCAAATGCCTTCATAGCAGCCAGCGTCAAGAGATCTGGAAGCTTTATTACATTATCAAACTTTTTTGAATAATCAACTTTATATGGATAACGAAAAAAAGTGAATCTTACCCCCTTGATTATGATTATTAACTCCTCCGGGTTATTAACAACAACCATATCTATTTTAAAAGATTTAGAAATTTTATTTAAAATGTCCTTGTTTTTAAATTCTTTATTAGTAAAAAGATCAAAATCTATTGATCTCCTATGCCCAATATAAAGCGCAATTGCTGTTCCGCCCACTAAGCCAAAATCCTTGGAAAATAATTCTAACAATGGGAGAAATCCTGCCTGTTTTCTTGTTAAAACCTCTTTATGCATACTTCTGGAAATAGAGCTGGAAATAATTTTTTATTTCTGGACGGTAATTGCATCTTTTTTGCTTTGATCTTTTTCTAAAAATTGAGGCTGTTTTTTTCATCCCCAAAATTTTTACCATTTTTTCAAAATCATCCCAACTACCGTAATTCAAAACCGCCTCGACAATAGAATCAGCGGAAAGATTATCGAAATTTTTAGTATACCAAATCAAATATGGCCGTTTTTTAATAAAATCGTTGATTGTCACTATTTAATTGTACCATATTTTGCTGAGTTCTGCCTTAGAAGTGGAGTCGCTTTATTACCAGTAGAAATCCGACGCTGGGAGGTTGACTAAAGAACAAAATTAATGATCCTGCCAGGAACAAAAACTACTTTTTTAATCTTCTTTCCCTTTAAATACCCAGCAATTTTTCCTTCTTTCTTAGCAAACTCTTTAACTTTATCTTCTAATCGAGAATCATTACTTTCCAGCTTAAGCTGGCCTCTCATTCTGCCATTGATCTGAATAATAATGGTCACCTCTTCCTGCTTGAGAAGTTTTTTATCATACTCAGGCCATGGTTGCTGATGAATTGAAAACTCGTTTTTAAAAACTTCACACCAAATTTCTTCAGCTAAAAAAGGAGCAAAAGGAGCTAAAACTTTAACAAACAACTCTGCTTCTCTTTTATTTAAATAATTCTCACTCCATTCATTAATAAATTCCATCATAAAAGCGACAGCTGTATTAAATTTCATTTTTTCTAAATCACTGCCCACTTTCTTTATAGTTTGATGCAGTTTGTTGGTTAAATCTTGGGGCGTTTTTTCTTTACTAAGATTATTTTTAGCTAATCGCCAAACCCTGCTTAAGAAACGATAACAACCTCCTACTCCTTCATTACTCCAGTCAATCGACTGCTCGAAAGGCCCCATAAACATTTCATAAACTCTCAGTGTGTCGGCTCCAAACTTATTGACAATATCATTAGGGCTTACCGAATTACCAAGACTTTTACTCATCTTGCGGCCATCTTCAGCCAAAACCATACCATGAGAATGACGACGAGCATAAGGCTCAGAACTATTAACATAACCAAAATCAAACAAAACTTTATAAATAAAGCGGGAATATAAAAGATGCAAGGTGGTATGCTCCATACCACCATTGTAAAGATCTATTGGCATCCAATAGTCAATCTTCTTTTTAGAAGCCAATTCCTGATCATTATGAGGATCAAGATAGCGTAAGAAATACCAATTAGACCCCGCCCAGTTAGGCATGGTATCTGTTTCTCTTTTAGCTTCTCCCCCACATTTCGGACAGGTAGTATTAACCCAATCTTTAATAACAGCCAGGGGTGATTCACCCGTATCTGTTGGTTTATACCTCTTGACATAGGGAAGCTTAACCGGCAGATCCTTTTCAGGAACAGGAACAATCCCACATTTGGAACAGTGAATAATCGGTATTGGTTCTCCCCAATAATGCTGTCTGGAAAAAACCCAATCTCTCATTTTATAAGCAACTGTCTTTTTACCTAATTTATTTTTAATTAAGTATGCCGTTATTTCTTTAACCGCTTCTTTAGAACTCAAGCCGCTAAATTTACCTGAATTAATCAACTTACCGTAATCAACAAAAGCTTCATTAGAGATATTTCCTCCGGAAATTACTTCCCTAATTTCCAATTCATATTTTTTGGCAAAATCATAATCACGATAATCATGAGCCGGTACGACCATGACGGCTCCTCCACCATAAGTAGCCACCACATAGTCACCTACCCAAAGAGGAACTTTTTCTCCGTTCAAGGGATTTAAAACATAAAGACCAGTAAAAACACCTGTCTTTTCTTTAGAAAGCTCTGTTCTTTCCAATTCAGATTTCTTTTTGGCTTCAGTCACATATTTTTTAATTTTCAGGAGGAATTTATTATCTTTTTGTTCTAAAAGACTAGTTATTAACGAATGCTCTGGAGCTATTACCAAGGCTGTTACTCCGAAAATAGTGTCAACACGAGTAGTAAAAACCTCTATCTCTTTTATCTTTCTTTGAGGTTTTTCTAATTTAAATTTAGTTGTTACTCCCTCACTTCTTCCAATCCAATTAATTTGTTGAACCTTAATTTTAGGAAGATAATTTACCTTATCTAAATCTTTTAAAAGTCGTTCTGCATAAGCAGTGATTTTAAACATCCACTGTTTCTTTTCTACCCTTTTAGTTTGAGCACCACAGCGCTCACATTTGCCGTCAATAACCTCTTCATTGGCCAAACTTATCTTGCAAGAAGGACACCAGCTAATGGGAATTTTATCCTGATAAGCTAAACCTTTTTCAAAAACCTTTAAAAAAATCCACTGCGTCCACTTGTAATAATCAGGATCAGTGGTATCAACTTCTCTTGACCAATCAAAAGAAAAACCAATTCTTTGGCACTGTCTTTTAAAATTAGCAATATTCTTCTTGGTTACTTCAAGGGGGTGAATTCCTGTTTTAATAGCATAGTTTTCTGTGGGCAATCCAAAAGCATCCCAGCCAATGGGGAACAAAACATTAAAACCTTCCATTCTTTTTTTTCTTGCTAAAGCATCTAAGGCAGAATAACTGCGACAATGGCCGACATGAAGACCATCTCCTGAAGAATAAGGAAATTCCACTAAAATATATTTTTTAGGCTTTTTGGAAAAATCAACGGCCTTGTAAAGACTTTCCTTTGCCCATCTTTGCTGCCATTTAGTTTCAATTTTATCAGGTGAGTAGTATTTCATAAGTCCCACTGAATATTGTAATTGATTTCGTTTTTATTGTAAACTAAGGCAATGGCCAAATTCCTGCTCCATAGTCTGTTTTTGATTTTCGCTGTTATCTTGGCTTTCTTTTGGACTAATAATCCCCAACTTTCCTATTACAACCTGCAGTTAATGGCCGTTTTCCTTGTCTTCTTCTTTGTCAATCAGATCATAGCCCGCCACCATCCTCATAAAATCAACCGCACCATTGATGCGGCTGTCTTTACGATGATCATTTTACTTTTAGTCATCTCCACTGGTGGTTTAAACTCACCTCTTTTCTTTCTTCTTTACTTTCTAATGTTTGGACTGGCTTTGCTTTTTGAACCGCTCATCACTTTTTCTTTAACCATTACCATAGTGCTTTTCTTTTTGTTTACTCCTACGGAAAAAGAGCCTTTAAAAGAGCTTCTTCAACTGTCTTCCTTAATCCTTGTCACTCCCGTAGCCATGTTCTTTGGCAAGCAATACCTAAGAGTCTTAAAGGATGAGGAAAAAATAAAGATCCTAGAGGAAGAAGAAGAAATTATGGAAGAATCAATTGAAAAGGAAGAAACTGATATTCTTTTATGGACCTGCTTGGAATTAAAAAAAGGATTAACCGAAATTCTTGACCAGACCAGCCAACTCCTGGCTGATGTTGGCCATCTAAGCATCAGACAAAAAGACAGACTGCTAAAAATTAGAGACTGGGCTTATAAACTTTTAAGGAGCGGTAAAAAGCTTAAAGAAGAAATAGATAAGACAACCATAAAGAAAGTAAAACAATTAAGAGAAAAACTAGAGCCGTAATAAATCTCTTCCTTGATTTTTTAACCTCTGTTGTTGGTGTTTGCTGAAATATTTTATCTTCCCATTAACCCCTATTAAACAATTTCCACTTCTAAATGCCAATAAACCGAAATGTCTTAAAAAAATAACTCAAAATCATCCTTCTCTACTTCTCTACCTATAAACAAGCTCTAAACAAGCAGTTTTAAGCACTACTAGAGGACAAAAGAGAAAATAAAAGCAGTTATCCCCTAAGAAATAGATTTCTTTTTAGATAAGTAATGTTTTTTCGCTAAATAAAGGGCTTTTTAAACACCTGAAAGTACTAGCACTTAAACATCCAATTGCCAATTCAAACACTAATAAAAATACTCTAGGACTGTATAGAAAAAATAAGGGAATTTGTCAAAAAAACCATAAAAAAGAAAAAAGGAGAAAAGAAAAATCAGAAATATTTTCTTAAAAATAACTAAAGGTCTTTTTCCCAAACCTAATCATCATTCCTATCTATTTATTATAGGTTATCAAGACCGTAGAAAAACCTTAATATATCATATTGTATCATGTAGTCCTTGCTTTCCTGAGAGTTGCCTTCGGTTAAAAGATGATCTATTATGATTTACTTTGAGATATCATTTTAGCCATTTTCGCGGTAATTAACATAAATGAAAAGGGGCATGAAAACATAGATGCGGAGAAAAAACAGGTCCTTTTAAACCTGGTCTAACTACATCAGACGGGTCAAAATTGGCCTCTTGACAGAACCTAAAAATTTCTATTATAGTAGTAAGAGAACTATAATTTTGTATAATCATGTATAATTTAAACCTAAACAATTTTGCGGAGATTAACTAACCGCAGGAAAAACAAAAATGATTAAATACAGCCAAAACTACACCTTTGAAAAACAAAATCACCTAAGTGAAGTTGCCGAAGCTGGCTTTGCTCTTTTGATTTTCCTTAGTGTTTTTCTCTGGCTTTTTATTTAAACTATGTTTCTGCCTGACCTTTTTAAAAACTATCTTAAAACTCAAAAAATTTCTCCAGTAACAAGGAAAAATTACCTTGCCGATATTAATAATTTCTTTACCTGGCTAAATAAAAAAACGGGTATTAAATATCAAGTTGCTGGTAAAGCCATCTTGGGTCTTTTTACCAAAGAAACCATTAACGAATACAAGGAAGATCAAATCAAAGAGAAAACTCCCCTTTCCACCATCAACCGACGTTTTTCAACCTTAAGAAAATTTGGCTCTTTTATCCAAAGCCAGGGTTGGCTCCATAATAATCCCGCCCTTGAAGTTTCCAATCTGGATAAGGAAGCAATTAAAACTCCCCTAGGACAAGCACAAAAAGAAAAGGAAATCCTTATAAATTTTAAAGAAAACTTAGTGGAAGAAAATATTAGTCCCATTACCATTAAAAACTACCTATCTGACCTAAGACATTTCTTGGGCTGGTTAAAAGAAGCTTAAAAAATAGCTGGTGCGGGCCACCAAACAAATCTGGGGGGAGCCAAAATTTGTTTTTAGAAGTTTTTTATTCAAAAACAACTAAGTAACCCGCAGTTTAATTATACACCTTTTAGCAATAGCTAAAAAATTTACGAATTATGAATCATAAATCAATCTTAAAGCAAATAACTAAACAGAAAGTCGATGCCTACCTTGAACATCTTAAAAAGCTTGATCTTTCTGATTCAACCGTCAAGCGGCGTTTATCTTCAATTCGAAAATTTTGCGATTATGCCCAAAAGGAAGGCTATCTTGGGGAAAATGAGATTTCACCTCGGAGGAGTCCCACCGTCCGAGGTATTTCAGGTTTGCAATCCAGGATCGTAGCTTCAAAAATTATCAAACTTTGCTTTTCTTTTACCTTAGTTATCATCCTCGCTCTTCTTGTTTCCCGCCGTTTCTTTCCTTCTTTTCCTAAAATATCTCCCAAATTGCCTCTTCCTGGTCAGATTACCACCCAAACCATCGCCACCTATTCTCCCTGGATTGTCAATTTCCGTGGTAAACTGCTAAGTCCCGGCGGTGAACCAATTACTGAAGAAGCCAAAATAATCTTTAAAATTTACAGTCAAGAAAAAGAGGACGAGCCCTTATGGGAATCAAAAACTTGGGAACTGGAGCCCAACCCCGAAGGCGAATTTCAAGCCCCAGTGGGAGACACGACCCGGGGCGATAAGGAACTCCCTTCCCGGCTTTTCTTCCAAAATGAAAGACTTTATCTGGAAGTGGTGGTTGACAATCAAACTCTTACCCCCCGAACTCCCCTTTCCACTGCCGCCCATGTCTCGGATTCCTTAAACCTTGGTGGTTTTCCTCCTTCGCAAGAGCCTGAAGGTAACATGGTTCCCGTCCTCACTCAAGGGGGTAATCTTCTGCTGGCGGCTTCATCGCCTAAAATTAAATCAACTCAAGGAACTATTGCTCTTGAAGGAGAAGCAATTACCCTCATCACCCCCACTGGCTCGGATGGCAACATTACTTTAGCACCTGATGGGTCTGGAGTGCTAAATCTCATCTTTTCTGGAGATGAAGGAAACTTTGTCAATGCCCAAAACGCTAATTTAACCCAAGGCGCTTTGTATTATGGTGAGGTGGCTTCTGACACCACCGGTTACAATCTTTTAGAATTAGCTTCTGGCTCAACGCCAACCAGCAAATTCAGCGTCGATGCTCAAGGGAACGTAAAAGCCGCTCGGCTTTCCAGTATTAGCGGTTATTATCAGGACTCGGGTATTTTTAAGATTGACCAAGGGGGCCCTGATTATTTTCAAATAAAAAAATCTGGTCTTACAGCCAGTGTTGATAGTGCCACCGTGATTCTTGATGAAACCGGGAAAACTGCTTCTGGTTACGACACTCTCGCGCTTTCGCGAAAAGGAGGAACCACTGATGCCTATGCTTTGTATATCTCTTCAGGAAATGCTCGCTTTGCCGGCAACCTCCGCCTAGGCAAAAGCCTAACAGTAGATGAAAATTTAAACCTCAAAGGTGAGGCAACTTTAGGCGATTCTTCTACAGATACTATCACTATAACCGGCAGCGCCACAGTCTCGGGCAACTTAGGTCTTGGCGGTCAACTTCAGCTGGGAAGATTCAACGGCACCCCGACTTCAATGGGAACAGGGGCTCTACTTTACAACACCTCAGACAATCTTTTGTATTATGATAAAAGCGGCTCCTGGTCTAGTGTCGGCGGCGGTCTTCAGGAAGCTTACAATGTCGGCAATACCATTACCACCACCAACGCTCGGGATATTCAATTTAATTTGGCTGATACGGCTACTGATGCCAATTTCTTTGTCGACCTTGACGGTTCAGGTTCAGTTTTTGCTGTTAGGGATAATAACAACACCAATCTTTTTGCCGTTCAACGAAGCAATACCCTAATTAATGCCTCAACCCGTTTTGGCACTTTGTCAATTGCCGATCTCGCCAGTGGCGGTGATATCGGGACAGCCGCAACCACAGTTGACATCTATACTAGTTTCAACCTGGCCCAAACAACCTCAGGACAAACCATCACCCTCCCTGATCCCACTGATACTACCGCCGGTCGGCTGGTCTATCTTTCCAATACCGGTACCACCACCTTCACCCTCTACAGCTCCACCGTCAAAGTCGGTGATACCACGGCAGCGATGTGGGACGGTGACAGCTGGAATTTGGCCGGAGGCGGAGGGTCATTAACCCAGGGCACAGTCAACAACTCCACCCTTCGCTGGAATAGCACCGCCAGCCAGTGGGCGGAAAACATTTCGGTCCTTAGCCAAACCAATCCTACCACTGATGGCTCTCACGGGCTTTCGGTCACCAACACTGGAGAGGTGACAGGCACCGGTTACGCTGGTTATTTCTCAAAAACCGGGGCTTCAACCACTAATGTGGGATTATATGCCGCTGCCAGTGGTGGCACCAACAACTACGCCGCCATCTTTGAGAGTGGAAATGTCGGAATTGGGACAACCACTCCGGGGGCGGCTTTGGATGTCAACGGTAATCTTTTGGTTCAAGGCGGGGGGACGATTGACACTCGCGCCGCCGGGACTTTAACCATCGGCGGGACCACCCAAACAGGTTTAACCCTAGGAAGAAGTGGCACCACCACCTCTTTGGTTGGTTCCAACTTTACTGCTGGCGGAATCGGCTATGGAGCTTCTAATACCTTAACCTTTACCAGTGCTGGCACTTCAGGTCAGGCTTTGCTAAGCGCCGGGGCAGGAGCGCCGACTTGGGGAACCTTAGAAACAACCTATGGGGGAACAGGCCAAAATTTTGGTTCCACGGCTCAAGGGAATATTCTTTACTTTTCTGGGGCAGGAACAATGGCCGCTTTAGCTCCAGACACCGCTGGTTATCTTTTGCAAACCGGAGGGGCAGGAGCGAATCCTTCCTGGGTGGATATCTCTGCTTCCGGCGGTCCCTGGACGCTATCTGGCAATAATCTTTACCCAGACTCTACTGATTATAATGTGGCAATTGGGGCAGCTGATGCTGGTAACGCTGATTTGTATGTCAATGGGAATGTGGGAATTGGCACCACTAATCCTCTTGCCGCTCTTTCTGTCGGTTCATCCTCACAGTTCCAAGTCAACTCCTCTGGTGCTATTGCCGCGGCGACGGGAATTACTTCTTCCGGCGACATCACCTTCTCCACCCTGAACGCTGGTGGTATTATCAAAGCGGCGGAAGGAACTGGACAATTATCAATTGCCACTGCTGGAACAGATTACGAATATGCCTTAACCTTTACCAGCGGTTTAACCAGACTTCTTAATGTTGTTTCTTTAGGGGGAACTTTAACTCAAGACACTACCCTTACTCAAGGTAATAATGCATTTACTATCAATAACAATGGCACGGCCAATACCATCATTAACCTCTCATCCAGCGGCGATTTTGATATTCAAGATAATGGAGTTTCGGCTTTGTTTGTGAGGGATGATGGCCTGGTGGGAATCGGGACAACTAATCCCAGCGCTAGACTTGAAAATGTTGGAACGACCCTTTTGGGTAGCGGTTTAACTGGAGGAGAAGATGCTTTATTGGTTAATGTTGAGACAGGTTTTTCTGGCAATCTGTTAAAGCTGGCGGTTAATGGCACTCAAAAATTAGCTATTGACTCCACTGGTATGTTAACCACAGCTTCTGGTGTCTTTACTTCAACTGTGGCTGACGCTGCTGACGCTATTGGCTTTAAATTGATAACGCCAGCCTATACCACTGCCGGAGCTAAACTTCTTTCGATTTGGAACGATACTAATGAAAAAATGTCCTTGGACAAAGACGGCATTTTGGCTTTGTACAATTCCGAATCAATGATTTACAACAGTTCCGGGGATATTACTATCGATGCCGCCTCCGGCAATGTCTCTTTTGCCACGAATGATTTAATCAATATTGATGATCTTACTATGGGAGGAATAGCTTCAATTTCTGGCACCCCTAATTTAACTTTAATCCCCACCAGCGGTCTTTCCAAAATCTATAACCTCAATGACGGAGATTTAGGCATCTACACCTCGGTCGGCGGGGATATCGGAGCCAGCGAAATTATTAGAATTACCAACTCTGGTAACGTCGGTATTGGTACTACTTCGCCAGGCGCTAAATTGGAAACTGCAGGAACTGCCTGGCTACGAGGTGCCGCAGGGACAACGGGACTCTATGTAAATAGCTCTGGTAATGTAGGCATAGGAACAACCGATCCTGGTTCTTATAAACTCAATGTGGCTGGTAATGTCGCTTTCAATTCTGGTGATATCTATACTGACAGCGACAACTTTCTTTATGCGGCTCGATTTGTCGATACCGCTGGTAACAATGATTATTTTCTTGATCCGGCAAACGTGGGAACAGCAGGGACATTTTATGGTAACGTCGGCATCGGTGGTATAGTCGACCCTGCGGAAAAACTGGAAGTAAATGGAAAAATAAAGATCTTTGATACTGCTTTAGCAAGAGGAGAAATCTACTCTTCTAGTTTTTCTAAACTCTGGACCTCAAACAATAACTTTAACGCCTCTGGTACAAGTTTTTCTTCAGGAATGCTTAATCCTGCTAATAATGATGAGTTAAAATTAGCTGCCCCTACAACTTTAGATAATGCCGATACTGTTGCTAACTGGACTTCTTCTGACTCTACTAATTTTGCTAAAAGCCAGGATACTACAGATAAGCAAGAAGGAACTGGAAGTATCAAGGTTGTAGCTACCGCTAAAAATTCTGTAAGTAACCAATATAAATATTCTATTGCAGATAGTTTTCTAAGACAAAGTGCTGGAGACAGTAATTACGGTGGTTATACTGATTACCATATTAGAACCTTAGCTGGACCTATTGAATATGCAATGATACTTAAATTTAATTTAAGTGATATTGATAGTGATTCATCCATTTCTAAGGCAGATTTTAGTTTAAACATTATTAATGTAGCATTCGGCGGGCTTACGGCAGGTTGTTACAGGGTAACAGCAAATTGGGCTGAGTATGGGGTTACATGGAATAATAAGCCCGGGAGAGCTGGAAATTCTGGGAACATAGCTCTTACAGCTCTTGGACGAAGAACTGTTAGTCTTACAAGTTTAGTAACATCTCTAATCAATGGTACATATGCAAATTACGGTTGGATTGTATCAAGAGCTTCAGGAACTGGAGACCATAGAGCTGAGGCCGAAACAAGAGAATCTGCAAATGACCCAAGATTAATTGTAAGTTACGTAGAACCTAAAGCTTTGAATGATACTCTCACCAGAGATTTAGGGGCTGGTGGAACTAAAAATTTAACAGGATATTCCAATGTTAAATTCTGGATCAAATCAACCAGAACTGACACCTATCTCCAATTTGGCATGGGTGAAACGGCTTGGGACAATAATACCTGGGGTATAACTATAAATTCCGCTGATACTTGGGAACAAAAAACAATAGATATCTCAGGAATATCGAGCGCTAATAAAGACGCTATTAGGTATTTAGGTTTTAAAACAACCAATGCTGATGCTGGTTTCACAATGAAGTTTGATGATGTTAAAGCCACCGCCGCTGATATCTCCGGTGACCAAACTTGGACTTCTGAAACTCAAGACGCTGGCGCGGGACAAACCCACCAACCAAATCGTTTAACTATGTCTTGGGCTTTAGATGGTACGGATAACATCGCTCCTAAAATTCAGCTTTTAGGTTCTTCTACCGGTGCTTTTACTGGGGAAGAAGCTATTTATCCTAATGGGAGCGGAACTTACTGGCAAGACGGAGGCACCTATGATTTAGACAATGGGGTGGAAAAAGATATCTCTCCCCAGATGACCACCGCCTATCGTTATTGGAAAGTCAAAGCTTACATAAATACTGGAACAACTTTAACCGATACACCTAAGATTTATGACATTAATTTAAGAGAATATGGAGGTAACTTGGTTTTAAATCCCATTGCCGGCAATGTCGGTATCGGGACCACAACCCCAGGTTATAGATTAGATGTTCAAGACAGCCAGGAATCAAGTTATGTTGCTCGAATTTATAATACTGATACGGCAACTAGCGCCGATGCCTTGTTGATTAGTTTGGGTGTAGCCAATGCCAGCCGGACCACCGGAAACTATTTTATTGGTTTTTCTGATGGAGCAGGCACAGTTGCTGGTAAGATTCAGGGAGGAGCTAGTGCTGTAGCTTATACTACTACCGGGACTGACCTTGCCGAATATTTCTTGATTGCTAATCTAAACCAAGTTCCTGAAGTGGGAGAGTTGGTAACTTTTGATAATCAAAAAGCAAGAGCGGTTAGAAAAACCGAAAAACAATCTGATAATCCAATCGGTGTGGTATCGACTTCTCCTGGCTTCTTGGGTGGAGGACCTTTGTGTCAGGTGGAAGATCAAAGCTGTGATGAAAGTTATGAAAAATCTAATGTAATCGTTGCTCTTATTGGTCAGGTCCCTGTTAAAGTCTCAACAAAAAATGGTCCAATTGAAGTAGGAGATTATTTAACTTCTTCAAATATTCCCGGAGTGGCCATGAAAGCCATCAAAGCCGGACCGATTGTAGGAAAGGCCTTAGAACCCTACAATAATCCTGATCCTAATAATGTCGGGAAAATTACTCTTTTTGTTAATGTCGGCTGGTATGATCCGGAGATTTATCTAACTTCAACAGGTGAACTATCTATTACTGGAGAAGAACTAGCTGAAAATGAAGAAGAAGCAGAACTTAATGCCAAATATAATCTTAAAGATAGCCTAGGAGAAATTATCCAAAGAATTGGTATTTTCTCTGAAGCAGTTATCGCCAATCTTCGCGCCGGCCGGATCGAAACAGAAGAATTAATCAGCCCTATTATTAAAAGCAAAGAAATTGAAACCGAAAGATTAAGTCTATCAGAACTTACTCCCCTAGCTGATCAAGACATAGTGATTAATCTTCAACAAACTTTAACTGATGATCAAGAAGCTAGTGGCTCCAGCTTTGGCAGGTTAATTATAAAAGGCAAGGAAGGACAAGAAGTTGTCTCTATAGATTCAGAAGGAAACGCCAGTTTTAGTGGTGAACTTACTACTGAAAGTTTATCAGTTGGAGAAGATGCTAGTATCGCTGGTACTTTATATGCTGAAGAAATTATAACTAAACATGGAACCTTTGGTGATCTAATCGCCAGCAGTATTTCCGCCACCTATATCACTCAAAACATCACCAATATCTATCAAAATGAAGCTTCTGATTCCGCTGACTCAATGGCTACTGAAAGCGCCAATATCTTCGATGAAATAGACGATATTGAAGCTTTAATTGCGGAAATACTAAATACTCCTATTGATACTGAAAATGAAGAATTCGATGAAGACATCGAAATTCCAACCAATGGCTATGTCTTCGAAAATGATCTCATGGTCTTAGGAACCACTACCCTATCTGATGTTAATACCACCGGTTCATTAAATATTGGCGGTACTCTCTCAATCGCTGATAATTCAATTAATACTCTCTATGGTCCTTTATATATACAAAATCTAGGCCTAGGCGGTATTGATATCTTAGCCGGCAAAATCATTATTGATCAAAGCGGTAATGTTGTCTTTGGTGAAGATGTTACCGTTGAAGGCAGTCTTTTTGCTAATACCATCAGGCCTCTTGAAAACCAAGACCTTGTCATTGATCTAGCCACAATTCCTGTAGCCAGTGAATCAGGTATCGAATTGCCATCAGAAGCCAGTGAATCTGCTTTTGGCAAACTCTTAGTAAAAGGATTTGACGGTAAGACAGTTGCTTCCATTGATGCCTCAGGAAGTGCCTACTTTAGCTCTTTAGACATTGAAGCTGATTACTCAGCCACTCAATCAGGCGCTCTTATTGCTGCCTATGATAATTGGGATGAGACAGGTAATTATCTTCCAGCGATAAAAACCAACGCTACCTCTGGAATGGGTATTCTCCCTACTAATGAAGAAGAAATTATGATTTACAATCCTAAAATTACCGATCAAAGTCTAATATATATTACCCCTATTTCAGATACTGCTAATAAAGTCCTTTTTGTTAAATCTAAACAAGCTAACATTATTTGTGAAGAAAATAAATCTGAATGTGTCAATAAAGACGGTTGGTTTAAGGTAGCCATTGATATGGCTATTAATCAGGAAATCAAGTTTAACTGGTGGATTATTAATTAAAGATGAGAAAAAGTAAAATCTTAATCACCAAAAAAATTATCCAGAAAAACAAAAAGCTAATTTTATTTGCAATAGCTATTTTTGTAACCACTCTTATCTCTATCCTAGCCGTAAAAAATAGCAACAAAAAAGCGGATAACATTATCCTTCAAGATGCTCCTAGGGTAACCAATTATATATATCAAAACAATTCAAAAGATTTCAAGATATATCTAGGCAACCGTCTTGATGAAAAATCAACTAAGATTAAGTTTTCTACCTCTGGTTCTTCTATTGAATTCTCTTTAGCCAATAACGTTTCAAACGACAAAATCAAATTTGAAAAGAAAGATGAAAAAACTGTGATTTATAAAAACGTTTATCCAGGAATTGATTTAATTTATACCCTCATTGAAAAAGGAGTAAAGGAAGAAATTAAATTAAACTCACCTGAAAGCGTCCAAAACCTAGATAAAGTTTTAACTTTTGCTTTAAATTTAAACAAAGTTGTCCCTAAAAAAGATCTTCAAGGCAAAATTACATCTACCTTTATCGACCCAACTAGTGGAGAATATCGCTTCCACTTCGAAAAACCATTCATGATTGACGCTGGAAACAATAGAAGTAATAATATTCCTTTAACTATTACCTCCTCCTCTACTCTCAGTCAAAAGTCACAACCTATTCAATACTATGCTCATTTTAATCCTGATGTTAACTGGCTAAAAACTGCTCTTTACCCTGTTATTATTGATCCAACAATTGTCCATGATGAGCAATCTGACTTTACCAGCGGCCAGCTAAATCGAGTTAAAGATGTTGGTAATTTTGTAACAGGAGGAACAATTACCTATTCCGAAGGCTATACCATTCATACCTTTACAAGTGATGGAACATTTACGACAAATATTCCTTTAAAAGTAGATGTATTAATTGTCGCTGGTGGCGGTGGCGGTGGACATCACACAAATAATACTGGCGGTGGCGGTGGTGCTGGTGGACTTTTATACGAAACAGACCATGACGTAACACGAGGCAGTGAACTAACCGTAACCGTTGGGGCTGGTGGTGGTGGTGGTGATGATGCAGCTGGTACTAAAGGTGATAACTCTGTCTTTGATAATATAACCGCAGAGGGCGGTGGTGCTGGTAGTTATGGCGATGGTGGTGCTGGCGGTTCAGGTGGTGGTGCTGGTAATGCGGGTACCAGAACTGGTGGCGCTGGAAATGCTGGACCCCCAAGACAGGGATATAATGGTGGTAATGGTATCACCGATACAGACTGGCGGCTATTTGCTGCTGGTGGTGGTGGTGGTGCAGGTGCTGTTGGTGCTAATGCTGCTAAAGGAGCTGGTGGTGATGGTGGCGTAGGTGTTGACATGTCAAGTTATTTCGGGACATCCGTAGGGGTTTCTGGCTGGTTTGCGGGTGGCGGTGGTGGTTCAGCTTTTACTGGTCCTCCAGGCACACTTGGAACTGGCGGACAAGGTGGTGGCGGTGATGGATATAGATACGGAAACTCAGCAGATACTAATGGCGTTGCTAATACTGGCGGCGGCGGCGGTGGTAATGGCGGCGGTAATCCTGGTACTAAAGGTGGCGATGGTGGCTCTGGTATAGTAATTGTTAGATATCCCACAATTGACACTGGTCCTTCGATTGAACTTTACGAACAAGAATCACCAGCTGATCTTCATACCGTTGGCCTTTGGCATATGAATGAAACAGTTAATGACAGCTGCTCTGAAGGACAGGATGCTTGTGATTCTTCCGGCAATGGCAATCACGGCACAGCCACTGGCACCACCATCACTACTACCACTCAAAAATTAGGAGCAGCCGGAAGAAGTTTTAATGGGAGCAGTGATTATATTCTATTGCCAGCATCTTCCTCTTTTGATTTACAGAATCTTTCAATAGAAGCCTGGGTTTATTCAGATAATTTTAATAGAAATATGTTTATATTTGAAAAAACAACAAACGGCTCTGTAAATACTCAGTATTCCTGTTTTTTTGCAGCGACAGATACTTTTTATTTCCGCACATATAATACATCTTCTAATAGCGATAATCTTAGTTTTACTACTAGCAGCTATTTTAAGAATAATCAATGGAATCATGTTGCTTGTACATATAACGGTAGTACAAAGGCAGTTTATGTAAATGGTACCTTAGCTGCATCTAAGTCGTATTCTCAAACTTTAATAACTAATCCTGCGGGAACATCAATTATAGGTGCACATGGGAGTGGAAGTTACTTTTTCAATGGCACCATCGATGAGGTCCGTATTTCCAACACCGCTCGAACTCCTGAAGAAATCAAATTAGATGCTCAAAAAAGACCTTATGGTGTTTATACTTCCCAATCAATTGATTTAGGAACATCTGTGGCTAGTCTTGATTCTCTCCAATGGACAGAATCAATTACTCCCCCTTCAACTCCAGATGGCTGGACCAAAGTCAAGCCAGTAATTATTGATAATTCTCAAAATTCAAACACCTTAACTAATTACCAAGTAAAATTGACTGTTCCCTATAACTCTAATATGCAAAGTGATTTTGATGATTTGAAGTTCACCAACTCTGCCGGAACCAATCTTGATTATTGGATAGAAGAAAAATCAGACGGCGTGGAAGCAGAAGTTTGGGTGGAAGTAGACTCTATCACTGCTTCAAGTAAAACAACGATTTTTATGTGGTATGGAAATTCAGGGGCTAGTGCGGGTTCAGATGGTGGTGCAACTTTTGAGTTTTTTGATGATTTCTTGGGAGATTCTATTGACACCACTAAATGGACTATAACAGATGGTACTGGTTTTAGTGTTTCCGGCGGCTATCTGCACGGCACAAATACAACCGGTAGATTAACTTCTATATCCACCTTTTCTTCAGGCATTATTCAGGAGATTAAAGCAAAGTCAACCAGTTTAGCAACTAATGGTCAGATGATAGGGGGATTTTATCTATCTTCAAGTAATAGTATAGGATGGTTAAATCACCCAGGTAATGCTTACTATAGAAATGACTCAAGCTGGATGAATAAAGATGACGAAACGCCAGCTAATAATATGCTTTACACTATAAAGGTAAAAGATTCTTCTACGGTTAATTTAAATATGTATAATTTAGATTTGAATTCAACTTATTGGAATGTTGGTGATTTAACTAATACTGTGTCTAGTGAACCAATTGCATTAGGAAGAAGATACGATAGTGATTCTTATAACGGTCAAAGTTACACTACTGATTGGGATAGGATTATAGTCCGCAAATATACCTCTCCTGAACCAACGGCTGGCTTAGGGGCGGATATTGAATTTCAAACCAGAACTTCAGCCAATAATTCTACTTGGGAAGAATGGAAACCAATAAGCAACGAAACTACTATTTTAAGCATGGATTCAGACGCTACTAATTGGTCTACATCAAACTCCAACACTCTTACTAAAACCGACGAATCAACCATTAAAATGGAGGGTAATGGCTCTTTAAAATCCACTGTCGGAGCCCCGCAAGTAGATGGTAATACCGTTGCTCTTTGGCATATGGAGGAAACTTCAGGCACTGGAGCTTATATTAAAGATGCCACTGCCAACGTCAACCATGGCACGCCAACTGGAACAACAGTAGTAGATGGATTCTATGGAAAAGCTAGGAGCTTTAATGGAAGTAGTGATATCATTACTGTTGGAACAACAAATCGACCCACGAATACCTTTACTTTTTCTGCATGGTTTACAGCCAATAGCACTCACGAAATTGATGCAGAAAGTACAACCTCAACTACTGGAATCTCAGGCCAAAAATATTTATTTGGAGCCGTTAATGAAGGTACTAACAGTGGAGCTGGCGTATCTGTTGGCACTAATGGTATCTCTGTATATGAACATGGAAGTGCTTATATGCCCCCCTTGGCAGTCTATAACGGAACTGTTCCATCTGGGTGGAATTATTTAGCAATTGTTTATAATAACAAAACTCCTTCCATATATCTTAATGGAACTCTTGTCAGGACTGGACTCACCTCACCAAAGACGACCGTTTATGCCCCTTATCAAATTGGGGGTGGATCCTATGGATACCACGATGGTCAAGTTGACGAAGTCCGTATTTCCAATGTCGCTCGCACCGCCGAAGAAATTGCTGAAGCTTATCGAGCAGGAAAAGACCATCGTCTTTCCAGAACTCTAACTTCAACTGACTTATCTTCTAAAAACAAAGCTCCTTTTTATGTAGCGGCAAATAGACCAGGGACATATCTTGAAACATATGTCGGTGAAACTGATCATTCGGTTTATGGAAGCGATGCTAGCACCGTCAGCCTGTGGCATCTGGATGAAAAATCCGGCTCTGGAGCTTATATTAAAGATTCTTCTAGTAATGGTAACCATGGAACCCCAACCGGGACAACCTTTACTCAAGGAAAAATCGGCAAGGCGAGGAGTTTTGCTAGTGATAGTGACTATATAAACGTACCAGATTCGGCAAGTCTAGATATCACTGGAAATTTATCTATTGAATTATGGGTTAAAATAAGTAGCCATTCTACTTATGAATACCTTATCAGTAAAGGAACTAGTTTGGGATCATATTTTATCAGAATTTCTAGTGGAGGTGGTGACGATTTCGAATTTTTTATTTATGACGGCAGTTCTTACGAACCACGAGTAAATAGTAATGTAACACCAAATATTGGAGAATGGTATCATGTAGCGGGGACATACAACGGTACAACCCTTTCCATATATGTAAATGGTGAACTAAAAAACACCGCTTCAAGATCCGTCACAATTGCAACAAACGATAACCCCCTAACCATTGGTGCCAGTCAATTTAAGGGCACCATCGACGAAGTCCGCATTTCCAACACTACTACCCGTTCGGCTGATGAAATCAGACAGGCTTATCAATATGGGTTACGAACTCACCAGATTTCGGTTGATTATGCTACTACCGCAGGTTCAGATGGTCCAACCTCAACCTCTAATTATGAATTTACACCTGACAGTGTAACTGGTTTATATACCGGCGATACAGTTATCATTCGAGAAAATGTTGATGGTACCACTTATATTATGCAAGGTGAAGTAACTTCTATTTCTTCAGGTTTGGTAACTGTTTCTTCTTGGAGCGGTACCGCTCCTTCTTCTGGTTATTCAACCAATGCTGATGTCTTTAAGTGGCAAAGAGAGTATTGGGATATTACTGATATTTCTACTGATGACAGAGATGAGATTACCAAACTAGGCATTAGAGTTCTTGATGGTTCAGAAGGTTTTGATATGTATTTGGACGACTTTAGATCTAATTCTACCTATATGACAGACCCAACTGGCTCCACCATTTCCTCTACTCCTCAAAGATACTTCCAATATCGAGCTATTTTAACAACTAACGATACCACCGTTTCTCCCTCTCTCACGAGTGTCACTTTAAATTACACCGAGAACCAAACCCCAACCGCTCCTACTTCTTTGCTAACTGAAGGGCAAACCAATCCCAGTCAAGTTCCCGACACTGAACCAGAATTTTCGGCTATTTATAATGATCCTGATAGCGATGATATTGCCAATAAATATCGCATTCAAGTAGATGACGATTCTGAATTTGGTTCACCGATTTGGGATTCAGGGGCTTCAGGAACTTCGATGACGAATTGCAATCAAGGAACTCGCTGTGCTGATATTTCTTATGCAGGATCAGCTTTAACCGGCGGAATTACTTACTATTGGCGAATTAAATTTTTTGATGATGATTGTGCGGAAAGCCCCTGGAGTACAGGAACCAATACTTTTTCCGTCAACTATACCCCCTTGGCCCCCACTTCTTTATTAACCGAAGGGCAAACTAACCCCACAGGGGTAACTGATACCACCCCTGAATTTTCGGCAATTTATAATGATACCGATACTGGCGATATTGCTGATTATTATCAAATTCAGGTTGATGATGATTCAGCTTTTGGCTCTACACTTTGGGATTCTGACAAAACTTCCCTCTCTCCCACTTGCACAGCTGGTGATCGCTGTACCGATATTTCCTATGGAGGAGCAAGCACCGATCTACAATGGGGGGCTACGTATTATTGGCGTATTAAATATTGGGATGACGGAGGTGAAGAGGGGGCCTGGAGTACAGAGTCTGCTTACTTTACCATGAGTCAAATTTACGCTCCTACGGGCTGCATGATTGATGACGGCAGTCAACCTAACCAAACAATCGTCAAATGGAATGATAATACCAGTCTGGAGACTGGTTATCGGGTGGAAAGAAGTGTCGATGGTGGAGCTTATACTCTTTTAACCACTGAAGACGCTGATAGCACTTCCTCTACTGATAATACCACCTCCTCTGAATATACCTACCAATACCGAATTAGGGCCAACAGTGACAACGGGAATTCTGAATGGTGTGGTACACTAACAGTAGATTACAGTCAAGGCAACATTAATTTCAGCGGAGTAAGTGTTTCAGGAGTAACAATTAAATAGATCCTTATTTGCTTAGAAGAATATATCTTAATATAAACTTGTATATCAAAATTAAATCAAAAAATAGCAGTTGACAGGTATGTTTTTTAAGCCTTATTATTAACTTATGGCAGAAAAAAGAAGTCTATTTATTAATAAAATCATTCTTTGGTTTTTAATCATTTTTATTGGAGTAACGCCACTATTTTTCTTGCCTTTCACTTCAGAGTTCTACGAGTTTAATAAAAATGCTCTTCTTTTCTCCTCTGTCTTTATCCTATTAATTCTGTGGGCTGTTAAAATGGTTGTTACTAAAGAATTAAGTATTAAAAAAACTTCCTTTGATTTACCTATTTTGGCTATTGCCGTTGCTTTCATTCTTTCAACAATTATCGTTTCTCCTAATAAATGGGAAACTCTTTGGTTGCCTAACGGAACAGGAACAGTAATTACCCTCACCTTTCTCTATTTTATAATTACCAACAACGTTAGTAGGGAAAATAGAATTAAGCTTTTAAACAGTTTCATTGTTGGTGCTGTTGTTCTTTCTTTAACCGCCATCTTTCAATTTATTGGTTTGGGTGAAGCTTTTATTCCTGAAGGCAGCCGTGTTGCTTTCCTTAGATTAAAATCTTGGACGCCAGCCGGAACCCCATTGGTTTTAACCACTTTTCTAATTGCTGTCTTAATCTTAGCTTTAACCCGTTTTATTTCTATTATTAAGAAAGTTAAAAGAGAAAGTTTGCTCTCTCTAATCCACCACCCCATCTCTATCATAATCATCCTTGGTGGTCTAGGTATTTCTTTATGGCAAATTTTAGTTGTTAGCAAACCTCTTCTTTTACCGTATTCAACCTCATGGGCAATCGTGATTGAAGCTTTTAAAAATGGTAAAACTTTCCTTTTAGGTGTTGGACCGGAAAACTTTCTAGACGCTTTTTCTCGATTCCGACCAGCTAGCTATAATTTAACTAATCTTTGGCTATTTCGTTTTGGTACCTCAGGAAATTTCTATTTTAATCTTATAACCACCGTGGGTATTTTGGGTTTTGCAGCCTGGGTTTGGTTAATGGGTAAAATTATTAAGGCCAAAAAATATTCTGCTTACTTTTTGACTATCTTTACCGTTTCTTTGATCTTCCTCTTTCTACCAGTCAATTTTCTTACTCTTTTAATCTTCTATATCTTGGTTGCTTCAGCTGCAATCGGTTTACCAAAAGGGCAATATGTAGAAAGATCAAAAATACTACCTGTGATTATCCTCTCTTTAATTGTCCTTTTTAGCGGAGTTTCTTTTTACTTTGCCGGTAGAGTCTATGCTGCCGAAGTTCGTTTTAGACAATCGCTGGTTAATATCGCCTTAAATGATGGAACTAACGCCTATAATAACCAGCTTAAAGCTATTATGTTAAATCCTTATAATGATGTTTACCGCATCTCCTACTCTCAAACCAGTCTTGCCTTAGCAGACAGTATTGCCGGTCGGCCAGATCTTTCTGATCAGGACCGACAAACTATTACCACCTTAATCCAGCAATCAATTAGTGAAGCTAAAGTAGCCGTTTCTTTAAACCAAAACAAAGTGATCAATTGGGAAAATCTATCTCAAACCTACCGTCAATTAATCAATTTTGCTGAAGGGGCTGAACAATGGACGCTAACATCCTACCGTCAAACAATTAATTTAGACCCCACCAACCCTGAATTAAAATTAGGACTAGGTGGTGTTTATTATGCTCTAGGTGAATATGATGAGGCTATTTTATGGTTTCAAAAGTCTATTGACGATAAAGCCAACTTTGCCAATGGCTATTATAATCTCTCTGCTGCCTACAAAGAAAAGGAAGATTTTAAAAAGGCCCATGAGATGATGCTCATCGTCACTAATTTAATTCCTACCGATTCAGTTGATTATCAAAAAGCAAGAACAGAACTTGAAGAACTAGCTAAAAATCTTCCTGAAGAAGAAATAACAGAAACTACTGAAGGTACAACTCAACTTACTGAACCGGAAGTTCTTCCATCTCCTATTATTTCCCCACCCATTGAATTACCGGAACAATCTGGTCCCGAGGTAAGCGAATCTACTGATGCTGGTGAAATCGAAATTATTGAGGAAGCTACTCCCGAAGCTGAACTAGAAGAATAAAGCCCTTCTTTACTCTACCCTCCTTTTTCTCTTTTCTTCTTTCCTGTGGAGCTAGTCGGAATCGAACCGACGTCTTGGCAATGCGAATGCCGTGCTCTACCAACTAAGCTATAGCCCCTTAATTTTTGTGGACCCAGCCGGACTCGAACCGGCGGTCTTCTCGATGCCATCGAGACGCGATACCAACTTCGCCATGGGCCCAAATCTACCTTTTTATTATACTTTACCTACCTTTATGAATCAATTATTTAAGAAAGCTTAGTGGATTTAAAGCAACTCCATTTTTTCTAATTTCTAAATGTAAATGGGGACCGGTACTTCTTCCAGTAGAACCCATTCTGCCAATTGTCTGCCCCCTTTGCACTCTTTGCCCCGTTCCTACATAGACAGCCGAAAGATGCGCATATAGGGTTTGATAACCATTACCATGATCAATAATAATCCTGTTTCCAAAAGCCCAAGGTGAAGGCCAGCCAGTAATAATTACCGTTCCTGAATCAGCAGCCACAATGTTTGGCCTGGCTTTGTTGGCGATATCAATTCCTCTATGATACCAAGTATAGCCTTGAGAAATTCCTCCACCTACCGGCCAGACAAATTGTCCTGTCCCTAAACCAGCCCCAGGAACAACGGTTGCATAATAACTGCTTCTTGGCGCCACTGGTTTAGCCTTAGGCTTAATACCGTCAGGAATTATCAATGTCTGCCCTACAGCCAAAGCAAAAGTTTCGTCATTGGCAAAGGAGTTGTAAGGCCAATCAACAATCACCTGTGCATCAACTTGGTGTTTTTTGGCAATAGAATAAATCGTTTCTCCTGGCCTTACCTTGTACATAATACCAGCCACTGGCAAAATTTTTAGCTTTTGGCCCGGCTTAATATCTTTAACCGACTTAAGGTTATTCTCCCAAATGATGGTATCAACAGAAACACCAAACTTCTCGCCAATAGTAGAAACGGTATCGCCTGCTTTAACTTCGTATTCCGCTACCTCAGCTCGAGGCTTAATAGAAACCAAAGTAGCCGTGCCTGATTCAGCTACGGCTGTAGATAAAATTGCCTGAGGAGCAAATTCTTCCTGCCAAGGATTACTTAAATTCTCAGCAATCAAAACCGGACCTAGGGTAATACCACCGACAATCAAAAAGGCCATGCCCGAATGAATAAAAGGACGAACAAAACGCCCTCGCTGCTGGTACAAACCCATGGCTACTAAAGATTTCGTCTTTTCAAAAGACTGCCAAGCCCTTAAAACTTTTTGTTTTAAGTAGATAAGAAGAGAAATGGAGAACCTTTTAAGATCTTGAGCTAATGAAGAAGTTTGCATGCCACCAAGAATAGCATATCTTTAACCCCTGTTCAATGTTTTTAGAAACTCTTCGTTGCTCTTTGATTTACTCAATCTATCTAAAATAATCTCTGTTCTTTCATTCGCCCCCAGCATATCAACCATTTTTCTCATGGTGACAATTCTAGGATAGACTTTGCTGTCGTACAAAAGTTCTTCCTGACGAGTACCAGAACGTTGAATATCAATGGCGGGGTAAACCCGACGTTCTGCCAGAGAGCGAACTAAATGAAGCTCCATATTACCTGTACCTTTAAACTCCTCATAAATTAAATCATCCATTTTAGAACCAGTTTCAACTAAGGTTGTTCCTAAAATAGTCAAAGAGCCACCCTTTTCAATATTCCTGGCTGCTCCTAAAAAACGCTTGGCCGGATACAAAGCGGCTGGATCAAAACCACCGGTTAAGGTTCGTCCTGAAGTAGGGATACTTAGATTATAAGCACGAGCCAGCCTGGTAATAGAATCAAGCAAGATAAAAACATCTTTACCCATCTCCACCAATCTTTTGGCTCTATCTAAAGCAACCTCTGCTACTCTAGTCTGATGATTAGGCGGGTCATCAAAGTTAGAAGCAATAACCTCACCCTTAACTGAACGAGAAATATCGGTTACCTCCTCCGGTCTTTCTCCCACTAAAACGGCCATCAAATGAATATCTTTGTAATTAGTGCTAATACCATTAGCAATATCTTTTAAAAGCCAAGTCTTACCAGCTTTAGGAGGCGAAACAAGCAAACCCCTTTGTCCTCTACCAACAGGCGAGATCAAATCAATCATTCTCGTAGATAAGGGCGTCTTACCAGTCTCTAACTTAATCTGTTTATCTGGGTAAACCGGCAAAAGATCTTCAAAATTAAGCCTCCTCCCCAATTTATTAATATCAACACCATTAACCTTTTCTACCTTTAAGAGCCCAAAATAACGTTCTTTTTCCTTTGGTTCTCTTACCTGACCTCCTATCATATCGCCAGGCCTTAAATTAAATCTGCGAATTTGAGAGGAAGAAATGTAGGCATCTTGGCTAGAAGGAGAAAACTTAGGCCTTAAATAACCATGACCTTCCGGAGAAACGTCTAAAATACCTTCCAGATAATGAGTGGGAACACCAGCATCAGGGATAACACGATTATCGACTACTCCATTAAAATTATTACCGTTGTCTTTTCTACTTAAAAAAGGACGGTTTCTAGAAACAGAGGTTCTACCTTCTGTTTTAAATTTCTCTTTGCTTTCTTTTATTGTGGTTTCTTTTACCGCTGGTCTGCTTGGTTCTAAAGAACCAACAACCTCATCAACAGTAAGCTTCTTTTTATCAGCCATTATTTAATCAGGAAACATAAAAATCGAAAATTTTAAGAGGACTACTTACTTAAGCAAGTAAAACAGGAACAAAACTCTTTGTCAAGCCCTTAATTTTTATTAGCAAAACCTTTGTTAGCCCTAAAGCGGAAGGTGATACGCCTGCCCTACATATCACCCTCCACTTCAAAGCTAACTAGCTCAAAATGCCATTTAACGGTCTTGACAGTATTTAACAATTATGTTATTTTCAAGATTGATTGTTAGATCACCTGTCCTGATTTAACGATCGGATCTACAGAGAGCATTGTTATTCGTAGTTGACTCTGTCTGCTAGCGATAATAATGCTCTTTGTTTTTTTACCACATTTTTTTCCTTTTGTCAATCCTATAGGAAAATTATCAAGAAAAACCACTAATCCTATAATAAAAATAGTTGTTATTTTAGGTTCAAAAATTAGCTTTTCCCCAAAAAATTAAGTTTTGTGGATAACTAAAAGAGGTTCTATTTTAAAGACTCGACAACCTCATTAATAGAAGAATATTTTTCAGGAGTAATGAGATTAGTAAAACCCAATCTTTTGGCCTCCTTTTGGCGCTGTTTTATATAACCTACCTCTCTTATCTCACCCAGCAAGCCTAACTCGCCAAAAACAGCCGTTTTAGGACCAATAAACAAATTCTTAAAAGAAGTAAAGATTGCCAAAGCCGCTCCCAAATCTGCAGCCGGCTCTTCAATCCTTAATCCTCCGGCCACATTAACAAAAACATCAAAAGACCCCAAGGGTAAATTTAATCTTTTAGATAAAACTGCCACAATAAGCTGTAAACGATTTTTATCAATCCCTGAAGCAAAGCGGCGCGGCATAGCTAACTGTGTCGGCACTACCAAGGCTTGAATTTCTACTAAAACTGGTCTTGTCCCCTCTATGGTAGGCACCACCACTGATCCCGGAACACCTTTTTGTCTTTTTGATAAAAACATTCTTGAAGGATTAGCAACTTCCATCATACCCTTGTCAGTCATTTCAAAAACCCCTACCTCATCGGTAGCTCCAAAACGGTTCTTATTAGTTCTTAAAAGCCGAAAGCTACCTAGCTTCTCCCCTTCAAGAGATAAAACAGTATCTACCATGTGTTCTAAAATTTTGGGTCCAGCTACAGCCCCCTCTTTAGTTACATGTCCAACTAAAAAAATAGGCGTACCTGTTATCTTAGCTGTTTTAAGCAGGCGTGAGGCAGATTCTCTTACCTGACCAATGGAACCAGCACTCCCTGATAAATCCTCGGTTACCAAAGTCTGGATAGAATCGACAATTACTAAACCTAAACCTTTGTTATTAATGTCATTGATAACTCCAATTATCTGATCAACATCTGTTGACGGCAAGAAAAGTAAATTATCTTCCTTTTTAATGCCTAATCTTTCTGCCCTTAGCTTAATCTGCTGAGGCGATTCCTCACCAGAAATATAAAGAATACTAAACTCTTTGTTTTTCTTTTGAGAAGAATTTTGAGAGGATAATGAAAAGGCCAATTGAAGTAATAAGGTACTTTTGCCAATACCTGGCTCACCAGCTACTAAAACCAAAGATCCAGGAACAATGCCGCCACCCAAAACACGATCTAACTCACCAATACCGGTCTTAGTCCTGCTTCGATTAATGCTTTTTATATGAGAAAGTTTTTGTAAGGTTGGTTTTTCTTTTTCTCTAAAAGCTCCCTTATGAATATCAGGAATAACTGTCTCAACTAAAGAATTCCACTCCCCACAGCTAGGACATCTTCCCGACCATTTAATGGTATCAGCCCCACATTGCTGGCAAACAAAAACTGTTCTTGTCTTAGCCATAAATTTTTTTATTTATAACCAACGGGCTTTCCCTTCAGAACCAAACCTAAGCTCATTTTTCTCGCCTCCTTATCAATTGACTCAACAAAGCAATCGACTTTATCGCCAACTTTCATTGTTTTTTCTGCCGGAACCTTAGAAATATGAACCAACCCTTCAATACCTTTATCTAGGCTGACAAAAATACCAAAAGGAGCTAGACGCATAACCTCTCCTTTGGCTTTACTTTCAAGCGGATATTTCTTTTCAATATCCTGCCAAGGGTCTTTTTCTAATTGTTTAATAGAAAGATTTAACTTGCCGCTCTTTTTATCAACAATTAAGACTTTTACTTTAACCCTATCTTTTACTTTAAAAAATTTACTCGGATCTTCTACCTTTTCCCAAGATATCTCAGAAATATGAACTAAACCTTCAAGGAAAATACTATCTTTTTTTGTCTTCTTTTTATCATCTTTAATTTTAACCTTAACAAATAAACCAAAAGGCATAACTCCCGTTACTTCTCCCTCAAAAGCATCTCCCACTTTTATTTTATTCAACTTTTCTTCTTGCTCTTTAATTAAATCCGACTCAGAAACTGCCTTTTCTGATAAAATCAAACGGCTTTTCTTTCTATCAACTTCAATTAATTTTGCCTCAAAGCTTCTGTTAACAAGCTCATTTATCTTGCCGGCCAATTTAGCACTAAAACAGGAAGAAGGAATGAAACCAGACAAACCTTTGACATCAACCACCAATCCTCCTCTATTAACTTCTCCTCCCTTAACCCTAATAGGACTACCCGTTTTTAAGCTCTCTTCAAATTCTGACCAAATAAAATCATCTAAGGTTTTCCTAAAGGATAAAAGAGGTTGTCCGTTCTCGTTTTCCGGCTGAAAAACGGTAACTTTTACCTTATCACCAATCTTAAGCTGGTTAATAAAATCTCTGGCTGTCTTAATTTCTTTATCAAGAATTATTCCCTCTGTTTTAGCGCCAATATCAATCCAGACCTTCTTTCTAGTCTTTTCTGTAATAATACCTTCGACAACATCACCTTTTTTAAAACCACGCAACTGATAACCACTCTGTTCAAGAAGATCTTCCATTGTTTGGGGTTTTTTAGAAGCACCGCTTACCGGAGCCTTTTTTAAAGACTCTTTAGGTTTTACAGAAGTTTTTTTCTTGTTCTTTTTGACCACTCACAGTTACCTCTCTTTCCTTTTGTTATTTCTATTCTAAAGCAAAAAGTGCTTTTTGACAATAATATTTTACCAAAAATGCCCTGGCAATGAGGTATTTTCGCAAACCCTTGCGAGTTAACTATCGTCCCCGCTGTCGCCTTTTACGATCCTGTTCGGAATGGGAAAGAGTAGTTCGACGACGCTCAAATCACCAAGGCAAATTTTCAAATTTGCTCCTTGAAAAGTGGATAGATCACCGTTAGGCAAAAGAAAAGGCAAAAAAGTTACTTTCTTCGATCATTAGTTCTGGTTAGCTAAATAGATTACTCTACTTACACTTCCAGTCTATAAAGGTTGTAGTCTACAACCGATCTTCATCTCCCGAAGGAGAAAGGATATCTAATCTTGGGTGAGGCTTCCCGCTTAAGATGCCTTCAGCGGTTATCCTTAAGGAATGTAGCTACCCAGCGTTGCCCTTGATAGGAACAACTGGCACACCAGGGATTCCTCCAACCAGGTCCTCTCGTCAACTTATTCCCTTATTACTAAAGGGTTAGACTATACCTTCACCCCAGAAAAAACTGGGGGCTTGCCTTATTATAAGAGCCATAGATTTTCTACTAATAAAGTAGAAGTAACTCCTATCTCTCCTTCTTCACAAAAGTGAATCAGGATCAGTCGTTAAGGGGGTATCAAACCTTTCTCTATAAACTTCTTACGTACGAAAACATAATTATATTTTTTTCGTACAGTTGCATAATTAATAGCAGAAATATCATCTGAAAGTTTACAAACTTTCAGAAATTCCTTAGGATTAGGGTTATTTTCCATTATTAAAATTGCCTTTAGAATAATTTTGACTTGTTTCTTTTTAAAGATAATAAAGGGGGCTAATTCATTCAAAACTGATTTAACAGCTTTATAACCTTCAATTCTTAATTCGGTAATCCTATCTTTCCTTTGAGAAAGATATCCTATACCTAATTTACCCCTAATCCAAGATAAACCCTTTTTATGACGTGTATCTTGGTAGAAACAAAGCGTTGTTTTTACTCTAAAGCCATAACTTACTAATTTTCTAGGCTTTAATTGAAGCATAATACTTCCATCCCCGTCTAAAAATCCTGCTATATATGCTTTTTCTTGATCTGTCATAGAGAAAAATTCTAACCTTCCCTTGGTGTGGTCCTCTAAATCAAAAGGACCAACGATATCATTTTAGAGGATTTCACCAATTTTAGCAAGAGTGACCTTGGTAATTACTCACCAAGGCAGCATTTCCTACTGTGGTCAGATTCCCTCAAATATCCAACGATTACTGCGGATAGAGACCGAACTGTCTTACGACGTTCTGAACCCAGCTCACGTAGCGTTTTAATGGGCGAACAGACCAACCCTTGGGACCTTCTTCAGCCCCAGGATACGCTGAGCCGACATCGAGGTATCGAACCGCGCCGTCGATATGAACTCTCGGGCGCGACTAACCTGTTATCCCCGGAGTAGCTTTTATTCGTTAAGCTCGATCCGAAACCACTTCGGATTCGAGGATCACTAAGACCAACTTTCGTTCCTGCTCGACCTGTCAGTCTCACAGTCAAGCCAGCTTCTGCCTTTATACGTCCAGCACGATTTCCATACGTGCTAAGCTGACCTTTGTACGCTTGCGTTACTCTTGAGCAAGCGACTGCCCCAGTCAAACTACCCACCAGACACTGTCCCAATATGCGTTTCCAGCATATCTTGGTAAGAAAAACATAAACAAACGAGTGGTATTTCACTGACGTCCGAAGACTCCCACCTATTCTAAACAATTCATGTATATTTTTCAGTGCCAAGTTGTAGTAAAGCTTCACGGGGTCTTTTTGTCCTGCAGTAATTAGGCCGCATCTTCACAGCCATTTCAATTTCGCCGGGAAAGAGTTTAAGACAGTTGCTTACTCGTTACGCCTTTCATGCGGGTCGTAACTTACACGACAAGGAGTTTCGCTACCGTAGAACAGTTCACTTTGTTACTAAGCTCCGATTGAATACGGAGTCTCATGGTCGCCCATGAGGTCGGACTATATCATCTCTTAATTTCTATTTTAAGAGGTCGACGTATAGTCTCTGAGGATTCTTAGAAAAACCTAAGCCTTTCCTGCTGATTGTCCGCACTGATCGCATTGTCACCATATAAAAATATGGTAGCGTCAGATACTGCAACCGTTCGTGTTCTTTAACGACGGTACGGATGTTCCAGCATATAGTCGACTTTTACAACTACAATCTATTCATAGTTACTGCTGCCGTTTACCGGGGCTTCAATTCTCTCCATAAAGGAGGTCCTCTTAACCTTCCGGCACTGGGCAGGCCTCAGCCCCTATACTTTGGCTTTCGCCTTTGCAGAGACCTGTGTTTTAGTTAAACAGTCGGTAAGCAATCTTTCGCTGCGACCCTGATAAACAGGGTAGGACATCTCCAAATGTTACGTCCAGTTGTTTTGCCGAGTTCCTTAAACTCTCTTCTCCCGTCCGCCTTAGACTACTCGTCCAGTCCACCTGTTTCGGTTTACGGTACGATCCTAATTATTCCTCACCACGAAGCTTTTCTTGGAGACTTAACGCAATAAGATTGGCCGCCGTTGCCTTTGGCCTTTTCATTCAACTCATCGTCGCTCTAACGGATTTGCCTATTAGAACTGATTCGTTGTTTAAATGTCAAATCAATAAGACACCTTATCTATCAAATCCCGTCCCTCCCTAGTTAATAACGAAATAATTAAGGTGCAGGAATATAAACCTGCTATCCATCCCCTACGCCAATCGGCCTCGGGTTAGGGTCGACTAACCCCACGCTGACAAACATTACGTGGGAAACCTTGGACATTCGGCGTTCCAGATTCTCACTGGAATTTTGCTACTCATACCGGCATTCTCACTCGATACTACTCCACCATTCCTTACAAAATGGCTTCACTGCCATATCGACGCTCCTCTACCCCACGTTTAACCGAAGTTAAACGCAGCTCCATCTTCGGTACTTACTTTAGCCTCCTGAATTTGCGGCGCAAAATCCCTTGTCCAGTGAGCTATTACGCTTTCTTTAAAGGATGGCTGCTTCTAAGCCAACCTCCTGGGTGTTTTAGGAACTTCACCTCCTTTAAACACTTAAGTAAGATTTAGAGACCTTAGATGAGAGTCTGGGTTGTTTCCCTTTTGCCTCACCAGCTTAGCCCGGCAAGACTGACTAGTGTATGTTTTTTGGCGTATTCGGAGTTTGATTGATGACAAGACATTGCTGTCCTGCCATCATTCAGTGCTCTACCCCACCAAAACGCACAACACCGCTATACCTAAATATATTTCGAGGAGAACCAGCTATCTCCGGGCTCGATTAGCATATTACCCCTAACCACAAGTCATCCAAGCCTTTTGAACCAGACACTGGTGCGGGCCTCCACTCATCTTTCGATAAGCTTCACCCTGCTCATGGTTAGCTCGCCCGGTTTCGGGTCATCCGTCTAATCGCTGGTCAAAGACCTACGCCCTATTCAGACTCGGTTTCCCTGCGCCTTCGCTACAAAATAGCTTAAACTGACAATTAGACGAATACTCACCGGTTCATTCTTCAATAGGCACGTCATCATCTTAAAAATTAAGACTCTGACTGCTTGTTAGCAAACAATTTCAGGTTCTATTTCACTCCCTATTACAGGGACTTTTCATCTTTCCCTCACGGTACTGGTTCACTATCGGTCTGTTTAAGTATTTAGCCTTACCAGGTGGTCCCTGGTAGCTTCCCACAGAATTACACGTGTTCCGTGGTACTTGGGAACAAAATAAGGTTGTTTTGGATTTCGAGTACAAGGCTTTCACTTTCTCTGGCTACCCATTCCGGAGTATTCCTCTATCCTCAACAAATCCTATGTTTTTTGCCCCGCAACCCCTTCCTAAAGAAGGTTTAGGCTGTTCCGTTTTCGCTCACCGCTACTAACAGAATAACAATTGTTCTCTTTTCCTCATCCTACTTAGATGTTTCAGTTCGGATGGTTCCCCCATCTTGAAAAACAAGATGTAACGCTAGGCGCTGGGTTACCCCATTCGGAAACCGCCGGATCAAAGGTTGCTTGTCACCTCCCCGACGCTATCGTTGACGGCAACGTCCTTCATCGGCTTAAACAGCCAAGACATCCATTGCTTGCTTTAATAAAAGTAGCTTTTCGCCGTTTTCTTTCGTCTGACGGATTTTCTATCCACTTTTCAAAGAGCAAGTGGACTCAAGGAGATTCGAACTCCTGGCCTTCCGCGTGCAAGGCGGATGCTCTTCCAACTGAGCTATGAGCCCTTAAACTAAAAAAGCTGGCCGAGCCAGCTTCCTAAAATTACTAAAAAGTCAATCAAGTTCCACCACAAAATAGGTCTCGTAAAGAAAAATATCTAGTTTGACGACTTCTCATAAATTTAGTAGCTTGACTACTGTTAACAATTTTAACAAAAACTAAACTAACTGTCAATAAACAAGTGGGTGGTATAGGAGTCGAACCTATGACCTCTTCTTTATCAGAGAAGCGCTCTACCGCTGAGCCAACCACCCAAAGCAAGGAAATTTTAACATAAATTTAGGTAAAATAACAGCATAAAACTAACCCTGACCTAAGATATAGGACAGAAGTTAAAACTATTCATATTAATAGAAAATCTGCTATAATAAAAACTAGTTTAGTAGAAGAATATGCCTGAAGAAAAAGTTATCTTAGAAATAAAGGTTCCTAGGGAAAATGAGTATACTCCAGAAAATGCCCATACTTTGTTTTCTGGATTCACCAAAATTCTTTCTTTACCTAGCTTTTTTGAGCAATTAAGAGGTAAAAAACCAGAATCTTTGACTTTAGAGATTGTTTGTGAACAGCAACAAATTCATTTTTGCGTCGTTCTAGATAAATCTTTGCTTCCCTATTTTGAAAGCCAAATCCTAGCTGCTTATCCTTTGGCGGTCTTAAATAAAATTACCAATTATTTACAAGATTGGAATCCAGAAAAAATTTATTTTGGCCAATTAATTTTAGAAAAGAGCTTCTTTTACCCTTTAAAAACTCTTAAAGAGTTTGTTGATGTTGACCCTTTAAGCAATCTTTTAGCAGTCATGTCAAAAGGAAATGAAGAAGATAAAAGCATCATCCAATTTATTATCCAAAAAGCCCCTTCTGGCTGGCAGAAACAAGGCCAAAAGGCTATTGATGAAGGTATTAAGGCTGGTGAAAATGAACGTCGTCCCCTACCTGGAGAAGCGGCCATTAAACAAAAAATCCAGGAACAAGGGCTAATTGTAGGTATCAGAGTAGCTGCCTCCAATCCTAGCCTTTTAAAATCTATTGTCGGCAGTTTAGACATCTTTACTAAAGGTGATGGCAACAGTCTTGGCTTTAAAAAACCATCCATCTTAAGAAAAAAGAAATCTATTCAGTCTTTATTTAAAAGATCGCCTGAATCTATTCCCAAATACCAAGTATTAACCATTTCAGAATTAGCTACCTTATGGCACCTGCCCAGTGATCAAACCAAGATCCCTAATATTTCTTGGGGAAGACAAGTATTAACTGAGGCTCCAGAAAATCTGCCAGCAGCTATTAATCTTACTGAAGAACAAAAGCAAGAAATCAATTTTTTTGCCAAAACTGAATTCAAAAACAGACTAACCAATTTCGGCATTAAACAAAAAGATCGTCGCCGCCACATATATGTTATCGGCAAGACAGGTACTGGTAAATCAACTTTGATCGCTAATATGGCCATTGATGACATGAAGAAAAAGCGTGGATTGGCGGTAATTGATCCTCATGGTGATCTTTCTGAGATTCTTCTCAATTACATTCCCTCTCATCGCATCAACGAAGTCTGTTATCTCGACCCGTCTAATAAAGACTTTCCTTTTTCTATTAATATCTTAGAGGTTAAAGACCCTTCCCAGGGAGAGCTAATTGCCTCAGGTATTATCTCTATCTTCCATAAACTTTATTCTTTTTCCTGGGGTCCCAGGCTGGAACATATCCTCCGTAATACCTTGCTTACTTTGGTTAAAACTCCTGGAAGTACATTGGTTGACATCCCCAGAATATTAACTGATAAGAAATTTCGCCAAAGAATAGTGGGAAACCTCCATGATCCAGTCTTAAGGAATTTCTGGCTTAAAGAATTTGAAAGAATGCCTGACCGCCTTCAACAGGAAGCCATCGCCCCTATTTTAAACAAAGTTGGTCAGTTTGTCTCCTCAACCTCAATTAGAGATATTATTGGTCAGCCGCACTCAACAGTTGATTTTGAAAAAATTATGAATGAAGGTAAAATTTTAATTCTCAACCTCTCTCAGGGAAAATTAGGTGAGGATAATGCGGCTCTTTTAGGAGCCATGATTATCAGTAAATTGCAACTAGCGGCTATGAGCAGAGTCCATATGCCTGAAGAAAAGCGCAGAGATTTCTATTTGTATGTTGATGAATTTCAGAACTTTGCTACTGACTCTTTTATTAAAATCTTATCTGAAGCTAGAAAATATCGATTAAACCTTTGCCTGACTAATCAATATATTGCCCAAATTGATGAACCGGTTCAGAAAGCTATTTTTGGCAACGCCGGCACTTTAATCTCTTTTATCGTCGGCGCTGAAGATGCCTATATCTTAGAAAAAGAATTTGGAAGTATCTTTACTCAGAAGAATTTAGTAGGTCTTTCCAACTTCCAGATTGTTCTCAAACTCGCCGTCGATAACTTAACTTCTCGACCCTTTTTTGCCTATACCCTACCTCTACCTAAGTCCTTCAATCAAAATCGAGACAAAGTTATTAAAGTATCCAACGATCGCTATTCCTACAAATACGCCTCTAAACACAGACAATACCAATATAGAAGATAGTATTTTTAAATACTTCGATATAGAAAGACCCACTCTTAAGAGTGGGTCTTTTTTAACAACCAAGATGTAGTAGGAATTCCCAAATTTAGTTTTACAAGTAAAATTGGAAACCTTGGGTGTTTAAAATTTTCTCCAGAAAGGAGGTGATCCATCCGCTCCTTCCAGAACGGATACCTTGTTACGACTTAGTGCTCATTACCGATCTCACCTTGACCCTGCAATGCAAGGCTTCGGGTGCTACCGACTCTGCTCACTTGACGGGCGGTGTGTACAAGACCCGGGAACGTATTCACCGCAGCCTGCTGATCTGCGATTACTACCAATTCCTACTTCATGTGGGCGAATTTCAGCCCACAATCCGAACTGAGGCAAAGTTTAAGGGATTTGCTCCACCTTACGGCTTGGCGACCCTTTGTTATTTGCCATTGTAGGATGTGTGTTGCCCTGGACATAAGCGCCGTGCTGACTTGACGTTATCCTTTCCTTCCTCAATTGAAATTTCAACTGCAGTCTCCTATGAATATTTAACATAGGACAAGGGTTGCGCTCGTTACCCCACTTAAGGGAACACCTCACGGCACGAGCTGACGACAGCCATGCAGCAGCTGTTCTAGCCTCCTTACGGATCATCCGCCTTTCGGCAGACTAGAACGCTAGAATGTCAAGTCCAGGTAAGGTTCTTCGCTTCGTGTCGAATTAAACCACATGCTCCACTGGTTGTGCGAGTCCCCGTCAATTCCTTTGAGTTTTAACCTTGCGGTCGTACTCCCCAGGCGGTTCGCTTAACGCGTTAACTTACGCCACCTATTAAAAACAGATAGCTAGCGAACATCGTTTACGGCTAGGACTACGCAGGTCTCTAATCTGCTTCGCTCCCCTAGCTTTCGTTCATCAGCGTCAGAGATATCCCAAGTGCTTGCCTTCGCCCTTGATGTTCCACCTAATATCAACGGATTTCACCCCTACACTAGGTGTTCCAGCACTCCCTAATACTCTCTATCCTGTTAGTTTTTTTGGCCTATCCAAAGTTGAGTTTTGGGCTTTAACCAAAAACTTAACAAGTCGCCTACGAACCCTTTACGCCCAATAAATCCGGATAACGCTTGCACCCTACGTATTACCGAGGCTTCTGGCACGTAGTTTGCAGGTACTTATTCCCAATTAAATATTTAACTAGAAAAGGAGTTTACAACCCGAAGGCCTTCATCCCCCACGCGGTGTCGCGGCGTCAGACTTGCGTCCATTGCGCACGATTCCCGGTTGCTGCCACCCGTAGGTGTATGCTCCGTATCTCAGTAGCATTGTGGCTGGCCGACCTCTCAGTCCAGCTACCCGTCATTGCCTTGGTAAGGCTATTACCCCACCAACAAGCTGATAGGACGCAGACTCCTCCTTCGGCAGGCAGTTACGCCCTTTCCCAAATGGCTTATGAGGTATTACCCCGCCTTTCGGCGGGCTATTCCCCACCAAAGGGTAGATTTCTACGCATTACTCACCCGTTCGCCACTGTCCTCAAAAGAGGACCGTTCGACTTGCATGCCTAAAGCGCACCGCTAGCGTTCATCCTGAGCCAGGATCAAACTCTCAAAAATTATTCCTACTACATCTTGATTGTCAAAGAACAACTAAATTTCTGACTAAAAAACCCCGCCAAGCGGGGCTCAAAAGCCTTTCAACAGCTTAGCTAGTTTCAAGTCATACTGGAAACATTTAAACATTTCTTATCCATTTTGTCAATATCAACTATTCCCCCGCCGAGAACCTTTCCTTTTTCATAAAAGACAGCCGATTGACCACAGGCAATACCTCTTTCAGCTTCTTTCAATAGAACAGCTAAATCACCTTCTTTACTATATTTACGCAGTTTTGCCTCTAGTAGTTCCCCTTGGTAACGAATCTTTAGCTTTGTTTTAAAAATTCCCCTTTTAAATCTAATAGTATTAACCTCATTAACATTTTTAAGTAAAAATTCTTTTCTTTCTGTCTGGTTGCCAAAACCAACCACCAATTGATTGGCTCCTACTTTTTTGGCAATAACATAAAAAGGGGCCAAATTAGGTGTTTGCTTAGTAGAAATAGTAAAACCATGCCTCTGGCCAATCGTATAGAGAGGCAAACCAAAATGACGACCAATTACTCTCCCCCTAACATCAACCGTTTCTCCAGGTTTAATTTCCTTTAATAAATGACGTTTTAAAAAAGGACGATAATCTTTTTCTGGAAAAAAACAGATCTCTTGAGATTCGGACCTGTTGGCCACCGGTAAATCCCATTTCTGGGCCATGGTTACTACTTGCTTTTTATGGTAGTCACCAATTGGGAATAAAATATGGCCAAGTTGTTTTTGTTTTAAGTTATAAAGAAAATAAGATTGGTCTTTTTGACTGTCAACACCTGCTAAAAGCTGGTAACTTTTACCTAACTTTTTTATGCGCGCATAATGGCCGGTAGCTAAATAATCAAAGCCTTTCTTTTGTACGTAGTCTAATAAAGCCCCAAATTTAATCAATTTATTACATTTAACACAAGGGTTTGGGGTTAAACCATTAGCGTAAGATTGTAAAAAGTAATCAACGATCTCTTTTTTAAAGGTTTTACGCAAATTAAGAGTATAAAAAGGAATTTTTAATTTATGAGCAGTTCTCAAAGCAGTTTCTGATGATTCAGAATCACAGCACTTATTTCTAAAACCCTGCTTTTGGCTCTCATTCCATAATTCCATATGGAAACCAGCACATTGGTATCCTTGCCGAACTAAAAGAGCTGCCGCCACCCCTGAATCTACACCACCGCTCATCGCAATAGCCACTTTTAGTTTCTTCATGAATTGAATTTTATCATTTCTATAAAGGAAAATTAAAGAAGACTAATTATTCTTTTTTGCTCTTTTGATTAAAAGCTTAATAATTTCCTCTTCAATATTCAGATGACAGTCTTTTCTAATTGATTCCCAACGAGGAGCAGAATTAACTTCCAAAACAAAAAGTTTGCCTGTCTTATCATCCCTAATAAGATCAACTCCGGCAATATCTACTCCTAAAGCAGAAGTTGCTTGTAAAGCCATTTCTTTTTCTTCTTTAGGAATAACAAACAAAGCTTCTCTTTTACCTTCTGGAGCATCTTTACCTAAAAATCTTTTTCGCCAGCGAGTTGGTCTGGTTATGGCTCCAACTACCCTACCACCTAAAACGAACAAGCGATGTCTTTGAGAGACACAGACAAATTCCTGGGCAATAAAAGAACCCCTAACTCTCTTACTTTTCCTTTTCTTCAATCTACGAAGTTCTATTAGCAAATTTTCCAATTCCTTGCCGTTTCTTGGTGACCAAACAGAACGACCTTGTTTGCCGGTGGTGCTTTTAATAACAAAGGGGAAACCAAAAAGCTCAGGTGCCTCTTTTTCTATTTGTTTTAGTGAACCAAAAAAGGTCCTAGGTATCGACAAACCTGCTTGAAACAAAAGTTTAGCTTCAATTGACTTGGGAATAGGTAAACGGGTCAGTCCCTTTTTGGTAAAAATCCGGTCGATCAAAGGAATATTTTTCTCATAAGCGTATTGCGAAACTAAAGCTACCTCTTCAAAATGTTTACCTACCAATCTGATATAAACAATATCAAAATCAGCTATATCTGTATCATCAACTTTTAAGATAAATTCTTTATCTAAAGTTGAATAGTTCAAACGACTAAAAGAAGCCGTCTTAACCTGACAGCCAAGCTTTTCCCCTACTTGGGCAAAATGTTTAATGGGGCGATCACTACCGCCAATGAGAATTAATATTTTAACCATTTTAAAACTTTCTGGCTTTAATTAAAAAGTCTCTCAGGTCTCGACGGCCAATAATCATCGAGGCTCTTAAATCGGCCCTTTTGGCAACACTGGCAATAGTCTTAATTCTTCTGCCCGCTAAATAAAAAGTTAGACCAATAACCTCTCTTTCCTGTATGCCTAAACCACTTTTATAGACCTTAGACCATAAAATATTACTTGGCGTAAGCAGGCCCAATCTTTCAGCTAAATCCTCATCAATTGATGTCCGCCAAGCACCAGTATCAATTTTGGCTTTTAATTCATGCTTTTCCTTATCTTCAGATAAAACTTTTATCTTTTCCCAGACATTAACTATTTTTATCCCTTCTTCAGCCATAACTCGATCAGCAAATCTTTCTGCAAAAAGAGCCTTGGCTATTTTAACCCCATGATCAACATCTTTTACCTCTAAGCCTTCCACCCTCTCCAACCTCTTTTTTAAAGGAGATAAATTGGCATTCTGAATCTCTAAGCCAGGCCTGGCATTTAACTCCAAAATCATTGGCCCTCTCTCCTTATCTAAAATGATATCAACACCCAAAAAGCCTAAAGACGGAACCACTTCTTGAGCTTTTACGGCCAGCTTTAGAATCCTATCCCAATGAGGGACTTTTAGACCATTAATCTTTCTTTTAGTTTCGGGAATATATTTAACAAAAAGGCCATTGACAATGCCAAAGGTAGTGATACCAGTAGCCAAATCAATACCTGCTCCAATAGCTCCTTGATGAAGGTTTGATTTACCTTTAGACTCTTTGCTTGGCAAACGCAGCATAGCTGCCACTGGAACTTTATTAAAAACCAAAACTCTAATGTCAGGCGTTCCATGATAAACATATCTGCTAAAAATTTTTTGAATCTTTATTCGTTCCTCAACAAAGGCTACACCAGGAACATTATAAAGCCTAAATCTACCAGAGAGAATTTCTAAAGCGTGGAATTTTAAATCTTGAGTATTAATAATGGAACCATCCATTAAATACCATTCCCCCGCCCATTTAGCCTTCTTTTTAACAATAACTACTCCTTCTCCGCCAGATCCCTTTGAGGGTTTTAAAACAAAATTATCAGGTAAAGTTTCCCAGGCAAAATTATTAATCTTTTTAGCGGTCCTAAAAACAGCCAAAACAGCCGGACTTAGCAAATTATGCCTTTTTAAAACTCTTTTCGTTAAAAGCTTGGAATTGGCAATTTTTCGGCCCTCTTTTTTGTTCAAAGATAAAAAGAGATAATTACGAGCGTTTTGACCTAGAATAGAAGAAGCTTTAGCCATTTATTTCCTTAATAATCTTCTGAAACGACGATATTCTAAAAGACGTAAACCAGTAAAACGACCCACTATAATGTTGATAAACAAGGCTATTAAAACTATTAATTCTGGGTAAAAGATAACCATTTTTTTCAAAAAGAAAGAGTTTAAGACCCCAAAAGATAAGGCCGCTAAAACTAAGTTTTCTGCTGTAACCATGGTTATCTTTTTAGGCGGCTTTTTAAATTGAGCCTCGGCTAAGTTTTCTCCCAAAAGAATTAAAACTAAAATAGAAGTTGATGAGGAATTAAATAATACCTGAAAATTAAACTTTTGAAACAAAACTAAAAGCGGAAAAAAACAAAAACAAATAATAAGTAAAACTAATGACATTTTAGACAAAAAATGAATTTTGAACCGTTTTAAAAGATAAATAGCAAAAATTTCAATCAGTAAAATAATTAAAAACAGCAAAATACCTGGAATAAGACCAATACTTAAAAAAGCCACCGCCATCATTACCGGAGTAAAAATACCTAAACCTTGGATACCAACAAGATATCTCACCAAGACTACCAAGGAAACAGCCAAGGGTAAAAGTAAAATTAAAACTAATAATTCCAAAGGGAAACCTTGATTTACGGCCCAATAAAGAGCATGCTTTAAAAAATTAATTGGTCCTAAAGAACCCAGATCTTGACTATTTAGCAATTCTAAAAGCATTTTTTAATGGAGAAATATTATTGATTTAACTGTTCGTTAATAACTGTCTTGAAGTTTTCAAAAGGTTGAGCTCCTACCAACATGAAGCCATTGATAAAGAAACTCGGCGTTCCACCAACACCCACCTTCTCTCCTAAGGCTAGATCATCTTTTACCGCTTGAGTATATTTATTTGAAGATAAACAAGAATTAAACTTTTGTGTATTTAGCCCCAGTTCTTTAGCGTAAACCGCCAGGCTATTGGTAATATCTTTCTTTTCCACCCACTCGTCTCTTTTGGCAAAAAGCAAATCATGCATGGACCAATATTTATCTTGATCACCAGCGCATCTGGCCGCTTCAGCTAGGTTTTGAGCATGAGAATGAAAGGGTAAAGGATAATCTCGAAAAACATAATATATTTTATCTCCATATTCATCCATAATTTTTTTATAAGTATCATCTACATAACTCTTACAAAATGGACATTCATACTCAGAAAACTCGACAATAGTTATCGGAGCATCTTTATTACCTTTGGCGGCAGCCCCTCCTTGGGCAATAAGTTTCATTTCTTCTTCTCCTAAAATAATTTGCTCTTCTTGTCTTTCTTGTTCTCCTTGGGTAACTCCTTCTTCTCCTACCTCTTTAGTAGGAGTATTAGACCGTTCTGAATATTTACCCACAAAAAAAGCGGCTCCTACTAAAGCAACTACTAAAATTATCGTTGTTAAGTTAAATCCTTTATCTTTCATCTTTTTCATCCTGATCGGTCGATTTTATCGCAGAAACAGGACAGCTGTCAATAGCTTCCTTGACCTTAGACTCTCCATCTTCCTGAGGTTCAATCACCTCCGCCTTACCCTCATTGTTTAACTTAAAACTTTTAGGAGCGATTGTTACACAGGTTCCACAACCAATACACAAACCTTTATCAATGACGATTTTCATTTTTACCTCTTTTCAAATATTTATAAAGATTATTAGCAGCTAAAGCTCCTTCGGCAGTGGCGGTAACAATTTGATGAAATTCCCCGGTAGCGTTGGCGACATCACCAGCGGCAAAAAGACCCTCAATATTAGTCTCCATGGCTGAAGAGACCTTAATAAAACCCCCTTCATCTAACTCCACCCCTAGAGACTTGACCAACTCTGTACCTGGAATACCGCCAATTTCAATAAAAATTCCCTCTAAGGAAAGTTGCTGGCTACCTTGATAGGGTTTGTCCAATTTAACGCCATTAACTTTATCCTCGTCGCCTAAAATTTCCGTCACATTAGTTTCATAAATAATTTCGATCTTAGATTCGCCCTGAATTCTCTCCTGCCAAATAGGTTCAGCTCTTAACGGCTGGCGGCGATAAATAAGGTAAACCTTGCTGGCAATACTTGATAGGTAATAAGCTCCCATAGCAGCTGCATTAGAACCACCTACCACCGCCACCACCTTACCTTTAAAAAAGGCGCCATCACAAGTAGTACAATAAGAAACGCCGCGACCCACGTACTTACTCTCACCAGGAACATTAAGTTTCCTTCTTTCTGTGCCTGAGGCAACAATCAAAGTTTTAGCCTGAAATGTTTGCTCGCCAGAAATTTTTACCTCAAAAACGCTATCTTTTCTTTCTACCCCTATTACTTCTTGAATCAAAACTTCAGCTCCTAAACTCTTAACTTGATCCATCATTTTATTAGTTAAATCCAAACCAGAGATCTCTTTAAAGCCAGGATAATTCTCTATCTTGGCTGCCCAGCTTAAAGCTCCTCCTTCTTGACTGCCAATTACTAAATGATTAAGACGATAACGAGAAGCATAAATGGAAGCCGTTAATCCGGCCGGACCTGTTCCAATAATGATTAGATCATAAATTTTCTTTTCCATGCTAAGCCTTTAAAACCTCCTCTAAAAGCTTAATGTAGCCTTCCTTGCCGGGAAAACCAACCTGTCTTTTAACTTCCTCGCCACTTTTAAAAAGGATCATCGTGGGAATACTCATGACCATATATTTTTGCGGTGTTTGAGGATTCTCATCAACGTTCATTTTGCCCACCTTTATCTTCCCCTTATACTCCTCAGACAATTCATTAATGATAGGACCAGCCGTCTTACAGGGACCGCACCAAGGCGCCCAAAAATCAACCAAAACAGGCAAATCAGCCCTTAAAACTTCTTCTTCAAAATTTCCATCATTTAATTCTTCCATCACCTTCGGGATCTAACCGGCAAGCCAGCCTCCATCAACAAACAAAAGAGCCCCAGTGATATAGTCTGCTTCATCACTGGCCAAAAAGGCCGCTACTGCGCCAATATCAGCCGGCTTCCCAAACCTACCCAAGGGAATTCGAGCTAAAAGCCCCTGTCTTGCTTTGGGATCAGAAATCAAATCTTTAGTCATGTCGGTATCAATAAAGCCTGGACCAATAGCATTAACATTAATTTTATAAGGAGCTAACTCTACCGCTAAGGCCTCTGTTAAGGCGGCTACTCCTCCTTTTGAAGCAACATAATGGGCAATCCTTACCCCTCCTATTCCCGCTTGACCGGAGGCAACCGAGGAAATATTAACAATCTTTCCTCCATGGTCCTTCATTATTTTAACTGCCTCGCGAGCACAAAGGAACTGTCCTTTAAGATTGACGGCCAAAGTTTTATCCCAATCTTCCTCTGTTAACTCCATAAAAGGCTTAAATTGGGCAATTCCAGCATTATTGACCAAAATATCAAGCTTTCCCCATTGTTTTTTAATTTCCTTAAACATCCGAATAACATCATCAACACTGGAAACATCCGCCTGAACCGAAAAAGAATTCCGTCCCATTTTTTTAATTTGGGCAGCTACCTTCTCCGCCTCTTCTTTATTAGAACGAAAATTAATGACTACATCGGCACCTTGTTTAGCTAAAGCAAGGGCAATTCCCCGACCAATACCGCGAGAAGCACCGGTCACTAAAGCCTTTTTACCATTTAAATCAAACATCCTTTCACCTCCTTTCTTTTTATCTTAACCTAATTATTTTTAACCGTAAAGAGACTAAACTAAAAGAAAACTCAAAACTAAAAAAAGAATCACCACAGCTATTATAAAAAGCCTTTGCTGTGGTAAAGAAACTGTCTGTCTAAGGGGCCAAAAAAGCCAATTCCTAAGTCTCCCTTCTTTACCTTTTAATAAATCATCTAGCTCATCTCTAAGGAGAATCAAAGCCATGCCCATTAATAAGCCCGAACCAAAAAGATTATTAGTTGAACTAATGGTAAAAAAACAAAGGGCATACAAAACTACCTGAAAAAGGGCGTTATGGAAAGCCAATCTTTCCCTTTCTCCACGCGTATCAACAACTAAAGTCAAAATTTCTCTAAAGCTTCTTTGCTCTAGTAATCTTTTAATTCTTAAACCTGTTAATTCGTGGGGGTTGCTCAATAAAACATATAGAAAATGATCCAGCTCAATCAAGAAGATACCCAAAAAACTTCCTAGCCAAAGCCAAATTAAATGCCAGTGCCAATGCCAGCGAAACAAAGAAATAACCAGCAGCCAGATTAAGGTGATTAAAAGACGGTTAAACAACTCTTTCTTGGGCATAAAAAACTTCTTTATTCAGCCTATCATAAATAAAAAGCTTAACCAAGTTTTACTTGATACCTATCGGCAAACCTAACCCCCTCTTTTAGAAGCTTTCTTCGCTGACCTTTAATACCTCCGAAAGCATAATTTGAAGCTAACTTACCTGTTTTGCTAACTACCCGATGACAAGGAACATCCCTAAAGGGACTAGTATGTAAAATATTACCTACGGCTCGCGCTGCCTGAGGTCTGCCTAAACTTTGGGCAATTTGACCATAGGTTATTACCTTTTCTTGAGGTACTTTCCTCACTAGTTGATAAACTTTATAGCTGAATTTATTTCTTTTCAATATCTTTCTTTAACTGCGCCAAACGCCACATAAACAATCTGGCTGGATTTTTAACATTATTAGCATCTTTCACAAAATTACGCGCCTCTTCTAGTATCTTTCTGGGCAATTCTTTAGCAAATTTGATATACAAAGCCCTATGTTCTAAATCATCTAGCTCTTCGGATAAACGATAGCCATAGTCCTGAAACTCCCTGCTAATATATTTATCCTCCGCAAGGTCAATCTTAGAAATAATTTCTTTAATAGATTGAAAATCCTTATTCTTTTTCATCATTTAAACTCTTTGATTACTAAAATAGGGGCCAAAGTACCTAAAAAGCCTATGCCGAAAGCCGACCATAACGGCAAGCCTAACCAAATCAAAACAATAGCTCCTACTAAAGCCAGGATAGAACCTATATTCAATGATATTTCTCTGAAGTACAAAGCATCACTTACCCAACCACGCAAGGCTTTTTTATAAGAGGCCACATCCATAGGAATAGCTAACATTTGTTCACTAATACGGTAAAAAGCATCAACACCAACAATAAACAAAGGTAAACGAACTACCATCCTAAATAACCAAGAAACTGCTCCCAAAACTACTCCCCAGGAAATTACTTCTTTGCTTTTGGCCTTATCTACCCATCGGCCAATCAACAAAGTTATCAAAAAGGAAAGTAAAATTCCCGCCGAAATTACTCCCCCATAACTTAAAATGTCACCCAAAATTAAAATCAAAAAGATCGGCCAAACGCTACCAAAAATGGTAAAATCACATCCCCAACCAACATAAGCTCCAAAAGGCCTTAAATTATTCCTAAAAAGCTTAAAAACATTTAAAAATTTAACGTCACGATAGGGTTTAACTGAAGGTGAAAAAAGCACTACCAAAGCAGAAAGCAGAGAAAACAAAGCCGCTACTAAAAACAAGCTCTTAAATCCCAAAGCCAAAACCAAAATGCTTCCCAAAATAGGCGTCATTACCAAAGTTAAGATACCAACACTATTACGAATTCCCTCCCGAAAACCAAAACAATGTTCGCTAACACATTTAATAAATAAACCATGATAGCCGAACCAAAATAAAGCCGCTTGCATACCACCAAAAATAGCGGCTAAAATTAAAAAGGCTAAATTACTCTCTGCCAATATTAAACAGGTAATGAAGACAAAAAGAGGAAAAACAGAAAGAGCAACTACATTTTTAAAACCTAATTTATAAGAAAGGTTCTCCGCTAAAGGAAAGGTAATAAACTTCATGAGATAAAAAACCAACATATAAAGCAAAACGCCTAAAATGGCTATTTTTAAGGTCCCCCCGGTCATATCAATAATAATTTGGAAAATATAAATAGGAGAAAAAAGACCCAAAAAACCAAAGGCCGTTGTTCTAAAAGCAGTTGTTAAAATAATTGGTGTAAAAGATGCCTTTATTTTCATTAATTAAATTGATTCATCGCTTTGGACAGACCTTTTTTTAAAGCCACTTCCAAAGCCTGAATGGCTTTTTTAATCATCCTTTTCACCTCATGTTTTTCCTGATCAGAAAACTTTTCTAAAACAAATCTTTCTACCAGTTTATCTCCTCCCCGCACAGGATGACCAATACCTAATCTAAGTCTGACAAATTGGTCTGTCCTTAATTGTTTAATAATTGATTCGACACCACGATGGCCAGCGGCCGCTCCGCCTTGACGGATTTTAATCTTCCCTAAAGGCAAATCAACATCATCATGAACAACCCATATTTCGACAGGCTCAATATGATAAAAATTAGCCATTTTTGCCACGGCAAAACCGGAAGCATTCATCATTGTTTGGGGTTTAATTAAGATAAATTGTGAATTAAAAATTATGAATTGTGAATTAAATTTTTGGTTTTTCTCCCATTTTGTTTTTGACAATGGCAATATTTTTCTTGCCAATTCATCAACAACCATAAAGCCCAAATTATGACGAGAGTTTTGGTATTTTTCACCTGGATTGCCTAAACCAATAATTAAAATCATTTTAAAAGTTGTTTAACTTGTTTATCATTTACTTGAGTAAAATCTTGGTAAAACTGACCAACGGCAAAAAACAACATCGGTGCCTGAAGGTAAATCACCTCATCAGCTGAATTTTCTATTTTAGATAGAGTATCTTTAGCAATAACAGGAACAGCTACGATTACTTGATAGGGGTTACTTTGCCTTATAATTCCTATGGCCGCCGCCATGGTGGCTCCAGTAGCAACGCCATCGTCAACCAAAATCACTGCTTTGTCTTTTAACTCTAAAGGCGGCTTTCCTCCTCGAAGCTCCTTTTCTTTACCTGCAACTAAATTTCTTACTTCTTTAATTTGGCTATTAATATATTGCTCATCAGCTCCCATCTTTGCGGCCATCTTCTCATCAATAACCGCTTGACCTATCGTACCTACAGCTCCAATAGCCAATTCTGAATGATGAGGAGCGGCAATCTTTTTAGCAACGATGATATCCAAAGGAACCTTTAACAAATCAGCTATCTCTTTAGCTACCACCACTCCTCCCCGCGGGATACCTAAAACAATAATCTTTTTATCTCCTGGTAAAAATTTTATCTTTTTAGCTAGTTCTTTACCAGCCGTGTTCCGATTTTTAAATATCACAATATCAATATTCTAGCACATTAAAGCCGCCCGACAGCGAACGGCTAAAATAATTAACTAAAATTTAGTAATTAAATCTTACCTAATAGTTTTTTCGCTAAATTACCAACCCAGGGAAGTTTAAATTCCTCTCCTTGATAAGCTTTGTAAATCAAAACTAACCAAAGCACAAAACCAACAATCCAAACGATGGGAATAAAAAACCAAAGGAAGGGAATCAGAACAATAACCGTTAAAATACCAAAGACAACTACTGATTGAGCAGCATGAAAGCGGACAAAAGGATCCTTCTCAATCAAGAGAAAAATGATACCCGTAACCCAGCCTAAAACATAAGATAAAGCAGCGGCAGTCTTTTTAGGCAGACCTGTTCCAGCCATTCTTTATTTCTCACCCCCTTCCTTAAGCTTATCGTTTCATAATTACCTGGCTTTTGTCAAGGCATAAATTCTCTAAAATAAATTCATTTGCTGTTCAGCGCCAACCTTACTGCTTTCTTCATTTGGCCAAATTTTTACCTGACCAAAAACACCATCATAGCCAGGCTTAATAAAAATATTACCGCTTCTAACCCTTCCTAAAGCCTGAACTACCTTCTCTCCAGCAATTTTCTCTAATTCTTTTAGGGGTGTTTTAAGCAAAATATCAAACTCACAACCAAATTGATTTGTTAACAAATCATACTCACTTTCCACCTTTTGGCTAGAAACTCCGCATTCAAGCACTTCGGATAAAATCTCCACCAAAGGCACCATCATCACATAAGAGGACCTGCTATTATAAGTAATTCGTTTCACTCCAAATTCATCCTTTTCAATTTTTAAATCTTTTTCTTTAATTCCTTTACTAGCTAATTGTTCTACCCGAGACATTACTCCTACCGTTAAACCCCGACCACAAACAGAACAAGCAGAACCTAATTTCTCAATTTCTTTAGGGCTTCGTACCACATTACAATTCCGATGGCCGCTGTAATGATATTTACCTTCTTGTGGGTAAAACTCAATGGTATGACCAATCTCCCACCAAGAATCCTTATCTCTTCTTATAGCTTCTAAAATATCTTTGTAAGTTATTTGCTTATCCTTACCTTTGCTTCTGAAAACTGTTACCTCCCTACCCAACTTCTGCGGACTATGAGCATCGCTAAAGCTTAAAATACTTTTATTCTTTAAATCTTCTATTTGCCAGTTCATCAAAGGATCAGAAGATAAACCGGTCTCAATACCATAAACCGAATCTGCAAACTTACCAAAACATTCTTTAAAAGAATCAAAGCCAGATTTTGAACCATATAAAGAAAACCAAGGCGTCCAAATATGAGCAGGGATTACCAAACAATCTTTACAAACAGAAAAAACCAAATCGCAAATCTCCATACTTGATAAGCCAATTATGGGTCGACCGTCAGAGAAAAGATTAGCTCCCCGACTGCGTAGTTTATTGTTAATCTCTTCAACCACAGAAAGATTTGGGGCAAAAATAAGATTATGAATCCTATGCGAATCTCCTTCTTGACTATAAATGGAGGAAATCTCTGTCCCCAGCACAAACAGTGTTTTACTTGACTGATCTTTTAAACCATAAACGCCCTCTCTAACTTCTTTAAGATTTTCTTTCAGCTCCCTTAACCACAGAGGATGAGTCCAGTCTGAGGTAGCCAATAAGTTAATACCTTTCTTTTCAGCCCATTCAGCCATTTCGGGAATGGTCATCTTCTGAGAAACAGCCCGTGAATATTTACTATGTAGATGAAGATCAGCTACAATTTCCATCTTCAAAAAGATTCTAGAAAAATAAAAAGTAGATAAACAATCAAAAGAATTGCTCCCTCCCAACGATCTAAACGCTGTTTAGTCTTAATAAAAAGGTAAAGTAAGCCAAAGATAAGGACAAAGATCATGGTAGCCAAAAGATAACTAGAAAAAGTCTGAATGCGGAAAGGAGAAATTAAGGCCACCAAACCAATAACCAAAGTCCCGTTGGCCACAATCGAACCCAATAAGTTACCAAAGAACATCTCTTTTTGTCTTCTTAAAAGAGCTTTAATACTAAAAACCAATTCTGGTAAAGTAGTTCCGACAGAGATAATCAAAAGACCTACTAAAAGCAAGGGGAAACCAAAAAGAACGGCCAGTTTAATGGAAACCCTTACCAAAATATCAGCTGAAAACAAAAGCAAAATAATACTAATCAAAATCCAACCTAATTCTTTTCTTGTTCGCCTGCTATCTAACTTTCTTAACAAACGGCTAACAACACTTTTCTTTTCCCCTGCTAGCTTACGATGCTGTTCGTTGAAAACCACCAGCTGATAAAAGATATAAAAAAACAACAGAATCAAACCATCCACTCGCGATAAAGTCTTATCAAATAAAAGAATCATCGGCGAAGTAGCTGCCAAAAAGGCATAAAAAACATCTCGGCGAATAAAGCTGCCCCGAACAGCTATCATACCACTAACCAAAGCTGCCCCACCAATTACTAAAGACAAATTGGCAATATTAGCCCCCATAATATTACCTAAAGAAAGAATGGGCTGATTCTCAAAAGCAGAACTTAGGCCCACAAAAAGTTCAGGCAAACTGGTAGCCAAACCTAAAACTAAACCAGTTAAAGCAAATTTCCTAAGATTAGTCTTTTGAGAAAGACGACGGAAATTAATAATTAAAATATCAGTTGCCTTAACCAATAGAAAACAAAAAAATAATATTAAACCTAAATAAAGAAAAAGCATTGTTTATCCTTTTTTCCTTAAGGCAATGAAAACACCTTTGGTGATTTCAATAGCCAATAAATTAAAAATACCCAAACTTAAAAGAAAAATCCACTCTCTAATTCCCAAAAAATGAGTCCCTAAAAGTTTCTGTAAAAAAGGCAAATAGACAGCTCCTAAAAGCAAAATTAGGCCGACAAGGACTGATAAACTAAGTATTTTATTACCAAAAGGATTATACCTAAAAATTGGCTGGCGCAGACTTCGACAAGCAAAAACAACAAACAAAGAATCAATGCCCAAAGCCACAAACATCACCGTACGAATATCTAAAAGATATAAATAGCCCTTGCTCAATAAGTAAAACAAGCCCAAAAGGACTAAGTTGGTGAAAATACCAATCACAAAGATCAAAAACTTGAGTTCATTATTTAAAATAGGGGCATCTTTCAAGCGGGGTGGTTCCTTCATAATCCCCTTTTCTTTACCTTCAAAAGCTAAGGCAATGGCAGGGAAACTATCTTGAACTAAATTTACCCAAAGAATTTGTACTGCTGTTACTGGCAAAGGCAACCTCAAAAGCAAAGAGCCACCAATTAAAATGACTTCAGAAAAGCCATCAGATAAAAGATACAAAACGACTTTTTTAATGTTTGCAAAAATTGCCCGTCCACCTTCAATGGCATGAATAACAGTGGCAAAATTAGAATCAAGCAGAACAATATCAGCTGTTTGTTTGGCTACATCAGACGACTCCCCTACGACAATACCAATATCTGCCTGTTTTAAAGCTGGGGCGTCGTTCACTCCATCCCCCATCATAGCCACCACCTCTTTATTAGCCTTTAAAGCTTTAACAATCTTTAGTTTCTGTTCGGGTGTCGTCCGAGTAAACAAAACCACATCTTCAACTTTCTCCTCTAAGTCTTTTTCCGTCATCTCTTCTAAATCTTTGCCTTCCAAAACCAAACCATTATCAGCCAAGCCTAATTTCTTTAAAACTGCCAAGGCCGTTAAACGATAATCACCGGTAATGACCTTAATTTTTACATTGGCTTGTTGCGCCTCTCTCAAAACTACTCTTACTCCTTCCCGAATAGGATCCTCAAAAATAAGAATACCCAACCAATCAAGATGATCAAGGTCTTTGTGATTAACTTCTTTTTGTCTCATTTCTTTATAGGCAAAACCTACTAGACGAAAACCCTTTTCGGCAAAAGCTTTAAACTTTTCCTCCCATGACCTGATTTCCGCTTTACTTAACTTGCATCTACGCAAAATTATCTCTGGCGCTCCGGAAACAAAAAGTAAATTATCCTCTTTCGAATCAGATCGATGTAGGGTAGCAATATATTTGTATTTGGGATTAAAGGGGATTTCGTCTAAACGAAGATATTGTTTTTCTATGTCTTTAATCTCTGTCTTTTGCTCCGCCCAAGCCTTCATAGCTATCTCTAAAGGATCCCTCATATCGTTGCAAAGAAGAGCCGCTTTAACTAATAAATCCTCACTATTAGACGCATCACTTAAAACAGAATTTACTACCTTCATTTTTCCTTCCGTTAAGGTGCCTGTTTTGTCGGCGCAAATAACGCTTACCGAACCTAAAGTCTCAGCCGCCAAAAGCCGGCGGACTAAGGCTTTTCGTTTTAAAATCCTTTGCATTCCCAAAGCCAAAATCACAGTTAAGCTTATGGGCAAACCTTCAGGAATGGCAGCTACCGCCACAGCCACACTGGTGGTAAACATCTCCAGCAAACCATAACCTAAAAACTCACCAAAAAGGAAAAGGCAAAGAGCCATTACGCCCACGGCAATAGCCAGGTATTTAGCTAGCCTGGCAATCTGAATTTGCAGAGGAGTTTTTTCTTCTTCTAATCTAGCTATTCTTTTGCCGATCTTACCTATTTCCGTGCTCATACCAGTTTTGGTAACCAACATCTTACCAATACCACTACTAATAATAGTACCGGCAAAAACCATATTTCCTTTTTTATACTTAGACGCCTCTATCTTTTCTTCTGGAGTCTTGTTTTTTTTAACTGGCATCGATTCCCCCGTCAAAATAGCTTCATTGACGTTCAAATCTGTTGCCTCCAACAAGACTCCATCGGCAGGAATACGACTCCCAATCGTTAAAACGACCAGATCTCCCACTACTAAATCTTTAGCCTTTATTAACTGCTGTTGGCCATCACGGATAACATTTGCTTGAGGTGCCAAAAGACTTCTTAAGGCTTCTAAGGATTTTTGCGCCTTCTGTTCTTGGTAAAAACCAACAATGGTATTGATTAAAACCGCTCCAAAAATAACTAAGCTGTCCTTAAAGGCACCTAAAAAGAGAGTGACAATACCAGCCAGTAGTAAAATATAAATTAAGGGTGATTTAAATTGAGAGACAATAATTCTTAAAGTGGTAAATTCCTGTGGTTTTCGAAGCTCATTAGGTCCTTTTTCCTTCAAACGCTTAGCTGCTTCTTGCGAATTTAAGCCTAATTTAGGGAAATCTTTTTCCATAGCTTAATCTTAACATAAATTGGAGGCTACTTTTGCAGTTCATAAAGCTTTTTAACTTCCTCAAGACTACTTGCTTGATTAGCTCGTTTATCATCACGAAAGCGAACCAGGCGTGGGAAACGTAAAGCTAAACCAGCGGTATGAATTGGCGATTTAGTAATGTTGTCTGCTTCAATTTCTACTACAATTTTTGGCAAACACCATAAATCAGGTTTTAAGTTCTTATCAAGCTTATATTGTTTTGGCTGTTTTTCAGTTCTAACCCGATCACAACGTCTTCTCATCTCCCTCCACTGCTCATCAGAAAGACCAGTACCAACTTTTGAAATCGTCAAAATTCGATCATTCACCTGCTCTTCTTTAACACCTACCAAAAAACCACCAATGCCAAAACTTGCCCTTTTCCCCTTTCCCTTATAATAACCCATAACAACACAATCTAGAGTATCGGTTAAACCGCCACCTTTCTTTCCCTTCTCTTGTTTAAGTTTTACCCAAGTATAACCACGCCTCCCTGAGTCATAAGGTGCCTCCCATTTTTTAACAACCACTCCTTCTAAGCCTTTTTTTATTTGTTCTTTATGATAAGATTTTAATTCCAAAGAACTCACGGTCACAATTTGAGGAGAAAGCTTAATTGTTCGTGATTGGGGTAAAATAGTTTTAGATAAAATCTCTCTTCTTTTTTTGAAAGGTAAATTAATCAAATCTCGGTCATCTTTCAAAAGGATATCAAAAACAAAATATTTTAAAGGGATCTCTTTTGCCTTGTGGGAAATTTCATATTTTCTTTTTCTTTTAATTGTTTCTTGGAAAGGCAAAAATTTATTGGTTTTTGGATCAAAAGCAATCGCTTCCCCATCAAAAATAACTTCTTTAGCCTTTACTTCCCTACCTAATGCTTCAACAATATCTGGAAACATATGAGTCACATTTTCTAAATTTCTGGTAAAGATTCTTGTCATTTTGTCTTTAGCAAAGTGGACAGCTAATCTTTGCCCGTCATATTTAGGTTCAACTGCTACTTCGCCCATCTTTTTGATCATTTCCTCAGCATTAGGTAGTCTCTGGCACAAGGCAGAAACCACCGGAACACCAACTTGAACTTTAACCCCCCTTAATCCTTTTAAGCCTTTGCTTTTAAGGATTCTGGCAATTTGTCCAATATCAGCCCGGACATTGTAGATCGACTCAATAAATTTTCTTTGTGACTTATCTTTTTTAAGCATCCAAGATAAGGCATCCAGGATTGTTAATTCAGAAAAACCTAATCTTAATTTTCCCAAGGGAATTCTTGCTACATATTTGGCTGAAAGAGGATCTAAGTCGAAAAGAAGTTGGGCTGTTTTGTTTATCTTTCGCTCTACCGAACCCTGACCTCCTTCCGAAGCAATCTCATAGAGAAGATCATAGACTTTATTTACCTCAAGCTTACTTTGATCATGGTTACTTTTTAAATTAAAAACTACCTCTCCTAGATCACCCTCTTTTTTAAAAAGACTCTTTACCTCTTCTTCCCTCTTCGCAAAAGCCTTGGCGACTGCCTTAAACATCAATCTTTCGGCCATATTAAACTCTAAGCCTTTATAGGCGGGCAATAATTTTCCTAAAGATAAGTAACAAATTTTATCTACCTCCTTCAAGGAAGATTTTTTCAAAAGATCTACTAAAATCTGAGTGATTTCGTTTCTAGAGGCAGTTTTCTCTAATTTCAAGAAGAAACTTGCCAAATTTTTAAAATCCATTTTTAAATTAGGTTTTGAGAGAAGAATAAATAAGCAAAAACGACAACAGCTACAAATAAAACGCCAAAAATAATCGAAGTCCAACCTGTTTTTTCATCTTTCAAAATTTTATTTAAACCCTCGCCAACTAAAGTCAAGCCAAATAAAGTTGGCAGAATCAAAATCATATACAGAAACTGAGGTTCTGCTGGTTTCATCAAAATACCCCAAGGTTTTTAGCGTAAAATATACCTTGCTGACTTAGTCTTCCCCTCTTTTTTAAGAATACCTCTTTTAATAAAATAATTAAAGTCGCGCAAGATGGTATCATCTGAATAATTAGGAACTATCTTCTTAGCTTCAGGGGTAGTAATGGAACCATTAGCTTGTAAATACTCCATGAGCTTCATCTGACGCTCGTTTAAGGGTATTTGAGCACCTATTTTATTTTTTATTTTTAAATCAGTAGAAAGCTTCTTTACCTTTTCTTTAATCCTCGTTAGTTCTACCGCCATCGCTTGTGTAAAGTAGGTTAGCCAAGGGGTCAGATCACGCTGATTAATATCCTGAGACTGATTAGAAACATCAGCCAAAGCCTGATAGTAAGAAGTGGCATCCTTATCAAAATATTCTTCCAAAGAAAAACACTTCCTAATATCATAATCTTCAAAAAACAAAACCAAAGTGGCAAAAGCCCGAGCTGTACGGCCATTACCTTCAATAAAAGGATGAACAGCCACTAAGTAATAATGAGTAATACCGGCTTTTAAAACCGAATGTATAGAAGCTATTTTAGAACCATTAAGCCATTCAAAAAAATCTTCCAGTAAAAAAGGTACCTCTACCGCTGGTGGTGGTCGAAAAGTAACTTCGCCGGTAAAGCCGTTTTTAACTACTACCTGAGTCTGACGATAGTCACCTATAAAATCTCCTAGAATTCGATGACAAGTTAACTCATGAATCTTTTTAAGCATAGAAGCAGTATAGTGGCGATGAGTAGCTCTTTTTTTATCTTCTTCTTCAACAAATTTTAAAACGTTACGGTAATTGATTACCTCCTGAATATCACGCTCACGAGCTACCACCTGTTCTCCTTCAATAGCTTTTTTGACTTCGTTTAAAGAAAGATCATTACCCTCCAGATGAGTCCCATGATGAACCGTTCTAATCAAAGCATCCTTGACAAAACGTGCTTCATAAACGGGAATCAAAGGAGCGTTTTCAATAACTTCTCGAGCGGCTTCAATTAGACCAATATTAGCTAAGATTTCATTGTTTATGGTAAACTTAGGAGAATACATTAGTTTATTATTTAATTTTTAAGGATAATTTTCAAGGTCAATGAAAAAAATTAAAAAAGCTAAGGCTGATTTAAAAAAATATAAACTAGCCGTTATCCAGCAAATGCTCAAACTGGCTACCACTGGCTTTGGCTTGGTAGCTGCCCTAGCTTGGAACGAACTAATTAAAACCTTCATCAATGACTATATTAAAACAAAAATCAGTATCGGCTCCGGCCTTATCTCGCTCATTATTTATGCTGTCATCATTACGGCTTTAGCCGTTACCATTACCCTCCAATTAAGCAAACTCGCCGAAAGGGTAAAAAACAATTAAACTGCTTTTACCTTAATCACCTCTAATTTCTTTAAGTATTGCTTTTCCAGTAAATCGATATCCGCCGTCGTCAAGATGGTTTGTTGTTTGGGAATAACCTCCAATAACCTCTCCCTTCTCTTATTATCCAGCTCGGAGAAAATATCATCCAATAACAAGAGAGGCCTTTCTTGTGTTTTGACAAACATGAACTCTAGTTCTGCCAGCTTGAGGCTAAAAATAGCTGTCCTCTGTTCACTTCGAGAACCAAAAGCATGCAAGCTTCGCTCCACCTCTCCATCTTTGATTTTGACGTCAAAATCATCACGATGAGGCCCCATCAAAGTCATGCCTGAGGCAATTTCTCTATCAAGATATCTTTGCAAACGCTGGGGTGAAATGACGCTTTTATCATAAAGAACATCAATTTGACCAAAATAATGAGGCTGACTATTAATAAAGTTAATAAACTCCTCCCTTTTTTGACTAATAATCTCACCATTCTCAAGCAAAAGCTTATTCCAAAAGAAAAGAATTCCTTTTGGCTTTCCTTCATCACGAATTTGTTCTAAAAGTTTATTTCTCTGCCTTAAGCCTTTTTGATAAGAAAGATTAGCTCTCTTGTATTCTTTATCTATCTGCTCCAAAACTGAATCTAACCATTGGCGACGGACTGAAGGACTATTTAAAATAATTTTCAAATCTTCGGGGCCAAAATAAACAACTCTCAAATTACCGACAAAATCCATCATGCGCCGCCCGACTCCATTTACCAAATATCTTTTCTTAGGGGTTCTTCTTCCTAATATTTCACCCGTGGTTAAGACTATCTCCAAGCTTTCTGTGCCTTGAGAATTTTTGATCTCGGCTCTAAGACGAGCTAAATCCTGTCCGTAATTAATCATCTCTTCCACCACTTGGGCTCGGAAGCTCTTGCCAGTAGCTAAAAGATAAATCGCCTCCAAAAGATTAGTCTTGCCAACCGCATTAGGACCAACTAATAAAGTCGAGTTTGCAGAAAACTCAAATTCCTTTTGAGAGTAATTTCTAAAATCTTTAAGACAAATTTGTTTTAAAACCATCTCTTTTTGAATTTATTCCAAAATCTTTTCTTTTTGACAATAGGGGCAATAAAAAGTACCTCGCCCTCCGACATTAATTCTTTTTATTTTCTCTTGACATTTACGGCATTTTTCACCAGCTCTGCCATAAACTAAAAAATGTTTCTGATAAGATCCTTTTCTTCCTGAAGCGTCTAAATAATATTGGTCAGAAGCGCCTCTCTCTTTAATGCCAAGTCTTAATACTTTTTCTAAGGCTTCATAAAGTTTTTTGATCTCAAAATCAGTAATTTTATTAGCTGCCCTACGCGGATCAATGCCTGATAAAAACAGGGCATCATTAGCATAGATATTCCCCACCCCAGCAATTTTTGCTTGATCCATTAAAACCACTTTTACTGGTCTCCTCGAAGAAGACAAAATCTCTTTAAAATCTTTAAGTTTTAAATCATCCAAGGGCTCTTTGCCAAGTTCAGAAAGAACTTTTTCAAGTTCCTTTTTGTCTTTAAACAATTTAAACCAGCCGAACTTACGAGAATCGGCAAAGCGAAGTTCCTTATCTCCAGAAAGAGAAATAGTAATATGTTGCCATTTATCATGAGGATCATTCTTTTTCCTGACCAAAAGCCTACCTGTAAGCTTTAAATGGATACCTAAAACAGTCCCCTTGGAGAAAAAAATCTGTAAAAGTTTGCCTCTTCTTTCAATTTTTTCAATCTTATTCCCCAAAAGAGCCCTCTTAACCTCATTTAAAGAAGGCTTTATCTGTTGCGGTGAGTCAGTTTTAATATCTAAAACCTGGTATCCTACAATTAAACGATTAAGGCCTCTTTTAATGGTTTCTACTTCTGGCAGCTCCGGCATATTTTTCTTCTATAAACTTTTTAATCTCTTTTTTAAATCTTTCTTTAGAAAATCTTTTAGCTTGTTTAAAACAATTCTCTGGTTTGTATCTTTTAGGTTCAAAATTTCTTAAGACCTTCACTAAACTTTCCACGGTTGGTTTATCAAAAAACTCGCCTGTTTCCCTTTCAAGAACACTTTCTAAAACCCCTCCCTGTCTTAAAGCAATAACCGGTTTACCAAAACCTAAAGCCTCTACCGGACTAATGCCGAAATCCTCTTCCTCGGCCGGAAAAATATAGGCTCTGCAATTCCGATAAAGCTCATCTTTTTGTTTATCAGTAATTTCTCCTAAAAACTCAATAGTTGGGCCAGCCATAGCCTTTAGCTCTTCTCCATAACCAGCAAAAGCTCGTCCATAAATCTTTAAAGGCAATTTGAGCTTATTACAAGCTTTAATGGCTAAATCAACTCGTTTAGGCCTCGCCAACCTCCCGCCAGCTAAAAAATAATCGCCAATTTTAGTTTTACCTAAGTCTTTTTTAACATCGACTGGTGGATAAATAACTATCGCCTTTTTTCTATAAAATTTATTGATTCTTGAAACAGTATTTTTGGAATTAGCCATAAAATAATCAACTTTTTGAGCCGACCTAAAATCAACCAATCTTAGAAAATGATTGGAAATTTGAGCAGGAATTCGAAACCACCAATATTTTTTCCATTCTCTGGCCGTAGGTAAACCATAAAGATACCTCGGTGGTGTATGGCAGTAACAAAAATGAGTCTTTTGCTTGCATTTAACTAAATTAGGATTATAAGCACCAGTGGCCGATACCAAGATAAGATCATAATCACTTAAATCTAGGTTTTTAAATAAAAGAGGCGCCAATAAACGCAAAGGGCTAATCAGCTTAGTAGCCAAATAAAAACACTGAGGAATTAAAGGTTTTACAGGCCATTTTTCTAAACGTTTTTTATGAGGACCTAAATAGCTAGGTGCATAAACTAAAGTAAAAATAGGCGCTTTAGGCCATATCTCATGAAGAGCTTCTAAGACTCTCTCAGCTCCCCCATATTCTTTCAGATAGTCATGGACCAAAGCTATTTTCATACCAATTGCATTTGTCTGTTTTTGCCTTTCTTTTTTTCTTTCTCTTTTTGCCAGGGCAGCTTATTAATTAAACTCTTAAATTCCAACTCTGTAAATAATTCCATAACCTTTTCTTTATCATAATCATGAACTTGGCATTTTTTTAAATTAAGCCTCACAGCAATATCTCTGATAATAGTTGCCAATCTTTGGGAAAGCAAGGCACTTTCTTCTCCTTCCTTTATTTTCTGAGCTACTAAAGGTCTAATTCTCCCAATATTCTTAAAAATATTATTAAGTGTCTTATATTTCTCCAAAAGCAAGGTAGCTGTTTTAGGTCCAATTCCGGGAACACCAGGATAATTATCAGAAGGATCACCAACTAAAGCCTTATAATCAATAATTTGATCCGGACGAACACCTAAAAATTCTTTAACTTTCTTAGGATTAAAAAGCTCCGCTTGAGCAAAACCTTTTTTGGGAGCGTAAACCTTTACTTTTTTATCTACCAACTGCATAATATCCCGATCCCCGGTAACAATAATCGTTTGTAAATTTTTCTTTCTACCAGCCTGTTTAGAAAGAGTGCCAATGATATCATCGGCTTCAAAACCACTGTAGGTAAAAATAGGAATATTTAAGGTCTTTACTATTTGATAAACCCGCTTCAGTTGATCTATCAGCTCTTTATCTGTTTCTGGCCGGTGAGCCTGATAGCCAATAAATTCATGATGTCGAAAAGTAGGCTCAGGCAAATCAAAAGCCACCGCTAAATATTCAGGTTTAAGATTCTCTAAAACGGTTAGCAACATGCGCGTAAACCCATAAACGGCATTAACTATCTCTCCTTTTCTTGTTTTCAATGTTAACGGAAAAGCATGGTAGGCACGATGGAGAATCGCATGCCCATCAATAAGAACCAGGGTCTTCATTAGGCTTTTTTCTTCATTAATCTTTCAAATTCTTCGCCTTCCAAAGTTTCTTTCTCAACCAATCTGTTAGCTATCAAATCCAACTTCTTTCTATTTTTCTTTAAAATATCGGTTGCCTTTTTAAAGGCATCATCAACAATCTGCTTAACTTCTTTATCAACTTTAGCTTGCATATCGGGGCTAATTTCTGTAGGTTGTACCCATGTACGTCCAAAACCAGTGGTTTCAACCTGAGGTCCCAAATAAACAGGACCTAAATCACTCATCCCATAATCAACCACCATTTGACGAGCAATTCTGGTAGCTTGGCTGATATCAGAAGCCGCTCCTCCTGTTAATTCATCAAAGACTAAGCTTTCAGCGGCTCTTCCCCCCAATAAAGTAGCAATCATCTCTACCATATGACTTTTGGTTTCTGTATAGCGGTCTTTTTTGGGCGGAATTAAGGTAAAACCCATGGCCACTCCTCGAGAAACAATGGAAATTCGATGAACGGGATCAATATGAGGCAACCTAAAGCTGACAATGGCATGAGCCGCTTCATGGTAAGCCGTCATTCTTTTTTCCTCTTTAGATTGAATTCTTTTCTTCTCCGGTCCTAATTTAACCTTGGTGGCTGATTCTTCAATGTCACCAGCGTTAATTATCTTTTTATTATTTCTGGCCGCTAAAATAGCGGCTTCATTAAGCATGTTTTCCAAATCAGCACCGGAAAAACCAACTGTTCTTCTGGCAATATTATTCCAATTAATCTCTTTAATAAAGGGTTTACCTCTGGCATGAATGGCCAAAATCGCTTTTCGATCCTCAATATCTGGAAGTTCTAGAATAACGCGGCGATCAAATCGACCAGGACGCAATAAGGCCGGATCTAAAAGATCACCTCTGTTTGTTGCGGCCAAAATAAGGACATTATCTGAAGGAGAAAAACCATCCATCTCCACTAAAATCTGATTTAAAGTCTGTTCTCTTTCGTCATGACCTCCACCAATACCCATTCCTCTTTGTCTACCAATGGCATCAATCTCATCAATAAAAATGATGGATGGGGCTGCCTTTTTAGCGTTTTTGAATAAATCTCTTACCCTAGAGGCTCCGACTCCAACCAACATTTCCATAAACTCAGAACCGGCCATAGAAAAGAAAGGGGTGTTGGCTTCTCCGGCTAGTGCCTTAGCTAATAAAGTCTTTCCTGTCCCTGAAGGTCCAATTAAAAGGACTCCCCTAGGAGTTCTTGCTCCCAATCTTCTATATTTCCCAGGATGTTTTAAGAAATCAACCACTTCTTCTAATTCCCTCTTTGCCTCATCAACACCAGCCACATCCTTAAAGGTAGTCGATTGTTTACCTTTTGAAAAAAGCTGAGCTTTTGAGCGGCCAAAGGAAAAGATAGAATCCTGAGCCCCTTTGGCCTGACGGAAGATAAAGAAGAAAAAAACCACTAACAAAATGAAAGGCAAGATACCTGATAAGACGTTAATCCAAACCTTTGAAAGAGATGTATCTTTAATAGAAACTTTAACAGCAGAAGAATCAATCCCTTCTGACTTTAAAACCTCAATAAAACTAATTTCTCCTTCTTTCCTAGAAAAGCGTTTCTGGTCATCCTCGTAAGTCAGCCTAATCTTGCTATCCTCTACTTCAATCTCTTTAATTTTATTTTCTTTAATGTCTGTTAAAACTTGAGACAGAGGAATTTCCTCTTCAGTAAGACCGGGTTTAGCAGGAAAAGAAAATAAAAGGGAAAAGAAAATAGCTCCTAAAAACAACCAAAGCAAAATATTTCTTAAATTTAACTTTAACTTAAATTGGTACTTTTTAACCGGACGCTGGGGAAGCCTGCCTTTCTTTACCATCAGGCTTTTATTCTACCATATCTAGGTAGCTTATTCAAACCAAACCCATGACTTTTTTAACCTCTAAAAGAGTCCCTTTGGCAAGCTTTGAACAATAGATTCTTCCTTCTTCTAGAATCTCATCAACCAATTTAGGCCTATCCTCAAAATATCTCCTTCTCTCTTGAATTAGTTGAAGAGCCTCAAAAACAGCTTTTGCTAGTTTTTCTTTAAGTTCTGAATATTTAATTCCCTTACTTAAATACTGCTTTTCGTATTCTTTTCTTACTTTTTCACCCATAAAAAGTTCAACGAAGAATAGCAAGTTAGCCACGCCGCCTTCTTTTGGAATACTTTTACCAAAACCCCTATCAGTGGGAGCCTTAGCTAATTTCTCTTTAACACTTTTTAAATCATCAGTTAACAAAATATAGCTCCCTTTTAGCGATTTACTCATCTTACCTTCTCCTAGTAAAGATGGGACTAAAGCACCCTTGGTCAGATAAGCCTGGGGTTCAGGGAATATTTTTCCAAACATAGAGTTAAATTTCCTAGCCACTTCTCTGGTTAATTCAATATGAGGCAATTGATCTTTTCCTACAGGAACTTTATCTGCTTTGTAAATTAAAATATCTGCTGCCATTAAAATCGGATAATACAAAAGCCCTAAATTAACATAGTTTGGATTTTCAATCTTTTTTTCTTTGTAAGTAGGCAGCTGCTCAAGTCTGGACACAGGAAAAATGGTAGCAAAGAAATAAGAAAGCTCTATATGCTCGGGTACTTGAGATTGAATCATTAAGTGACATTTCTTTGGATCAAGACCAGCAGCTAAATAATCTAAAACGACTTCCCTTATTTCTTTCTGCATATTTTGAGGATTAAAGGGTGTCGTTATACCATGACAGTCCACCACTCCAAAGACACAATCATGAGTGTCTTGCAAGGCAAGCATTCCCTTAACTGCCCCAAAGTAATTACCAATGTGCAGTCTTCCACTTGATCTAATTCCTGAAAAAACTCTTTTTTCAGCCATACTTGGGACTATTTTAACAAAAAACCACTCCCTTTAGAAGTGGTTGTGGTAGGGGTGGGAGTCGAACCCACTAAAAAACGCTTATGAAACGTTCCAAGACACCAGTCTACTCCCTACCTTTGGTTGCGGGGCCGGGAGTTGAACCCGGTCTGTGAGATTATGCAAACTGTTTGCTCCGATTACTCAAAGTGTCGGACTATATCTTCATCCTAAATAAATTCAGGATGCTCGGCGTGTAGTCTCTACAGAGTCCCTAATATTTTTAGGGTTCCCTCGGTATTGCCCTCTAGTTACAGTAGGGTTTCACCGATATAGCCGAGTGCACTCTCAATAGTTACCTATTAGAGGGCCCAATTTTAAACGAGCCTCACGTGCTGCCGTACACTACCCCGCATATCATAAAGTAATTTTATCAAAAAAACGAATCTAGAACAAGCTTTACTACCTAAATAGATTAAACCATTGTTTCCAATTGGGAATATACTCAGGAAGAGTAGACTCTTGATAACCCAAAACTTCTTTTATATTTGGCGGTAGAATAACAACCGTTTCTCCTTCTCTGGCCATATTAAGTTTATTTCTCGCCATTTCTTCAATAAATTCATTTGATTGATAATATTCTTTCTTTTGTTTCAGGCTAAGGGTTTCTTCCTTTACCTCCCCTACCCTCTGCTCGGTTAGCTTTAATTCCCCAGCTGATTTTAAAAGCCCTATGATATCCTTTGACAAGTTGACTATAAGACCAATACCGATAAAAATAATTACTATCTGAACTAGCCTGCTGCGTATAAGTAAGTTTAACTTTTTATTTGACATATTGACAGGTTGCCTTCCAGGTGTTATTATAGGATTACCCTATAGCGGATTGCTATTAGGTAATATTATTTTAACGCTGCCCTCAAAGCTTCTATGGCTGATGATAAATCTCTGAATACTGCCTATAAAAAATTTATCGACTTTTTAAAAAAACAAGGTAAATCGTCTTCTACTATTTTAGCATATGGCAATGACCTTAGTCAGTTTATTGAATTTTTGGGTAAAAAACAAATTACTCAAGCAACTTCTATTACCCCTGAACATATTGAAGACTTTAAAGAATACCTTAATTACAATAAATATCTACCTAAATCAGCTTCCAGAAAACTTAATTCAATCAAGTCTTTTTTCAAATATTTAAATAGCCAAAATATCATTGACAATAATCCTGCTGAATCAATCACATATCCTAGTTATGAAGCTAAACCTCCTCGAATTCTAAGTCAGATGGAATACCGAGCTTTAAGAGATGCTGTCCGTAATGATGTCCGCATCTCCACTGTCGTTGAATTATTGCTTCAAACCGGTATCCGTATTGGAGAACTCGCTCGATTAGAACTTGCTGATTTTAAAGACAATCAACTTAAAATTAAAGCTTATGAATCTCAACCTGAAAGAGCTATCGTCTTGAACCAATCAGCCAAAAAATCACTAGAACGCTGGTTGGAATTCAGGCTTAAAACTAAAACCAAAAACATCTTTATAACTAAAACTGGAAGACCATTTCTGGTCAGAAACATTCGCACTATTGTTGGCCGTTATTTTAAAGAAGCGGAAATTAAAGATGCGACTATCAATGATCTCAGACACACCTTTATTGCCCACCAACTAGCCAATGGAGCTTCTGTAGTTCTTATCCAAAAACTAGTTGGTCATAAACGTCTCTCTACCACGGAAAAATATCTTGATCTTATTAAAGAAACCGGAGAAAAGAAAATCAAAATAGAAGAACTTTAAGCTTACTTCTTGAGCTGATAACAACCAATCCTCAAATCTTTTACTAGAATTATCTCAAAATTAAAAAACATTTGCAGGAAGTGCTATAATTGCTCCATTGGCTCATTAATTTAAAAATTGAAAGGGAGTGATGGTAATGGAAGTTGTAAAAAGAGGCCTTTCTGTTATTCTTACATCGGAAAGTGAACTTAAGGCTCAACTATTAAGGCTGGAAAGCGCAGGTAGAACTTGTTATCGTTCTGAAAAAAATAAAATTACCGAAGAATCGGCAAATAGATTCATCAGGACGGTTATTAAAAGAGGTCATGAAAGCGTAATCGAGCACTCTACATTAAGTGTAAAGTTCCTTGACGTTTCCCGTGGCTTTACTCACGAAATGGTTCGACATCGCATCTGTGCTTTCTCTCAGGAATCAACGAGATATGTTGACTACGCGGGTAAAAAAGTTGATTTAGAAAAGTTCCAGCTACATTGTACTGTACCCCCTCATAAAAACGCATATGAAGTTGTTCTACTTGAGGACGATACACGAATGTCAATGGTAGATATGCTGCATAAGGTGGAGATGTATTATCGAGGTTTGAGAAAAGCTGGTTGGGTTCCGGAAGACGCTCGGCAAATACTTCCTATCGCCATTAATGCTGATATTGTTGTTACTGCCAATTTTAGACAATGGCGACATATCTTTGAAATGCGTACTCAAAAAGCAGCTCATTGGGAAATCCGTCAGGTAACGGGAGATTTACTTATGAAACTTAAGGAAGTTATTCCGGTTATCTTTGAAGATTTTGTTGAAGCGGGAACCGATAAAAACGGTCTTAGATGTTTTAAAAAGATAAATTTAGAATGAGCCAATCGATGGGTGGTAAATTTTCTACCTTACTGTCCTGCCACCCATCGTCTCTTGCTTTAAATATTTTTTCCCTCTTGAATAAAGTTAGATAATTTTGTCAAAAAGGTTGTTGTACTATTTTCTTGGCTTTTTCCCGCTTGCTGTTCTTTTACTCATTCTTCCTCTCCGCTATGCTTGTGGGCTATAGTTTTTATAGAATAGGCAGCTAAAAAGAAAAGAATAGCTGATACAAAATCAATAAGAACCCAACCTGATTTGGCTAGATGAATGGGAATTAGAGGATTAAATAATATAGCCACCAAGCCCATCAAGACCACCCACAATACTTTCTCTAAATCGTATGCAATCCAAGCTAAAAATAAAGCACTGGCAGTTATTATCCATCTTAAAAGAATGTAATATCCGTAAGGCCAAAAAGTAGGTATAGCCAAGAGGAGCATTACGATTGATATTACAGAAGCAATATTTTTATATTTTATTAAGTCTTTGCTCATTTTTTATTTTTGTAACTTTATTCTTTATATATTGCTTCGCTTCTAATCTAGCTTCTATTAGGGTCTTAGAAGGAATTTTCTTTTTCAAATAATCCTTTCTGCTTTCAAAATATTCATAATTGATTATCTCCCAAATTACATCTTCAAGTGTTTTATCGGGATTTTGCAAAAGCAACTCGTAATGAATATATTCGTTTTGCAAGGAAGCGACACGTGGAGAAGCTTTTACTCTGGACATTATAAGAGAATTTAATATATCGTTTTCAGACGTCTTAGGAAACTTTCTTTTTAGACGATTATAAACAATAATTTGTGTATCTATGACGCCTTTAGGGCCCCAGGAAGGAAATATTTTTAATAAAAACCCCCCGATAATACCTTTTGTAATATATAGTATATTCATTAAATTTTTCAATAATTCTGATTTTAATTCTAGCCGACATAAAATCAATTAAAACCCAGCGGTTAAAATGTGTTAATTTTTGCCTACACTCAATTCTTCTGCCGACCTCTTTTGTTTTAAGTATCGCAGGTACAGCAATGTCAAAATTACTACAACTGGCAATGCGATGAAAATGTCTGTTTGGCCATACACTAGTTTTTGATTATGCATTACGGCCTCGTCTGCTACTTCTGCCCCTCTACCAATCCAAACAAACGTCCATAAGGTGAATAGCATTATTATTTTTGCGATTCCGGATAGGACAAAAAACAAAAAAAGGAATAAGATGAATTTTACAACACCCGTATGAATAAATCTTGTACGCTGGATTTGGATGCCCGCCTTCATCTCACGCCTGAACCCTCTAAAAAAGTAAATCCCAAAAGCAACAAGGAATAAGAGACCAAGTGGAGGAAAACCAGAAACAAACCATCCAGCAAACCAAAACATTAGAGCCACAATAACAACCCAAATGATATGAGAATCTATATAGGCAAAAATCTTATTCATAAAAAATCCTCTAATGTCCAGAATTTTAAAAGGTGACCCTAAAATCTTTCTCATAATTTTTTCACCTCCTTCCTCCTCAAGGCTTGAGCCTCCTTTTAAAAATTCCTATAATCTGTTTTTTAGCTTAATATAAGTGTTGGCACACCTATCAAGTTCATCTTCATAACCTTTGGTAGTGGGCATATATCTATCATATGCCTTCGGCACAACTTCACAAACCCCCAAGGTTTCTTTTAATAATTTAGAGGCTTCCTCTAGTTTTTGTAGCCTATATTGAAACCAGTAGGCCAAAAAAGCTAAACCGATTATTAAAGCAATGATGGTAACTTTTTTAGCCATACTCAATACAACTCTTTCTCTCCCACCTTGTAAGTCGCGATATTCTTACAATCATCAAAATTAGTTTGGCCTCCTTTTTTAAGCTTTAAAATAGACTACGAACAACTACAAATACTAGGAACCATAATGCTAAAGCACAGAACCAAGCTAATAGAGGTTTCATCCACTGACGAAATGCTGGCAAATAACCGAAAGCTCCAATCGTAAAACTTGCCAGGAAGCAGAAAATATTTACAGGAACCAAAGCCCATCCTTCAGGGATGATACGTAGCAATACCTCCCAGACCGAGATTAAAGCCACTGAAATAATTAGCCAGCTTATAAGCATCATTGCTTTACCCTCTTTCTTATTTTTTCCAAAAAAAGCTTCAAAGACTTCAGAAGAAGAAGTGCCTGCTTTTTTAAGTTCTCCCTCAGACATATAGAACTTAAATGTTTCTTTCTTTTTTTCAGCCATTTTCTTTATTATATACCACTTGGAGGTTATCATGTCCATCTTACTACCTCTCGGATTTTTAAGGTCTTTAGAACCAAAACTCAGCCTCGTCTAATGACCTCTCAAAACCTTAGAATTGATGTTCTGATGGTTCTTCTCTCTTCTTAACTTTTCTCAATAGCTAGCATCAATAATTATTAAATAAAAAAAACAACCCCTTTCGGGGTTATTTTCTCCGGTTTGTCTAGAAACTAAGTTTCTATTTTTTTCAATCCTTCTTTTGATGTGAAAGCTCTTTACAACAGGGCGTTCTTGACACATCTTACTATTACTTGATCAAGGCTCTTGAGAAAAATAAAGATTTTGAGCAGGAAATAATCAGGACACGAAAAAAGCTCAAAATTCCCAGCTCCCTATTGTGGACGATGTTCGGACTAGTTTTTGCGGGAATTTAAGAAAAATTGAATTCTTTAACCCATTACTTCTGGCTCCCACTCTTTGATGGGTCTGAATGCTAAAAATCGTGCCTCACCTGTCAATTCCGGTCGGAAATTTGGATTAGTTTCTATTTCATAGGCATTTTTGGGACAAATCATTACCCATATCTTTGGAAAAATAAAGGAGAAAATTTTGTACAATTTATATTTATAATGATTGACTGACCAAATAATCAGTACTTCCTCTCCATCTTTTATTTTTCTTTGCCCAAAGGCTTCCGAAAGATTTATAAAATCTATTTTATGTGTAACCCATAAGTCTGCATTCTGTTTAAATTTTTTACACTCCACTGTTAGGAAAGCATATGGTGTATATGAAGCAACTGCCCGAACTTTTTTATTTTCTATCTTTGCAAAAGGAGTAAACCGTATAACACGGCAAAGCTCTCCATCTATAACACTCCACGGAATATCTTTGCCTAAAATAGGTCTTTGTTTCATTATTGCCTCAAAATTTTTCCTTTATTCTCATTTCCTTAAACTAACTACTATCTTTTTCACCATATTGTCCTTTTTATATTACCACATACCCGCACTTTAATTAGAATAATATACCTGTATGGATTTCTCAATCTCATTTCCAGCCTCAATAATCAAAAACTATTTTTATTTTTGTATTTTTGACATCAATAGACAATGCTCTTTTAGGACTGGATTAACAGATTTTTTGGAGCGTAATCTGTCAAAGCCTCTAATTAAATAATACTGATGATTGTTACCATAAACTTTATTTGTAATGGTTAAAGAACGGTTGCTTTTCAACCTTTTTAACAATTTTAACCACGATTTATTCTTACTGTGTTTAATTGATTTATGGATAGAGTTTCCTATTAAATCTGGTAGTAACAATTCTAAATCTTGAAGCTCATTGCCAATCTTAAAGTTTTTATAAAACAGCTTAGCATTTAATCTATGAGTCTGTCCTTCCACCCCATATATTTTATTGAACGGATGACTGGCTGGCCATTCTTTTGGAGAAAAGATTCCATAATCTGGGTTAAGCTCACTGGTAGTTAAATTCAACATACTTTTTAATAGCCATTTAAACTTATCTGGTTTATTTTGTGTATCTACTATGTGTCTTATTTCCCAACTGTCATTAGTAGGATGAGTAAAGACATAGTCAAACTGGAAAAATCTTTGCCATTGAACATACAGCTCAAAAATCATTATAAACTTGGAATAATCACCTACAGATTGGTTACGGATTTGGTTTCTAATCAACTCTAATTCTCTGATTAGGTTTGGGTGTCCTTGTTTTTCTTTAACCAATATAATTGACTTCTCAACTTTTTTAACTTGTTCGTTTTTATGCCAATTAACCCACGAATCAGTACCAGGTGTTAAATCACATAGGAATGAAGTGTATCTAATTTCTTGTTTTTTGCCAATATATTTTAAGATTTTTTGCCGGTTCTCAATTGTAATGTTTGTTCCTTTTATTTCTTTCCAGCCATTAGGATATAACCCATCCATTAGTCTTACGAACTTCTTCCATTCATTGTCTGTAACTGTAACAAGAGTAACTAAGCCGTATTCCAAAGAACCGCTTTCATTAAAACTACCTGTTTCATCTACTGCTACTATCATTACCCTTATAATACTTTTTACCTTTTAATTTCTCTGGTAGTAAATCATCTTTGGTATATTTGTTATATCCTTTCCCATATCCTACTTTCTTCATCAATTTTGTGACAGGATTTCTTAAATTAAGAGGAATGGGAAGGTTGCCAAATTTTTTGACATCATCCAAGGCTTTCATATAAGCGTTATAAGCCCTACGGTCTTTAGGAGCTTGGGCAAGATAAACAGTACCAGCAGCCAGGTTTTCCTGACATTCTGGGTAGCCTACAGTTTCACAGGCTCTAAAAACAGCGTTAGCGACCACTAAAGCAGTTGGAGAGGCTACATCTTCGGAAGCAAATACCACCATTCTTCTGGCAATAAACTTTGGGTCCTCCCCTGCCTCAACCATACGGGCAAGATAATACAAAGCGGCATCAACATTACTAGCCCTCATACTTTTCAAGTAAGAGCTAATAGTGTTGTAATGTTCTTCCCCTCCTTGGTCGTAAAAAAGAGATTTTTTCTGGAAAACATCTTTTATCAAGGAAAAGCTTATCTTTTTCTTTCTTTTCAAAGTCGAAGCGGCAATCTCAATCGCGTTTAAGGATACTCGTGCATCGCCATTACTTAAATCCATCAGAAGCTGAAGTGCTTTTGGTTCCATGGTCACCTTTAATTCCTTCAGGCCTCTTTTAATAATCATCTTCAATTCTTCAATTGAAAGTTGGTTTAAGACAAAAACACGGCTCCGAGAAAGCAAGGGCCCGATGACTTCAAAACTAGGATTTTCCGTTGTCGCCCCAATTAAAATTATCGTACCAGTTTCAACGTGAGGTAAAAAGGCATCTTGTTGTGCTTTGTTAAAACGATGAATTTCATCTAAAAAGAAAATCGTTTTTTTGTTGTAAGCCTGAAGTCTTTCTTTTGCCGCCCCAACTGCTTCACGAACATCCTTAAGGGTAGTGGCCACAGCTGAATGATACAAAAAGTGACTTTGGGTTGCTTCGGCAATAATTCGGGCCAAAGTTGTCTTTCCTGATCCTGGAGGTCCCCAAAAGATCATTGAAGGAATTTGGTCAGACTCAATCAGTTGACGAATCAACCCCTTCTTGCCCACCAAATGTTCCTGGCCGACAAATTCAGCAAGTTTTCGGGGACGAATACGATCAGCCAAAGGACGCTGTATCTTTTCCATAAGCTTATTTTATCCGAAAGAAACCCAAAGAGTCAAGACTATTAAAACACCAAAGTCTAAAATTAAAAAAGCTAGAGTGGGCCTGGAAGGAGTCGAACCTTCTACTGGACTTTATAAGAATCCCATTTTAACCGTTAAACTACAGGCCCAAAATCTAAAGGAAGTCAAATATAATTTTATCAAATTTGAAGGCTTAAAGTCTAGCGCGCTGGTTAATTTCAGCTTCTATTACTTCTCTATCAACCCCATACTTTAATCTGGAAAGTTCTTTTATCATCTCGGCTAATTTTGGATTTCTTAGTTTTTTCATCTGCTCCATATCTTTAGTTAATTCCATAGAAAAAGCAGGCACGGGTTCATTCTTAACAATGGTTTTAATGTAAACATGGAATCTTTCAATATTTAAAAGATCATCTTCACCGAAAACTGGCTGGAATTCTCTTTGTAAATAGTTAGCATCGGTAACCCCCACTCTAAAAGCAACTAAGCTGCCAATATTACCAAAAACCGCGTTTTTAACCTCTTCATCCATCTGACCGATAAACTGATTGGCTACCGTTAAATTAAGATGAAACTTCCTGGCTTCAGAAAGAATTTGAGCAAAATCAGGAGTGGCAAAATTCTGAAACTCATCAACATATAAATAGAAATCTTTTCTTTGCTCTTCAGGAACATCAGCTCGAGACATAGCCGCTGCCAAAATCTTAGGAATAAGCACCAACCCTAGAAAGCTAGAATTCTCTTCACCAATCTTACCTTTAGCCAGATTAATAATTAAAATTTTACCCTCATCCATAACTTTACGAAAATCAAAAGCTGATTTTGACTGGCCAATAATATTCCTCATAGCTTTGTTGGTCACAAACCTACCAAACTTAGAAACAATATAATCAAGAACTTCTGATTTATGGAAATCTGAAGTTTGGGCAATTTGATCAGTCCAGTATCTGCGAATAATTGGATCTTTAACCTTAGGCAGTAATTCTTGAACAAAATTAGCATCAGTCAAACAGCGAACGACTTCAATAAAGGTACTTCCTTTCTCGCTCATCACCGTCAACATAGCATTACGAATGGCATGTTCAAAACGAGGCCCGATGATACCAGTTTTATAAGGATCGTAGAGTTTATACATTAAGTTGATAATTGCGGTCGTAACCATATGCTTTTGTTCTTCATCATAGGCCTCAAGGAGATTTAATCCCATCGGTCTTTGCGTATCTGAAGGATCAAAGTAGATAACATCTTCAGCTCGCTCAGGGGGAATATAGGCCAACAAATCTTCTGCTAAGTCATGAGGATCGATCAAGCAAACTCCTCTTCCTGCCTTAATATCTTGAAGAATTAAATCTCTTAAAATTTCTGTTTTCCCTGTCCCTGTCTTGCCAATAATGTAAAGATGGCGACGTCGATCATCATCAGAAAGATAAACGGGTTTACTTACTCCCCGATAGGTACTTTTACCTAAATATAAACCTTCTTTAGGAATCTTAATCGGGGCTGGGGCTCTTTTAGAATAAAGCCAATGGATATGGGGCGTTTCCACCTGTTTGTTGGGAAAATGAAAAACGGTAGCCAGCTCTTCAGAATTAAGGATCGTCTTATTTCTAAACATCGGCTGATAACGGTAAATAAAATCAACCATAAAACCAGTCTTCCACCAAATTCTCCTTTTGCCAAAACGATTTAGGTCAGAAGAAAACTGCTCAAAAACAGACTTAATATTATCCAGATGAGATTTAGCCATTCTTTCATTCGGCGAAGAAACAACAATTCTTATGACCGTGCTAAAGCCAGGCTTGCTACATTTATTTTCAATAGCTTCAAGAGCTTTAGCATCAACCTTAAATTTAGCCTTACTAAGATCTGATTCTGCTTTTTTAATCCCAGCTATATAATCCCTGCCACCTACTCGCCATTTTTTATCGGCCGGAGAAAGCAAAATCTGAATAGCCGCTCCTTCCTCTGGCCCCATCTTAGCCAAAACGGTAGTTATGGAAGAAAGCGGATCAGTAGGCAAATCTTTGTAAACTTTAATGGGGTAGTAAGCTGATTCTTTTAGCTTAAATTCCGTAAAAGCAACCCTGCCATCTTCAGAGAAAAGATTATATTCTGGTACTTCTAAAATTTCAGCATCAGGATAAGCCCCATTTATCTGCTTTTCTACCATATCCTTTAACCTGGAAGGTACAGAAACATAAAAACGAATATCTTCATGCTTGGCGACAATTTCAAAGGTAATATGAGGTTGTAAGCGCAAAAAACTTAACACACCTCCTTTTTTTATAGAAAACAAGGAGGCAAACATCTGTTCAGCCGCATCAATCTTAATTTCATTATCAAAAGGAACAACTACCTGAAGTAAAACATAATCTAGCGATTTTTCCTCTCTTGTATGATGGCGCCACCATAAAACAAAAATATAGCTTAAAATAAATAAAGCGATCAAGACTAGCAGTGCAATTATTAAGGTTAGTACCCCTTGCTGAAGATTAGAAATTAGGGCTCTTGATTGTTCCATAAATTATGCTCTTACTCCTTCCATCTTATGACGATAGTCAAATTTACTTCCTACCATTTTTATTAATCTTTTCGTCCATTCCGCCAACCAACGTAAAGAATAAATCACTTTCAAATGCAGAGCTTTGTTCATTTCAAGCTCAGTTAAGGGCAAAGTAACAGTTATTTTTTCTTTAGGAGTCGCATTATCCATTACCACTTGTCCAGACTTATCTCTTACCTTTTGAGATAGAGAAACTTCTTTATTAACCTCTTTAAGATATTTATTTGACTCTATTTCAGGCGGAATTCCAACTTCAACGATGGGAACTTGTTCCCCTTTGTATTCAGAAGTAAGTCTTTCTTTTGAGGACAGAGCCATACTATCTTTATATTATAGTATAAGAAGAACTAAAAAAGAAGATTAATCTTTGTTTTTATCATACTTCAAAATGACCGTCTTCCCATCTCTTAAATTTTCTTTTATCGTCTCTGCTTTTTCTTCATCATCATCGTATAGATAATAAAACAAAAAATCAAATTTTTTCCAATCAGCATCGCTTTCAATATCGCTTGCTACTTTCATCCCGGGTTCGAAAAAAAGGAGCATATCTCTACTCCTAGCACTAAGCATAGGCACTACTCTAAATTCGGTGCTCTGTTTAAAAGACTCAAGCATTTGTTTGGAAATACCCTCTAAAGAATCAAGGAAACGCCACTGATCATCTAAGAAGTCTTCTATGGGCCCTTCAGACGACTTACTAGGTAAAACAGCCTCAATTTGAGGAATACAACGTTCACAGCTTTTTCTAAAAAATTCTAATTTGGCAACTTCTTCTTTCCCTAAATTAATCTCAACTTCAGTTTCTACTTTTTCTTTTGGAGAAAATTTCTCTTTATTACTCATTAGATAAATTCAGGGCAGAACTTTGAGGCAATGATTCTGTCGTAGATTGAAACACAAAATACCTAGAATGTCAATTAACATTTATTATAACCGCAGTAAAGACATTTGGCGCAACCTTCTTCAAAGATCAAACTGGCTCGGCCACAGGAAGGACAAAGATCGCGACGTTTCTCTTCTACACCAAGTAGGGTCTCTTGTTCTCCTACTTGAGTAGCTTCCTTTTCCTCCCTAGAAGCACCTAAATATTCTTTCAAAACCTTAGCAATACCATCAGCTAAAGAAAGAACCCTATTTTTACCAAAACCAATACTTTCTCCCCCACCAATACCTTCTAGCTGATCGACAATTTGTTTTAAAAGCTCTCTTGAAGAAAAGCTTGAACCCAAACGTAAATTTAAAGAAACTAAACGGCCAAGAGCTTCGGCGTCAGCAGCAATGTCAGACCCTGCCTTACCAACATTAACAAAAACCTCAAAAGGACCACCACCATTAGTATTAACAACGACAAAGGCTGTGCCAACAGGTGTTTTAATACGGTAGGTCTTACCGGAAACTACACCTGGTCTTGGTTTAATTTGAGGTCTTAATTTCGGCTTTTTCTCTTCCCCAGCATATAAAACCTGTGTTTCTTTACAGCCATCTCGGTAAACAGTAATCCCTAAACAACCTTTTTTAAAAGCATAAAGATAGGCATCAGCAACCTCCTTAACAGTTGCCTCATGAGCCAAATTAATGGTTTTAGAAACAGCATTATCAATTCCCTTTTGAAAAGAAGCTTGAGTGTTAATATGATCTCTCCAACCAATCTGATGAGCTGTTAAAAAGACCTTCTTTAATTTTTTAGGAATATCCAGATTCTCAAGAGAGCCTGCTTTCTCCACCTCAGCTAAAACCTCATCATCTAACTTATACTTTTTAGCCGCTTCTAAAAAGTAAGGATTAAAAAATGTTAACTCTCGATCATTAGCTTTATGTCTAAAAGATAAGGCAAAAAGGGGTTCAATACCTGAAGAACAACCGGCAATAATAGATAAAGATCCTGTTGGAGCAATGGTTGTTAAGGTCGCATTTCTTAAAGGAGGGCCTTTTTTATAAATACTCTTGGAAAAATTAGGGAAAGGGCCTCTTTTTTTGGCCAGCTTCTGACTCTCATGATGAGCAGTTTTTTGAATAAATTTCATAATCTTTTGGGCTAACCTCTGCGCTTCTGAAGAATGATAAGGAATTTCTAATTGGAAAAGTAAATCAGCCCAACCCATTACTCCTAAACCAATACGACGATTAAGCTTAACAACCCTATCAATCTCATCTAAGGGAAACTTATTTACTTCAATAACATTGTCCAAAAAGCGCGTCGACAGACGAGCTATTCGCTCTAACAGTTTCCAATCAAGACCCTTACCTCTCTTGTCAATCATTAAAGCCAAATTAATGCTCCCCAAGTTACAAGCTTCATTGGGATATAGAGGCTGCTCTCCGCATGGATTGGTGGCTTTAACCGGCCCCATAGAAGGGACTGGATTAGCAGTACCTTTATTAACGGTATCTAAAAAAACTAAACCCGGATCACCTGTCTGCCAAGCCATTTGAATAATTTTGTCAAAAATTCCCTTAGCCTTTAATTTCTTAACTTTCTTGCCAGTGACTGGATCATAAAGCCAATAAGACCCTTTTCTTAAAACTGCTCTTAAGAACTTATTGGTAACAGAAGCAGAAATATTAAAATTAGTAATTCCTCCTTTAGCCTTACATTCGATAAAGTCTAAAATGTCTGGATGATCAACACGTAAAATTCCCATATTAGCTCCCCGTCTCATTCCTCCTTGTTTAATCTCAGACGTAGAGGCATCAAAAATACGCATAAAAGAAATTGGACCTGAAGCCACCCCTTTAGTAGAGCGAACGATACTGCCTTTAGGCCGCAAGTCAGAAAAATCAAAACCTGTTCCCCCTCCTGATTTATGAATTAAAGCTGCTCTTTTAATCGCCTCGAAAATACCGGTAATCGAATCAGGAATTGGCAAAACAAAACAGGCTGAATACTGCAAATTGTCATCACGTCCAGCATTCATCAAAGTAGGTGAATTTGGCAAAAACCACTTGTTGCCCATCAATTCGTAAAAAGCTTTGGTGAGTTGATTTATTTCTTTTCCAGGGGTTTTAAAATACTTTTCAGCGGAAGCAATCCTTTTGGCTACTCGAAAGCACATTCCTTCTGGAGTTTCAATAACCCTCCCTTGAGAATCCTTAGACAAATACCTTTCTTTCAAAACTACTAAAGCTTGCTCACTCCAATCGAATTTTGGATAATTTTTTGGTTTGTCCTTTTTAGCCATAAAAATAGCCATAATTTTAATAATGATCTTCGCCTGCCCCGGCGGAGATTTGCTCAAGAAGCAATCACTATTTAACAATTCCTCAGTTGAGGCTGTCAACTAGTAATAAAGACATCAAAAGATATCAGAAAAAGGGCAGGCTTACTCTAAAAGCGGTTGTAATTGTTCTTGAGCTTGGATGTTAGTCTTTAAAGTCTCATCAAAAGTTGGTCTTGATTCACTAATAACCTTTTGCTGAAGCTCAAGCAAGACTTCTTCATGCTTTAATGATGCCTGATGTACTTTTTCTAAAAAGTCTTTTGTATCCCTACCTTTATCTTTAGCCACTCTCTCTTGATTAATGGCTCGCTGTAAATACTTTTCCCCTTTAGTTAAAGTGGTTATCCCCAAATCAACTTTATTGCCTTCAATCAAAGCCTTACCTGCTCCTAATCTTTTATCAGCAAAAAGAAGCAACTTCTCAGCTTTCTTTAAAGAATCTGTCGTTAACCAAAGCCAAATGCGATCACGAATCATCTTAACTGGATAAAGGAAATGATCTGGTAAAATACCTGGATAAGCTAAAAAATAGTCAACTTCTTTCTTTTCAACAGCCAGTTTATCCTCATCAACGGTTTGCTCCTCTTCTATTACCGGCGCAATCTGATAATTTTGGCTACTGCTTTGAGCCGAAGTTTTAACAACTGAAGTAACCAAAATTCCCAAGGCAAAAATTAAAGCCAAAAAAATAGTAAAAACATTTCCCAGCTTACATTGACAATACATATTTTACTTCTCACCTCCTCCATCTTTAGTATAACACTTTATGAAATTAGTAAAACTACGGTCATAAGTTTTTTCTACCTCAGGCGGAAAACAGCAAGCTGGTAATTCCTTTTGGTCAAGATGATATTTTAAACAGGCAGCACAATTAGTTTTTCTAGAACAGCCAGGATAAGAACAGGGACAATCTAAATTTTTAGTTAACTCCATAATTATCTAAACAAAATAATAGGCCAGGCCCAAAAAATATGCAACAAAATACTGGAAATAAGATTACGAGTTCTGGCAAAGACAAAGGCAGAACCAAAACCAAAGATAAAAACAAAAAACAAATAAGCCACCATGACCATAGGCGTATAACCGAGAACAAAAACACCAATGGGCAAATGAATACCAACAAATAAAAGTGAAGAAACTATATTGGCCAACCATTCTTTATCCCAAACCTGCCAAAGACGATTAAAAATGTAACCGCGAAAAACTAACTCCTCAGAAAAGGCAGTTACCAAAGATAAAGACAACAAACCTACAAAAAACCAAGGCGAATAATCTAAGGCCACTAAATGAAGACCTTTATACTTAAAAATATTAGTTATCAATCCTTCAAAAGCAAAAACCAAACCCAAGCCTACTCCCCAATAGATAGAAGGAAAAAGATTTTGCTTATTAAAACCCAAAGAACTAAATCCTCCCTTTTCAACTTTTTTAAGCAGCCAAAAAGTAGGCAATAACCAAATAACTGGCTTCAAGATTAATTCTTCTGCCCATAAAGGTAAAACCTGGGGTAAATAACGATAGAAAGACCAAAGAATAAAAATAAAAGAGAAAAGAGCGAAGATATGTTTTAAAGAAAGCTTCTGCTTATGGAAAATCTTACCAAAAAGCTCCATTTATTAGTATAATAAATTAATCATGTTATAATTGCAACTTGTAATCAAGAGAATGAAAAGAAAAATAAAAAATAAATCGAAAGATAAAAAGGCTAAAGCTTTAAGCTTTTTAAAAAAACACAAAATCCTCGTTAGCCTGTTTTTATTAGGTCTTTTTTTATTTATTTATATTTTTAAAGATCTCCCTTCTCCCACTAAATTAGGGTCTTTCCCCTTCCCCGCCTCAACCTTAATTTATGATAGGAATGGTCATCTTCTTTATGAAGTTTACGCTGAAAAAAACCGAACGCCTGTCAAACTTGAGAATGTTCCTGACTACGTCAAATGGGCTACCATCGCCTCGGAAGACAGGAATTTCTATCAGCATCATGGCTTTGATTTCGGAGGCATTATGAGAGCCTCTTACAACATCATCTTCCGCCAAACTCTTCAAGGAGGTTCAACCATCACCCAACAACTGGTTAAAAATGCCTTACTTACTCCTGAAAGGACTCTTAGAAGAAAAATTAGGGAGTTCGTCTTGACCTATTTCGTGGAGATTATTTATTCTAAAGACCGCATCTTAGAAATGTACCTTAATCAAATTCCTTACGGAGGCACTGCCTGGGGAATTGAAACCGCTTCGCAAACCTACTTTGATAAAACTACCAAAGAACTAAGTTTAGCTGAAGCAGCTCTATTAGCCGGTTTACCTGCCTCCCCAACCCGTTTTTCTCCCTTTGGAGCTCATCCAGAGTTAGCTAAAGAAAGACAAGAACGGGTCTTAAAACGAATGGTTGAAAATGGCTATATCGATGAAGATGAAGCCCAAAAAAGACAAGAGGAAGAACTTAAATTCGCCAAAGCTACCGTTGGCATTAAAGCTCCCCACTTTGTTTTATACATTAAAGAACTTTTAGTTAATAAATATGGAGAGCGATTGGTCGAAGAAGGAGGCCTAAGAGTAACAACCACCCTAGACTTGGATCTGCAAGATTCTGCCCAAGAAATAATTGCCTCAGAGGTAGCCAAAGTAAAAAGGCTTAAAATCAGCAACGGAGCAGCCTTGGTTACCAACCCCAAAAGCGGTGAAATTTTGGCCATGGTCGGTTCTAAAGATTATTTTGATGAGGAAATTGACGGTAACGTCAATGTAACTTTAATGTCCCGTCAACCCGGATCCTCCATTAAACCTCTTAATTACGCCTTGGCTCTAGAAAAGAAAATTATTACCTTGGCGACCCCGATTAATGATGTTCCTACTTGTTTTTCCGTCCCCGGGCAAAAGCTTTACTGTCCCGTTAACTATGATGGCAGTTTCCATGGACCAACTCAAGTACGCTTTGCTTTAGGCAATTCCTATAATATCCCAGCCGTTAAAGTTTTGACCTTAAACACCGTTGAAAATTTTATCCAAAAAGCTCAAGAAATGGGGATTACGACCTTTAAAGATCCGCAAAAGTACGGTTTATCCTTAACCTTAGGCGGCGGTGAGGTGAAAATAATCGATATGGCCACTGCTTTCTCTGCTTTTGCCAATCTAGGTATCCGCCAAGATATTTGGGCCATTAAAGAAGTCAAGGATTCTAAAAGTAAGGTTATTTATGAAAAAAAAGAAAGCGAAGGACCTCGAGTTCTATCTATGGAAACAGCTTATCTTATCTCCCATATCCTTTTAGACAACAACGCCAGATCAGCTGCCTTTGGTTCTTCTTCTTATCTTAATGTTAAAAACCACTCTGAAGTTTCTGTTAAAACAGGAACTACCAACGATCGTCGGGATAATTGGACCATTGGCTATAATGCTGACCGCTTAGCAGTTGTCTGGGTAGGTAATAATGACAACAGCCCTATGAGTTATGTCGCCTCGGGATTAACCGGCGCTTCCCCTATTTGGAACAAAATCATGACTTATGCTTTAAAAGATCAGCAAGAAACTTGGCCACTTAAACCTGAAGGAATTATTGGCATTTCCGTCTGTAATTTATCAGGAAAAATGCCTAATGCCGAAAATCCTTGCGAAACCAGATTTGAATACTTTATTAAAGGAACCGCCTCTTCAGACACAGAAAATCTTAAAACCTCCATAGAAATAGATAAAAGCACCGGGCAGTTAGCTACTGATAAAACGCCGCCAGAAAACAAAGAAATGCAAGAACATCAGGTCCTCTATGATCCGCTCCAAACCCCTTTTTGCCTGGATTGCACCTTCCCTAGTGAACATATGACCATCAGAATCAACAGCTTACCACAAATCGAATCAATTACTTCTTCAAATCAGGCTCAATAAAGACTATAATAAGGTCTATGGCGGTTAAAGGGACAGGAACCGTTAGGCTTCTTAAATATCCGCTTTTTGTTCTGGAAAAAATCGGCAAGCCTCTCTATTGGCTATCTTTCGCTTTAATAATTTCTTTTGTTTATTTTTTAAATCTCCTTAAAATCATTCCCCGTTTTTTAAAAAAGATAAAAAAACCTTTAATTAAACTGCCTAAGTTTAAGTTTAAAAAGCGAATTAAAAAGGCCAAAAAAGGGATTGTTATTTTTCCCCGCTGGCCAGTCAGGACTAAGCAATTTCTTTTAAAACTTACTCTTCCTTTTAAGCCTTCTAAAAAGAAACTTATCATTTTAATGATTAGCCTTTTCTTCATAACTTTTACTTTCTTAGCTTATTTTTTTATCCTTAAGGATTTACCTAACCCCAACAAACTCATCACCAGAGAACAAATCGTTTCCACTAAAATCTATGATCGCGAAGGTCATCTCCTTTACAAAATCTATCGTAATCAAAATCGTACCCTCATTAATCTCAACGATATCCCCCTTCATTTAATCCAGGCTACTATTGCCGTTGAAGATGCTAAGTTTTATAAACATCATGGCTTTTCCCCTAAAGATATTTTCCGGGCTTTTTTAAGAAACTTAAAAGGCGATAAATTATATGGAGGTTCAACCATCACCCAACAGCTAGTTAAGAATGCCCTGCTTACCCCTGAAAGAACTTTAAGAAGAAAAATTAAGGAAATTATTTTGGCTGTTATGGTAGAAATTAAATTTTCCAAAGACGAGATTCTACAAATGTATTTTAATGAAGTTGGCTATGGCGGTGCTACTTATGGTATAGAAGAAGCTTCCCAAACCTACTTTAATAAAAGCACTAAGGATTTAACCTTGGCTGAAGCAGCCCTTTTAGCTGGTCTACCTGTAGCCCCAACCACCTATTCCCCCTTTGGAGCCTTTCCTAAGTTAGCTAAAGGAAGACAAGAATTGGTTTTAAGACGCATGCGTCAAGAAGGCTTTATTACTCCTCAACAAGAAGAAAAAACAGCCAAAGAAGAAGTTAAATTTGCCCCTCAAAAAACCAATATCAAAGCTCCCCACTTTGTCATGTACGTTAAAGAATTCTTAACCCAGAAATATGGCCAAAGAATGGTAGAAGAAGGAGGTCTAGAGGTGATTACCAGCCTAGATTTAGAAATTCAACAAAAGACTGAAAAAATTGTAAGCCAAGAAATCAGCAAATTAAGAAATTTAAGAATCGGCAACGGAGCCATCTTGGTTACCAATCCTAAAAGCGGTGAAATTTTAGCCATGGTCGGTTCTAAAGATTATTTTGATCTAAAAAATGATGGTAATGTTAATGTTACCTTAAGTTTAAGACAACCAGGTTCAGCCATTAAACCGGTTAACTATGCTGTCGCTTTACAACATGGTTTTACTCCAGCGACTATCATTCCTGATACCCCCATTACCTATCTCCTTCCCGGACAGCCTCCTTATAGTCCTAAAAATTACGATAACCGCTTCCATGGCAATATTAGCCTCCGCACTGCTTTGGCTTCTTCTTATAATGTCCCTGCCGTAAAAGTTCTTTCTGCCTTAGGAGTTGAGCGCATGATCGAGATGGGGCAAAAGATGGGCATCACCACCTGGGATGATAAAAGTCGTTTCGGTCTATCTTTAACCTTGGGTGGTGGCGAAATCAGAATGATTGACTTGGCAGTCGCTTATGGCACCTTAGCTAATTTAGGTTACAGGGTAAACCTTAGCCCCATCTTAGAAATAAAAAACTACAAAGGAGAAATCATTGAAACCCAAAAGCAAAATTTAAAGCCCAAAAAAGTTTTGCCAACTAATGTAGCTTACATTCTAACTGATATTCTCTCTGACAACCGAGCTCGAACTCCAGCCTTCGGCCTTCGTTCCCTTCTAAATATTTCTAACCATCCTCATGTCGCCGTTAAAACCGGCACTACCCAAAATCTTCGTGACAACTGGACGATTGGTTATACCCCCGATTTTTTAGTAGCCAGTTGGGTAGGCAATAATGACAACAGCCCCATGAGTTATGTCGCCTCGGGAGTAACCGGTGCTACCCCCATTTGGAACAAAATCATGAGCTTCCTTTTGCAAGAGATTCCTGATAAAGAATTTACTCAGCCTGAAGATTTAAAAAGAGTTGGAATTTGTTCTTTAACCAACACTCTCCCCTGTGAAGGTTGTCCTACTAAATGGGAATGGTTTTTACCCGGCACAGAACCTAAAATTCACTGTCAGCCGGAAAAAATCAAAGAGATCCTTTTTCCGTCTCAAACGCCCACACCTTCTTTGTAATCTCCACCAAAACCTCATCGGCTTCTTTTTGTCTAGCGTTTTTAGACATTATTACCAAAATAAAAGGGCGCGAGGTAAAAATGATACCGGCATCAGAAAAGGTTCCTAACTCTTGACCTATTTTATGAGAAACCTTAATCTCATCCGGGACTCCTTGAGGAATCCAATTTTCAAAAGCCGTCTCTGTCAAAAAAGATAAAATCTCATCACGATTTCTATCTTTTAAAATATTCCCCTGATAGAGTCTTTGGAAAAAGATCCCTATATCTTCAGGTGTTGTTTCAAAATCCTTCAAAGAGGTATTTTTCATTCCCAAATCAGCTATCATTTTTTCAATCTCTTCATCACTCAAAACTCCTCTTATGATGGCAAAAGCCGTGTTATCGGAATACTGCCCCATGAGTTTAGCTAATTCTCTATAAGTATAGGAAGAAGCAGCCTCTTTATTCTGTAAAATACCTGCTCCTCTTCTTTTATCTTTCTCCATTAAAGTATATTTTGTTTCTAAATCAATCTTGCCTTTTTCAGCTTCTTGATATAAAGCCAACATCACCGGCAGTTTCATTAAAGAGGCGGCAGGAAAGACTTTATCTTCATTAAAACCATAATCTTTTTTATCAGTTAAACGAAAAACATAGACTCCATAGCTGCCGCGAAGATCTTTAGTTAAATTTTCAATCTCTGACAAAACTAAACTAGGATCAAATCTTTCCTCTTTAGAAAGATTGCTAATTACCAAAGGAGAGGTTATCTTTTGCCAAAAGATTGGCAATTCTGCCTGAAGATAGAAACCAGCAATAACTAGTAGGGTAAAAAGAAAGCCAACTGCTACTGTCCAGCGTCCGCCTTTAGGAACTGCTCGTTTCTTTCTTCTCCTTTTTGGCTTTTCTTGATCTGTTAATTCTTCTGTTCCAGGAATTTTTTTTTGTTCAATTTTAAAATTCATATTAAATCATTTTACAATATTATAATCTATCAACTAAAAAATAAAAAATTTCAGAGTAAAAAAATTACGCAAAACAACTTAAATTTTAAGCTCCAAAGCAACCTTTTCATCTAAGTCAGAAGTGATTAATTTTCTGATTTCTTTCGGTTTAACCCAACGAATTTCTTCAATCTCCCAAGGCTCTTTTGTCTCGGCAAACTTTCTTGGTCTAATCACTTTACAGAGATGATAAACAACTGTTACCGGAAATTCAGGGTGAACTCTTAAAGATATCTCTTTAATCTGCTCTGTTTTAAATCCTGTTTCATCTAATACTTCTCGTTCAACACATTCTTTCCTTGACTCATCATATCTTTGTTTTCCACCAGGAAAAGCCCATTTAAGCACAGCCCCCTTTCTGCTTTTCTCAAGACGCTTCCTTCTAATAAGCAAAACATTTCCTTTTTCGTCAAAAATAATACCTAAATTTATAAAGGTTTTACTTTCTTTTATCATAATTATATTACTTACCCCCCTTATCTAAGTAAAAGTCTATTTCTGACTTCTTAATTAAACCCTCCTTGGCGCCTATTTCACCAACCACCGAAGCTCCGTTGGCGATACCCAAATCTAAAGCCCTCTCTATTGAAAAACCACTCGCTAATCCGCCGATAAAGCCTGAACCAAAAGCATCACCAGCTCCTGTTTGATCAACCATCTTAACCTTTAAGGCAGGTTTTTCTATTTTTTTACCCCCTGACTGATGAAGATAAACACCATTAGTTCCTCTAGTAACGACCAAATTAGTTCTAGGTAAATGTGCTATCAAATTTTTTAAAACCTCCATTCGCGAAGACAAATCAGTTAATAAAGCTGCTTCTTTTTCATTGACAATAAAAAATTCTATCTCTTTGACAATTTCCAAAAGTTCCTTTTTTTGCTTGATCTCACGACGACCGGGATTCAAAGCCACCTTGATATGATTCTTTTTAGCCAAGCCAACCAAGGTCTTAAGCAGATCTAAATTACCCTCTAAAGAGGTGATATAAAACCAAAAACTGTTTAATTTTTGAAAATCAACCACTGATTTTTCTAAACCAGTTCCTCCTCTGTAAACTAGAATCGTTCGGTTGCCATCAGGACCAATCAAAATGGTAGAATAATCTGTCCTTTCTCCTTCCAACTGAACTAGCAACTCATCAAAAACCTTTTCCTTTTTAATCTCTTGACGAATAAGCTTACCGGCAAAGTCCCAACCACAACGAGCTACTATGGCTGTTTTAAGCCCTAGACGAGCAAAACCTACGGCTGTGTTAGTGCCTCCCCCGCCAGAACAAATATGGAGTTCATCAACCTCAGATTTAATGCCATAAGGGAGAATTAGGGCTCTGTCAGTAAAAACCTCCTTTGATTCAATAATTCTTAAATCAGGTGCTTTTAAAAAAACATCCAAAACCGCTGAACCAAAAGAAATAACATCATACTTCATATTTGACCGCTTAATTTTCTAAATTCGTCCTTTTCGGCTTTGTTATCACTGCCAAAAAGTTGAATTTTCTCTTCGACAATTTTTTGCACAGCCGCTATCACCGGCGGCATAATTTTGTAAATACTAATCTCATCAGAACCGCGCAAAACATTCTCCAAAGTTTCTTTGTAAGCTAATCTTAGCTCGGTATTAACATTTACCTTCACTATTCTCCCTACCTTAATGGCTCTTTGGATATCCTCTTTTGAAATACCAGAACCACCATGTAAAGATAAAAAACAGGGCAATTTTTGGGCAATTAACTTTAGTCGTTCTAAATCTAATTTAGGAGCATCTTGATAAAGACCATGAAGGTTGCCTACAAAAACAGCCAAAAGATCACAACCAGTCTGATTAACAAAATCAAGAGCCCTGTCCGGATCAGTATAACTACCTCTCGCTTGGACCGACTCTGACATTTCACTATGTTTTTGAGACTCGCCTAAAATTTTATCGATTTCTGCCTCTACCAAAATTCCTTTTGCATGGGCTTCTTCAACTAAAACCTTAGTAATTTTAATATTTTCTTCTATGGGTAAATTAGAACCGTCAAAATGAATAAGATTATAACCTAAACCAATAGCTTTTTGGCATTCCTGCAAGCCTGGACCATGGTCAAGGTTGGTAAAAAAAGGCAGTTGGCTTTGTTGATGGAAGTTTTTAACGACATCTAAAAAATTATCAGCGCCAAAATGATCTATCTCACCTACTGAAGTTTCTATAATCAACGGCGCTTGCTGATTTTGTCCTCCCTGCATAATGGCTCTGGCAATCTCCAAATTACCAGCATTAAAGGCCCCTAAAGCCCAACCTTCATTTTTAGCTTTTTGCAAAACTTCAGCGACAATCATTAACAATTTTGACCGCTTGCGACGTACCAATGCGATCAGCTCCTCTTTCAATAAAGCCTATTGCTTCCTGGTAGGTATCGACACCACCAGCCACCTTAATTTTAATTCTATCTTTAACTGCCTCTCTGATTAAATCAACATCTTTTAAACTCGCTCCCCGTGGACCCAGGCCCGAACAAGTTTTAATGAAATCCGCTCCTGATTCCAAGACTAACGCCGATGCCCTTTTAATTTCTTTATCAGTTAAAAAGCCTGTTTCAATAATAAATTTAACCAAAATTTTGCTTTTCCTACTTTTGGCCATCTCGACAATAACCCTCATCTCTTCTAGGCATTCTTGGTATCTTTTAGACTTAAAATAACCTACGTTCATAGAAACATCTAACTCGTCGGCTCCTTTATTCACAGCCTCTATGACCTCAAGGAGTTTAATATCTTTAGTTTCTTGACCCAAAGGAAAGGCAATAACTGTTCCCAAGCTGGCGCTATCCGGCAACCATCCTTTGGCCTCCCTTAAATAGCAGGGGTTAACAAAGGCTGAATGAAAACCGTGCTTCTTAACCAAAGTACAAAGTTCTTTTATCTGCCTTAAGGTGGCATCTTGATGATGATTGGCAAGATCTAAATATTTTGCTAGTGTTGATTTATCCATATGGCCTCCTCTATTAACCGGCAAGAATAACCCCATTCATTATCATACCAAGCTATAATTTTAACCAAATCACCATCAAGAACTTGAACTAAAGAAAGATCAACAATAGCCGAAGCGCAACTGCCAATAATGTCTGTGGAAACCAAGGGCTTGTCAGAAACTTCAACAATACCTTTATACTTACCACTGGCTGCTTTAATAAAAATATCTTTTACTTCCTTTACGGAAGTTCGTTTGCTGGTTAAAAAGGTAAAATCACTAATTGAGCCACAAACTACTGGTACTCTGAAAGCTGTGGCATCAAAAAGACCCCTTAGAGAAAGCAAAACCTCAGTAGTGGCAATAGCTGCTCCAGTAGAAGTAGGTATAATATTTACCGCCGCAGCTCTGGCTCGGCGCAAATCTTCATGAGAACCATCAACAATATTTTGATTGGCCGTATAGGCATGAACAGCCGTCATTACTCCCTTTTGAATGCCGAAATTTTCCATAATAATTTTGACAATAGGGGCTACGCAATTAGTGGTACAAGAAGCATTGTTAATAATTAAATCTCCTTTGTAATCCCTTTCATTAACCCCCATTATAAAAGTTTTAGTATTTTCAGCCGGAGCAGTAACGATAATCTTCTTGGCTCCTCCTTTAAAATGAGCTGCCGCTGATTTCCGATCACGAAAAACACCAGTCGCTTCTAGTACCAATTCCACTCCATAATCATGCCAAGGAATTAAAGCTGGATCTCTCTGAGCTAAAACTGGAATCTTCTGATTATTAACCGCCAAAACCCCAATTTCTTCACCTTTCCCTTTCTCTATTTCCACCTTGCCTTTAAATCTCCCATAAACACTGTCAAAGCTAAAGAGATGAGCCCAGCCTTCAATATCCATTGAGCCAGAGGTATTAATAGCAGCTACTTTAACTTTACTAAGATACTTAGTTAAGACTGTCCTTAAAATAATCCTGCCAATACGGCCAAAACCATTAATGCCAATTTTCAGCATCTTTCTTTATTGCCTCAATCCCCGGTAGACTATCGGTTGATAAAAATTCAAGCATTGCCCCCCCACCGGAAGAGACAAAATTAATGCTTTTTTCTAAACCAATCTTATTCAAAGCAGCCTCCGTATCACCACCGCCAACAACACTAAAAGCTTTGCTTTCAACTACTGCCTTAGCTATCATTTCTGTTCCCATGGCAAACCCTTTTTCCTCAAAAACCCCCATAGGCCCAGTCCAAACAACAGTCTTACTCTCCCCAATAATTTCTTTAAACTTCTTTATTGACTCTAGTGTAATGTCTTTGCTTTCCTCATTCAAGGTAGCCCTTATCACCTTTTTTGGCAAAACATCTGGTAAAAACCCCACCAACTTGCCACCTACTAAAACATAATCCGCCCAGTTAGCTAATCTTTCTATTCTCTCTAATTTACCTCCTTTACTGCCGCCTAAAATTACCACCAAAGGACGCTGAGGTTTGGTTTTTACTTGAGATAAAACCTCTATCTCCTTTAAAAAATCAAGACCAAGGGCGCTAGGAAGAATCTCTGGCAAGCTAACCACTGAAGCATGAAAACGATGAGCGCAGGCAAAAGCATCATTAATAAAAAAGCTTGCCTCATCGGCTAACTTAAGGGCAAATTGGCGATTATTTTCTATTTCTTCAGGCCAAAAACGAAGATTCTCTAAAATGACGACTGATTCGTTTTGTTCAGAAAGCTTATCAATTTCCTTAACCAAAGGAATTTCTTGTTCGAGAAGTTCCCCTAAATACTCACTGACCGGTTTTAAGCTTAAACGAGGAACAACCTTTCCCTTAGGTCGGCCTAAATGGGAAATAATAATAATTTCTGCTTGTCGTTTTAAGAGGTATTCTATGGTCGGTAGCGACTCATCAATTCTGGTAGTAGTAGTTATTTTTGTTCCCTTCTCTTTTAAAGGAACATCATAATTGGTTCTTAAAAGAACTTTTTTACCTTCAACCTTAAGATCTTGTATTTGGGGCAGTTTCATTTTTTTCTACTTCTTTTTTACTTCTTTGATTTTTTCTATAACCTTTACTACCAAATCTTGCGGATCAGATGAAAAAATAACCTTGCCATAACCTTTTTTAGCCACATTTAAAAGATGTTTTATCTCATCAGCAATACCACCTGATCCCTCTAAAACACCAATAATTTCATTTTCCTCAAAGGCTACCGTAAACTCATTTAGCGTGCCTATACGACCATCGATAATAATGGTGGCATCAGAACTGCGAACCATTAAAAGATTTCTGCCGGTATAACCAGATTCTGTATAAATGATATGATCAAAAATTTTAGGATCAAGTGGTAAATGAAACTTTCTTTGATGTTCCACTTCGCTACCAGCTGGAGAAAAACCGATATTAGAACCGCCTTCTTTTCTAGTCGCTTTAGCCGCTTCAAAGGGAACACCATTAGTGGCCCCGGTAATTAAAACATGACCCCTTTTGGCAATCTCCCCGGCCAGCTTTCTAGCCAAAGGAAAAGCTTTCTCCGCATTTTTACCCTCAGATCCGCCAGAAATACAAATTTTATATCTTGCTTTTTTCTTATTCATTTTTAAAACCTAAAGCTAACTTCAGTAATTGCCCTTTGGCATCCTCAGCCAAAACTACTCCTGAGGAAACCAAAACACCGGCTGCTTTAAACTGGAGGGCTTTTTTAACATCTTCTTTGTTTCTAACACCAGCTCCTACTAAAACAGGAATTTCCTTAATAACTTTAGTAAAGCCACTGATTATCTCAGGCTGCGCACTAGATACGGAAACTTCCCCACCAATTAATTCGGGTGGTTCATAGGCAATAAAATCTGGCTTAAACTGAATAATTTCTTGAGCTTCTTCTAAGCTCTCTGAACAAACCAAAATCTTAAAGTCCTTTTTAATGCTTCTCAACTCCTGGATGGTTGAACCGATAACTTCTACTGGAATCTTGTTTTCTGAATGGTTTAGCAAAGTACCTTTAGCCCCAGCTTCAATAACTCCTTGAGGAAGGATTTTACCGGTATAAGGCCCAAAACCAACATCATCTAGATGTTGTGTAAAAACCGCAAACTTACTAACTAAGCGCAAATCTGCTGTTTGAACGATGGGAACTATCTTAATACCTGTTTCTTTCTCTACTTGAGCACATTTTTGAACCAAAGTTAAAGCGGCCTTACCAGTTCCCTGCTGGTAGGTTTTAAAGTTAACAAAAATCATCCTAACCTTCCATCTTAATATATAAACTGAAAGCGGCTAAAACAGCAGCCATTAAAAGCCACTGGGTCGAGGCCAGCCAAATATCAGAAAAGAGAAAACCCCAAGCTGCCGCAAAAACAGCCAAAAAGGACAGGCTCATTAAAAACTGAGAAATTTTTTGCCATCTTTCCTTTTTGATCTTCATAAGATTCACCACCCTTCTCCATCTATATTAACAAATATTCAAGAAGACAAACAAGAAGATCAATTCTTTTTTTGCTGATAATTCTCAATCGCCTTTTCTAAAGCTTGAAAGGCCAAAACAGCACAATGGAGCTTATTTGGAGGCAAACCACCCAAAGCTTCGGTAATAGTTTTGTTGCTAACTTTTTTAATCTCAGTTAATTTTTTACCATTAATCATTGTCGTCAGCATGCTTGAAGTAGCAATGGCGGCTCCACAACCAAGAGTTTGAAACTTGGCTTCTTTAATATATTCTTGATTATTTTTCTTCTCTATTTTAATAAACAAACGCAAAACATCACCGCAAACAGGACTGCCTGAGGTGCCTATTCCGTCGGCATTCTTCATTTCACCCATATTACGAGGATGACGAAAATGATCAATTACTTTTTTTGAATAAAGACTATCCATCTAATTATCTTTTTCATCTAGCTTGGGGGCCAGTTCTCTTAAATAATTAATAACTTCTTTTAAGGATTTTAAAACCTCATCAACTTCTTCTTCTTGACTATCTTTACCTAAAGAAAATCTCAAGGAATTATTCAAAAGATCTTCCGGAATTCTCATTGCTTTTAAAACATGAGAGGGCTGTAAGGAAGCTGAATTACAGGCTGAAACGGCTGCAGCGGCAATACCTTTATCAGACAACAGAAGAAGCATTGATTCACTCTCGCTGTTTTTAATAACAAAAGAGGCAATATGAGGAACTCTTAAAGTGGGATGGCCAGTAAGTTTTATCCCTGGAATTTGTAAAACTCCGACAATTAACTTTTGTGTTAATTTTTTCAACTTTTGAGTTTTTAGCTTAAACTTTTGTGTAGACAATAATGCCACGGCCTTGCCCAAGGCAACAATATAAGGAACATTTTCTGTGCCAGATCGTAGATTAAACTCCTGTCCTCCCCCATCCTGCTGCCTGGCTAGTCTAGTTCCCTTTCTTACATATAAAACCCCAACCCCCTTAGGTGCATAAATCTTATGACCAGTAAAAGAAAGTAAATCAACTCCTAGTTGATCAACTTGGCAATCTAAATAAGAAATTGCTTGAGTAGCATCAGTATGAAAGAAAACTTTCTTCTTTCTTTTTTGATTAATTCTTTTTAAAAGTCTGCCAATTTCTTTAATGGGCTGGATCGTACCCACTTCATTATTGACATACATCACACTTACCAAAACCGTCTCTGATCTTATTTCTTTTTCCAGTTCCCTTAGATCTATCATGCCAAACTTATCAACTGGCAAGTAAGTTATTGTCGCCAACCCCAGTTTTTCCAAATGCTGACAGGTAGCCAGAACGGCCTTATGCTCCACGGCAGAAACAATAAGGTGAGGTTTTCCCTGGCAAGATAAAGCCTCAACCAACCCTTTATGAGCAAGATTGATTGATTCTGTTGCCCCTGAAGTAAAAATCACCTCTTCAGGTTCAGCTTTTAAAAAGTCAGCAATAATTTTTCTTGACTGATCAATATTTCTTTTGGCTTCTTGTCCTAAAAAATGAACCTCTGAAGGATTACCATAGGTTTTGCTAAAAAAAGGCAACATTGCCTTTAAAACTTCTTTATCAACAGGGGTAGTAGCCGCATAATCAAAATAGATTTTCTTCATAGCAAATCCTCTAGAGTTTTTTCTTCGATGGTATCTCTCACCTTATCGCCAACTTCGGCCCAAATATCTTTTTGTCCACAGACACTTGAACGAGGGCAATTGCCACAAAAACCAACTTCAACCGGTCCTCCTAAAACCTCAACGATTTCGGCAATAGCGATTTTCTTAGGTGGGTCAATTAAAAAATAGCCGCCGCCCTTACCTTCTTTGGCTTCAACCAAACCAGCCTGTTTCAAAGTTGAGGCTAGTTGACCTAAAAACTTATAAGGGATTTTTTTCTCTTTAGCTACTTGCCGTAGAGAAACTGGTCCTTTCTTAAAGTTTTTAGCCAGACTAATCATCAATTCTAAACCATAATCAACATTTTTAGTTAAACCAAGCATTTTAATAAACTATCACCTTTTAGGTAGTAGTATATTATTTGCTCTTTCTTTTGTCAAGTTGTTGGCACTTCCCGCGAATAAATTTTGGAAGTTCTAGAAAACGGGGTTTGATAAACTTACTAAAATCTATTATTCTATGAGAAACAAAGAATGAGAAAAAAAATTGCCATTCTCATCCCCGCTTACAACGAGGAAAAGCATATCGCTAAAGTCATTAAAAAATGCCTTCCTTTTAAATTAGACATCATCATTGTTAATGACGGCTCAACCGACAAAACCCTTGAAAAAATCAAATCCATTAAAGGCAAACAAAATAAAATCATTCTTCTTTCCCATAAAAGAAATCAAGGTAAGGGTAAATCATTACAAAACGGCTTTAACTATGCCTTAAAGCACAACTACCAAGGCATCATCACTCTTGATGGTGATGACCAACACGAAGTTAAAGAAATAAATTACTTTCTAAAAGAAATTGAAAAAGATGATTTTGATCTTGTCATTGGGAGTCGTTTTCAAAACAGCAAAGACATGCCCTGGACAAGATTAGCCACCAACCTTTCTACTTCTTGGGTAATTTCCAAAATTATAGGCAAAAGGGTTGAAGATGTTCAGTCTGGCTTTCGCTATTTAAGCAAAAAGGCAATGGAAAACATCAAGCTGGGAACCAATCACTTCGATACCGAGCCGGAAATGGTCCTGAAAGCAGGTCTCTCAAATTATAAAATCAAAAATATTCCTATCAAAACCATCTATCATCAACAAAATCAGAGTCAAATCAATCCTTTTACTGATACGGTAAAATTTTTTAGACTAATCTTTAGGGGTCTACTTTGGAAAAGAAGCTTAAGGCGTCACTAAGGAAATAAATTAAACTATTGAGTACTAAAATTAACCTTTTTTTCTTTATTTTTACTTAATTTATTTTGTAGTAAGAAAAGGATAGCAATCAAGAATGAAGGGCCTGATAAAATTAAATAACCTAAAGATTTTCTTATTATCATAGAAAGACAAACAATGGCAAGAATAAGAAACAACAAACCTCCTGTTATTGGACGTCGCCAGGAAATTAAAGTTAATATAATCAAAATAAAACTAGGCATTAAATGAATAAGAAAAGCGCCAATCGTTTGCCAAAAAGAATAGCCTTCAGTAAAAACATCTAGAGCAAAAAGACTAATAAAAATTATAAACAGGATTGCTAGAATTCTTGGCAACCAAAACCAAAGTTTTTTCATCTAACTATTCTCATTTATTTTATTTAGCACCTCTTGGTCCAATTCAATAAAATTCTCTACCAAATTGTTAAAGTCTTTAGGAACCTCAAAAGGAAGTATATGACCGGCATCTTGGATAATTTCTATCTTTGCCTCAGGAAAAAAATGTTTAATTTTTCTTACCCGCCGAGGTTTGACTCTTTTGTCTTCCCTACCGCCGATAACTAAAAGTCTATCTTGACAGTTTTTCATCCATTCTAATGATTCTTTCTTTCTAAAGGTTTTAAGACCAATAAAAAATTCCAGTGAAGGTAGCCTATTATCTGCTAAAGACTCTTTCACTTTATGCAGGGGGGTTTTTTTAGAAGCAATAAAATACTTGGCAAAAACCGGATTTTTAGGAGTAAGAAAATAACGATAAAATGGTCTTTTAATAAACCTCGGCAAGCTTAAAAGAAGTCTTAGAAACAATCCTATACCACTATGTACCCCTAAACTGACATTGACAAACTTTTCAATTTCACACTCATTAATATATTTTCTGGCTATTAAACAGCCATAAGAGTGAGCTATTAAAATAGGTTTAGGAGAAACCTTAAGAATCTTTATCAGTTCTAAAAAATCATGGTAATGATCATCAAAAGTATAACTGGCCGCGTTGTCAGAACTCCCACAACCACGCCAATCATAAGCAATGGTTCGATATTTTCTGGCAAAATAAGCAAGTTGATATTTCCAATTTAAAAGGGAACCTGTTCCTCCATGGATAAAGATAATTGTCGTTTCTTTTTCATAATCTTTTCCCCAGGAAGAATCAAAAACATTTAAACTTAAACCAGCTTTTATTCTTATCTTCTTCGCTTTCATGGTTTTAAAATAAGGCTTGTTTGAGACTAACCGCCCCCAAGCTAACTAAGACAACGATTATTCCTGCAATTAAAGCTCCTAAAATAATGGCAGGAAAGGCTTTTTTAAAGGGGATACCAAAGACAAAGGCTGCCAAAGAACCCGTCCAAACACCCGTCATCGGCAATGGAATACCGACAAAACCAACCAAAGCTACTGCTCCCCAATTTTCAATCTTTTGACTATGTCTTTTCCTGGTGCGTTCAAAAAGCCAACTAAAAAAACGATTAAGTAAATAAAAATGTCTCTCTAAAAATCTTGATAAAGGATTAAGGATCATTAAAAGTATAAAACCAATAACGACATTGCCCAAAACCGACCAGGAGAAAGCTTGTAGCGGAGACAATCCCGCCTTTAAAGCTAGGGGAATTGAAGTTCTTAATTCCCCAATGGGAACCATCGAACCTAAAAAAGTCATTAATTCTTTAGAAAAAATCATTTCTCTTCTTAAAACTTAATAATAAATGATAACAAATTTAAACCTAACTAAAAAGACGGAGAATTTGAGAAGGATTCTCAACTAAATAAGTAGGTTTATAGCTGGTTAAAAGACGCTTAGTATTAAAGCCCCAACTAACGGCAACCATTTTTATTTTTAACTTAAAAGCTGCCTGAATATCTCTAACCTCATCACCAAAATAAACCACCTGATTTGTTTTTAAGTTACGATTTTTAAAAAGTTTTTTTAAAACCTTGTCTTTACCAAAAAGACTGCTATCAGAATAAATAAAGTCAAAAAGGTCAAGATCATTTTTCTTAAGAAACATTTTTACATTGTCTTCAGAATTAGAAGTAAGTATCCCCAAACCATAATTCTTTTTTTTAAGCTCATTTAAGGTTTCTTTTATACCATCAAAAGTACTCAGGTTCTCAGTCTCTTTGTTTAGTTTATCTTTTACTCTCTTGATAATGATAGGAACTTTAATTAAAGGAATCTTAAATTCTTTAATAATCTGCTTTATCCCTTTTTCCCTAAACGCCTTGATATCTTTATCACTAACCTCCTTTAAACCAAATTCTTTGGCCATCGGCCTTAAAATCTCAACAACCATATCTAGAGTCTGAGCAAGAGTACCATCAAAATCAAAAATCAAAAAAGTTTTACTCATTCTTGGGAATTAGCTTCAAAATATCATCGTGACCAAAGTAAGGAGCCTCTATTCCTTTTTGCCAATCCCAGCCATAATAAGCAGCTTGAATCATTTTACCGATATCCCCATGGGTAACTAGTAAAACTGTTTGACGAGGGTAGTTTTTCTCCATCTTTTCTACTACTTTATATGCTCTTTTTAACAGTTGAGGGAACGTCTCTGAATTTTTAGCCTCTAAAAAATAATCAACTTTGTCTCTTTTAAGAATTTTAGAACTATATTTAGACATTTCGTTTTTATGTTTACCGGTCAAAGCACCAAAATCTCTCTCTATCAGAAGAGGCTCTATCTTAATTTTTAAACCGTCTAGTTCCTCTACAATTATTTCGGCTGTTTTTTCAGCCCTACCTAAAGGAGAAGAATAAAGAGCATTAATCTTTTCTTTTTTCAACTGTCTAGCCACTGCCCTATTTTGTTTCTTGCCTAATTCGGTAAACGGACTATCACCATGACCTATTAAAATATCATTGACATTGCCTTTAGTTTCGCCGTGTCTAACTAAGATTAAACTTACTTTTCTTTTCATACTAATTTCTCTATATGGTACAGTGATTACCTACTATTCTGCAATACCCATGCTATAATAAAAAGCATGGAAAAAGTAAATATCCCTCAATTTGCAAAGATCCCCAAACAAGAAGCTATTAAAAAAATAGAAACCTGGCTTAAAGAAATCGGTCTGGACTTTACTAAAAAAGACCTTCAGCGTCCCTGGGGGGCCTTCTGGAATATCAAAGTCGAAAAATTAGATCTCTTTTTATCTCTATTCTTCCCTAAAATAGAAAAACAAACATTAAATTTAAGTCCTAAAATATTACTTATCGCCCCAAAACAACGTCTTTCGTGGCAATGGCATAAAAGAAGATCAGAAATCTGGAAGATATTATCTCCCGTAGGAGTTCTTCTAAACGACACCGATGAAATCCCGCCTCAAGAACAAATGGAAATTAAAAAAGAAGGAGAAGTGATTAAAATTCCAGATAGAAAAAGGCATCGTTTAGTTGGCTTAAATGATAATTATGGCTTGGTAGCGGAAATATGGGAACATCTTGATCCTCAAAACCCCTCTAATGAAGAAGACGAAATAAGAATCCAAGATGACTACGGAAGAATTTAATCAAGCAGAGGAGCTTCATTTGCCCATTCAATAAAGCCCTGACAATATTGAAAGCTACCAAAGTCACCTTCTTTTTGAGCAATAAATTCCTGACAACGATCGTATTCCTGACCAAGATATTCCTTTAGAGCAATATAGCTTTTTGCCTCTTTAATCACTTCCCTAGCTTCCTGACGTAGTTTACTAGTACCGCCGTACCAAAAATAAAGACAAGTTCCACCAGCAATCACTAATAAGATTAAAATAATAATTAATTTAAATTCCCAACTTCTTTTGACCATTTAACTTAGTATACTAAAATTTCTATTTTATAAAAAGGGTTTTCGTTTTCTATCAGCTTTTATTTTACCTCAACAGGCAATTTTATAAAACTTAAGCAATGTTAATGCCAGCACCTAACCACTTCCTATCATAAAGGAAGATGGAAACAAGTCTTGAGTCTAAGTTAAGGAATATTTGAACGTGGAGCTAATTGATTTAAACCTTTTGTGGTCGAGCTTCATTTACCACCATATTTCGTCCTTGAAATTCTTTTTCATTAAACATTTCGATTGCTTTTTTTGCTTCTTCTTCGCTACTCATTTCAACGAAGCCGAAACCTTTTGATCGACCTGAGTATTTATCACTAATGACGACAGCACTTACAACTTTACCTGCCTGAGCGAATAATTCTCCTAACTGATCACCAGTAAGAGCATAATCAAGATTGCCAACATAGAGTTTACTATTCAATTTATTCACCTCCTTTCCTAATTGAGAAGGCTTCTCTGGAAACTATAGAAGCCGAAAGAAAACTACTCAAAAATATTTACAACGACAAATTGTATCAAAAAAACTAAAAAAAAGAAATAAGCAACTATTTTAAAGCCAAAAATCATCTAAGCCTGGTTTTATTTTATACTTCCCTATCGTGGACGATGTTCGAACTAGTCTTCTCACAACAATCAACCGGGTCCCAAGTAGGAAGTCTTGTTTTTAATGTCTCCCCAAAACCTGGGGTGGGTTGTATTCCAACCTGGGACCCGCAATTTTGAATCAGATTTTAAGACGGCAACTCATAAGGGTTCATGAAAAAGAAACATTATAATTTGGGCAAAAAGACTTTCTTTCACCCTGCGAGGGATATTTTTGGAAATCTTTGTCTCAATCAAAGAAGTGACTCCAGTTTTCTTAGTTAACTTGTCTATTGGGATATTAAAGCTTCTAGGAGTTGCTGTGGCCATTGTTCTTCTACTCATACTACGAAGTATCCCAAAACAGTCCTTACAAAAGTATAAAGGAGACTATATTGATTGGTTTCCTCTCTCAGGAGACTTGGGGAATCGGGAGCTGGACAACGAAACTATTACCATCGTTTTTACTTTCCGCACAGATTTTACCCCCCATAAGCTCAACCAGTTTTTTAGAAATATATAATCCCAGTCCTAAACTAGAGCTTCTATTTTTCGTTTTTTTGATTCTATAAAACTTCTCAAAAAGTTTTGGTAGCTCTTCCTTTAGTAATGGCTGATTATTATCCTTAATAGTTATTTGAATGCTATCCTCATATCTTTCTACTTTCAAAGAAATACGGGGTTTATAATCCGAATGGGATACTGCATTATTTAGTAAATTTCTCATCACTATATATAATTTCTCCCTATCACCAACTAGCTTAATATCTTTGCGGCAACTAATCTTTACATCTGGATTTATACCGTTTCTTTCAACTTCACTAACTACATCACTTAAAACTTCTTTCATTAAGTACTCCATCTTAAATGTTGTTTTTTGAACTTGTTCTTGACCGAGATCCAGCCTAGACATTAATAGTAAGTTTTTTAGAATCTTTGTAATTTGATCTACCTTCTTATCCACAAGGGTTAATTGTTCAGTTGTAAAGAGGACACCGTTACCATCCAACCCCGCCTCGATGACTGCTTTTATAACTGAGAGAGGAGTTCTTATTTCATGGCCGACTCCAGCGATAAATTCCTTTTGAGACTCAACGATGAGGCTTAATCTCTCTGTTCTTTCTTCAACTGTTTTTTCCAAAACCTCGGAGTACGCCTTAAGCTGTTCTTTGCTCTTTTTTAACGCCCTCTCTGCCTGTTTGTGTTCCGTTATGTCCCGTGAGATACCCATCACTGCTTCTATCTTTCCATTATTTATGAAGGGTGCTAACCGAGTCTCCAGCCAGAGTTTTTTGTTATTTATAGTTATCTTACCAATGGTTAAAATAGGTTTGCCCAATTTAAAAACCAATTTCAGATTGTTTTTAAATTTTTTGAATTCCTTTAAGGGAAAAATTTCTTCTATAGACTTACAGGTAATCTTTTTCACCGAAGATTTTAATATCCTCGCAGCTGAAGAGTTAAGATACTGGATATGCCCCTTACTACTGACTATAAAAATAAAATCCTCTGCTGACTCGGCAAGTATGCGGTAACGCTTTTCACTCTCTCCTAAGGCTTTTTCTGCCCGTTTACGTTCGGCAATCTCCTGTTTCAGAAGCAAATTGGATTTTAAAAGTTCCGTAGTTCGCTCCTCAACCTTCCTTTCTAACTCACTATGAGCTTTTCGCAGGGCTTCTTCTATTCGCTTGCGCTGGGCACATTCATCAGCTAACTCCAGAGCAGCCGAAATGTGTCGGGTGAAATTCTTCACAGAGGGAATCAAACAATCTGACAGTTCTGTGGAAGACATAGCGAAGACACCTATAATTTCTCTATTCCGTCTCAAGGGCGTCAAGATACTTCTCTTCTTCTCATAGCCCATTGTTTTTGATATTAGATAGGCTAGTGGTTGTGGAAGCAACTCGTCTATTATATCGCTATCCTTGGCTTGGATAGTTTTTCCTTCCCTTACGACCTGACGGTAGATACTTGATTTACCTAAGTCGATTTGGTACTTTTTCAACTGGAGCCCGACCGCCCTTTCCCTTCTCTTCAGCTTCTCAGAAGTTAATGATATCCCCACGATCCTTAGCTTTGACTTGTCATCTGTTAACAACGCAATGCTGGTGGAGTACCGTTTTGATTTTTTAAATTCCTCTATCACGGTTCTATAAATCTCCATTTCGTCCAATACGTTACATATCTTCGTAGAAACATTCTCTGTAAAGTGGATTATTTCAATCAGATCGCGCACTCGTTCTTTATCAGTCATGTTTTTTCTCCCTACTGCTCAAACCTTCAATCTCAAACTTATATCCTAGCCCATGTACCGATTGGATAAAATTCCTCCTAGACAGCCGTTCCAACTTCCTTCTCAGAGAACTTATTACCATATTGGGCATGTTTGACAACAAATCAATATCGTCACCCCAAACATGGTCCATAATTTCCATTCTGGTTAAGACTTGTCCTTTCTTCAGAAATAGATACTCCAAAACCGTTTTTTCTTTTCTTGTCAGCATCACAGATTTACCTTCTAAGGTTAATTTACCTGTGACTGTGTCGAACTTTAGCCCCCCAAATTGAAAAACTGAAGAACGAAATTTAGTCTTCAAATCCCTATCAAGCACTCGCTCGATCCTAACCACAAGCTCTCTTAGAGAAACAGGCTTCACTAGGTAATCATCAGCACCCAAGTTAAGCCCGGCTACTTTGTCCTCAAACCCATCCCTAGCGGTAAGAATAAGAATTGGGGTTGTTTCTTTCTCTCTAATTTTTTCGCACATCTTAAGTCCATCTTCATCAGGTAAGCCCAAATCTAAAATCACCAGGTCGTATGAGTTCTTTTGCAGCTCACGTAATCCTTGCTGCCCTGAAAAAGCATGAACAATACTAAACCCCTTCTTCCTTAAATATGAAGCAACTACCTTGGCGAACTCCTCTTCATCTTCAATGAATAAAAGTTTTTTAACCATTGGTTTCTCCTAAAATATAGCCATTCTTATAAGTTCTAATGATCTTTTTCCGGTGGTCACCAATCTTTGCCCGCACTCTTGAAACAGTGGTAATAACTTTTCCGTTTTCATTAGTTCCATTCCTGTCCCACACTGATTTTATAAGTTTCTCAATCGGTACTACTTGGCCTTTATGTTCTACTAAAAAATGGAGTAAGCGAAATTCGTTGAGGGTAAGTTTTACCGAAAGTCCATTCATGAGTGTGGTTTGTTCTTTATAATTTATTTGGAGAGGACCTATTTTTATTATTTCGCCAGCTTGATGAGGTCGCGAACGAATCAATAACCTCAGTCTTGCCGCTAACTCATAATGAGAGAACGGCTTGGTCATATAATCATCAAAGCCCATTTGGATGCCGTTAACCCTATCTTCCTCGCCATCTCTGGCAGTTAAAGCTAGCACTGGAATACTCTGTACCATCGATTTTAAATCTTGCAATAGTTTTGTCCCCTCAATATCAGGCAGAATTAAATCCAAAATTACAACATCATATTCCCCATTACCTTCAAACAGGCGAAGCGCCTCATCTCCCGAATAGGCTACATCTACAGCAAAACCGTGTTTTTTTAAATTCAGTGCAGTAATATCCGCTAATTCTATATTGTCTTCTATTAATAAGACTCTCATGATTTATCTAATCCTCTCTAACGCTAAAATATTATTTTAACATAAGAGTCCATCTCCTAATCGTTTCTTTGCCCTAACTTATACCTCATTCACCCATGACAACTAATGGCTTGCTTCTAACACTGGGTTCTCTAAACTTTCTTCTCTTTTTATAAAAGCCTGTTCTTGGGGAAATTCGATGATATTTTTTTGTTTTTTGGTTATAGACAAACACTCGCCCACACCTGCAAGATATTCTCTTTATTCCATTTTTTTGTCTTCTCATCTTTTCTTCTCTTAGGTACATACCACAACCATCACATCGTCCTTGAGAAAGCAACCACGCCTGAACGGGGGCGATAATATTCTTAAACATAAAAGTTCTCCAGCATTAAATCTATCAAATCCACTCTTACAAAAATATAAAGATTGATGATAGCTTTAAAACCAAGTATGGAATTCCAACCAACCGTGTTTGGCCAAGCCAAAAAGAAGAACTATCCTTCCTGAACGTGGCCCCTCTGGTGCCAGGTTACTTTGGTTAAATCAGGTATTTGCATAAATTTTCAATTTTTAGGTATATTAAGTTCTAACTAGCTCGAAGAGCGTAACCTTAATATAACCAAGAGTTTTTCCCATATTATCAAGGTTTTTGAAGATTTCAGGTTTGTGCAGGAATTGAGAGAGGAAATAGCAAAAATAAGTTCCCTAGTTGAGCTTAACAATGTAAAAGTTTAGAAGGCTCGCAAAACTTACCCATAAAAGATAAGGGATTAATAGATAAGCTGAAACTTTTGATAACGGAAAAAACTTGATGATAGTTAAAACTATAAAAACCAAAAGAATAAGAATTTCAATAAAAGCAACTGAAGGTAAGCGCATGCCAAAAAAGATTATTGACCAAAGAGTGTTAAGCCCCAATTGAATCGTAAAAAAGATTAAGGCTGTTCTTATTTCTGCTCCACCTTTTTGTTTCCAAACCAAATATAAGGAAATTCCCATTAATAAATAAAGCAGTGTCCAAACTGGACCAAACAGCCAATTGGGTGGATTAAAAAAAGGCTTGTTAAGGCCGGCATACCAACCAGAAATAGAAGGAGTAGTAAAAATAGCTCCAATAATGCCAGTTAGTTGGCAGACAATGATTGAGGCAATAAGTTTAATCATTTTATTTATTCAGAAAATAAGTAACAACAAAACTTGTAAATCCACAAATAAACATTCCCCAAAGCATATCAGTTATAACCATTGTTAATGACCAATTTTTAAGAGTGGCTAAGTTTGTCAGGTCATACACTCCATAGACTATCAGACCATAAACCGCTCCCCAAAAAAGAGCCAGCTTTACATTCCCACCAACCTTTGGCAAAACAAAAAGCACAATCCCTAGAGAAATAAGTAGATAGACCAAAACAATGGCTGGCCAACTAATAGTTCTTTCAAAGGCTCCAAGATGTTTATTATAGAAGTTTTTGGCAATTACCCCTAACCACAAAAAATCAATCCCAAGAAAAATAATTAATGCTGCAAGAAAGTTTTTAACCATGTGTTTATTCTACTCAAGTTAGTCTGATTTATAAAGTCCATTTACTAAATCAAGGGCTTTACCTATATCAAGGTTTTTGAAGATTTTAGATTTGTGCAGGAATTGAGAGAGGAAACGACGAAAGTTCAATTTTTACTCCAATAATTTTCCGCTTCTCTTTCCATCTTTTCAAGCCTAGTGTAGTAATCGGGAAACTCAATAAGGTGAGCCAGGGCAATTTTTCCGGTGACCAAAGGGTCGTCGTTGCTGACATTAGTATGCGGGTCAACCAAGCCATGCTCTAACTCCACATCCATCCCTTGTCTAAACTGCTCAACATCAAACTTATCCCATTTAATACCCAGCTCTTCGCCGATTTTTTTGGCTTCATCAGCCGTAAAATGTTTTTTTCCGCTCAAAAAACTCACCTCCTTTTTTGTGGATTTCTTATATTTTACCTCAAGCAAAAGAAATTTATAATCCTCAGTGTTTAGAATAAAAAATGTATCAGAAGTCTCAAGACTAACTTGGGTATATTAAGTTCCAACTGGCTCCCCCTCGTGGACGATGTTCGGACTAGTTTTGTTTTAAATCTATAATTTCTAGAATTATTTAGAGAAGTATTCTTTTATTTCTTTTGGCCATAGAAGGATAGATTTGGAAGAACAGATATGAATTACTTTTTCTTTCGGAACCCATAAAACTTCGGTTAAGTCGCTGCCAAAAGATATATCATCACTTAACGGCTCGCATTCATACCATCTTACTTTTGTCTTCTTAGGAGTTATGTGCGAAGCTAAATAACGCAAGACCTTCACCTCAATACCTGCTTCCTCTTTCATGCCTCTTATTAGGGCTTCCTCATCCGACTCACCAGGTTCTATTGTTTCTCCAGGTAAATGATATTGGCCAGTAAGAGAACCATTAGAATCAGATGTTTTTCTGCCTACTAAAACTCGGCCAGAATTTTTATCGTAAACTATAGCTGCAACTGCCTTTTTGCCCATCTAACTTCATTCTATCACAGACTAAAAAAGCCCTTAAAACAGAACTTTCTAGGTTCAGCTCAGGGTAATGGAAAATGTTCGAACCGCCATTCAGGAACAAAGTAAATATATTTGCATCCAGAATTATTGTTAGCTAAAAACTCACCCAAAAAAGCCATGTACCTAGAAGAATCATGAAAGCGGCGCTAAGCATTTGTTTTTTTTGAATCTTTGTGCCTGCTTGTGTATCTGTTCAGGGAATCCAATTTTCATTATTCCCTTGATTACAGTAGACCATCCTAAAATAGTAATGGCAACTCTCCAGTCGGCGACCCAAACGTTGTGTAAAATTGCCGTAACCAGACCCATTATCAAAGTAATATAGCCAGTAGAAATAACAAACGATTTATCATCGGTCATCTCTATAGTTTTACCCAATTGTCCAGTTATTATGAACAACAATCCAAAAATAACTGAGTAGCTACCCCAAAGTCTTGCAAAGAAAATTGAAATATCCATATTTTAATGTTATCACAAAATAATTTATTGTTGAAGAACAATATTCTGACTCGCTCGAACCTGTCAAATATGCCGATATATTGGCAAAATCGCCCGATTTGCGACCTGCCAATCCAGTCTGGCTCCCCATCGTGGACGATGTTCGGACTAGTTGGGCACAAATTTAGGCAACAAAAAACCCTAGTTCGTCTTGGACATAGTTAATTTGCGTTTAGAATAAAATTTTGCTAAAGTTTTCTTAAGATGGCTCTTAGATTTGTCTATATTATGTTCACAGGTGTCCTTTTAGCTGCTTTTGTTGGCGTTGGTATTGCTGCTTTTCATCCTGGCCCTGAGAGGCCAGAAGTTCCTTTTTCAATTGAACATGAAGAATCTATTTGCGAAAGAATAACAGACGAAGCAACTTTGCGTCAAATTCGACAAGAGCAAGAAGAATTTGATAAAAACCTAAAGGTCTATCAAACACAAGTTAAAAAGTATAATAGAGAGATTTCTATTGTGTCTCTAATAGCAGCCATTTTAATCTTGGCTATCAGCTTAACTTTATTCAAAAAGATTTTAATTATCGCGGATGGTTTACTTTTGGGAGGTGTTTTAACTTTAATCTATAGTATTATCAGGGGTTTTGGAAGTGATGATAATATCTTCAGATTTATTGTCGTTTCCATAGGATTAGTCGTTTCCTTTTTCTTAGGATATATAAAATTTATTAAACCCGCTCAGGTAAAACGAAAATAAATTCTACAATTGCGATTAAGATCCTATTCTCCTTCCCTGGAATAATATTTTGAAGTTAAAAATCCAGACGTCTGGGAATTTGCTCCCCATCGTGGACGATGTTCGGACTAGTCTTAGAGAAAAAGCTTAATTTTTTTGAACTTAGCTAAAGCCATTATCATTCCATCAAAATATCCTTTTTCTCTAGTAATCAAATTATCGCTAACTAAACCAAAATAACCATTTTTCTTTTTAGTATCCTTCCTTCCTGTAATAATATCGTCAACCTCACCCAGCTCTAAACCACTGTGAATTAGTTTCATAAACTTATCCGGTAAAGGAGCACTTATACTAGAACCAATGCCTATCTTTCCCTTCTTATCAATTACAACCATCCATGCTCTAGTAAAATATTTTCTATTAACTTCAACTATGCCCCCCTCCAGCCCAACGCCAAAATCAGCATCGGTTTGGCTTTGAGCACCTTTAGCCCGATTTTCAGCCCCTTTAATACATTCTTCATCAGACATCGGTTGGTCTTTTACCCCAGAATTGGTCTTAATAGCTATAAACTTAAATTTCTTCTTAGGCCAAAAGCAAACAAAAGCTTTCTCAACAGTCTTAATCTTAGTTGGATTTTGAGAACCAATAGCAATCTTCATATCTTTATTTTACCAGATTAAAAAAGCCCAATTTAATGGGCTTTCTGAAGCTAACTCCCTAGTCCTAAGATTATTATAACCGCTATTAACAAGATTTTAAGGGCTTTTGAGGATGCAGTTCAAATGGAGTTAATAAAAGTTAGGTGGGAGGAAATTAAGAGGTTGCAGGTTGGCTTAGCCTTAGCTCAAGGTTAAATTTCTTATTGCTGATGCAGGGGAAGCCAACCCGAAGGGTGGTTTGGGCGGAGCGAGCGCTAGCGGAGAGTCGGCGAGGGGATACCCTTTCACTTTAATAACCCCAAACTTCAAACCACGCTCCAAACAATAGCAGTGCTAAAACTATTATGATAAACAAAATGAATTCTTTTTTGCATTCTTTGAATGCAATCCTCCAATTTCTTTTCTGCTTGGGGAGTAACTTCTTCCAATTCTTCTTCCAATACTCTAATAACTGTTTTCTCTCCGGTTTTGCTCCAAATATTTCCGTAGCAAGAGTTGATGAAAAAGTTACAGTTATAGTAAGGAAGAGTGCTTCGGTTGCAATTAGAATCCAATCGACAAGGGCAAAGGTTTTGCCTATCGTTAGCGGGGCAAGAAAAGCTATAAGAGAATAGAACGAACCAAACACTACCATCAAAATGGGTGCCTGCAAGAGTAGTCCCATGACAAAAACAATGAAGATCGAGACGCTATTTCTGGAGAGTATGTGAATGAATACATCGAAATCGGAAGGAAGTTCTGCCATCTTCTTAGCTCCTGCCAGCTCGATTAAAGAAGCCCATCTTCCTAACAATCCGAGCATGACATTGGGAAATAATTGGACCAAAAGGAATACTACAATAAAGGCACCTATAAAACATAAACCGTTGATTTTAAGCCATTTTAGAAATATGTGTCTATCCATTTTTCTCGTCTTCTATCATAATTGTCTTTATTCTTAAACATCTCATTTTGGCGTCCTGAAGCCGATGTCGCCTCGTCTATTGGTAACGCAGGGCCTCGATGGGGTACCCTTCGTGGACGATGTTCGGACTAGTTTAGCTTTTCTAGACAGTAAGTCCAGCCAGGTTGCCACTTAAAAGGAATCACAATAATATCTTTAAGTGGTAAGCCTTTTATCCAATGTTCCAATCCATATTGTGTAGCCCGATGGCCAATAATCATGACCGTCTTACCATCATAATCCTTAAGTAAATCTTGCAAGAAACTCCTCATCCTCTCAGCGGCTTGTTCATAACTTTCTCCATTTGGAAAAGGAGTCTTTATGTGTTTTATTTTAAAAGGCTCTACTTCTTTTGATGAGTGTTGAGTTAAGTCCCCATAATCACATTCACGGAGTCTTTTATCCTTAACTATGGGAACATTCCTTTCTCTAAAAGCAATTTTGCCTGTTTTATAGGAGCGTGATAAATCTGAACAAAACACAGCGTCTAAATTTTTATCTTCATATCTTTTTCCTAGTTCCTTCGCTTGTTTCTTCCCTAATGAGGATAATTTCGCATCGGCATGGCCTGAAGATACGCTCTTTTCGCTATCATAAGTTGTTCCATGAGATTCAAAAATAATAGTTATCATGGAGTAATTATAACAAAAAGAGGTTTTCTGGAACTAGCTCCCCATCGTGGACGATGTTCGGACTAGTTGGGCACAAATTAGTTTTTAAATTCTTCTAAAACTTTCTTCAAATCTTCTACTTTTTCAACATATTGAATAATATTTTTTATATCAGCCTCTATTTCTAATGGAAACTTGCCACCACTCAATAATTCCTTAACCACAATTAGCTTCTTAAGGTTGCCGCATTTTAGTGTGTAATTCCATTTAATATAAGCTAATTCACTTAAAACACCAGCCCCAAGACCCACGCAAATACATACATCAGGCAGGGCGGTTACATTGTAGTTAGACCAAAACCAATTTCTTTCCTTCCTCAGTTCATCGGCATACTTAATATAAGGTTTGGTGTGTTCTTTTGGCCAAGGTTCACCTTTCCCGGGGTATAAAATAACAAGTTTTTTACCACCAAATTTCTTATATGCCTTTCCAATAGCAACTAACATACCCTTATCGCTGTTAATCCAACATTCATAGTTTGTTTCAGCTAAAGTTTTTCCTACAAGTTGTGCCTTATTTAAAAGAAAGTCAATTGGCTTTTTCATCAACTTACTCAATTTCGGCATGTTTGTTGGTCCAATTATTCCTACTTTTAACATGTTATTATTCTATCACAATAAAAAAGCCCAATTTTATGGGCTTTCTGAAGCTAGCTCCCCTATCGGACAATGTTAGAAAAAATTTAAAATTAGCTACTTTGTGATAAGATTAAATCAGAGGTAATTTTAGAGAAAGGGGGTGAGAAAAAATGAAAGTAATATCTACTATTGCTATGATTTTAGTTATTGTCGGTGGACTAAACTGGGGATTGGTTGGTTTTTTCAATTTTGATCTGGTGGCAGCTATTTTTGGGGTAATGTCTTTTTTATCTAGAATCGTTTATGTTTTAGTTGGTTTGTCAGCTATTTATCTAGCTTTTACAACTTGGAGCAGAAAATAATTTAGAAAATAATTAGTACCTTATTTACTAGCAAAAATAGTATATTTTTGCTTCTCCCAGGATTCAATGCCACCAATAACGGTTACAAATAATGGATGGACTTTAATCTCTTCATTCTTAGTTATTTTCTTGTATAAACTATATTTTCTTTTTCTCAGCTTGTTTTTTAAATGATTAAATTCATAATCTACTTGGCCTAAAGTTACTTCTATCTTCTTGATATTTTTAGATACTTTACTAATATTTCTTTTATCAAATTTATAGCCTCTTTTTTCAGACTCAAAGAATATATGAGATAGATAACAATCAATAGCTTTTAAGGGAGAATGATGATTTTTGAATCGGATAAGTTGTGGGTGTTTAGTGTAGCCTTTTGTTCTACTTTGTAAAGCCTTTTTTGCTAACAAACCTTCTCGCCAAACGGCTACTAAGCCTAGTGCGTCAAGATACTTGGGGTGCAGACTCCATAATCGCATAAATTATTTATTCAAATATGTGATTGTAATTTGAAGACAAGTGGCAAATGCTCCCCACAAGAGATAAGGAATATTAGCATAGACGACCCAGCGTAATTCGGGCACGTTATTCCAAATAACGTAAAATGCCCAAATAAGAGTACCAATAACGAGAAGAATATCAAGAGACGCAAGTAGATTGTTTTTGAGCCCGAATTGAATTGGAGTGAAAATAAAATTAAAGAATAGATTGAGTAAAAAAGGCAAAGTCATAATCCAAGGAATCTGTTTTGTAAACGCTTTATAAAAAACTGTGCCATAAGTGATAGTAATAATCACATAAAGTACCGTCCATACCGGCCCGAAAAGCCAACTTGCCGGTGCCCAACTCGGTTTAATTAATTGTGAATACCAATTGTATGTATTCATAAATCTATTTTAACACAGTCTAAAAGATCCCTATTTTATAGGCTTTCTGAAACTAGCTCCCCATCGTGGATGATGCTCGGACTAGTTGGGCATAAATTTAGGCAAAATAATAGGATGTCCCGGAGGCTTAAATTTAAAAAGTAGTATTTTATTACCACAATCTAAAATTAAGTCTCACAAGACATCCTATTTCTAAAGATTTATCTAATCATTTAGTTTGCTTTAATCTAAGCAACTTGATACTAATCTTCTCTTATTGCTTTAGCATATCCCCCAATAATACAAAGTGTTGCCCCTAAAACTAAAATTACAACTAAAAAGAAAAGCTTAAGGTAGGAAACAACTAAAAAGTCAATGGGAAAGGGGGGGAAACCTAAATCGTAAAAACCTAAATCGACAACAGATATTGCCATCAACACAAGTGAGATAAGTATCATTACAATCCCAACTGACAAACAAAGCTTGACACATAATCGTGAATAATGTTTTTCAAGTGGTTCCATTTCTTCCCTCTCTTAAATATTTTGATACCAATGTGCTAAAAAATTTATGTTAAAAGTAAATTACTTGAATTTTCGCTAAAGAAAACCAGAGTTTACTAGTGAAGAGAATATACTACTAACGAAGCTAAAAGTCAATCTTATAGGATGCTAGCTCCCCCTCGTGGACAATGTTCGGACTAGTTTAGCTATTATTTAACCATGCTACCTGCAGGAATTTCTTTCTCAGGATGAAGTAAAATAGGTTTACCATCAACATCTGCTGCAATAATCATTCCCTCACTTTTATGACCCTTAAATTCCATAGGCTCAATGTTAACTAATAAAGGCATTTCCTTGCCAATTAAAGAAGAAATATCAGAGAAAAAATCAGCCATTCCTGCTATTATTTGTCTCTTTTCATCACCAATATCAAAAATAAATTTTAATAGTTTATCGGTGTTAGGAATTTTTTCAACCGAAATAACCTCACCAATTCTTATATCAAGTTTTTTAAAATCATCAAAAGTAACCATATGTTTTATTCTAACAAAAAACCGCCTTTTTGGCGATTTTCTGAAGCTAGCTCCGGCGGTAGGATTCGAACCTACAACCTTATCCTTACAGAAATCCTCTTGTTACCAAAAGGTCTGGACTATCTCTTCTTCCTAATTTAGGAAGCCGGGTATATAGTCTCTACACATTTACATAATTTTAAATTATGATTTAGCTCGGGATTGCCCTTTAATGTTAAAGGGGTTCCCCGAATTAGCCCGATTTTCACTTTCCCATTACTGGAAAAGGCTGCCTTTTGACAGGGATCCGCTCTACCGTTGAGCTACGCCGGAATATATCTTTATTTTAGCAAACTTTGGCTTTTATTCCAAATAATCTTGAAGTTTCTTTCTTCTTGAAGGATGTTTAAGTCTGCGTAGAGCTTTAGCTTCAATCTGCCTTATTCTTTCCCTGGTAACTCCAAACTCCCTACCGACTTCTTCCAAAGTCATCGATCGATACCCGGCTAAACCAAACCTCATCTTTAAAACTTTGGCTTCTCTTTCAGATAGGGTTTGGAAAACTTCTTCAATGTTTTCCTTTAAGAACTGTTTAGAAGCGCTATCATATGGTGATGGCTGAGAAGTATCTTGAATGAAATCCCCTAAAAAAGAATCTTCTTCATTGCCTACTGGTTTCTCTAAAGAAGTTGTTTCTTGGGCAATCTTAAAAATCTCTTGAACTCTTTGTGGAGTTAACTCCATTTTTTTGGCTAGCTCTTCATTGGTTACCTCCCGACCTAATTCTTGAGTCATCCGTCTGGCCGTCTGGCTTAGCTTATTAATGGTCTCCACCATATGAACAGGAATTCTAATGGTTCTGGCCTGGTCAGCAATGGCTCTGGTTATTGCCTGTCTGATCCACCAAGTAGCATAGGTGGAGAACTTATAACCCCTTCTCCAGTCAAATTTTTCCACCGCTCGCATAAGTCCCTGGTTGCCTTCCTGAATTAAATCTAAGAAACTCATTCTTCTGCCTAAATACCTCTTGGCAATAGAAACCACCAATCTCAAATTGGATTGGATTAATTTAGATCTAGCTTTTTTCTCGCTCTTCTCTACCCTTTGAGCTAAGTCAACTTCTTCCTCGGCTGTCAATAAGGAAATTCTGCCAATTTCTTTAAGATACATTCTGACTGGATCAGTTAAGGATCTATCCTCTAAAGTAGATAAGACCTCTAATTCTTTGGAAAGTTCCGTTGTTGCTTTCTCATCCTCGGCAATTTCTTCTTCGGTAACGGTTTCAAAAACATCAATCTTGCTATCTAAAAGCTTGACATAAAGATCATCTAGTTCTTCAATATGCAACTCGGCATCAGAAAAGATCTTTAAAATTTCCTCTTGAGTAACAAAACCTTTTCTTCTGCCTTTGGCAATAAGATCCTTAATCTGTTGCTCTCTTTTAATTTCCTTTTTGTTTTTCTTTGGTTTGACTGTTTTTTTCACTGGCATCGTTATTCTTTCTCAAACTCAGCTAACTCAGCTGAAAAATCACGAAATTCAATATAAAGTTTATCTAAATTCTTCTGTCCTTTGGAAGAAGGCTTAACTTGCTTCTCTAGAATCTTTATTTTATCACTAATTAACTTTAATTTCTCTAATAAATCCGTCTTTTTCAGTCTCTTTAAGGTTTTTTCAAATTCAGTGTTTAATTTCTCTTCACTTTCTGTTAGATTTCCTAAGTCAGCCAAATAAAAAGCATCAAAGGTGTCTAAAAGCTCCGGGTCAAGCATTTTCGCCAATCTACCGCTCTCTATCGTCTTGTACTTTTTAAAATAACGCTTTAAAGTTTCTAAAATTCTTTGTAAACGGTAGGTTTTAATCAAACTAGCAACTTTTCTCTTCTTCAAAAACTGCCAATTACCCGAATGAAAAGCCAAAGATAAAAGATATTCTTCCAGAACTTCCCGTCTGCTTTTTTTACTTCCTTTATCTTGCTCTTCTGATGATGATTCGTATTCTGGCCGCTGGCTGCTCTCTAATCTCGCCATTTCTTCTAAAATTGACTCTTGAGAAACTTTTAATTTATCAGCTAATAAACGAGCGTAATGAGCACGAATAATTTCATTATTAATTTTGCTTAAAAGGGGTATTAACTCTTGACTGATTTTTCTTTTACCAGCAATTGTTTCTGGCTTGAAACGATTGAGGGCTGAATTAATAAAGTAGTCATAAACAGGCACTGATTCTTTGACAAGTTTTTTCCAAAGATGAGGATTTTTCTGAGCCAGTTCATCAGGATCTTTACCTTTTTTAAGCTCAACGACATTGATATCCATCTCGGCTTTATCGGCAATCTCAATCCCCCTTCTTGAAGCCTGATCACCAGCGGCATCTTGATCTAAAGCAAAAACAATGTTTTTGGTAAGCCTCTCCAATAATTTTACCTGACTTTCTGTTAAAGCCGAACCCTTGATGGCAACCACGTTCTTAACCCCCACCTGATAAGAAGATATAACATCAAGCTCGCCCTCTACTAAAATAATTTGATCCTTTTCCTTAATGGCTTCTTTTGCTTCAAAAAGACCATACAAAAGATCAGATTTATGATAAAGAGGCGTTTCGGGAGTATTAACATATTTGGCTTCTTTGGCTTCCTGAGTAAGAATTCTTCCTGAAAAACCACAAATATTACCCCGATGATCTTTTAAGGGAAAAATTAATCGGCCCCGGAAACGATCATAATATTTACCTGATTCGCTTTTAATAATTAAACCAGTCTTTTCTAAGTCTTCTGGCGAATAATGCTTCTTTCTAATTAAAAAAGCCTGTAAATTCCGCCAAGTATCTGGGCTAAAGCCAATTTTAAAAAGTTTAATCGACTCTTTACTAACTCCCCGACCTAAAATATAATGCAAAGCTTTTTTACCGACTGGATGATTTACTAAAAGATAATGATAAAATTCTGCTGTCAAATGATTAATCTCGTACCAAAGTTGTTTTTTTCTTTCTCCGCCTGCAGGTCGATACTGAGTTAATTTAACACCGGCTTTTTTGGCCAATTCTTTAACCGCTTCGGCAAAATCCAAATTCTCCATTTTCATTAAAAAACCAAAAATATCTCCCCCTTCGCCACATTGGCCAAAACAATGCCAAATTTGACGCTCAGGAGAAACAATAAAAGAAGGTGTTTTTTCTTGATGGAAAGGGCAAATGGCTTTAAAATTCCTACCCGCCTTTTTTAAATCTAAATATTGACCGATAAAGTTAACTATGTCAATTCTTTTTTTAATCTCTTCTAGCTGGTCCATGACACTCCTTGTAAATATTTACCGCATATCTACCGCAAAATAAACGCATTAATTTCTACCCTGAAGCAACTTTTTTTTAAAATAATAAAGCCATTGCTTACTAACTAGCTTGCCCCTTCTCACTTTTTGGTGACTTAGGGTAATTAAAATTGAACCGCCAATAAAACAAACAATACCGGCCAAAAGAAAGGTTATTCTAAAACCAATATATTGGGCAACAGCGGCCCCAATTAAAGCTGTTATGGCCGCTCCTAAACCAACCAAACCAGACTCACTACTCCATTCGAAACTCTCATGACCTTCATCTAGATGAACACTCCATAAGCCTAGCCAGGAAGGAGAATAAAGACCATGGCCAATTCCATAGATAATCTGAGCAAGAAAAATCCAATAAACATGATTGGCAATCATATAAATAAAAGGAACAATAACCATTAAAAAAGTACCTGCTAAAAGCCACCGCAAAGCTTTAATATCATCATGGGCATCTATATAGCGGGAAAAAGGAACCTGAATAAAGGCCTTGATAATAAAGTACAAGGCGGTGGCAATACCAACCATAAAAATATTCCCTTCCGGCAACCGATCGGCAATAAAAATAGCCAAAACCGGCGCCGATAAACCAAAGCCGGTAAAAATGACAACATCACCTAATAGCAGTAAACGAATAACTTTATTCATCTATGAGCGGAGGAGGTGGGATTTGAACCCACGTGGGACTTTCATCCCCCAGCGCTTTCCAAGCACGGGCACTAGGCCGCTATGCGACTCCTCCCTATTTTGTTAATCTTAACTGCCTTTCCTTTTGTCTTAAAATCTCTTTAGCCTTTTTTAAAATCTCTTTTTCTTTTTCAAGGGCCAATCTTTTTTTAGCCTTGAAATAAGGGAACCAGCCAATCTTTTTTGTCTCCCGGTGAAAGTCATCTTTGATATCCTCAAGATGCCTCATTAAATAAAAAATGACGGTTTTAAAAGTCCTTTGCTTGTTTTCATAAAAGAAATAGTTTTCGTTACCTATTTTTTCTAAAATCTCTGTCTCTATCCCTACTTCTTCTTTAACCCCTCTTTTGGCAGCGGCCACTGAACTTTCCACTCCCTTAAGGTAATCTTTAGAAAGAGACCATTGATCATTTTCTTTAGACTTAATTAGTAACCAAAGAATCTCTTTCCCTATCCTTTTAAAAACCACTTCACCAGCTAAAAGTTCTTTTTTAGTTTTTTCCATCTTCTAAGTACCCCTGAGAGGACTCGAACCTCTAATCTTTGGCTCCGGAAGCCACTGCTTTATCCTTTAAGCTACAAGGGCTTGGCGGAGGAGACAGGATTCGAACCTGCAAGGGTTAAAAACCCCATCGCTTTCGAGGCGATCGCATTACCACTCTGCCACTCCTCCTTAAAATGGCAGAAACGTGCGTACCCGAGAGGACTCGAACCTCTAACCTCGGCCTCCGCAGGGCCGCGCTCTAATCCGTTGAGCTACGGGTACAAATTATTTACCTAAAGGAATCTGATCAGAAATCCAACTGCCAGCTTTATCAGCCCAATTCTGCGGTGGCTTTTCTTCCGGAAGATAATCGGCAAGAATCTTTTTTAAATCTTGAGGTTTTTTGTCATCCAAAAGGAGCATTAAGCGAAAAGCAAATCTCTCAAAACCATCAACATAAAGAATGACTTGCCCTCCTTGATCTTCAAACCAAAACCTTAAAAGCTGTTCCCAAGGATAATTCTTACCGCCAGTGACTATTCCTTTATTGCTAATTTGATGAGTAATTTTTTCTGGTTTAACAGTACTTAAGATATAAAAAAAGAAAGCCAGGGCAATAATGACGGCAATCAAAAACCATTCCTTTAGAAAAATGAGGATGATACCAACCAAAATTAAAATGGCTCCAATGGTAGTAATTGCCTCTCTACTTTTCTCTTTAAAAACTCTAGATGAGGCCTGCCATTCAAGTAATACCTTCAATGGCTCTACCTTTGTTGTTAATGTACTTGATCTGGTTTTATTTTGAGCAGGCATCTTTCCAAATTAATTATAACATGGAAGCGGTGGGAGTGAGATTCGAACTCACGTAGGATTTACACCCTCCTCGGTTTTCAAGACCGGGCCGTTAAACCGCTCCGGCATCCCACCTCAAATTTTAAGCGGAGGAGGTGGGATTCGAACCCACGTGAGCCTTGCGGCTCAGGAATTTAGCAAACTCCCGCAATGGACCGACTATGCGACTCCTCCTTGAACTTGATTATAACATTTTTAGCGGCAAATCGTTAACCCCCAGACCTTTTTAGCCTTGTTTTTCTTTAAAACTAAAGCCATCTCTTTTAGAGTGGAACCAGTCGTCCAAACATCATCAAAAATTAAAAAATTTAAACCTTTAACCGAACCATTAATTTCAAAAGCTCCTTTAATGTTTCTTATTCTCTGTTCTTTGTTTAAAGAAACCTGGGGTAAGATATTTCTTGTTCTTTCTAATAAACGAGGCTTAAACTGCCAATTAAAAAACAAAGCTAAATCCTGACCTAAGATCTCTGTTTGATTAAAACCACGAAAGTTTTGCCTTTTTTTATGAAGTGGCACGGGAATTAAAATCAAAGAAGAATCTTTTAAAAAAGAAGGTTTTTGTAAAAATATATTTTTAATTAAAAGATTACTCAACTCCCCTTTTAAATCCTTAACAAATCTATATTTTAATCTGGAAATTACTTTTCTTATCAAACCCCTGTAATAAAAAAGAGAGATTAATCCATCTAAAGATTCTTTTTTCTGACAAACAGGATGGGTTTTGCCTTTAAAACTAGGTAAACGACAAAGAGGACAAATTTGATTAACAACTGGTTTTATCTTTTTTTGACAATCAGAGCAAAGATAGTTGCCCCATTTGCCACAACCCAAGCAAATTTTAGGAAACAAAAGATTAAGTAAAAACATAATCAATAAAAAAACTGCCGGTAAATCCGACAGTTTCTTGGTGGAGATGCCCGCGATGAAACGGGGTCCGAAAAAATTATTAAAAAACTTCTACAAGCTTAGTCAACTTTTAATTCTCGCCTTAACCTGATCCTGTTGACCGGAAAGTTAAGGTAAAGATTCTCAGGCTTAAACCTTAATGTGAATCAAACATTAAGATCGCATCTTGGCTTTGTTGATACCCATTCATCCCACCAAGAAAGAAGAAAATGGGCACTGTTTAAGCGTATGCGTAAACAGGAGCGTTTTTATTTACGCCAATTGTTTTCGATACACTTTAACGAGCAGTATCATTCTCGGCCTGCAGTCTTTTAAAGAACTTTTCCGTCGATTCTTACATCCCCAAAAATTATAATTTAATTTTTATCTTTATTTCTCTTTGTAAATCTTTTTTCTTGATGGCTTCTCTTTTTTCGTACTGTTTTTTTCCTCTCGCCAAAGCTATCTCTAACTTGATTTTATTGTGCTTAGTGTAACACGAAACAGGCACCACAGTCAAGTTTTTTCGGTTTAATTTTTGCTCCAATTTTAAAAGCTGATTTTTATGCAAAAGTAGCTTCCTTGCTCTTCTCGGGTCATATTTTTTATTATCCGAAAAAGCATAAGGATGAATATGAGCATTGTAAAGCCAGGCTTCATTATCTTTAATGCGCACGAAGGCTTCTTCTAGTTTAAAATGTCCGCTTTTGACAGATTTCACTTCCGCTCCTGTTAGAATAAGACCGGCTTCAAACTTCTCTATGATCTGATACTGAAAGCGAGCTCTGCGGTTAACAATCTTCATTATAAGTTAAGGGTAAAAACCTTACTTCCCATTAAAAGAAAGATTTTACCTTCATCTTCTAAAACAAGCAAGTCATTGGTCTGAGATATCTCTGACCAATGATACTCAGCCTTGTATTCTCCTGATTTATCAATAACGACGACTCTTGAATTACCCTTATCTAAGATATAAAGATTTTTGGCATCAAAATCAGTGTAAATAAGGCTGGCATTGAAAAAATCTTTTTCCAAACCGGTAATTTTAAAATAATTCAAGCTGCCTTGGGTAAATCTTAAGATATTCCCGTCGCTTAAAAGTACCCAAACCGATCCATCAATGGTCATGGACAAAGCTTTATTAAGATCAACCGCTTCCTTTAACCACCTTTGCTTGCTGCCAAATTCTGTTTCCAAAAAGGGATACTTCCAAATTTCACCTTGAGCATCAAGTAAATAAAGATTATTAGCAAAACCTTTCATATCTAAAATCGTTGACCACTGAGAATCTTTTTCCAACAAAAGTTCTGAGGTTTTGCCAGCTTTTAAAATACCTTCCTTACCTAAAACATAAGCCTTTTCTCCAGCCACTGCCAGCAAATTCGCCTCTTTAAGTTTCTCGCCCCCAGCCAGGATAACCGACCCTTCACCCTGCATACCTAAACTATAAACTGAACTTTGTTTCTTATCTAAGATAATCAGTCTATCTGAGAGAAACGATAAGCGATTTCCGAAAGCCTCTGCCTTAATTATTTCTAAATCAAAAAGCAGCTTTCCTGTTACTTCATGTTCCTGCAAAATTTCTGAAAGAACTTTTTCTAACTCTTCCTTAAACTGCAAAAATTGTTGGTTTTTAAGATCTTTATTCATCTGATCTATTAAATCTTTGGATTCCAATAAAAGCTGTCTCGATTTGGCTGGATTAAGACTAAGGAGAGCTTCACCCTCCTCTTTCTTCATCTGGGCTTGCTTAAACAAAACCTGGGCTTCCTTATTTAACCCCAGTTTTTCTCTTTGCCTCATGCCAAAAAAGACACTGACAGCCAAAAGAGCCAGTAAAATCAAAGCCACGCTCATTAAATTCTTTTGAGAACGAAAAGATTTTTCCTTATTGGTTTTTAAATAAATAGCTCGTTTTTTAACCTGGCGTATGCCCAATTCCAAACAAGAAAAGATTTTATCTTTTATATTAGAGAAGAGGACTGAAAAAGAACTCGTTTTTTTACTAACACTTACCACCTCAGAGGAAGAAAGTTCTTTTTCTTCCTCCTTGGGTTTTTGAAAAACTCTAAAGATAACTGCCGCTGCTCCACCCGTTTGTTGTTCATGAACTAAGGGAGCTAAAATTTCGACTCCTTCTTGAGGAGAATTTCTTAAGGCGTTTTTCAGATTCTCTTCATCAACTAATCTAAAAAAATCACTGCTTCCTAATAAAAAGCTATCTCCCGGCTGAAGGTAACCACTAAGAACATCTTTCTCACTTAAAATAGAATGGATCTCTCCTTGACGATGGATAACCAGTTTTCCCCCATCGTTAATAACGGCATACAAAACCCCACCTAAAATTACCACCGCACCAATACTTAAAAGAAAATTTTCCTCCTTCGTTTCAGCAACTATTTTATTAACCGACGCTTGTAAATGCTTAAAGGCCGACTCCGATAAATCCCCGTAATATTCTTCCTGGAGTCGGGAAATAATCTCCTTACCGACAACGGCAATCTCTCCTTCAGTCTTAAAATTATTCAAACTAATAACCGCCAAAAGCTGGCCACGTTTGGCTAATTTCTCTTTTTGATCTAATTGCTGAGGAGAAAAGATATGGATCCAGGAACCGCTTTCTTTAGTAGGCGTGCTAACAATCTTGGCTGAGTGGAGCAGAAAATCATCCATGCTTTACAAAATGACGATTGACAAAACAAAAACAAAAACGGCCACCCCCAAATGAATCCAGGCTACCAGTTTTATCGGCCAATCCAACATCCCTTTTAAGGTCTCAAACATTATCTTTACCTGGCGGACAATAATAACGGCAAAGGCCAAATACAAACTTAAAGCAATAATAAAAAGAGTTTTAATTAAAAACCAAAAATTAAGACCTGAGGCAGCTAGATTTTGCACAAATTCTTCAAAGGGTATCATTTGACTCTTCCCTCCAACTTTTCTTTCTCTTCTTGAATCATCAAATCATTTAAAACTGCTGTTACACTAGCTGGGTAGGGCACGGCTTCAAAACAAATCTCAGGCAGGGATCCGGCTGTTTGAATATGGACATCACCAAATCTAAAAAAGGATCTCACAAAACCACTGGTTTTAGAAGAAATGTCTTGAATACGGTCGATTTTGGTTTCGCTGACATCCTTATGTAAAATATTAACAAAACTCATATCAATAATACGCTCATCGGTAACAATATAAACATTAAAAAGCCAGCTTAAAAAGCGCTCGAAGGCAAAAGCAAAAGTAAGTAAATACCAACCAATAACCCCCATCACCCGGAAATTAAGAGGAATAAAAGAAAGGGGAAAGAAACTAAAGGCAATAATGGGAACAATAATTAAACCAAGGATCAAGACCATCCAACCGACATTGGTAATAAGATGACGACGTAAAAAAAGGATTGTCTCTTCATCCCTATCCTGAACTTCGGCGCGAATGTTTTTGGGATGAATGGCAAAAGCCGCCAAGGCACTTTTAGGCCCCTTGCCTTCTATGACCTCTCTATTTTCAGGCTTGATAAGTTCCTTTTCCTCTCTCTTGGCTCCTTTATGATTCTGAGCAACAAATAGATCTGGCATCTTTTCCTCTAATATTTTATCATTTCTGTTCAATATTAAACAGTTTTGACTTCAAAGCAATCCTCGCCGGAGCTCTTAAATTAAAAACCGTTTTAAATTCTTCACCACCTACTTCAAAAGAACCTCGATCAGTACTAAAGTTAATTTTGGCTGTTTTTCCATCAGTACCATAACTAACACTCACCCCATTTATAGAACTAAAGGCTCCACCACGACTATTAGCTTCATTTTTCATTTGATCTATTGACCAAGGATCACCACTTGAACCAAAACAAGAAACATAATCTACCGGCAAAATATGCTCTGTTCCCTGTCCGGAACGATAAACCAAAACGGCATTGAGAATATCAGCCATCTCTTGTTGATTTAACCAGGGATGAGAACGGCCACAAGTAGCCCCACTTCTTGATTTATACCAACCTTTGTAAAACCAAGGCGAGTCAGCCTTTTTCCCCCAGGCTTCAGATGTCCAGCAGCCCTGATTACCACAAGCGGTATCCCAAATTCCTGGGGTCGTGTGACCGACACTGCTATAAGAATAAAGATAACCGCCGGCAGTTGAAGCATACCAAGTAGAAACAACATCGTTGCTTTGGTTAGAAACAACTACTATCCCCCGAGTATCAGAAACTGCTTGATGCCATTTAGCGGCAGCTGGATTAGTAACCTTACTAGAAAGGTAAACCTGACAAGACTCTGTCACGCAAATGGGCTTACCGGCCCTGATCGCATAACTACGAGCGGCAATAGCTTGAGCTTTTAAAGCTTCATAACCACCTTTATCAGCCCAAGAAGAGGGCATTTCCGCTATCCCCCTCAAATAATTATCCTCAAAATTCAAAGTGCCAATGGTGGTGGCAATCGTCTCAGGTAAACCACGATGTTCAATACGAACATCTCCATAATAAGCCTTTAGAATTGTTTCCGCATTTTGACCTGCTTGAGCCCGACCCAAAGCGCCATACTGGCTCATTCCTTTTCGGTGAGGGGCTCCAAAAGAAAAAGCGGCAAAAGCCGGAGAAAAACCAGGATTATAATCAGGTCGAGAAGCCGGATCATCGGCCAAAGGCACATCGCCAACAGTAGTTTGAAAAGTACCTGCCTTTTCTGACAACAAAGCCTGCTGCTTGGCACTTAGTTCAGCAATTTTACCGGAAATTTGAGTAAAATAGGATTCTACCTCCTCAACTTCTCCACGTAAAGAAAGAGTATCTCTCTCCAATTTTACCTCTGCCATCGCAATCCATTTTTTACTTTCTTTTAATTTCTCTTTGTCTTCATTTAATTCTTTCAATGCTTGTGATATTTTAATAATTATTTCTTTATCCCTATCAGTAGCTGATTTACGATAAGAAAGTTCTCTAAATAAATCATTGGCGGAAGAAGAAGCTAAAAGAATTAGGAAAGGAGAATAAAGGCGGCTTTTCTTGTAATAACTACGCACTCTTACTGCTAATAGTTCTTCCTGATAATCTAAATCTGTCTCTTGTTTAGAAATTTTTTCATCTAAAGTTAAAATTTGGATACTTATCTTTTTAATCAACTTTTTTGTTTTATCCAGATTCTCCTCTAGATCAGCCAAAGTTTGTTTATTCTTTTCGTGAGCACCCATCCGTGCATCAATTTCTTTCTGGCATTCTTCTTTAGCTTGTTGAAGAATATTAATATCATTACTGTCGGGAACTTCACAAACAGCATCGACAAAATTAAAGGGATAAAACAACAAAAATACAAATAAGACAATTAAAAATAAACTAAACCATTTAAATGGAGAGCAACGAAAAAGCCTTAACATCTTTAAATAAGTATAGCATCTATCTTGCACCTTATTAAGGGAAAGTGATAGAATTTAAGCAACATATGGAAGACCTCGCTGAAAAAATCAACAACATACTCCCAATCGCCATGGGTCTAGGTGGAGTAATTGCTTTTTTACTTATTGTTTTTGGCGGTTTTCAAATTATTCTATCAGCAGGTAACCCAGATAGAGTCAAAGCTGGTAAGGAAATGATTACCTCGGCCATTGCTGGCCTACTTTTAATCATCTTTTCTGTTTTTATACTGAGACTTCTTGGCCATGATATTCTTGAGATTCCGGGGTTCAAATAAAATGAAAAAATTAGCTTTAACTTTACCAGGAGTAGAAAAAGAAATTACCGAACCTATTGGTTTTAAATTTAAAGATGCCAGTATCAGTGATATTATCTCTGCATTAATTCCTTATATTTTTACCATTGCTGGCTTAGTTTTATTTATTATGCTAATTATGGGTGGATTTGGCCTTTTAACTTCTGGCGGTAATCCAGACAAGGTTAAAACCGCTCAGGGAAGAATCACCTCGGCAATTATTGGCTTTGTTATTATTTTTATCAGCTATTGGCTAATGAGAATTCTAGAAATTGTTTTTGGAATAAGTATTTTAAGATAACTACTTCCCGAAGTTTCTTTTTCTCCTCTGGTATTCAATAATCGCTTTGTCTAACTCTTTTGGGGTAAAATCAGGCCATAAAACATTAGTAAAGTAAAGTTCAGCATAAGAGATCTGCCATAAAAGAAAATTAGAAAGTCTAACTTCTCCTCCAGTGCGAATAATTAAATCAGGATCAGGTTCACCACTGGTATAAAGGAATTTGCCAAAGATTTTTTCATTAATTTTTTTGGCGGGAATTTTATGAGATATAACTTCTTTAACAGCTCGAAGAATTTCATCTCGACCTCCATAATTTAAAGCAACATTAACTCTTAAGCGTTCATTTTTCTTAATAATGTCAAGCACTTCTTTAATGGCTCGAGCCACCTTGCGGGGAAAAGCTTGAAACTCACCCAAAACCACAAATTTAATGCCTCTTTTTTGGTATTTCTCTTTCTTTTCTTTACAAACCCTAAGTAAAAGACTGAAAATGCCTTTTACCTCACTTTTCGTTCTTTTTCGCCAATTTTCAGTAGAAAGAGCATAAACGGTCAAATTCCTTACTCCTAATTCTAAACAATGATCAACAATTTTTTCTAAAGCTCTTAAACCTTCCTCATGGCCTTCATCAACGCCTAGACCTTTCTTTTCTGCCCATCTTCGATTACCATCCATAATAATACCAATATGCTGAGGAATATTGTCCATATCTAGTTCTAACTTGGCCACGGTAAGTACTGATTCTAGCACTTTAAACATTTAAAGTCTAACTTTTTGTTGACACTTTTAACTAAATCTTGCTAAACTAAGGCGGTGAAAAAATTACTTGCTTTTAAGATAAATATCGGTGAAGATTTTTGGGTTAAACAAAATACCGGTATTAAAGATGCTCCTGGGTTTGGTTCAATTGGAGAAATAATTTCCAATCTTTTAAACAACATTTATATCCTTGCTGGAATAATTCTTTTCATACTCTTGATTGTCGGTGGATTTATGTTTATGATGGGAGCAGGACAAGAGAATCCAGAACAAGCCAAAAAAGGCAAACAAGCAATTACGGCTGCTTTAATTGGCTTTGTTATCATCTTTTGTTCCTTTTGGATTATAAGAATTATCGAAATTGTAACAGGAATCAATATTTTTAACTCAGGCTTATGATAAATAGACTAGCATCTCTATATCAAGATATAGACGCAGGGAAAGGCAGCTCAATAAAGACAGGAGGTATTTTCGGTAAAATAAAGCCCCCAGAGGCGCTTGAAAAGTTATATCCTGGGGGAGGACCAGAAGGAATGATCGTTCTCTTTAATAACATTCTTAAACTTCTTGTTGTTGGTGCCGGAATTTGGGCTTTGTTCAATTTCATTTTAGCTGGATACCAATTTATGAGCGCCGCTGGTGATCCTAAAAAAGTCGAACTTGCCTGGGCTAAGATCTGGCAATCAATGGTAGGGCTATTAATTATCATTGGCTCCTTTGCCTTAGCTGGATTATTAGGTTTACTTTTATTTGGTAATGCCACCGCTATTTTAAAACCAGTTATTTACGGACCAGGGGAATAAAATGACAAGAATATTACTAGCAGACAAAGAATTAGGCACCATTGGAGGAGAAGGTTTAGGACCTTGGGTTAGCCCAGAACAGCCAGGAGTTATTCTTGCTGACATCATTAGTATAGCCATAGGAGCAATGACTATTGGTGCTGGTATTTGGTTTCTATTCCAGGTTATTGTTGCTGGCTACAACTACTTAAGCGCTGGTGGAGATAGAGAAAGACTCGTTAATGCTGGCCGTAAATTAACTAACTCTATTATTGGTCTGGCCATTGTTGTTGGAGCCTATGCATTAATAGCTCTGGTAGGGAAAATTTTTGGGGTAAGGTTTTTAGAAATTAATGAAGCTATTACCAATATTATAAACATTGGAGGCCAATGAAAATAATAAAGACTGTTTTCGCTCAAGAAGGCACTATTTATAACCCTCTAGTGCCTAAATTTGGTAGGGGCGGCACCGATGCCGGACCAGTTATTATTGGACAACTACTCGCTAATATTATCAATATGATGATTATTGCCGGCGCAATCATACTTCTAATCATGATTGTCTGGAGTGGTATTGCCTGGGCCACCAGCGGCTCTGATAAAGAAAGACTTCAGGGCGCCCAAAGAAGACTTAGCAATGCCATTGTTGGCTTTATCATTCTCATCTGTGTTTTTGCCATTGCTAATTTTATTGGCAGTATCTTTGGACTAGGCTGGCTTAAAGATCTGAAAATTCCTTTACCAACAGCCGGTACAATTTGACAGTAAGTAAGAAGCATAATAATATTATTAAAGTGAAAGGAGGTGAAAAAATATTAAAAAACTAATTAGTAAAATCAAAAATATACTCCCTGCTGTTGTTTTTGCAGCTGAAGAAATTGATCTTGCTCCAGGAGGCCAATTTGCCAATCTAGCTGAATTAACAGTGCCTAGAATTGTTTCTGGCGCCATCCGCTTAATTTTAGTCATTGCTGCCTTAATCGCCTTTATCTTCCTAATCATCGGTGGTATTAAATGGGTTACCTCAGGTGGCGATAAAGAAAAAACAGCTAATGCTCAACAAACCTTGACGGCTGCCTTAGTTGGCTTAGTCATTGTTTTTGCTGCTTGGGCTATTATAAGGTTAATTGAAACCTTCTTTGGTATCCAAATCTTAACCTTAAGCATCCCAACCGTCTAGGCAACAAAAGGGTTTAATTATTTAAACTACTTTTCTTGACGGGTATATTTTTTTAGTGTAAATTTAAAGCGTGAAGAAAATTACCTCTTATCTAGCCATGTTGCCGGCGCTTGTTTTGGCTCAAGGATGGTCAAACGAAGCCGATCCTGATCAACCGGCAAAAATTGAAGACCTAGGTTCCATTATCTCAAGAATTCTTAATATCGTTGTTCGATTAGCTGGAATCGCTGCTTTCATTATGCTTATTGTCGGTGGTTTCCAATATCTTACTGCTGGTGGTGATCCTAAAAGAACCCAAGCTGCAAGTCAAACCATCACCTATGCTATCTTCGGCCTAGTAACGGTCATCGCCGCCTGGTTTATAATGCTCTTTTTAGAAAAATTCACCGGCATCAACCTTACTACAAACATAACAATTCCTTATAAAACGCTAGATTAAAAATGAAACCCTGCTCAATCCTTAGATTTTCTTTAATGAAAAAGGCCGCCTTATTTTTTTTGCTTATTTTTTTTATTATTTTCTCCTTTTCCAAATTTGGTGTTCAATCAATTTTCGCTAAATCCCTAGGGCCTGCTGAAGTTGAATGTGATCCTGGCGAAACTTCATTAGAAAGAGATCCTCGACCGGCAAAATGCAATTTATGCGATAAGGAAGCTCCCCTTACTCCCTTTTGTGCTACCTCTTTTGAAGTATTTGATGAAATTGAATATCGCAAAAACGAAGGTGAAATTATTAAAGAAGACTGGACTGGTAATGTAACTATCGACCCCACCGAAATCAAAATTCCTTTTGTCGGTAAAAGAAATATGGAAGAAGAAACATTGTTCCAGTTTTGGGAAATTTCTAATGCCAGCGAAGAAAAATATCTAGCTGATTATCTAGAGGGAACTGATGAATATTATCGCAATCATGGCAATAAAACCACTCTCACTAATTATCAAGGAATATTAAGAAAACTCACACCCTTTGAATATCAAAATCAACTTAAAAAACAATTGATAACAAGAGCTCAAGAAAAAGAGATTCATGATTACAAGATTAAATATATTGGCCGCTTTTGTTGGGACTTTCCTTTTTGGCTAGATGCAACTAAGTTTGTTGGTGAAGAAATCGTTGATTTTGTCAACCGTGAGACAGTCAACAAGATTATCGCCTTTTTTAGCCACATTTTGAATTATGAAAACCCCCCAGAAATTAAACTAGATATTCCAGATATTGGCCACTACTGTCTTTATGCTAGTCTTCAAGAAGGAACCCCTGGTTGGTTTGTTGCCAAAACAAGCGATTTCATTGAAAAAGCACCTATTATTGGAGACATTTATAAGGGTTTGACTGAACTCTCTCAGAAAATACCAGGAATAGTTCATATCTATACAGGCAAAACAGAAGAGGAAAATCTTTCTGAAATTATCCCTCCCCCTAACCCAAATGAAGAAAAATACCAAGAAGATTTTTTAAAATATAAAGAGGATTTTTTAGAATGGAAAAATAGAGATGAGGGGGAATGGTATCGGCTTTGGCAGGCAACACCAATGTTAAGTCGGGAAGATATTCAAGGTAAAATTGATCCCTATTTGGCTTATGAACATCCAGAAGATACTTTTGAAGTTGAAGAAGCTAAAATTGAGGCTGTACCTCATTTGGCTCGGCTTTATGAGGGAAGCCAAATCATCAGCCAAATCCTTACTCCAAAAGGCAAAGAAATTGAAATGGTTAAAACTCCCGAAATCTCCAAAACCACCCCACCCTACGCCTGCTTTAAAGAAAATTATCTTTTAGCCAACGAGGATGGTGACGAACTTTGTTGTCAAGAAATCACAGGAAAATTAGTTGCTCAGGAAGAATTTGATAATCCTTTTTATGACGAATGTATTTTAAGTGCCTCTCCTTCAGCATCTTGCAATGATCCAGCTGAAAAGGATGTTTCCCGCGGTTTTGGTGTCAATCTTTATCATCCTTATCTAGACGAAATCTGGAGTTATACTGCCAATGCTAATGGCGGTTTCTTTAATATCTTTCGCCCTCATAGCTACCCAGTTTTTGACGATATAGCCGCAGCAGACACAGTTTCTTACAGCTATGACCCAGATGTTTCTCCCCAAAAAGGTTTATTTTATTTCCCCCACCTTGGCGGGGTTCAAAAAGCGAAAGAATATGTTGTTAATGAAGCTTTACGACCCAAAAAATAGGAAGAGTAGTTGTTGAATTTCGTACTAATTGATGTTATCGTTTAATTAACTAATATGCCTGCCAAAAAAAGAAAAGTCGTTTTAGGAATTCTTATCTTTCTTCTGATTCTTCCTTTGTTTCTTCGCCCCGCTTTAGCCTTTGAAACCAAAGGTAGCCAATTCCAATTTGAAGAAGCCATCAAGGCGGAAGAAATGAACCTCCAAAGCTTTGTTAATGAAACAATGAAAGCTATTGCTGGTTCAATTCAACATTTTATTATTGGCAATTTTTGGGATCCTGAAGCTAGAGAAAAAAATCCAGGTTTACTTGGAGCGACAACGATTTTAATTGCCGGTATTTATAGTTCTCCACCGGCTTCTGGGGTTCAGTATTTCGCTGATATCGGGAGGCAGTTAGGAATTACAAAGCCTGTTTACGCTCAAGAAAAAATCGTTTCTGGGTATAAAATTATGGCGATAACCCAAAACATTTGGAAAGCTTTTCGTAATATCTCCTATATTCTCTTTGCTCTTATTTTGGTAGGAATGGGCTTTGCTATTATGTTCCGAGTAAAAATCTCCCCCCAAGCCGTAATTACTATTCAATCTGCTCTACCACGAGTTGTTTTTGCTTTAATTTTGATTACCCTCTCTTACGCAATCGTAGGCTTGTTAATTGATGTCGCCTTTTTTATAAATGGGGTTATCGGTAATATCTTTTGGGGTCTTACTGTTGAATTATTTGAGGGGCTTGGAGGAACCTTAAAAAATAGCGCCTTAGACTTTTTTGGTGCTGATATGGGGCTAGGCGGTCTTGCCTTAGGCCTACTTACTAACTATTTCGTTATGCTCCTTGCCGCTCCCTATATTTTTATGTTTTTCATCTTTCTCTTTCCCCTTGGATTAATTTTAAACTTAATTATTGGGCTTCTTTTATTAATTGCATTCTTTCGTGCCCTCTGGACCTTACTTAAAGCCTTTGCGATGATAGTTATCAATCTTATCTTTGCTCCATTCCAAATCCTAATAGGAGTTTTGCCTGGAAGCAACGCTATGGGAGCCTGGTTTAAAAACCTCCTAGCCAACATTGCTGTTTTACCCACAATGCTTACTATGCTTCTTCTTGGCTTTTACCTTATGATCACAGGCGTTTTAGAAGCAATTGGAAAACTTACAGGTGACTATGGTAAGGCTTTAACAGCTATAGCAGAGTTTAACTTCATCGGCCTAGGGAGTATTTTGAAGACTAGCGCAACATACGGTCCATTCTGGATACTCACCACCCTCATCTTCCCTTTCGTTGGAATTTTTATTATCCTGCTTATCCCCAAAGCAGCTGACATAATCCAATCTGCTATTACCAAAAAACCATTTGAATATGGAACAGCTCTTGGCCAAACCTTAGCCCCAGTCACTGCACCTGTTAGATGGGGGTGGGAACAAGCAAAAGATCTTGGTGGCACTTATATAAAACAACGTGTTTTCCCATCAATCTCCGCTGGAAAAGAAAAAGAAGTGGACTTAGAACAGGCAAAAAAACAAAAACACTATCATACATAATATTGCTAAAAACTACCTACCAATAAATCTCTTCGTATAACGAATTTTTGTACCAATTTTAGCCGCTTCATGATATATATTAATACCAAAATTTTTAAGATATTTAATAACAAAATTCCGGCGATCTTGATCTAAAAAAGAAATCTCCTTTTCTCTTCCTTCCTCATCTTTAATTTCAAAACTGCGAGTCAAATTTTTTATAACTGCCTGAAGGCTAAAACCATCCCAACCACTATTCATTGCTTCAGATGGTCTTGAAAAAATTGACCAGAAAGCACCAGCTACAAATTCAACTCTCAATCCTAAAATTTCTTCAGGATCGACCACAGAGATTGGCTTCGCCCAACTTTCAATGGCATCTGAATTAAAATCTTGGGGCTCCCAATGAGTTTTAAGAAGCAAATCCTTAACAAAAAATAATCTGGGTAAGTTAAGACCAAGCCATACTAAGTAAGAATCTGGAGCAATTCCAGTAAATTCCATTTCATCAATATCAAGAAAGCGCTCAAATCTCCCCACATTTTTATTCAACTTCCCGCCATCGTCTCTACCTCTGTTTCTTAGTAAAAGCCTATTTATCCTCTCACTATCATCACTCTCTTTATTAATCTTCTTTAAATCTTCATTGGGCATGAAAAGCATCTTTTGATCAAAATTCTTCGCACTTCTAAAAAAAGAGCTACCAAAACCCTCAATTCTACTGATGGTTAATAGCGGACCTTTATCCCTAGCTGTCTTAGCTCGACCAAATCTGTAATTTTTAAAATAGATTATCTCAGACAAGGGATCGTTACCTAGTATATTTACATTCCAAACTGAAGTCTCCAAAGTAGCTTTCGCTATCCTCTGGGCTAGCTGTAAAGATTTTTTAGCTTCTTTCCCACCACCTAAATTTTCAATAATAGATCTCAGGATTGTTTCCCTTTGCGACAAAGACAAACTTTCATCCATTAAGGTCTTTCTTACCTTCTTACCTTTTTCATCTATTATCTCTCTACCTAAAGTAGAAGCTTTCTCTAAAAGTTTAAAAGCTTCAGCCACCTTTAGGCCGGGTAAGCCTTTCCTTAAAAGTAAATCGAAATCATCACCCTGAAGTACATAATATCTAGACTCTGGATTAGTAAGTGATTCAATAAGAAACTCTTTTGCTAATTTGGAACCTGGAGGAATGGCATCAGCAATAGCTGAACAATGACGAAGCCTCAATCTTGCCATGCACTCTTTTCTTAAATCCTCATTTACCTTTTCATCTTCTATCATCGTCCCTATCCTTCCGGCAATATCTGTATTACGATAGTCAGTCAACGGCAGATTATTATTCTCAATCTTCTCTACCATCATAATGAGCTTTATTCTCTGTTTTTCTTCATCATCTGGGACTTCTTCTTCTCTTTCTCCAGCAAGAATTTGTTGTCTTTTCTCCTGAGAATTTTTAAGATCCCTAATCGCTCTTACTGTCTTTTCTCCTGATTTTTCTAAACTTTCCCCCAGAGTCTTAGACAAATCTGCATCTTCATCACCCTCGCCTGCAAGCTTATCAAGTCTCTCGGCTATCACACCAGCCACAATTTCCCATTCTTCTTTAGAAACATCACCCAAAACCCACCTTTTATCTCCCTCATCAAGCCAGGCTCTTAAATTTTTACCGGCAAGACGTTTTTCATCAGCTGTCGAAAGAAGTTTTACTAACCTAGTCAAAAAGGGATTTTTTATAACCTTTTCTCCTTTAGAGTCATCCTTCAAAAGACTTCCCATTTCAGACCAAATAATCCTCTTTCCTTCAGGTTTACTGACTTCTTTATTAAAATTGTGACCGCCATCACCTTTAGATTCCATCATTTCCTCAAAGTTATTATATCAAATTTTTAATCTTTCACCTAATTAATTTAAATTTGTTCTCTTTAGTCTCTAATTTGATCATGTTTTATGTAGTTGAACTTACTACTATAACAAAGTTATCATTAAAAATAGGTTAAGGAGCCTGCCTATGGAACAACATCCTGTCCCACAACATATCGCTTCATACGAATTCCGTCTTGTCGGCGATATGACTCTTAAGCAGTTTTTCCAATTAGCTACCGGTGGGGTTTTGGCCATTATTACCTATGCCTTGCCGATACCGTCTTTATTTAAGTGGCCGTTGGTTATTCTTTTTGGCTTTTTAGGCTTTGCCTTTGCCTTTTTGCCTATTAATGAACGACCTTTAAGCACTTGGCTACTATCTTTTTTTAAAGCCGTCTTTTCTCCTACCCAGTTTATTTGGAAAAAGAAGGTTAAAAAACCAAACGTCTTTAAGCCCTTACCCTATCATCCAAGTATGCCTCAAGCACAGCCAACTTCTCTTCAAGGCGATAAAGGAGAGCTCAATCAATATCTAGCTAGCTTACCTTATAGCGAAGAAAAAAATCCCCTTGATCAGCAAGAAGAAAGTTTCCTAAAAGAAGTTGATCATCTTTTCCAATCAACCCCGATAGCAGCTGTTCAACCCCAAGCCGAACCAGGTCTTGGTCCACCACCAATGACTCCTTCTCCAACGGCAAGACCCATGCCGCCTGAACCTAAAATTGACCTTCGAAAAATAATACCACCGCCTGTGGTTCTACCACAAAAACCAGGCCGACCTAAAAAAACAGCTGTAGAAGCCAAAATCAATAAAGAGCTGCCTATCCCTGAAGCACCTACCAGGCCTAATATCATCAGCGGTATGGCCTTAGACCATGAAGGTAAAATCATGGAAGGAGCTATCCTAGAAATCAGAGATGCTCAGGGCCTACCTGTCAGGGCCTTAAAAACCAATAAAGTTGGCCAGTTTATGATTGCCACCCCCCTGCAAAATGGAGAATATGAAATTGAAATTGAAAAAGAAGGTTATTTGTTTGATTTAATTAAAATTGAAACTAAAGGCGAAATTATACAGCCAATAGAAATTAGAGCTAAAGAAAGGGTGGCCACACCAGTTAATCCTGGTCTGGCCGATCAATCACATGGCTGATCCTATAAAAATGGCTATTAGGGCCTCAACCCAAGATCATCTTGAAATAGAAGATATTCAAGAAGGGATTATCATTCGTAAAAACGGTTCTTCTTGTCTTGTTATCGGCACCACCGCCATTAACTTCGGTTTGCTTTCAGAAAAAGAGCAAGAAGCCACCATTTATGCTTATGCTGCTTTATTAAATTCTTTAACCTTCCCCATCCAGATTTTTATCCGCTCTACCAGGAAAGATGTTACTTCTTATTTAGCTTTACTAGCGGAAAGGGAAGCCAAAGAAAAAAGACAACTCATTAAACAACAAATTACCAAATACAAGGAATTTATCCAAGAAACTGTCCAAAAAAACAACGTTTTGGATAAGAAATTCCATATCATCATTCCCATGGAAGCTTTAGAAATGGGGCTGGCTAAAAACATAAAAACTACCCTTCCTTCTGCTTTGTCTAATTTACCCTTTAAAAAACAAGGCCAAGCTCCAGCTTTAGATAAGGGGTATATTATCCAGCAGGCCAAAATAAACCTTTACCCCAAAAGAGACCATCTCTTGCGACAGCTTTCGCGGTTGGGTCTTCAAGCCCATCAGCTTGATAACCATGAATTAATTCGTCTTTTTTACGACATTTATAATCCTGAATCAGCTGGCCAGCAAATGGCCGAAGCTTCTCAATATCAAACACCGATGGTCAAAGCTGCTCTTCAAAACCAGCCTCTAGAAGAAAAAGAAAAAACAAAAACCAATAAAGAAAACAATATTCAAAACCAAATTAGTGATTTAATTAAAAATGGAACTACCGTTTCTAAAAAAGAGTAAAAAAGCAGAAGCAAAAGAACCTCAAGTTCAAGGACCAAGCAAACAGCTGGGTCAAGGCATGGTTGATGTTCAAGATATCATTGCCCCGCCAGCTATTGAAGTTGACTTTAATCATTTAAAGATTGGCAACCGCTATTTTAGAACCTTGTTTGTGGCGGGTTATCCTCGCTTTGTCTCCGCTAACTGGCTGGCTCCCTTAATCAATTTTGACCACTCTATGCAGATTGCCATGTATATCTACCCCGTGGAAGGCAAAAGTGTTTTGGATAATCTAAGACGCAAAATCGCCGAGATGGAAGCCGAAATCCAAACTGATTTAGAAAGAGGCAGAATTATTAACCCCAGTACCCAGGCTAAATTAGAAGATGCTCAGTCTTTACAAGAACAGCTTGTAAGAGGAGCGGAACGATTTTTTCAATTTGGACTCTACATCACCATTCCCGCTAAATCTTTAGAAGAATTAAACAAAGTTACTAAAGAAATCATCTCTACCTTAGGCTCTCTTTTAATCGTCGCCAAACAAGCCACCCTGCAGATGGAAGACGGTTTTAAAACCACCATTCCTACCTGTGTAGATAAGCTCATGATCACCCGTAACATGGACACCACTTCATTGGCAACTACTTTTCCCTTCACTTCCTCTGAACTAACCGCCAATGAAGGCGTTTTATATGGCATTAATGAGCACAACGATTCTTTAATTATCTTTGACCGTTTCAGTTTAGAAAATGCCAACTCCGTTATTTTTGCCAAATCTGGCGCGGGAAAGTCTTACCTAGTCAAATTAGAAACCCTACGCTCTCTTATGTTTGGCACAGAAATCATTGTTATCGATCCAGAAGCAGAATACAAAGCCTTAGCTGAAGCCGTGGGTGGAGAATACATTACTTTTGGCTTCAGAAGTCAGGCTAAAATCAACCCCTTTGATTTAGTTAATGTTTATGAAGAAGGAGAAAATGAGCTGGGAAGAAAGATTCTTTCCCTACATTCTCTTTGCAAGGTTATCATGGGCCAACTTTCTTCCTCTGAAGAAGCGACCCTTGATCGAGCCTTAGTTTTAACCTACAAAATGAAGGGAATCACTAATGATCCGGATACTCAAAAAAAAGAACCACCCCTTATGGAAGATCTTTACAAAGCCTTAATCGGCATGGAGAGCCCTGAAGCCCGTTCTTTAGCCGATCGCATCGAAAAGTTTGTTAAAGGCTCTTTTGTTGGTATTTTTGATCAGCATTCCAACATCAATATTAAAAACCCCTTTACCGTCTTTTCTTTAAGAGATTTAGAGGAAGCCTTGCGCCCCATTGCCATGTTTATTGTTCTAGATTATATCTGGACCAGAATTAGAAAAGAAATGAAAAAAAGAATCTTGGTTGTTGATGAAGCTTGGTATTTAATGAAATATCCAGATTCGGCCAACTTCCTTTACTCCATTGCCAAACGAGCCAGAAAATATTATCTAGGTTTAACTACCATCACCCAAGATGTAGAAGACTTTTTTATAAGCGATTTTGGCAAAGCCATCATTACCAACTCCTCTATCCAAATACTTATGAAACAATCGCCAGCGGCCATTGATAAAGTCGCCCAGACTTTCTACTTATCTGAAGGAGAAAAACAACTTTTGCTTTCGGCTGATATAGGCGAAGGTCTTTTCTTCGCCGGCGCTAATCATGTGGCCATCAGAGTCGTTGCCTCACCTGAAGAGCATAAGTTTATCACCACCAAACCATCAGAACTTCTTCAGCAACAAGCTATAAAAGAAAACCTAAGAAAACAATTTGAAGATAAAAAGACTCCATGACCTCAGAAGAACGCAAACGATATCAAAATCTGCAAATCTTAGCTTATGCTCTTCAACTTAAAGAATGGCCACTTGAAAGAATAATCAGTAGAGAAAAAGCTTATAGTGAGGTTATTAATTTAGAACAATCCCTCGGTTTAGGACTTAGCCCTGATAACCCCAAATTCCTTATCCTTATTCAAGAAAAAATTTATGAAATCCTCTCAAGACCACCAGAGTTACCCGCCCCCAACCTACCTCCTTATGAAATCTTAAAAGCAGATTATCAAAAATATCTAGATAATCGTTATCAAAAAGAAGTAAAGTTTACATATCCTGGTTTAAACGAACAAATTGAAAAAATCCAAAAACAATTTCTTGAAAAAATAAAACAACAGCTAATCAAAGCCAAACCAAACTTATCAGAAAACCCAACCCTATTAGCATTAGCCAGTCAAAATTTAACCTTAAAAATAGTTGATCGTCTTCCTCAAACGGCCACAAAAACTCTTCTTCATGAAGTTGAATACCAAAAAATTATTAAAGACTTTGAGCCAGAAATTAGGCAAGTAATTAAGAATTTAGGGGCTGAAAAAGAAGAAATTATTTCAAGTAGTTTAGTTCAAGAAATTCCTGCTTTAACATATAAAGAAGCCCAACAAATAGCGGTTATCCCTAGAGAATCAGCCGCCATCAGAGAAAAGTTAAAGAGAATTAAAAAAGAGGCAACTAGATCTGGAGAGCTTCCTCCTCTTCCTAAAGAAATTGTTCTTAAAATCAAAGAGCAACTAGGAAGAGAAAAATTAAATCTTAACCCCGCTTTTGTTTTATTCCAGCCCAAAGCTAGCGCCGCTTTAGTTAAGAAAGCTTTTTATTCATTCCGCGTGGCCGCTTTAAAAGAAGCTATTTCAGAAATAAATCCCAAATACCGAGAATTAATTAATAAGGGCCTCTTGCCTGAAGATTTGCAAATTACCCTTGAAACCCTAAAGGAAATGGGGTTATCTGAAAAACACCCCGTCATTAATCATCTTCAAGCAAGGATTTTTGAATTTAAAGAATTAGAAGAAACTTCTCCTTCTCTTTTTAAAATTATTAGAAATTATTATCAGTACGAAGACCTTACCAATCAAAAAGGGGTTTACTACCCACCATTAAACATTATTCTTCCTCTTCAAAAAAAATCCCTATGGGCGGAAGAACGTAGCTACTCTTACTACCTAAAGTCAGGCTTAGACAGATTTCGTTCCATCAGCAATATTTCTCAAAGAGCAATTAAATTTTTAACAAAAGGCAAATATCAATCATTAACGGGTTTCATTAAGAAAGGTGTTTTCCAAAAAACAGCCCGGTGGTTAGGTAAAACTGCCTTTGGTAAATCTCTGAAATTAGGCCTTAAAAAGATCGGTACCAAGCTGGCTATTAAGCTGGGGATTAAGATTGGTGTCGTTGCGGCTGGGGCGGCTACAGGACCCCCTGGTTGGGTAGTTGTAGCCGCAACCGTTCTTATAGAATTAGGTAAAAAGGCAGTCAGTCTTATTCAAAAAGTTTTCCGTGATCCTCAAAAAGCTTTTTTGGCTGTCCTAGCTGGATCTCTAGTACTAGTTATCGCTCCTATGCCTTTTGCCCTTGTCGGTATTATTCCTCTAGGTATTGGTATTGGTGGTTTAGTTAGTTTTGTAGCCGTGCCAACCACCATGACCGCCATTAGTAGTGGCGTTGGAGCTTTTTTCACCAGTATTACCACCCTTCCGGTAACAGCGGCTGTGGCTTCTTTTATCATCATCATCTTTGCCAGTTTAGCTGCCTTAACCTTATTTATTGTCATGGTTGTCAGTGGTGCTTTTATTCTTCCAGGAACGATTGGGGTAGCTGAACAAGAAGTAATTTCTCCTTATGAATCTGAATTTTTTGAACTTACCAAAAGCGTTTCTAGTAACAAATTTGAAAATGATCAACTGCCGGCTATAGTCACCTACACCATCACCATTAAACCAAAAGGCAATTTTGTCTTAATTCGCCCTAAACTAACAGAAGAATTTACAGTAGCCCAAAAAGGAATCCCCTCCCCAGTAAATCCATGTGATTTTGGCAATTTACCAGAAAAAATAAGCTCCTCCGAAACTTTAACCTGTATTAAAACCTTCGACTCCTATTTCAAAGACAGCGCCATCATCAACACCGTCACCCTTAATACTGAAGTAGAAGGAACAGAAGGGCTAGAGACAGGAATACATAAAGGTATAGCTAATGCCATAATTATTATTGGGAAGCCACCAGGAGATTGTCCTTCTGGTTGGCCAGCTAATGCTTCAGGCGCCAGAATCAGCCAGGGTCCTGATGGAGAATTTAGTCATACAGGCCAAGAAGCAATTGATATTGTCATTAATAATGGCACTGCTATCTTCGCCACCCATGAAGGTTTTGTGCAATCGATAGGAAAGTATGGTGGAGGAGGAATCTCTGTATCTATTTCAGGAAAATGTAATGGTATTAACTTCTCCTCCTACTATGCCCATTTACAAAAAATCTTAGTAACGATAGGTCAATTTATTTATAAAGGAAGTCTTATTGCTCTATCAGACAATACAGGCAATAGTACTGGGCCTCATCTTCATTATGAATTTAAATCTGTAGACCGGAAAATCAAGATGGCACCACCTAACATCCCTAAATCAGTACCGTATGGATGTGATTATTACTGTGGTAATATATAGTAAAGATGAAAAAGATTAAAAAATTTATTTTTAAATACTGGTTATTTATTCTACTCGCTACCATCGCTACTATTTTTGCAACAATCTTTTTTATTAATAAAAAAACAGAAGAAACCCAAGAACAACTTCTTTCTCTTGGCTCTCCAGAGATAGAAACAGTTTCTATCTCTTTTTCTCCTAATATTAAAGACTTTCAAAAAAACTTTCCTGCTTTTGAAAAAAAAATTAATGTTTATGAAGTTGGTATCTCTTCAATCTCAGATCAACAGGCTATAAAAATTGCTTTAGATTTTGGTTTTACAGAAAAACCTAACGTCACTAATTTTATTTACAGTTGGGCTACAGAATTTAATAATTTATCTATTTATCTTAAGGAAGGTATTGTTGGTTACGGCCTAAACCTTTTAACTCATCCTGAACTTATTAGTGGTTCTCCTCCTTTAATTAAAGAAGTAGAAATTCAAGGGGAAGAGTTTCTAAATAAGAGGGGGTTTTTAATTCCGAAAAAAATCAATCTTCAGGTAGAAGAAAAATACTATGTTAAGGTAGTAGGAAGTTATTTTATGCCATCAAAACAAGAAGACAAAGAAACAACCTTGACTTACATTAAATTTATTTACAAATTAAACGGCAAAAAGATTAAAGGACCTGGCTTAAATTATATTAGTTTCTATATCGGTTCTGATTTTAAAACTGCCCGCTTTGACTATAATAAAATCTTTGAAGAAATAAAGACCGGCGATGCTTATCCACTTAAAAGTAAAGAAGAAGTTATCAGTTCTCTTCAAGCAAATCCAAAAATAAGCTATCTTAAAAGGCAAGATAAATATTCTGATGAGTATCTAATTTTAATAGAGGCTGTTGAAAATCTAAGAAGTTTAAGTTTTGAAAATATAGAGCTTATTTATTATAAATACAGCCCTTTGCAAACTTATCTTCAGCCTGTTTTTCTAATTACTGGTACGGCCCAACTTAAAGATGGGGAAGCCGTAGAAGCTGGCTTATATCTTCCGGCCATTAAAGATGAATATCTCTTAACTCCCTAATTACTCCTGAACCCTAATTGGCATAATGATATGAAGATAGGATTTATCATCGGCTGGTTTAAAAACTCCAGGGTTTAAAGAAGTCGTCATTTCAAAACTAACCAAATCAGAATTAATACTATTTAAAAAGTCTAAGAGATATCTTGAGTTAAAAGCAATCTCTCCTCCCTTTCCTTCTGTTTTAACCTCCAGTTTAATTTTATTCTCACCAACCTGCGGGCTATTAGAAATAATTTCTAGCTCTGAGCTGTTAATTTCAAATCTAATAATATTGGCTGATTCTCTAGCCAAGATAGCTGCTGATCTCACTGCCTGAAATAAACTTTCAGTATCTACCGTAATTTTAGTGGTGCTTCTTTCTGGAATAATTCTTTCAAAATCAGGAAACTTGCCCTCAATTAAGCGAGAAATTACCTCTACATTAGGGGTTGAAAAAATAACTTGATTATTTTCTTTAGAAAGACTCATCCCTAAATCACTACCATCTTCTTCCTCACTAATAATCTTCCCTACTTCATTCAAGGCTCTTGAGGGAATGAGAATTTCTTTTTGTCTACTTATTTTCTCCAAACCCTTAATTCCTTTTATTTTTTTAACACTTAAGCGATAACCATCAGTGGCTACTAAAATTAAACCGTCCTTTTTAGCTTGGATTAAAACCCCGGTTAAAGCTGGCCTTCCTTCATCTTGAGTAGAGGCAAAAGCCACTTGCAAAATGGCTTGAGATAAGTCTTTTAAATTTAATAAAATTTCTGGTTTCTTTTTTAAAGTAGGAATAATAGGAAATTCTGAAGAAGGCAAACTAACAAAATTAGCCTGAAAAGAATTAGAGGTAATATCTAGTAAATTCTTATTGGCTTTTAAGTTAATCTTTTGTGGTGGCAAAGAGGTAATATATTCTGTTAAAATACGAGCTGGAACACAAATTTCCCCTTCTTTTAAAACTTTAGCTCCTAACCAAAAATTAATTCCTATTTCTAAATTAGTAGCTGAAAGTTTTATTCTTCCTTGATCAGTTTTAATTAAAATATTATTTAAAATAGGAAGTTGAGCTTTAGAAGTGATAAAGCGATTGACAATATTTAATCCCTTACTTAGATTTTCTTGAAGAATTGAAAATTCCATAATATTAAATTTAAGAGGCAGTTGTTATTATTTTATAAAATATTTCTTAAGTCATCAATGGTTAATTTTTTACTAGATCGTTTTTTATTTATTAATAGTAGTATTAGTAGGTTTGTGGATAAGTGTATAGTCATCTTTCTTAAAAGCTAAGTTTTGGGATTTATTCTTGTTTAAAACCTTGTTGATAGAAATGATTTTTTTGTGGATAAGTGTAAAACTAAGAATAGTTATCCATAAAGTTTTTTTCTTATCCCCATAACATTAACACGTAAATCTTCAGACTTAGATAGGAGTCTGGTAATTTTTTCCACACCGTGCATAACTGTAGTATGATCTCTATCCCCTAAAAAACGGCCAATCTCCATTAAGGGTATTTTTAAATCAGTCCGCATGAGATACATGGAAATTTGTCGAGGGAGGACAATGACCTTATCTCTTTTAGGGCCTGATAGGTCGGAGACTTTAAGATTAAAATGAAAAGCAACAGCCCTTAAGGCTTCTTTAGGCTTAACTACTCTCTGGGGAGTGGTAACTTCATTAGTTTGGCCTAAGATTGCCTTGACAAAATCTGGTGTAATCGGTTCTTTTTTAGTTTCCGATTCGGTGATTAATCTCACCAAAAATCCCTCTAGCTTTCTAGTGGAGGTGATATTGCCAGCAATTAACTTAGCGACATCCATGGGGAGCTTAATCCCCCTTTGTTGGGCTTTAATTAAAAGAATGGCCGTTCTTAATTCAAAGTCTGGTTCTTGAATATCAATAGTTAATCCTCCTTCAAAACGAGAACGCAGGCGATCCTTTAGTTTACTGATTTCATCTGGTTTACGGTCAGAAGTAAGAACAATTTGCCCTCCATTTCGCCAAATGGCATTAAAGGTGTGGAAGAATTCCTCCTGGACAGCTGTTTTGCCGGCGATAAATTGGATATCATCAACCATAAGGATTTTAGCCGAACGATATTTTTGTTTAAATTCTTTGGTAGTTTTTTCTCTAATGGCGTTGACGATTTCGTTGGTGAATTCTTCACCCATGCAATAGATAATTCTAAATCTCGGGTTGCGATTTAAAACAACATGAGCAACAGCTTGCATAAGATGGGTTTTGCCGACACCAACACCACCATAAAGAAAAAGGGGGTTGTAAGCCTTCCCTGGGGATTTAGAAACAGCTAATGTGGCCGCATGAGCCATTTGGTTAGTAGGCGAAACAGCAAAAGTATCAAAAGTAAAATCTGGCCTGAGGCCCATTTTTTGTATGGCCTCACTTACTTCTCTGCTCTTTTCTTTATCTTGGTTTTCAAAAAGAGGTTCTACCTGACCTTTTTTATATTGTTTTTTTTCATTTTCTTTAACAGCGAAGATTAAATCATTTTTCTTTTTCGTAACCCGGTCAAGGGCTTCTTTAATTAATCCATAATAACGATTTTCAATGGTATTACTAACAAAAATAGAAGGACAACCAATTTCAGTGATCTGCCTTTCTTTATCAATTTCTTTAAAACGGATGATAAAAGTTAAGGGGAACCATGTGGCAAAATTAGCTGCTGATAAAGTGAGTTTCAGATTTTCTAAAACGATAGTCCAAGCTTTGTCTTTGTCCATAAAAGATTGAAAGTAAGGCAGAAGTAATAAATTAAATTTAACAGAGTTATCCACAAGAAGTCAATAACCTTTTTAGCCTTTACTGCCTTGTTTTTCTTAAGCTTTTTTAGTATCCTTAGAGAGCAATGCCTAAAAGAACTTACCAGCCAAAAAAATTAAAAAGGTTAAGAAAACACGGTTTTCGTAAAAGAACAAAAACTAGCAGTGGTCGTAAGGTTATTAAAAGAAGAAGGTTAAAAAAAAGAATGAGACTTTCTCTTTAGCTAAGTGCTCCCTAAAAAATATCGTTTACCACTAAAAACAGAGTTTAGTTACCTTAAAAAAAAAGGTAAGATTTTCCAAGGGAAATTATTTGCTTTATTACTTGTTTCTCAAACTAAAAAAAGTTTTTTCCGGACGGCTTTCGTAATTTCTAATAAAATTCATAAAAAAGCCGTTAAGCGCAACAAAGCGCGAAGATTGGTTAATGAAGTTGTTTACGAACTTTTGCCTAAAATTAAAAAAGGATATGACGGTGTTTTTTTAGCCAAAAAAGCCATAATTAAAGCTGATTATAAAGAAATTAAGAAAGAAACCTTGATGGTCTTAAAAAAAGCCCACCTTTTAAATGATTAACTCCTTAGTTTTAAAATTTATTCGTCTTTATCAAAAATTACCCCTTTTAAGCCATACTAGCTGTCGTTTTACTCCGACTTGCTCACAATATACATATCAGGCCATTAAGAAGTATGGTATAATTCATGGAGGATTGATGGGTTTAAAAAGAATTTTACACTGTCATCGTTGGTCAAAAGGTGGCTACGACCCCATCCCCTAAAATAAAAAAATGATAGAGCTTTGGAACCTTTTACTTTACAAGCCGTTAATTAACGCTTTAATTTTTTTATATGGCCTTTTGTTTAATAACTTCGGGCTTGCGATTATTGTTTTAACAGTTGCCCTACGATTGATTTTAGTCCCCTTAACATTACCTTCTCTTAAGGCAGCTAAAAAGATGAGAGAGTTAGCCCCAGAACTAGAAAAGTTAAAAAAGAAACATGCTCATGATCGGCAAAAATTGGCTAAAGCGCAAATGGAACTTTATCGTCGCCACGGGGTTAATCCCACGGCTGGCTGTTTACCGCAAATTGTTCAGTTAATCATCCTTATTGCTTTGTACAGAGCCTTTATTGGTATTTTACAAATTGATGGGGATATAGCCGAAAAATTAAATCATCTTTTGTACCCCTTTTTACAATTATCTCCAGGAACAGTGATTAACACACAGTTTCTTTATTTAAATTTAGCTAAGCCTGATGTTTTTCACCTATCAGGTTTCCCCATTCCTCTGCCAGGGTTAGTGCTTATAGCCGCTGCTTTGGTCCAGTTTATTTCTTCTAAAATGATGCAGCCGGTGGTTTCTCGATCTCAAAAAGAAGCCGCTAAAACAGAGACGAAAAAAGATGATATGGCTACTTCTCTACAATCACAAATGCTTTATCTATTTCCCTTAATGACCATTTTTATTGGTTATTCTTTTCCTTCAGGCTTGATTTTGTATTGGTTTATTTTCTCTTTGTCAACAGCTATTCAGCAATATTTTGTTAGTGGTTTTGGAGGTTTAAAGCCATGGTTGATAAAGTTAAAACTTTTGAAAAGATAACAAAAGATCTTTTTAAACAACTGGACCTTAAAGTTGGTATTGAAATAAAGCAAAATGGGGATTTAGTTTCCATTCAACTTGACAATGACGAGCCGGGTATATTAATCGGTTATCATGGCCAGACTTTAGCCGCCTTGCAATTGATTATTGCCTTGATGGCTTTTAAAAAACTAGGAGAATGGACAAAGACTTTGGTTAATATTGATGATTATCGCCAAAAAAGACAAGAGTCTTTAGAAAGAATGGCGGAGATGGTTTGCCAGAAGGTTATTGCTTCCGGAGAAAGCCAAGATTTACCTCCTATGCCTCCCTTAGAACGACGCATTATTCATCTGACTTTAGCTGAAAACGATAGAATTGAAACTGTCTCTGAAGGCGAAGGAAAAGAGAGACATGTTGTCGTCAAATTGAAATCATAACATGAAGCTTCATCGAAAGCTTTTTTGGCTGTTGGTTTTCCTCCTGCCTATTCAACTTGGTCGCCATTTTTGGCCTGAGTCAAGTTTCCTTTTGGGTTTAAAAATTGACTATCTAAGCCCAACTCTTTTCTTAACTGATGTTTTGATTTTTCTTATTTTAGTCTTATGGTTTTTACAAAAGATAAGAACTTTTAAAAAACCTTATCTTGTTAATTTGGATAGTAGCAGTTTATCAAAGTTATTTTTAATTCTTTCACTTTTTATATTTTTAGTCGTTAGTTCACTTTTAGCTCGCAATCAAGCAGCTGCCTTTTACAAATTATTAAAGATGGTTGAGTTTATTCTTTTAGGTTTTTATATTTTCAAAAACAAAATTTCCTTTATTAATATTCGCTTACCCTTATCTTTATCAGTGATCTATTCTTCTTTAATTGCTGTTTTTCAGTTTGTAAAACAGGGTTCCTTGAACGGTTTGTTTTGGTTTTTGGGAGAAAGAACCTTTAATATTAGTACTCCTGGTATTGCCAGGGCAATTTTAAATGGCCAGCTAATCCTTCGTCCTTATGGAACTTTTTCTCACCCCAATGCTTTGGCGGGATTTTTATTAGTAGCCTTGATTTTAATCATCCCTTATTTAAAGGGTGCTTTAAGATGGTTGACTTTAATTTTAGGGACAACAACTATTATTATTTCTTTTTCCCGTTCGGCTTGGTTAATTGGGCTTTTGCTTTGCTTGCTTTTAATTCTCTTCATTAAGAGTAAAAAATTAAAAATCACTTTCTTTATTACCAGTATTTTTCTACTCATTGCCTTTTTCTTTTTTGCTTCATCTTTTTCTACCAATGAGGCCTTATTCCAGAGAATACAGTTGATACAGGCTTCTGTTTTAATGTTCAAAAATTTCCCTTTTTCAGGAGTAGGTTTAAATAATTTTATTGTTTATTTGCCTGACTTTTGGCCATTAACTGGTTTTACTTATTTTTTCCAACCGGTTCATAACATCTATCTTTTAGTTTTGGCTGAATTAGGATTTTTAGGCTTGGTTCTTTTTCTTTGGTTTTTGTTTTTATGTTTTAAAAAATTTTTAAAAATTTTCCTTTTGAATAAAGGGGAGTTAAATAATCTATCCTGGTTTTTCTTTTTAAGTTTTTTAGTTATTCTTTTACTGGGTTTCTTTGATCATTATTGGTTGACTCTTCAACAAAATCAACTCTTACTGACATTGGTTTTAGGGCTAATTTGGTCTTCTAAAACAGAGCCTGGTGGTTTATCATTAAATTAATGGGACTCTCGCAAAAAGTAGCTTTTAACACGGTCGTGCAAATTGTGACGAAGATTGTTACCGTTGTTTTCGGTTTTTTAACGATGGTCATTTTGACTCGTTATTTAGGGCGGGAAATGTACGGTAATTATATGTATGTCTTGACTTTGGTTGTTGTTTTTGGTGCTTTTGCTGATTGGGGAACAGCTACCATTGGGGTCAGAGAAGCTTCCAAAGAAAAAAAACAACGAGATAAAGTTTTGATAAATGTTTTTTTGCTTAGGCTTTTTTTATCTTTAGGGGCTTCGTTGTTTATGCTTTTGGCTGCCTTTTTAATACCCCTTAAGGACATTAGTCCTTTAGATGGATTGTTGGTTCGTCAAGGAATTATTATTGGTTCTTTAATCTTAATTCTTTTTGCTCTTAAAGCTTCTTTTGGGATAATTTTTCAAACAAGATTAGAGATGCATAAATTTGCCATTGGCGACATTATCGCCAGCTTTTTAATTTTTTTAATATCTTACCTTCTTGTTCGTTTTGATTTTGGTTTAATTCCTTTAATTAGCGCTGTTTTGTTGGCTAATCTTTTGGCAGTTTCTATTCTTGGTTTTCTGGTTAAAAAGGTAATCAGTCTTAAGCTTAGTTGGGATTTTGCCTTTATCAAAAGATTTCTTAAGGAATCTTTACCTATGGGAGCCATTCTTTTAATGTTTACCGTTGATAATAAAATTGACACCATCATGTTGGGGTCAATTAAGGGGAGTGCTTCGGTAGGAATTTATGCAGTTTCTTGCAGGATCTATGATGTTTTAATTTTAATGGCTGCTTATTTGATGAATTCTTTGTTGCCTGTTCTTTCCCGCTATGCTGACATTTCTAAATGGAGAGAAAAAATAAAGGTCATTTATCAGAAATCTTTTGATGTTTTATTGATGATGGGGGTTTTAGCCATCGTCTTGATTTTAATCTTTTCGCCTTTGGTTATTAGGTTAATTACCCAGAATCGTTTTGTTGAATTTGCTGACTCAGTATTAGTTTTAAGAATTTTATCTTTGGCTATCTTTTTAAGTTATTTTAATCATTTGACTGGTTTTACCATTGTGGCCTTAGGTCGACAACGCCTTTACCTTTTAGTTGCTTCAAGCGCTTTAATTTTCAATGTTTTAATTAACCTCATAGTCATCCCTCGTTTCTCTTATTATGGTGCGGCTGTTGTTACCATCTTGACTGAAGCTTTAGTTCTTATCATCACGGCTGTCTTTATTTTCCGCTTGATGAAGATTGTCCCGTCTCTTCTTTCTTTTCCAAAAACACTACTCCAATTAATTAAAGAGAAAGGAAAAATTTTCTAAAATGGCTAAAGAAACTTTTTTTATTTTTACGGATGGGGGATCAAGGGGCAATCCTGGACTAGGGGCAATTGGTGTCGTTATTAAAGATAAGCACAAAAAGAAGATAAAAAGCTTTGGAAAGTTTCTTGGTCAAACGACCAATAATATAGCCGAATATTCAGGAGTCATTGAAGCCTTAAAATGGCTTAGGAAAGATTTTAAAAAAACAGAGGCTGATTTCATTTTTTTTCTCGATTCAAAATTAGTTGTTAGTCAGTTAAATGGTTTTTATAAAATTAAAGACGCGAAGTTAGTTGATTTAATTATTCAGGTAAGGGGATTGGAAAGAGAGATTGGTGCTAATTTTTTCTATCGTTTTATCTCTCGTCAAATGAACAAGGAAGCGGATTTATTAGTTAACCAAACATTAGACAAAAATATTTCTTAGTTATTTCACGTCATTAATTTAAGATGGATGAAACAGTTTTTCACAAACTTAAAGAAACAAAAGAAAAACCCGTCGCTTTAATTGTTAAAACCAAGGATTTTGTTGACTCGTTTTTAAAAAAGGCTTTGTTGATGTATGGTTGTCAGGTGGAGTTCTTTAGCGACCAGATAAGTAAAGAAGAATTTAAAACTTTTGATTACATTTTTTGTTTTAGTCAAGATTTCCCGCAGATAAAAAAACTTTTAGATTTGCCAGACGAAGGAACAAAATTTTTGTTCGCTTTAGGATTTTCCTCAAATCAAAGCTTATTGGAAAACAAAATTTTCAAATACTCTCAAGAGAAGAAAAAAGATGTCAGGTTGGTCCGTTTCTCTCATGTTTATGGCCCGGGGATGCCGGAAGAAGATTATCAGCATCTTAAGAAGAGTTACCAAGGTTTTGGTATCCAACCACTTTTTGTCTCAGATTTTATTTATGGTTTACTTAAGGCCATGTTTGGCGGAGGAACAGCCAAACAAACTTTTTCTTTAATGGAAGAAGATAAGAGATTAGGATGGAAGCCAAAGGTAAGTTTAAAAAGAGGACTTAATCAAGTTGAAGAATATTTTGAAAAGGAAAAACTAGTCGTTAAAGAGTCTTTATTTAAAAAACCTTTCCCTTTAAGGGAGATATTTAAAAGAACAAAAGAAGAAGAACAAGCTTCGCCTTCTAGAAGGGTATCAATAAGGGTATCAATGAAGTATTGGCGGCTTTTACTTGTTGTTCTCTTGTTTTTGTTGATCAGTTATCCTTTTACTTCCTTGGCTTTTTACGGGCTTTTGGGGAGTCGTTATCTTAAACAAGCCCAGACTTTAGTTTTGGAAGGTAATCTGACTAGTGCTGGTAAAAAAGCAGCTACGGCTCAGGACTTTTTTAAAAAAGGACAGCAGCAGTCAGTTCAATTGAGTCGGATTTTTGAGTTTGTAAGCGAAAGCAAAGCCGGTCGGATAAATAATTTATTTTTCTTGGGGAAGACGGCCGCTGAGGGGATTAATAGCCTTATCAAAGCTGCTGATAGAGCCAGTGTTTTGGCAAAGGCTGTTTTTCAAAAAGAACCAGCTAATGTGAGAGATTTAATTGTGGAGATCAAATTAGATCTTGAGAAAAGCTTTAATCGCCTTTCCTTAGTAGAAGGACAATTTTCTAATGAAGGAAGTATCAAAGAGGTGGCCAGGGTAAGAAATTTACTTCTTCAGGCTAGAAAAGGAATTGAACTCTTGCCAGAGTTAATTGGTTTGGACAAAAAGCAGACCTATTTGGTGCTTTTTCAAAACAGCAGCGAGTTAAGGCCAACAGGCGGCTTTATTGGTTCCTATGGAATTTTGACTTTTAATGAGGGACAGTTAACTGATTTTGAAGTTCATGATGTTTATGTGGCTGATGGTCAGTTAAAAGGCCACGTTGAACCACCCGAAGACCTTAAAAAATATTTGGGAGAAGCCGGTTGGTATTTACGCGATTCTAATTGGGACATTGATTTTCCTAGCTCGGCCATAAAAGCTAGTTGGTTTTTTGAAAAAGAGACGGGTAGAAGCGTTGATGGAGTTTTGGGAATTAATCTTTTCTTAGCTCAAAAAGTGCTTCAGGCTACTGGCGAAATTCAACTTCCAGATTATCAAGAAAAAATTAATGCCGATAATTTCTTTGACAGAGCCGAATATTATTCAGAAATAAATTTCTTTCCAGGCTCTACCCAAAAGCAAGATTTTTTAGGTGGAGTAGCTCGAGTTTTGTTTGAGAAACTTAAAGAAAGTGATCAAAAAACTTTATTCACTTTAGCTAAGAATGTTTACCCTGGCTTAATTGCTAAAGATTTTCTCATTTGGTTGGATAATCCAAAAGCCACGGCCATTATTCAGGAGCTCGGCTGGGATGGAGGTATTAAAAATGTTAATTGTTTAAAAGAAGAAGGTTGTTTCGTTGATTATCTTTTGATTTCAGAAGCTAACGTTGGCATTAACAAGGCTAATTATTTTCTTAAAAGAAGCTTGTCCCATCAGATAAGGGTTCAAGATGATGGTTTAGTTGAATCGACTTTACAGCTTGATTATCGTAACGATTCTCAATCAGAAGCTTTTCCGGCTGGTAGATACAAAAGCTATCTTAGGATTTATGCTCCCTTAGAAGCAGAACTGGTTTCCGTAAATATTAAAAACCCCAGCAGCGGTGAAATTCAGGAGGTTGAAGAAATAGAAAGGATGGAGGAACACGAAAGACAAATTTTTGGTTTTCTCGTTGAAGTGCCCATTCAGGAAAGTCGTTCTTTAGAAGTAGTTTATCGATTAAAAGAGAAGTTGGGTAAAAAAGTTAATCGCTATTTGTTTTTCCTGCAAAAGCAGCCAGGAATTAAGGACGAATTTTTCAGTCTTTGGTTTATGCCACCCTCTGATAGACAAGCGTTTTCATCGATGGATTTTAGCCAAACTACTGATGGTCTTCTTTTTCATCCCCAATTTAACCAAGATTTACTATTTGAAATTAATTTAGTTAGATGATAAGATACTAATCTATGTTGACGAAAAAAGATAAAATTAAACTTAATGTTGAAAAGAGAAAAGTGATTGGCCACAAGGTTAAGCTTTTGCGTCAGGAGGGTATTTTACCAGCCAATATTTATGGCAAGGAAATTAAATCATTGGCTGTGCAAGTGGATTTAAAATCATTTCTGCCAATACTTAAAGGAGTCGGAGAAACAGGATTGGTGGAGTTAAAAGTTAAGGGAGAAGATAAGGTAAGACCGGTTTTAATTCATAATATTCAATATCATTCGGTAAGTGATGAACCCCTCCATGCAGATTTCTACCAAGTAGACTTAAAAGAAAAAGTGACGGCTAAAATTCCGGTAGAATTGGTAGGAGAATCAGCAGCCGTTAAAGGTAAAGTCGGTATTCTAATTCAGCCTTTAAGTGAAATTGAGGTCGAAGCTTTACCCGCTGATCTTCCAGAAAAGATAGAGCTAAATATTTCCAGCTTAGAACAAATTGACGATGCAGTTACACTAGCTGATGTTAAATTAGCCGAAGGTGTTAGACCCTTAACTGATACTTCGCAGATTTTAGCTAAGATCGAGCCTCCAGCTAAGGAAGAGGAAGTAGCTCCAGTAGAGGAAAAAGAGGAGGGTGAAGAAGTGACAGAGGAAGGCGAAGAGCGGATAGAGGAGGAGAAAAAAGAAGGTAAAGAGGAAGAGAAGGAGCCTCAGGAGGAGAAAACTAAGGAGTCACTTCAAGAAGAACAAAAACAGGAAAAATCTAAGGGAAAATAATCTCCTTTAATTTATTGCTCAGTTCAAAATTGGGATCAATTTCTAAAGCTTTTTGCAGATTTCCCCTTGCTTTTTCCTTTTCCTTAATTTTGTAATGGAGAATGGCCAATTGAAGATAGCCGTCGCGGTAATGAGGCTTATCCTTAGTAATTCCTCCCCATATTTTTATTAATTGTCTTATGTCTTCAGGATCTGAATAATGTTTTTCCTGCCAAAGCTGGCTTGTTTTTATATCTTCGGTTAAAGGGATGCTTTTAAGAATTTCTCCGGCCGTTTTAAATTGATTGCTTTCTAAAAGAGCCTTACTTAATTTAAGCTTATTTTCTAAATGATAGCTATTTTTTAGAAGCTTTTCTTTTAAAAGCTGAAGATTATTTTTAGGTAGAAACAAAGAAAGGAGAATGAGAATGAAGATTAAACTTACCCCAATAGGCCCAATCCATCGATAAGTCCCTTTTTTAAAACTCAGAAATTTCTTAGAGAGAAAAAATTTTTTAATCTTTATTCTTTGGGCCATTTTGCGGTGATAGCAGCTTTCTCTTTAAAGAATTGGGGTTGCTTTTCTTTACCGATTTGCCAAATTTCTTCTGTTATAAAAGGCATGAAGGGATGGAGGAGTTTTAGAAGGGCCTTCAGGCTTTCAGTTAGAGTTCCTTGTGCTTTTTTAAAACGATCTTTACTTTGTTCAATATATTTATCGCAAAAGGTATGCCAGAAGAAATGGTAAACTTCATCCGCGGCCAGATCAAAACGATAGCGCTCCATAAAGCCATTGACCTTTTTGATGGTTTTTTGAATTGCCTTTTCTAGTTTTTGGTCATCAGGATGATTAGATTTTGCTTTTTTGGCTTTGGTTCTATCGAGGATAAAACGGGAGGCATTCCAAACTTTATTGGCAAAATTTCTGTAGGCCTTAATTTTTTCTTCGGCTACAGAAATATCATTTCCCGGGGGATTACCAACCACTAGAGCCATTCTAAGAGCATCAGTACCATGCTTTTTAGTTAGGTTCAAGGGATCCAAAACATTACCTTTGCTTTTACTCATTTTTTGTCCATGTTTATCTCTAACTAGACCATGTAGATAGACGGTTTTGTAAGGAACTTTTTTAGTTAAAAATAGACCAAGCATAATTTCTCTGGCGACCCAGAAAAAGAGGATATCATATCCCGTTTCTCTCGTTGTCGTCGGATAGAAATTTTGATAGTCTTGAGTTTTTTTAGGCCAACCTAAGGTTGAAAAGGACCAAAGTCCGGAAGAAAACCAAGTGTCTAAAACATCACTTTCTCCCTTAATTGGTATTGGATGACCCCACCATAACTGACGAGAGATACACCAATCATGAATATTTTCCAGCCAGTTAAAGTAAATCTTTTCAAATCTTTTAGGAATAATTTTAATTTTCCCTTCTTTAACAGCCTTGATGGCCTCTTTGGCTAAAGGTTTAGTTTTAATGAACCATTGTTTGGAGACTAAAGGTTCAGTCGTCATGCCACAACGTTGACAGTGGCCAACGGCGTGAGTAATCTCTTCAGTTTTAACTAAGTCTCCTTTCTCCTTTAATCCAGCGACGACTCTTTTTCTAGCTTCAGCAACAGTTAAGCCAGCAAATCTGCCGGCTATTTTAGTTAAACGTCCTTTTTGGTCAATAACATTAATAGTTTTTAAGTGGTGTCTTTGGCCGATTTCAAAGTCATTGGGATCATGACCAGGCGTAACTTTGACGACGCCGGTGCCAAATTGAGGGTCAACTGCTTCATCAGCAATGACCTTCATTTTTTTTGGTCCAACTAAAGATTGATAAGTAAATTCTTTACCAATCCATTTTTGATAACGTTTATCTTTGGGATGAATGGCAACAGCGGTATCACCAAATTTAGTTTCTGGGCGAGTGGTCGCTAAAGTAAAAGGGCCATATTTCATATAATAAAGTTGACCTTTTTCTTCCTGATAATCGTTCTCCAAATCAGAGAGAGCTGTTTGGCATCGGGAACACCAATTAATGATTCTTTCCCCCTGGTAGATAAGGCCTTTTTCGGAAAGCCTTTTGAAGGCCTCTTTGACGGCTTCTGATCTTTCCTCATCTAAGGTGTAGGCTTCTTTTGACCAGTCTAAAGAAAAACCCATTGATTTAAGTTGGTTTTTGATGGTCTTTTTTGAGTCTAAGGCAAATTTTTGAGCTTCCTTTAAGAATTTTTCTCTACCGAGTTCTTTCTTACTTTTACCTTCTTTTTTAAGTTCTTTAACGACCAAATGCTCGACAATAATAGAGGCATGGTCAAAACCAGGCAGCCAGAGAGTTGGTTCACCGAGCATACGGTGGTAACGAACCATAATATCTTCCAAGACATACATGGCCTGACCCAGATGAAGTTTACCGGTAACATTAGGAGGTGGGAGAGTGATGACAAAAGGTTTTTTGCCTTTTATCCCTTCTTGGGGTTTAAAATAATCTTTCTTTTCCCAAAGGCGATAAATTTTTTTTTCAGTTTTTTGAGGCTGATAGGTTTTTTCCATCTTGGAGGTTATTTTATCATTTCTTCAATTTCCAAGCTAGAGTCGGCTTGGATTTTAGGCCAAGGTTGAGGTTGAAAGTTAAAATAGGCACAGGCAGCAATGGAGGCAGCATTATCAGTGCAGAGATTTGCTGGCGGGATAAATAAAGGATAGTTTTTACCTAGTTTGTTCTTTATTTTTTCCCTTAGACGGGGATTGGCGGTTACTCCGCCGGCTAAAAGTAAGGCTTTAATCTCATATTTTTGGCTAGCCTTAAAAGCTTTTTCTATTAAAACATCAACAATGGCTTCTTGGATTTCAAAAGCAAACTCTTTAATAATTTGCTGATTAAATTGATTTTTTTCTTTAAGGTTATTAACCTTACTTAGGACGGCTGTTTTTAAACCAGAAAAGGAAAAATCAAAGTCATTAGTTTTCAGCATTGGTCTTGGTAAGCTGATGCTTGATTTTTCTTTCTTAAAATCTTTAGCTTCTCCGCTGATGGCTGGACCGCCTGGATAGCCAAGACCAAGGAGACGAGCGCATTTATCAAAACATTCACCAGCGGCATCATCTCTGGTACCACCCAGCCATTTAATTTCTTGATGGCTTTTTATTAGAACCAAATCAGTATGACCGCCGGAGACGACTAGTCCTAGGGCGGGGAAAGAAGGCGCTTTTTGTTCTAAAAAGTTAGCGTAAAGATGAGCTTGAAGATGGTTTACAGAAACGATGGGTTTTTGCCAAAGATAGGCTAAGGTTTTGGCTGTTTCGACGCCTATTAGAAGACTGCCAATTAATCCTGGACCAACGGTTACTGCCAAGGCATCAATGGATGGCTGTTTTCTATTAATCCTTTTTCCTAAGGCTTGTTCAATAACAGGGATAATATATTTTAGTTGTTCTCTGGCAGCTACTTCAGGGATAATCCCGCCAGTTTTTTTATGTAGATTAACAGAGGAAGCGACAACATTGTTGATCATCTTTTGGCCGTCTTGGATTAGGGCGGCTGCAGTTTCGTCACAGCTGGTCTCAATACCTAGAATCTTCATTTTAATGGGGTCCGGTTCCTCTTAGATAGATAGCCTGCCAAGGTCGAAAATTGGAGTAAAAAGTTTGCTTTTGTAAAATCTCACCAAAGCGTTCTACCTTGTAATCAAAGGCAACTTTGGCTCCCCATGATTTCCAATCGATTTGCTTAATTTGTCCTGTCGGCAGGCTGGGATCGTCTTGATATAAATCTGGAGGAGGAGGAGACTGATCCCATATCCGAGACTTAGAGATATTTACACTGCGGCCGTCATGGGCGCCATAAAGCTTAAAAACCAAGCGGTAGTTTTGGTTGTCAACGGAAGTTTGGATAAGAAGATGAACAGGGGTGTCATTTTTAATTTTTAAATCGGCGGTGGGACTAAAGACAGTTGCATCCAGACCTACGGGTGAGTTTTGTTCGTAATAAGAGACACGATAAGCATGAGCCTTGCGTTCGACGATGGGCAGGCCAGCATCTAAAGCGGCTCTAAATAAGGTGGTAGAAACCTGGCAAACGCCACCTCCGTCACCTAAAACAGTGCGGCCATCCCTAATAATGTAGGCTTCTTTATAACCAGTAGATAGAGAAACTTCTCCCAAAGCTTGATTAAAAGAAAAGATTTCTCCAGGAGGAATCAAAAGGCCGTTTAGCTTTGAAGAAGCAAGTTTGATATTATGAATCCTGGAAGTGATTGATCCTCTAAAGTAAGAAGTGCCCTTACCAACAAGTTCTTTGATACCCAAGCTATTAACATCGGCTGTTTTAATGGCTGGTTGGCTGGTGATTACTGGAAGATTGATATTGACTTGGCTTTCTTCTTCTTCAAGTTGAGCTAAAGCTTGAGCGATGAAATCAATAGTTTTTTTCTCTTCTAGTTTTTTACCTTCCTGGGCCGGTTTAAATTCAATGACTTTGCCTTCTGAAAAACGAAAGGTAGCGTTTTGGGGAAGGCGGTTGACGACTGAGGCTAAATTTTTAGCCCAATCAGCAATTTTGTCTTGATTAAAACCGTTGCTAAAAGATAAAAGTTCGATTAATTCTTTTTCTTCGAGTTGCCAACTGTTCTCTTTAGTTTTTAAAAGGAGTTTCTTATTTAAAAATTTTTCGGCCCTAAAACGAGTATTTTCAATTTGTTCTTCAGTTAAAATTGGGGAGATATGAATTACCGGTAGGTTAATTGATTGAAAATCAACTTGAGCAATTTGTTGATTAATTAAAGCCATGAGTTTTCTTTTATCTAGTTCTTGGCCGTTTTTGCCTTGTTCAATGGAAATTCTTGAAGTTTGACCAGCCGGAGTAGCTTCGACGATCTTGATGGTTGGTTCAATGGCAGGAATAAAAATCTGGCCGGCAATAGTAGCCACTTTGCTTTCTAAAAGATTTTGATCAAGTGAGTATTCTAGACCAATGTTGGTTGCTTTAAACCAGCTTTTGGTTTTGACTTGAAGATCCTTGAGGGGTTGGGTACTGCGGCCAATCTGATAAGCTTTTTCGACACTCAAACCGACATCATAAAAAAAGTTTAATTCTTCAAGATTAGCTTCCCATTCTTGTTCAGTTTCAGAAAAAAAGTATAGCTTGGCAGGTTTCTTTTCAGCCAAGTAATTATTTAAAACAATTGAGGCTTCGCTGATAGTTTTATTACCTACTGGTTGATAAGCGATGCTTACCCCTGGATAAATCTTTTTTAGATAAGCTAGATGATAGACAATAAAAAACAAAAGCAAAAGAGTAAAAAGACTGGTCAAAAGCCATTTTAAAATGGCTTTCTTTAGTTCTTTTTTTGTCCCTTGAACTTTTTTATTCATCTTGTCTATGATAACATTAGATGATGCCTGATGAAAAGCAATCTTCTTTAAAAGGTCAAAGTTTAAATCCTTCTTTAAAAAAACCAACTGGTACTGTTCCAGGGAGCCAGAGTGGTTTTCGACCGCAATTTCCTAGCAGTTCTTTTAATAAGCCCTCTTTTAACAAGCCTGATTTTAGTAGCAAAGGATTTAATAAAAAAGGGCCCTTATTTACTCCTGCAGATGCAAGGCCGAAGCCTTCCTGGCAAAGTCCAACTCAACCCGCATTGAAACCAACACCTCCTGGTTTTAAAAAATCTTTTTCAACTAGCAGCCAACAACCTTCTTCTTTTCAAGGTCAGTCAACAACGGCATTTAAAAAGGGCTTTGGATCTGGGGAGAACTTAGGCTCTAGCAAACCTTTTGCTCCTTCCCAAAAGGCCGTATCTCCTCCTTGGCAAGGGACAGTTCAGCCTAAGGTGGAGAAGGTACATTTTAAAGAAGAATCAAAACCTTTATCACCACCCTGGGAGAGGGCAGAACCCTTACCAGAAAAAGGGGTTCCAGTTAAAGAAGCAATGGCGGCTCCTTTAGCAAGTTCATCATTGCCAGTTGATGATTCTGCAAAGCAGGCAGTCATGGCTGAATTGACTGCTGAGCAAGGTTCCAAAGGGGGATTAAAAAAAGTCTTACCCTTTTTACTAGTTTTGGCGCTTTTGGTTTTAGGTGGTTTGGCTATTTTTAAACTGGTCTTACCTCGTTTTCAAAAACCCAAAGAGGTAAGTTTAACCTACTGGGGCCTTTGGGAACCAGAAACGGTCATGAAGGGAATTATTAGTGAATGGGAGAAGAAAAACCCCCAGGTAAAAATCAACTATCTTCAACAATCACCTAGAGAATATCGAGAAAGACTCCAATCAGCCTTAGCTCGTAACGAAGGTCCTGATGTTTTCCGTTTTCATATTACCTGGGTGCCGATGTTGAAAAATGAACTTAGTCCTGTTCCTTCTGAAGTTATGAGCGCGGCCAGTTTTGAAAATACTTACTTTCCGGTGGTCAAAAATAACCTTCGTTCAGAAACTTCCTTTTTAGGGTTGCCTTTAGGTATAGATACCCTGGCTTTGTTTTATAATGAGGATATTTTTCAGGCTGGAGGTAAAACTCCGCCGACTTCTTGGGATCAGCTACGGCAAATAGCCATTGATCTGACTACTTATGATGAAGGAGGGAGAATTCAGACAGCCGGCGTAGCTCTAGGGACAACTGCTAATGTTGAACATTGGCCGGATATTTTGGGCTTGATGATGTTACAAAATGGGGTTAATCTCGCCAATCCTACCAGTCAGTTAGCCGCAGACGCCCTCACTTATTACACCATTTTTAATAAAACAGATAATGTTTGGAATGGAACCTTACCTGCCTCTACTCTTGCCTTTGCTACCGGTAAAGTAGCCATGTTTTTTGGTTATTCCTGGGATGTTTTTGAGATTAAAAACATCAATCCTAATTTAAAATTTAAGGTTGTGGCTGTCCCTCAATTGCCTGATACGGAAATTAACTGGGCCTCTTTTTGGGTAGAAGGGGTAGCTAAGAGAAGCCAAAATTCTAAACAAGCCTGGGAGTTTTTAAAGTTTTTGTCTTCTAAAGAAAGCCTCCAGAAGCTTTACCAAACTCAATCTCAAGTGCGTTTATTTGGTGAGCCTTATCCGAGAATGGATATGGCTGGCTTGTCGGTCAGTAATGCTATGGTAGCCCCTTTTGTAAATCAAGCCAATAAAGCTAAAACCTGGTATCTTTGTTCTCGAACTTTTGATAATGGTCTTAATGACCGCATGATTAAGTATTTTGAAGATGCCGTTAATGGTGTTAATTCGGGTACTTCTGCTACGGAGATGTTAAGCACCACTGCTCAGGGAGTTAGCCAACTTCTTTCTCAATATGGGATTGGTAGCTATACGGTTAGGTAGTTTAAATGATGGATACCCTGCAGAAAAGTATTTTAAAGACGGTAGTTTATGCTGATGTTTTCGATTATCCTCTTACCTTTGAGCAATTAAAAAAGTTTTTAATTACTCCTCAAAAAAGAAACTTTTCTTTGAGGGATATTGAAAAAGGACAAATTGGCCATAAAGGAGATTATTTTTTTCTCAAAGGCAGGCAAAAGATTATCAAAACCAGGCGAAACAAAGAGAAGTATTGCCAAAAAAAATTAAGAGTAGCCCAAAAAATAGCTCATATTTTAAAAATAGTTCCTTTTCTAAAGATGGTGGCGGTTACCGGCAATTTGGCTATGGGTAATGCTAATCAAGACGACGATATTGATTTTTTGGTTGTCACCGCTAGAGGTCGTTTATGGTTGAGTCGTTTTCTGGTCGTTGTCCTCATTGAGATTTCAGGCAAGAGGCGTCATCCTAAAGAGACCCAGGTTAAAGATAAAATTTGCTTGAATATGTTCTTGGATGAGAATCATTTAAAAATTCCTAAAAAAGAGCAGAATTTATTTTCAGCTCATGAGATTTTACAGCTGAAACCTCTTTGGCAAAAAGATAACCTTTATCAAAAATTACTAAAACAAAACCAATGGGTAGAAAGATTCTTAGGCAACTGGAAAAACTAGCTTACCAGCTACAAAAAAAGTACATGGCTCCTCGTCGTACTACTGAGGTTGTGGAGGAAGGACGAGTTTTGTTTCATCCTCAGGATTGTTCTCAAAAGACTATGTTAGAATACAAAAAAAGACTAGAAAGGTTAAAGATTAAATGACGAGTGTTTGGTTAGCTTCCATTTTAAGTGTTTTTATTGTTAGCTTAATTGCCTTTATCGGTCTTTTCTTCTTGGCTGTTAAAAAACAGCTTCTTCAAAAAATATTGTTTTTTTTGGTTAGCTTTGCTGTGGGAGGGCTTTTAGGAGGTGCTTTTATTCATCTTATTCCTGAAGCCATAAAAGAACTGGGAATAAGTTTTAGCTTTTCTCTTTCAATTTTAGTTGGTGTTTTATTCTTTTTTATTTTAGAAAAGTTTATTCTCTGGCGTCATTGTCATATTCTTACGACTAAGCAACATCCTCATCCTTTAGTCTTTATGAATTTGGTAGGTGATGCTTTTCATAATTTTATTGATGGGGTCGTTATTGCCGCAGGATTTTTGGTAAGTTTTCCTTTAGGAATAGCCACCACTGTTGCCGTGGTTCTTCATGAAATTCCTCAAGAAATTGGCGACTTTGGTGTTTTGATTTACGGTGGTTTTTCTAAGAAGAAAGCCCTCTTTTTTAATTTTCTTTCTGCCTTAACAGCCGTTTTGGGAGTTGTTTTGGCTTTAATTTTAGGTTCTAAATTTATAGGAATAATCCCTTTGATTATTCCCTTTACTGCTGGTGGTTTTATTTACATTGCTTCTGCTGATCTTATTCCCGAACTTAAAAAGGAAAATAATATTTCTAAATCAGCTCTTCAGCTTTTAGGTTTACTTTTGGGAATCGGCTTAATGACTCTTTTAACTTTTTTAGAATAACCCAGATGAATAAAAGATTTGTTGTCATTATCATCTTTATCCTAGCTCTAGTTACCTTTCTGGTATTTTTTTCAATTAAAAGAGGCTTTAGATCTTTTGATAGTAAGATTGAGAATCAGCTAGAGATGGAAATTAGTCCTACGCCAACAGCGGTAGTTAAATTTACTAACTACACTAATCAAGAGTATGGTTTTTCCTTTTCTTATCCAGCCTTTTGGGATTTACCTCTAGAAGAAAAAATTACACCCTCTCAGGAGCATCTTTACCAAATAACCCTTAATCCTACTAAGGTGAATTATTTTGTTGATCTTTACAGTCAACCACTGACGATTTCTTTAGAGAGTTTCTTGCGTGGTTATTTTAAGGATTTTGAAGGAGGAGTTAGTTGGACTCAAAAAGCAAGAATAAACAATTACGAAATAATTAAGTTTTTTATCCCCAAGGCTGCTTTAGAGCCTACCGGTAAAGGAGGTTTTGCCTTTAGGAAAGGCGAACTTATTCTTATTATTAGTACATCTATTGTTCGAGGACAGAGAGAAGAGGTTTTCTCTAATGGAGTTTTCTTAAATCTTGTAGAGAGTTTCAGTTGGCTAAGTGATGCTTCTTGACAATAAAATAAGCGATTGTTAAAATAGCAAAAGTTATCTTTAAGTGATAACTTTTTTAAACTTCAAATTTACCAATTAAAGATGAAGAAAGAATCAAATAGCTCTATATCTAAAATTAAACCGTTAGCTGGTTACGTTTTGATTGAACCGGTAGCCATGGAGAAAAAAACCGCTACCGGTATTGTTTTACCTGATACTCATGACGAAAAATCACAAAAGGGAAAGATTATATCGATTGGTAAACCTATTTATAAAAATGGCCAAAGGGTAGTCCCTGAGTTTAAAGTTGGCGACATGGTTATTTACAAAAAGTGGGGCGGCGATGAGGTTAAGTTTGGAACTTCAGGTAAAGAATTTATCTTTGTTAAATTTGAAGATGTTTTAGCCATTATTAAATAAGAACTTATGCCAAAACAATTTAAATATTCTGCTGAAGCAAGAGAAAAATTAAAAAAGGGTGTTGATGCTGTGGCTAAGGCAGTAGGGACAACCTTAGGTCCTAAAGGCAGAAACGTGGCTCTAGATAAAAAATGGGGAGCTCCATCTGTCGTTCATGATGGCGTTAGCGTCGCTAAGGAAATTGAGCTGGAAGATCCTTTTGAGAACATGGGGGCTCAACTTGTTAAAGAAGCCGCTGAGAAAACAAATGATATTACCGGCGATGGGACAAGTACAGCGACCATTTTAGCACAAGCAATTGTTGATGAAGGAATGAAAATGCTTAATAGAGAACCAGTCCCTGCTAGCCCGATGGTTTTAAACCAAGGAATTAAGAAAGCGGTTGATTGGGTTGTTAAATCGATTAAGGGCCAGGCAAAGCCTATTAAAAATGACTCCAGAAAAATTACTCAGGTAGCCACCATTTCTGCCCAAAATGCCGAAATTGGGGCAAAAATTGCCAAAGCAATTAAAAAGGTTGGTCCAGATGGGGTAGTGACAGTTGAGGAAGGGAAGGGTTTGGAGCTGGTAATTGATTACAAAGAGGGAATGGAGTTTGATAAGGGTTATATTTCTCCTTACTTTGTTACCAATTCTGACAGTATGGAAGCCAACATTGAGAATCCCTACATTCTTTTAACTGATAAAAAGATTTCTTCCATTCAAGAGTTACTGCCATTTTTAGAGAAATTAGTTAAAGTTTCCAAGAACTTAGTTATTATTGCTGATGAAGTTGAAGCAGAAGCCTTAGCTACCTTGGTAGTTAATAAATTAAGAGGAACTTTCAATGTTTTAGCGGTAGAAGCGCCTGGCTTTGGTGATCGTAGAAAAGAGATGTTAGAAGATATCGCCATTTTAACTGGGGGAACGGTTATTTCTCAGGATCTTGGTCGTAAGCTTGAAGACATTGAAATTGAAGATCTAGGTCAAGCCGACCGCATTACTACTGATAAAGATAATACTGTTATTGTCGGCGGTAAAGGGATTAAAGCTCAAATTAAAGGCAGGATTAAACAAATAAAGGCGGAAATTGAAAGGACTACGTCTGATTTTGACAAAGAAAAATTAGAGGAAAGATTGGCTAAACTTTCAGGTGGAGTAGCTGTCATTGAAGTAGGAGCGGCTACGGAAACGGAAATGAAAGAGAAGCAAGAAAGAGTTAAAGATGCTGTGGCTGCTACTAAAGCCGCCATTGAAGAAGGTATCGTTCCTGGAGGTGGAGTAGTATTACTTGAAGCGTCTAAGACTTTAAACAATAAACTCTTAGAGGGTGTTGGTGAAAAGGACAAAACAACTGAAGAAAAAACACCCGATGAGATTTCTGCCGAGGGTGACGAAGTTGCCGGTCTTAATGTATTGAAAGAAGCTTTATTAGCCCCAATGAGGCTTATCGTTCAAAACGCAGGCCAAAATGGTGATGCTGTTATAGAAGAGATAAAGAACAAGCCAAGGGGCATAGGTTATGATGTTATGAATTTAGAATATGTCGATATGATTAAAGCTGGGATTATTGACCCAGTTAAGGTAACTCGAATCGCTCTTCAAAATGCTGTCTCTGTGGCCATGATGATTCTTACTACTGAAGGTTTAATTACAGATTTAAAAACTGATGAAGAGAAAGCCCCAACGCCAGGTGGGATGATGGGAATGTAAGAAAAAAAGAAATAACTTTTTAATCCGCTTAAAGGCGGCTTTTTTATTGCCAAAAATGAGAAAGTTACCTAACGGAATTATTTAAGAATGGTCAGGGGGTTAAAAGTTCTCCCATTATGGTATACCTCTAAATGAAGGTGAGAACCGGTGGACCAACCAGTAGAACCAACGGTACCTAAAACAGTATTTTTATCAACTTCATCACCCTTGGCTACGGTGATATTGGCTAAGTGAGCATATAATGATTTAAATCCAGAACCATGGTCAATAATGACGCGGTTTCCATAGGAAAAGCGGCTATAGAAAACAGCCGCAACTCTACCATCCATAAGAGGATAGACAGGCGCGCCTAAAACTTCGTTTAAGTCAACACCACGGTGAAAAACAGAATAACCTTGGGTAACGGCAAAAATGTCTAAAGGCGCCCTGACAGAATTTTCCGTAGTTAAAGTAACTACTTCGGCAGTTAAAGAAACTATTTCTTGATCAGGGTTCTGTTTAAAAGCGGAAATAGGCGTGCTAAGAAAGCCGGTGAATAAAACGACGGCGGCTAAGTTTAATCCAAAAATTTTGCGAATAGTTTTTTTCTCGAAAAACTCACGTAAAAACCTCTTGATTAATTTGTATTTCATAATAGGGGCTAATTAACCCCATAAAAAAATCCTCCTAATAGAGGAGGACTGTGTTGTATGATACCAAAAATAACCTAGAAAGTCAAGTTTTTGAGGTGCGGGCGGGAATCGAACCCGCGCATCGAGGTTTTGCAGACCACAGCGTTTCCACTTCGCCACCGCACCTAGTGTAGGTTTATTCTACCATTTTCTTGCTCTCTTTGACAAACTATGCTATTATAATTTCACTTATGAAAAGCAAAGGGCTGATGATTATAGTTGGGGTTTTGGTTTTAGTATTAGTAGGTTTGGTTGTTAAAACGAAATTTTTTAATAGACAAGGCCCAGGTGCTCTTCAGATTTCTACTACTCCTCGAGCCACCGTTTTTATTGATGGTACTCAGGTAGGGGTAACACCCTTTTTTAATGATAAGATTAAGTCAGGTGAACATACGGTTAAGCTAGTACCGGAAACGACGGTTGATAGTTTAAGTTCTTGGGAGACGAAAATCGATTTACTCCCAAGTATTTTAACCGTTATTAATCGTGATTTTAGCTCAAGCGAAGCTCTTTCCTCAGGGGAGATTCTGACTCTTGAACGAACTGGTAGAAAAGATAGATCTTCTATTGCCGTTGTCTCCATTCCTGATCAAGCGGTGGTTAAACTGGCTGGTGAGCCTAAAGGTTTTGCTCCTTTAATTATTGAAGATTTGGCCCCGGCCCATTATCAAATTGTGATTAGTGCGACAGGTTATGAAGAAAAAACAGTTTCTGCCAGTACCATTGGTGGTTACAAACTGATCATCAATGTTCAATTGGCCCAGCAAATAGAAGGTATTGAAGAGGCTACGGAGAGCGCCGAAACAGAAGAGGAAGAAGAAGCAGAAGAAGAGGAAGAGGGAGAAGCAACACCTACTCCTAAAGCCAAGGCAACTCCTCCTCCAGAACCTTATGTAGAGGTAAAAGATACCCCTACTGGTTTTTTAAGAGTAAGGGAAAAACCATCTACTGAGGATTCTAAAGAATTAGCCAAGATTAAACCGGGAGAAATGTATCCCTATCTTGGTGAAGAAGAAAATGGCTGGTACAAAATTGAATATGAAGAAGACGAAGAAGGTTGGGTATCAGGTGTCTATGTTGATTTAATTGAGTAACTTCTTAAATTCTTCTTTGATGCTATAATTGGTTCTTATGAAGCTTTCTATTGGAATTGTTGGTTTGCCTAATGTAGGTAAGTCTACTTTGTTTAATGCTCTCTTAAAAAAGCAGGTGGCTGATGTTGCTAGCTACCCCTTTTGTACTATTGAATCTAATGTAGGTGTGGTTGAAGTTCCAGACGAAAGATTGAGTAGTTTATCTAAGGTTACAGGTATTGAAAAAATAGTTCCTGCTGTCGTTGAATTTTATGATATTGCTGGCTTAGTAAAGGGTGCTTCTAAAGGAGAAGGCTTGGGCAATCAGTTTTTATCTCATATCAGAGAGGCGGCGGCTATTGTTCATTTAGTGCGTATGTTTGAAGATGAAAATGTAGCTCATATAGGTGAGATTAATCCGTTGTCAGATATAAAAACGGTTGAATCAGAACTTCTTTTAGCTGACTTGGCTGCTTTGGAAAAGCAAAAGGAGCCAAGGTTAGAAACAGGTAAAGAGGAAAAATTAAGGTTTGAAGTTGTTAAAAAGCTAAAGCAGAAGTTAAATGACGGAGTTTTGGCTTCAGATGCTGGTTTATCTAATGAGGAAAAAAATTTTATCGCCTCTTTGAATTTATTGACTTTAAAACCCGTGCTTTATGTTTTTAATATTTCTGAAAAGCAGCTTGAGAATTTGGATAAGGTAAAAAAGGAGGCTGAGAAAATTGTTGGTGGGGGTAATTTTTTAGTTTTTTGTGCTAAGTTAGAAAACGAAATTTTAGCCTTGGATGAGCAAGAACAGAAAGATTATCTTAAGCAATATAGGTTGGAAGATACGGGATTAAATCGTTTAATCAAAAAAAGCTATCAATTATTGGATTTGATTTCTTTTTTCACTACCACAGGTGGTAAAGAAGTACGTGCCTGGACGATTAAAAGAGACACTTTAGCTTCTCAGGCGGCTGGGGTGATTCATACTGATTTTGAAAAGAATTTTATAAAAGCAGATATTATTTCTTTTGAAGATTTTGTTAAGTGTGGAGGTTGGGATGAAGCGCGCAGGTTAGGGAAAGTTAAAACAATGGGGAAAGATTACCCTCTGGTTGATGGCGAGGTGGTTGAATTTAAGTTCGGCACCTAGTTTACTTCTTTTTAACCCTTATTATTGGGGCAACAAGAACTAAGGCATAGCCTAACCACAAAGGCCAAGAGGCAAAGATGGCGGCGTTAAACTTCATGGTTACGATGGCATCTAAGATTAATCCAACGGCTACCCAGACTAGACCATAATTTAAAGCACTAACGATCTTTTTGGGTTTAACATAACCAGCTAAGACAAAAGCGATAACTCCGCTGATGATAGCTGTTACGACTTGCATCCAGGCAAACCTGTAAATATTAAAGGCAATAAAGAAGGAAACAATGGTAAACATCAAAACCCAAAGGATAACACCAAAGCCAATAGCTTTTTTCCAGTTCATTTTTTTCACCTCCTTTCTTGCTTTTTTGTTTAGAGACCAGGGTTAATACCATAAAGGATGGTAACGACCAAGATTCCCCACAAGACAACCGTAATCAAAAGAGGTTTATCTGAGAGAAGTACCTTTTCTGGAGATTCGGCTTTTTGGCCCTGATAAACGATATTCATATATCTCATAATGCCATAAATAACAAAAGGGATGGTAATCATCAACCACTTGTTGATGCCGGCTAAGGTTAAGGGGAGGTTGAGTAATATGAGTGAAGTTTTTTTAATGATAATTGGCTGAGGGGCAAAAAAGGTAAACAGGGCGTAAACCAGCCAAGTTCCGTTGGCAAACATGGCCAGATAAGCATCTAAGAGATCGTTGGTGTAGAAAGTTAGTGTACGGCGATGATTAGGGGCTCTTTTTTGCAACACCGCCAATTCGGCTCTTCTTTTACCAGCAGCTAGAAATAAAGAAAGGGAGATGACACAAAGCAAAAACCAAACGTTCATATGGACGTTAATGGCAAAAGCACCGGCATAAACTCTGAGAATAAAACCACTGGCAATGATGAGAATATCTAAGACAATGATGTTTTTTAGCCAAAAGGTATAGCTGATTTGCAAAATAAAATAGATAAGTAAGGTTAAAAAGAAGAAAAAACCTAGTGAAAAAGATAGAGATAAAGAAAGGAAGACACCAAAAATGGCAATAAACAAAGCGACGGGGATAGGCAATTTACCTGAGGCAATAGGCCTTTTCTTTTTAATAGGATGAAGACGATCTTTAGGTAAATCAATAATGTCGTTGATCAGGTAAATAGAGGAGGTCATGATGGTGAAGATGAAAACAGCCAAAGCTGTAATCCAAAAGCTTTTAGCTATAAAAAGACTGCCTGAGAAGACCAAAGGGGCAAAAATACTTAGGTTTTTGAGGGTTTGTCTCGGCCTGGTCGATTTAAATAGGTTGAGAAAAAATTGAACCATAAAAGCAAACTACCAATAATGACTACTAACATAACGATTGTATAGAATTTCTGGATACTTCGCAAATTTAAAGCTAAAATACCCAGCAAGGCGGTAATGAGCCAATAAAAAAGGGCGGTTTTTCTTTTCCCCCAATGCCATTCGTCTAAAAGCTTATGATGAAGATGACCGCGATCGCCCCATACTGGTGAACGGCCAGTTATAGTTCTTCTGGTGATGGAATACAAGGCATCAATGAAAGGAATACCTAAAACGACAAGCAAAGTACCGATTTTGGTGGTCGAAAGAATAGCTAAGGTGGCCAGCATAAATCCAGCTAAGGTGCCACCGCCATAGCCAGGCATGATTTTTTGCGGGAAGAAGTTGTAAGGTAAAAAGCCTAAAAAGGCCCCGGCGGTGATGGCAGCAAGAATAGTTACTGGCCATTGAGTAATATCAGCGGAAAAACGGAAACTTAGAAAGCCAATTGTTAAAGCGGCAATGACGACAATGCCCGGTAATTGGCCGTCAAAGCCAGACGACCAGTTGGTGATGTTGGCCAAAAAGCTGATCCATAAGATAGCCAAAATGATAGCCATGGGTTGAACAAAGTGAATAATATCACCGCCTAAAGGATTGGTAATGAAAAAGATTTTAACTCCGGAAAAAACAGCCAAGCTGGCAGCTAAAAGGCAGCCAATTAATCTTAAATAAGGATTAAGATCATATTTATCGTCAAGAATGCCTAAGATAAGTAAAAGACTAGCTCCGCCTAAGATGCCTAAAAGGTATCTGTCAGGAGGCAGAAAAATGAGACTAGTGATGATAAGAGCTACCCAAATAGGAATAACGCCAGCTCTAGGAATGGCTTTTTTATGTAATTTGGCCGGGTGTTTTCTTTTTTGAGGGTCATCAATTAAGCCCAATTTCCAGGCCAATTTGATGGTTAAGGGAGTAAATATTAAGGAAATAAAAAAAGCGACAGCTAAAGGATAGATGATTAAGTTTTTAGTAAGAAAATCCATCAAATAACCAATCTAATAATTTGTATTAAGGTAATTAATGATAAAGAATTGAAAATCAAAACGCCGATGGTCAGGATTTGCCTAATGAGACTATCTTTTTTAGGGATAAAGGAAATTAAGACTGAATTGAGGATAAGAACGAGGAGGTTTGCCAAAGGAATGATGAAAAGATACAAAGGATGAACCAGTTGTTCTCCACCCCAAGGACGGGAATAAAAAAGAGGGACTTGAGGCGGCAGGAAGGATAAAGAAAAAAGGATGATTAAGATTTCAGCGAGGATAATGATAAAAGCCAGTTTTAGAAACTTTCTTAAGCTCTTGTTTTCCGTTGAGGGGATTAATCTTAATGTTTTGATAATTGGGGCGCGCACGTAACTATTCTATCATAATCGGGAGATCTTTGGGATACGATAGAAGATTTTATTCTCACCGATCTTTTTATAGAGAGTGTAGTCATAGTCTAATAAATTTTCTAGTTGTGGGAATGATTTTTTCTCATCAGGGGTAACAATGATCCAGCGCGGTGGTTTGTTTGTCAAAGCTAGCATCGTTTCCCTATAACCGTCAAAGTCGATGATATGATAGGCGACGGTATAGCGGCCTACAGGCAAGCGATTAGTTAAGCTGTAAAGAGATGGTTGGGTTCCCCAGATAAAGATTTTTTCTTTTTTATCGGTATGGTTTTTAATAAAACTAGCCGTTTCATAAAGGCTTTTTGTTTGGCCACCGAAATAATTGAGGTAATCTTGGCGAGATTTTATTCCAACTGCGAACTGGTAAAAGTTGGCTAGATAGGGAAGGTTGGGGTAGTACCAAAAGCGAAAACTTGCAAAAGTCAAAATAAAGATCAATGTTAAAGAAGTGGGGATGAGCTTAAGCAAGGTTTTTGCTTTAGTCAGGGTCCAAAAACCAAAAGCCAAGGAAAAAGAAGGAAGGACTTGAATTAAATAATGAGGATAAGGACGTGAAGATAAAAGAGCGGCAAAAAGAGAAAAGGAAAACCAGAGAAGAATAAATTTAATATTTAAGCAAATTTTTTTTCGGAAAATAAAAAGAAAGATAATAAGCAAAAAAACCATAGCTACCCGGCTTAAAAGTAGTATTGGCAGTTCTCCTATTTTTGGACTACCTCCTCCCCAAGAAGAAAGATAGGGAAGATTTTGAAGAAAAGCAGCCGTAAGATACTGACTTAAAGCGTTTTTGTAAGCAAAATAGAGAGCAGTGATTAAAATGGGTAGAAGAAAGCCGATGAGTAATGATGGGAATAATAAATAGTTTTTTTGTTTTTGATCAAGGAAAATTAGAAAAATAAAGATCAAAGCAGCGAAAAAGTCGAAGATAGCCGGTACCTTAAAAAGAACTGCCAGAGAAAGAAGGATGCCTATCAAGAACCAACATTTGAGGAATTTTTGATTGCTCGCTGGTTTGTTAATAAACTTAAAAATAAGAAAGAAAGCTATGAGAGTCGGAAGGAGCATAAAATTTTCCGCATTGGCAATATTTCCCTCGAAAGTATGAAGGCTGGTAAGGATGGCGAAGGTACTAGTGGAGATGATAACCGCCTTCCTGTTTTTTAGAAATACAATTTGGCTTAGTTTATAAAAAATAAATATCGTAGCAAAGCTCCAAAGAAAATGGATTGCTCGGTAAACAGGAAAACTACCGGTAATAGCGGCTGTTAAATAGAGCATAGGTGGCTTATTATCATGAATATCTCGATAAAGAACTAAACCTTTTCTTACCGCCTGACCTAAAGTTAAATAAATGCCTTCATCAGCGTAAGTAAAGGGCTCGAATAGTAAAGGAAGACGCAGAAGAAAGACGAACCCTAATAATAAAAAAACCCAGTGTGAAGAAAATAATTTTTTCATTTTAATCTTTTCCCATCCACATAAATGAGAGCTGGCCAAATTTTTGGGCTTTCATCAGATGATAGCCAGGGATGTTTGTTTCTTCAATTGGGGCGCTGGTTATCACTCCGATTTCTTTTACATCCGGTATTTTTTTAATTATATCGCCTTCCTCCATTAAGGCTGTTCCCGTATAGAAAGGAAGTGGTTGGGGGGAATAGATTGGTGCCTGAAGGTCATAATATTTTGATTCCCAAAGATGATGAGCAGCAGCGTTATAGTTAACAAGTGGTATTTCTCTTGCCTCTTTTTTAATGAAGACCGCGAGTTCCCTAAACGGCCTTTTGACGGGATGGAAAAAGTAAGCGTGATTAACTGTTGCTAAAAAAAAGATAACCATAAAGATAAAGATAAAAGAAAGTTTTCTTCTATTGGAGGCGATTAAAACTGAAGCTGCTGGAATAGCCATTAACATATAGCGGTCGTAAAAGATTGGTTGAAAAAATCGAGAAATGATAAAAGTTAAAATTAGGGGAGTAAAAAACCAGCCTAAAAGGAAGACCCATTTTTCTTTTTCCTTAGTCCACTTTCGTAAAAGTAAGACGGCAAATATTATCCAGTAGGCTAATTGACGAGAAATCTCTTTCCCGGAACCTACTAAAAAGTTGTGAATGGTGTCTTTGAATACCTCAAAAGTCGGCTTGCCCAACCAAAAACCACTGCCAACTAGTGATGTTTGGTAGTAAAGGGGATAAAACCAGGGGAGATATAAAAGACCAATAATAAAAAAATCTGAAAGGTTTTTTATAATTTGTTTAAAATTCTTTCCCCGATTTTCTTTAATTACCCAGAGCCCCTCAAAAATAACGATGAAGAGAGAGAAATGATGGGTATACAAGGCAGCGGCGGTTGCTAAAATAAATCCAAGCCGATTTTTCTTTAAGAAAAAGTAGATGGATAAGGTAGAGGTTAGGACTAAAAGTGAATACATTCTTCCCTCAAAAGCGTAAGTAAAGAGAAAAGGATTAGTAAAGGCCAAAAGGGCAGCTAAAATACCAGTTTTTCTCCCCCAGAGATATCGGGCAATGAGATAGACAGTCAGTACTGTGCCAAGAAAGAACAAAAAGGAAAGACTCCTTATGGCTATCTCTGAAGACCCAAAGATTTTCATCCATCCATGAAGGAGAAGGTAGTAAAAAGGCGGAGAAGTATCCGTGGCAACAATTTTTATAATTTGGGAAATGGGTTTAACGGCTAAAGTAGCAGCCCAAGCCTCGTCCCCCCAGAGGCTGGTGGTAAACTGATTCATATTTCAAGTATAGCAAATAGTATAGCAAATTAAGAACCCCTCAAAAAGAATTAAGAAATGTAACTTAGATCTTTTTAGTGACGTGGTATTCTAATCTTTTACCAAGCATTAATCTGGTTTGAGAATCAATAGCAGGGAGGACAGCCATAAATAGAGCGGCAATAGGCATTAAAAGCCATTGGATAATTTCCAAAAAGCCAAATCCGCGACGAACTTCTTTCTTGGGTGGCTTGGGACGCATGGCTCGATCGACGACAATCATGATAATCAAAAACAGGAGACAGATATTTAAGACCCACTGGGCTACTTTAGGTAGGTTGTAACCAAGAGCAGTTTGCTTAAAGAAGGGGTTGATTAAAGCTGGTACCCAGGCACCTAAGGTTAATAAAAACCAGTTGGTGGCCCAGAGGATGTGGCTTTCAATAACCTTGTAGACACGAAAAAATCTAATTAAAAAAGGAATTTCTTTGTGTCGCATGGCTTTGTTGATGGCGTAAGGGATGTCTGTTGCTCCCCAAGCGTGTCGCTTGCATTGTTCATAGCGGTTTTTTAAGGCGGCAAAATGAGTTTTACCCTCTGGAGCATCAATACTTGTGGGTAAGAAAATAGGTTCAACTTCAACAAGGCCTTTTTTATGGAAAAAGGACTGTAAAAAGATATGCCAATCTTCAGGAATAATATCAGTATCCCAATAGCCAACCTCGTCGAGAAGTTTTAGTGAAGTTGAGTAGGTTGAGTAGTTAAAAAACAACCCGTCTGGTTCTTGAATGTTGGCTAGATAGCCAACATTGCTTAAAGTACCGATGATTCTGACAAAGGCAGGAACTTTCCAAAAATTATTGTGCCAACAGATGGGTGATTGCCAAAAACGCAGGTAACGGTTTTTATTGATGGCGAATTGATAAGTCAGAGTTGAGAAGTACTTAAGGTGAATATGAGCATCAGCATCACAGCTGGTGATGGTGATTTTATTAATATCATAACCTTCTTGATTAACAACTATCTTTTTGATTTTTTTGGCGGCCCAAGCTTCATTAGAAGCCTTGCCTTTAACTTCACCTATAATTCCATCTGGGTGGATGATGGCTTCCAGTTTGCCAAATTTATCTTTAAACTTTTGCAGTAATTCTTTGGCTCTCTGGTCTGAATCAGCCGCTCTTCCTTCCATGGCTAAAACAACGATGAGCTGGTTTTTATTAATATCTTTTTGTTGACTTAAGTTTTTTAAGGTTTTAGAGATGACTTCTATTGTTTCATTGAGATTGGGAATGATGACAACATGTTTTATTTGATTCCAGCTTAAAGAATTTTTATCTTTTTCTTTTAAATACTTTTCTTTCCAGTCAGTTTGTTCACTGCGGCGAATTTTAATATAACCTCTAATACCTAAGATACCGCTTTGGAAAGAACGATAAAGCCAAAAGACCAAAAAGGCAATGGTGAAGTAAGCGACAATTCGAGGAATGAAAAAAGCGCCCCAAATAGGGAAAAGAATGACCAGCCAGGTGATGCTTCCTGGCAGCATTTCCAAAAGTCTTTGTTTTCTGTAGTTTATTTGTTCAGCTTTCTTCATTATTTGATTTTAAAAAGATTTTTAGCATTTTGGGTTGTTGTTTGGGCAACCTTACTGAAAGAGATCTGCTTTAATTCCCCAATAAATTCAGCCACTATTTTAACATTTTTAGGTTCGTTTCTCAAACCACGGAAAGGTTCGGGTGCTAAAAATGGACAATCAGTTTCTATTAAAATTTTTTCTAGAGGAGTAAGTTTAACTATTTCTTGTAGGTTTTTGGCGTTTTTAAAAGTGATATTGCCGTCAAAACCAATATAAAAACCTAGATTTAAAACCTTTTTTAAAAAGATTTTGTCACCAGAAAAGCAATGGATAACACCCCTACCTTTGAAATCTTTAATAATCTTTAAAAGATCTTGGTGAGAATCGCGGTTGTGAATAATGATTGGAAGTTTAAGTTTCTGAGCTAATTCAAATTGAGCCTTAAAGACTTCTTTTTGTTTGTTTTTAATATCTAAATTTAAATCTTTTCTAAATTTTCCTTGATCAAAAGGATGATAATCTAAGCCGCATTCACCAATGGCGATCACTTTAGGTTCTCTGCTAAGTTTTTCTAAGAAATCAATCAGTTTATTTATATCTTTGACATCTTCGGTATCGTGAGGATGAATGCCAACAGCCGCATAGATATTTTTGTGTTTTTCAGCGAGATTGACCGAATCTAGACAAGCTTGTCTATGAGAACCAACATTGATGACTTTTATACCTAAGCTTTTAGTTTCTTTTATAATCTTCTCTCTGTCATTATCAAATTGAGAGAAATCTAGGTGAGCGTGGGTATCAATTAACATTAGTTAAGCCTTGGAAAGAGTGGTTTACCTGATTTAATTTTAGGACCCTTGAATTGCTTTTGGATTTTATCTGAAGTTTCAGGTAGAAAAGGTTGTAAGTCATAGGCTATTTGTCTGAGGCTATTAATAGCTTTCTGCAGGACAGTTTTTAATTCTTCTTTTTCTTTAATTTTCCAAGGAGCTTTTTTATCTAAATAACGATCTAGACTGCGAATTTCTTCCCAGATAGTTTTAATAACCTTATCAAATTTGAATTCTTCTAAACCTTTTTTGTATCTTTCAGTTATGACTGCATGATATTTATTAAATTCAAAAGATGACCTTTCGCAAAGTTTAGCGATGCGGGCAGCAAGATTACCTAGGCCATTAGCAAGATCGGCATTATAGGCCTGGCGCAGTTTATCTCCCGAGACATCGCTGTCTTTAATAATACTGGTATATCTTAAAAGATAATATCTGGTAGCATCGTTGCCATATTTTTTTACCCAATCAGTTGGGCGTATAATATTCCCAGCTGACTTACTGATTTTTTGGTTGTTTAGAGTTAAAAAGCCATTAATAAGAATTGTTTTGGGCAATTCTTTAACCCCAGCAGACTTGAGCATAGCTGGCCAAAGCAACGCATGCCAGCGGGCATTATCTTTTCCCAAAATATGAATATCAGCCGGCCAGAATTTTTTAAATAGACTTTTGTTTTCAAGAAAGCCAACGCCGGTTAGGTAATTAATGAGAGCATCAAACCAGACATAAATTACTTGAGAAGGATTATTGGGAACAGGGATGCCCCACTTAAAATTAGCACGTGAGATAGGGATATCTTTGATATCTTTAGCAAATTCAAGAAGTTCGTTTTTTCTTACTTCAGGGATGACAAAATGAGGATTGTTTTGAAGATAATCAATCAAGAAATTTTTATATTTTGACCAGCGGAAAAAATAATTTTTTTCGGTGACTTTTTTAATTTGCTGATCAGGATGAAACGGGCAGTGACAATCGATTAAATCCTTATCTGTGTAATAAGCTTCACAGCCTTCACAATACAAACCAGTATATTCCCCCAGGTAGATATCTCCATTTTTTTCGACCCGCTTCCAAATTTCTTGGACAACTCTTTGATGGTCTTTATCAGTCGTACGGATAAATCTATCATAGGAAATTTTTAATGAATCTTGCTGCCTTTGATCTGATTTTGAGATTTTATCAACAAATTCTTTAGTTGAGATTTTAGATTGTTGGGCTACTTTTTCTGCTTTTTGCCCGTATTCATCAGTTCCTGTTAGAAAAAAAACGTTTTCTTTACCTAATTTTTGACGAAAATAGCGCGCCAAAACATCGGCTACTAATTTTTGAAAAATATGGCCGATATGAATGGTGTCATTCACATAATCAATAGCAGTGGTAATATAAAACTTTTTGTTCATAGCCACTATATTTTAAACTAAAAAAGGCTCTTTTTGAAGGAGAAAGAGAATTTTAAGAAGCTATTACTGGTGTTTATATTTTCTTCTTATGGCCAGAACTACAAGTCCGTATTTATCTAAATCTTCTTTCTTATAAAACTTCTTTATATCTTTTGTATTGAAGATATACAAAACTTCACACTTAATTTTCCTACCAGTTAATTTTTTAGTTTTTTCTTCTTGCTCTTCTAAAATAAGAATATCTCCTGCTTTACTTTTAAAGTCTGCCAATCTGACTTCAAAGCGCTTTCTCCCATCTTCTACAGCCTGAAAATATTTTTGTTGTACTTTTTTCTTAATTATCATATCTTTGATTCTATTATTTTTTGGTAAAACTCCTTAATTATTTTTAAAAATTTCTAAGATTCGGAAAACACTATGGGAAAGCTTATTTTTTACTTTTCTTGAAGACCTCTGTTATTTTTTTGGCCCATTTGTCAGCCCATTCATCAGCATAAATCTTTTTAAAAGCTACTGTAAATCCTTTTTCTTTTTTTATTTCTCTGGCGATGGAAGCGACGGTGGTACTGGAAACAGCTAAATAGTCTTTAATATAGGCGTAGGTTTTGCCCTTGTTTAAAAGATGGGCAATGCCTAATCTGCGGGAAATAGCCTCCTTTTCATTATCACCTAAAAAACTTTCTAGAAACTCTTTGACTTCTTGAGGGTTCCTAATATCGGCGATAACTCTATGGAGAAGGTCATAAATTTGTTTTTTGACTTGTGGCGGCAGCTTCTTTTTAGAAATCTGCATTTGTTTAATTGATTAAATCGGACAGAGGAAAAATTATCGTGCAGTTTTGATTTGTTTATTTAATTAAATCACCAAGAAATGATTTTGTCAATTATTTATTTTTCTACTAAAGTAGATGAGGAGAAGAAAAGAGATAACGGTTAACAAGGAAAGATTCAAAAGATTACTGATTTTAAAGTAACGGAAGACAAGGATAAAGATAAACCAGATGGCGGTGGTAACCCCCATTTTGCTATTAGCAAAAACAAGAGCCATGGTGAAAAAGGCAGCCAAGAAAAGAAGAATATAAAAGATAAAAATAAGAAGGTTGTTGTCGGGGGGAAAAGAGTAAACAAACCAAACCCAGATTCCCCAAAAGATAATGGCTAAGATTAAAGGAGGCAGGAAGTTTTTGCGGCGTTTTATTTTAGTTTTCAGCTGTTTCCTCATGGTTCAATTGTATAACAACTGATGTTATAATTAAAATCGCCATGATTCGTGAACTTTATCTTCTTTTTGCTCTATTGGCTCTTGTTTTGGGAGTAGGTATTTTTTTCATTTTAAAAAAAATTGCCGAGATTAAAGAAATGGCTAAACCAGACGAAACTTTAAAAGAATGGTTGAAGAGTCAACAGAGATCAAGTCAGGTAATGTCTCAGTCAATTAACGAAAGATTGGATAACGCCGCTAGAGTTATTAGTCAGGTACAGAGAAATATTGGCGAGATGTCTGAAATTGGTCGAGGGATGAAGGATATTCAAGAGTTTTTACGTTCTCCTAAGTTGCGTGGTAACATTGGTGAGCAAGTCTTAAGGGAGTTGCTAGCCCAGATGTTACCTAAAAGTTCCTTTTTCCTGCAGTATAGTTTTAAGTCAGGAGTCAAGGTTGATGCGGCTATTAAGACCTCAGCCGGTATTATTCCGGTTGATTCTAAATTTCCTATGGAAAATTTCCGTCGTCTAATGGATGCCCAAAGCGATCATGAGAAAAAAGCAGCCGAAAAGGAATTTGTTAAAGATGTCAAAAAACATATCAATGATATTGCTTCCAAATACATTCTCACTGAAGAGGGCACAATCGATTACGCTTTAATGTATCTGCCTTCAGAAACTGTTTATTATGAAATTGTCAATAATGCCGAGCTTTTTGAGTACAGCAGCAAGAAAAGAGTTTTGCCAGTTTCACCGACGACCTTTTATGCTTACTTACGAGCCATTTTGATGAGTTTTGAAGGTCAAAAGATCGAAAAAAGAGCTCAACAGATTTTAGCAGCCATTAGGGCTATTCATAAAGATTACAATAAAGTTGAAGAAAACCTTTCTCTTTTATCCCGTCATTTACAAAATGCCTATAATCAAATGCATAATGTTGCTTCTGGTTTTACCCAGCTTGGACAGAAGCTTTCTTCAACTCAGTCTTTGGGCGAGGGCGTCAAAAAGGAAGTTAAAAAGATAAAGTAGTCGAAAATGCCTAAGAATCAGAAAAAGTTAAACAAGGCTCAAAAAGAAGCTATTTCTTATGGTGATGGGCCTTTGTTGATTATTGCCGGAGCCGGAACAGGTAAGACAACGGTTATCACCGAGAGAATAAAATACTTAATCACTTCTAAGAAAGCCAAAACAACCGAAATTTTGGCTTTGACTTTTACTGACAAAGCGGCCAGGGAGATGGAAGAGAGAGTTGATCTGGCCTTACCCTATGGCTATATCGATATGTGGATTTCTACCTTTCATTCTTTTTGTGACCGGGTTTTACGACAGGAAGGAATTCATATTGGCCTCAATCCTGATTATAAATTGATGGCTGAGGCAGAAACGATTCAATTTTTAACCAAGAATCTTTTTAAGTTTAAACTAAAATATTTTCGTCCTCTAGGTAATCCCACCAAGTTTATTGCCGGTATGCTGCAGCATTTTTCCAGATTAAAAGATGAAGATGTTTCTTCGGCTGAATATTTAAGTTGGGTCAAAAAAGAAAAGAAAAGGAAACTAACTAAAGAAGAAAAACAAGAGATGGATAAACTTCAAGAATTAGCCTTAGCTTACCAGGCCTATGAAGAACTGAAGGCCAAAGAAGGACTTTTTGATTTTGCTGACTTAATTGCCAAAACTTTAGAACTTTTTCGGAGAAGAAAAAACATCTTACAGCAATATCAAAAGCAATTTAATTATATTCTTGTTGATGAATTCCAAGATACCAACTATGCTCAAAACCAATTGGCTGTTCTTCTGGCGGGCAAGAAACAGAATATTACCGTTTGTGCTGATGATGACCAATCAATCTACCGCTGGCGTGGAGCAGCCATTTCCAATGTCATTCAATTTAAAGAAAGTTTTCCTAAGGCAAAAATAGTTGTTCTCAAAGAGAATTATCGTTCTTCACAGTTAATTCTTGATCATGCTTACCAGTTAATCCAAAACAATAATCCAGATAGGCTAGAAGTTAAGGAAAAAATTGACAAACACCTTATCGCTGTCCGTCAGGTTAAGCAATCCCCGATTGAGCTTCTTTATACTGATCGAGTGGAAAATGAATCAGAAAAAGTCGCCTTAAAGATTGAGGAACTTAGTAAGAAGTATAAGTATTCTGATTTTGCCATTTTGGTAAGAGCTAATAATCATGCTGGGCCTTTTACGCGGGCATTTGCTCGTCATGGTATCCCTTACCAGTTTTTAGGGCCTGGACAACTTTTTCGTCAGGCAGAAGTTAAGGATCTGATTGCCTATCTTAAACTTCTTTATAATTTTGAAGATAATGTTGCTTTGTTTAAGATTCTGTCAATGGATTATTTTAATATTTTTCCCCGTGACTTGGCGGCCATTAATAATTTTGCTAGAAAACAGAATCTTTCTTTATTTGAAGCATGTGAAGAAGTAGATAAAATTTTTGTTTCGCCGAAAACTAAAGAGCAGATTAATGCCTTTGTTAAAATAGTTCACCGCCATTTAGGTCTTTTAAATAAGGAAACAGCCGGGCAGATTCTTTATTACTTTTTACAAGATACTGGTCTTTTAAAAAAGCTGGCTGAATACAAAAGCCTTCAGGAAGAAAAAATAGCCCAGAATATCGCCAAGTTTTTTGATAGGCTACGTACCTATGAAGTTGATCATGAAGATGCTACTGTCCAGGCGGTTGTTGATTGGATTAATCTCTCAATGAGATTAGGAGAATCTCCTTTGGCTAATAATTTTGATTGGTCTGAAGAGAATAGAGTTAATATTTTAACCGTTCATTCTTCTAAAGGTCTCGAGTTCCCCGTTGTCTTTTTGGTTAATTTGGTTTCAGCCCGTTTTCCTACTAGGGAAAGAAGAGAACAGATTCCTATTCCCGAACAGCTGATTAAAGAGATTTTGCCTTCCGGCGATTATCACCAACAAGAAGAACGGCGTCTTTTTTATGTGGCCATGACCAGGGCGAGAGATAGATTAATTTTTTCTTTATCTAATTATTATGGTGAAGCTAAAAGAGAGAAAAAGATTTCACCTTTTGTCGTTGAGGCCCTAGGTGAGAAAGCCATCAGAAAAGAAATTGTTAAAGATACTGATCAGCTTTCAATTTTTGACTACAAGTCTCAAGAAAAAGAAAGAGTTGAAGAGAAACAGAGGCCAGTGATTAATTATCTTTCTTATTCTCAATTAGATACTTTTAATAATTGTCCTTTGCAGTATCGTTATCGCTATCTACAGAGAATACCGGTCGCTCCTTCGGCACCCCAGAGCCTTGGTAATACAATTCACCGAACATTAAGAGATTTCCTTCAGGGGATTAAGGGTAAACAGAAATTAAAAGAGAAAGATCTTTTATCTTTGTTAGATAGAAATTGGTCATCCTTGGGTTATACTGATAAGGCTCATGAGAAAGAAGGTAAACGAGCGGCTCAGAGGATGTTAGCTAACTTTTATAAAAATCTGGATAAGAAAGTGGTCATTGAATCTTTAGAACAGTCTTTCATTATTAAGGCCAGTCCTGATCTAAAAGTTGGCGGTAAGATAGATCGCGTTGATAAGATTGGCAAAGATAAAATAGAGATTATTGACTACAAAACGGGTCGTTCATTAGAACAAAAGGAAGTTGATAAATCTTTACAGATGACCGTTTATGCTTTGGCAGCCCAGGATAAAGGTATTTACAATAAAAATCCACGAGAAGTGACCTTGACTTTTTACTTTTTAGATTCTGGTAAAAAAATCTCCACCAAAAGGACTAGTAAACAGCTTCAGGAAGTGAGAAAAGAGATTATTAAAAAGGCTCAGGAAATAGCCAAGAGTGATTTTGAACCTAAACCAAGTCCTTTATGTGATTTCTGTGATTATAAGTTGATTTGTGAAGCATGGCAGTAACATTTGGAAGGAATGTAGGCTTTTGATATAATTTCATCATGTCTCGAACTAAGACAAAAGGAAATAAAAAGCGAATTTTACCGCGACGGTTAGTGGTTAAATGTGGAACAGAGAATTTATGTAGTCTTCAAAATGGTAAAAAGAAGCTAGACCAGAAAATCTTCAATGATTATGCAAGACAACTTGTGAAGCTTCAAAAACAAGGAGTGGAATTGATAGTGGTGAGTTCCGGAGCTATAAAAGCAGGAAGAGAAAAACTGGAAGAATTTGGATTAAATACAAACAGTGTCGATAAGCAGGTTTTAGCAGCCATAGGCCAACCGCTCCTGATGAAGAGATGGACAGAAGGTTTCCGAAAGTTTAAAAAAACAGCAGGGCAATTTCTACTGACTTTTACCAATTGGTCTAATGAAAGGGAAAGGAATGAAGTTATCCAGTGCATCTTTGATCTTTTAAAAATTGGGCAGATTCCTATTATTAATGAAAATGATCCCGTTTCAGATAAGGAAATAGCGCTTATGGAAAAAAGAATTAGTGAAAATGACCGTTTGGCCAAAATGACTGCTTTAAAGATTGGGGCCAATGCAATTCTTTTTTTGACTGATGAAGGAGGAATTTATACAGCTGATCCGAAGATTGACTCAAAGGCAGAGCTATATGAGGAAATTAACATATGGAATAGAGAGAAAAATTTAATTAATTTTATTGAAGGTACTTCCAGTGGAAACGGCATCGGAGGGATGATAGTAAAACTGCGAGAAGCATTACGATGTGCTAAATGTAAATTACGTGTTGGAATTGCCGGTTATGAAAAAGATGTTATTCTGAAATTTGCCAAAGGTGAGCAAGTAGGAACACTTTTAGGAAGAGTTGATCGAGTTAAAAAGTAATAGTTGATTTTAGGCGTAAAAATTGCCAACGGATCGTATTAGTGAAATTGAAAAGTGGATAGAGAAGAGGGTTGATGACTAGGTCATAGGTACCTATAAATTCTATTAATTCTCCGCCAAAACCTTCCTTAAAGCGATGAAAACCAAAGTAAGCATCTTTGGGGCTTACTTGAGGTCCTGGACTACCCCACATGTCAAAGGTATGACAGTTCATTTTTTGTCCGAATTTAATCGCCTCCCAGAAAAGAGCATAGAGAGGCATGACTTTTTTGTATTTTCTACTTGAAGCGCCATAAGGATAATAAAGGACATTGTTAAAGATGAAGAAGATATAGGCACCTAGGATTTCTTTTTGATATTTGGCTAAAAAGAGATGAGCAATCTTTGCCTGACTCATTTCCGCCCACATTTTTTGATGGTATTGAGGACTATGAGCGTAAAAGCCTTGTCTCTTCATTGTCTCTTTGGTTAGTTTTAAATAGGTTTTAAAGGCTCGAGCAGAATTATCTTCTTCAATTTCGACGCCGTGTCTTTGCGCTAAGCGGATATTATATCTTGTTTTAGGCTTCATCTTTTGCAGAATTTCTTCCTCTTTCTGTTTTAAATCAAGATGGAAAGTAAACTTGGTAAAAAGTGGCCTGCCTGCTTGGCAACCATTAGCCAGCAAGAATTTTTTTATTTTTTCATCATTTTTAACATTAGGTTCCATTTTGACCATAATCGCCTTTTCTTTTTGCCCAATCTTTTTTAAAGCCTGGAGCATGGTTTTGCTAGGCTTAGGTCCTTTGGGAAAATAGAGAATGGTGTATGGTAATTTAGGCAGGGGATGAACGAATATTTGGTAGGCTTCTTGGAGATTTTTGTTTTTATAGAGACCTAGGCGGATAACTTTAATACCTGTTTTTTTTCTAAATTTTCCCCATGGCCAGGATTGTAGTGGATGAGTAACCAAGGAATTGAATTTATCTTTTTCCTTTACTGGAACTTCCTGAATCTTCATGCGTTTAATTTTAACACATCGAGAAGGTGAGGCGGGATGTCGTTGATAAAACGGGAAAGCTGATTGACAGAGCTTTCGCCAAAATAGAAGCGTTTTTGAGTGTAGGAAATATAGAGTTTATCTTTGGCTCTGGTCATGGCTACATAACATAGCCTTCTTTCTTCTTCAATCTCATCTTTTTCTGTTAGTGAACGGGCATGGGGGAAAAGACCTTCCTCCATACCAATCATAAAGACAACAGAGAATTCTGTTCCTTTAGCGGCATGAGCCGTCATCAAGGTAATTTTTTCTTCTGAATCTTCTTTAAAGCGGGCCTTACCTTGAGGTGTATATTCTTCTTGGATTAAGGCAACATTTTCCAAGAATTGACGAAGATCGGGAAATTCTTCGGCGACAGAACGAAGTTCTCTAACGTTTTCTATGCGGCTTAATTCTTGAGGATTGTCTTCATTAAACTGCTCTAAATATTTAGTGCTTTCTAAAATCCCATCTAGCCATTGAAGGGTTGTTAATTCTTTCTTGCTTTTTTTCTTTTTTTCCAGAAAACTAAAGAATTTTTTAAGTTTCCTTTTACCTAATTTCTCGGTTCTTTTAAGAGAAAGCTTATCTTGCGAGTTGGCTATCAATCTTAGATAGGCTAAACAGTCTTTGATCTCTTTTCTTTCGTAGAACCTTACTCCGCCGACGAGGGTATAGGGAATACTGTGGTGTAGAAAAGATTCTTCGATAATTCTTGATTGAGCGTTGGTTCGGTAAAGAACAGCAAATCCTTGAGAAGGTAAAGTTTTGTTTTCTAAAAGATAATTTTTAACTTTCTCGATAATGAAATCTGCTTCTTGATGTTCGTTTTTGGCTTGAAAAAGGGATATTTTCTGGCCACCTTTTTTTTCTGTCCAAAGATTTAAGACGGGATGAGTAGTATTTTGCTTGATAACGCTATTAGCCGCTTCAAGGATGGTTTCGGTAGAGCGGTAATTACGTTCTAAGTTGATAACTTTTAAATCGGAGAAATCATCCTTGAGGTTCAGTAGGTTACGATAGTTGGCTCCTCGCCAGCCATAGATGGCTTGGCTGGCATCACCGACGGCATTTAAATTACGCCATTTTTTGGTTAGGAGTTTGGTGAGAATATATTGGGCTTGGTTGGTATCTTGATATTCGTCGATTAAAAACCAATGATATTTGTTTTGATATCTTTCTAAAACCTCTTTTTCTTTTCTAAAAAGACGAACGGTTTCCAAAAGAAGATCATCAAAATCTAAAGCCTGGTATTCTTTGAGAAATTGTTGATATTTAAGATAGATTCTGGCGACTGTTTCTTGCCAATGTCCTTGGGCGTATTGCGGATATTCTAAAGCGGAGATAAGTTCGTTTTTGGCTTGAGAAATGCTGGTGGATACAGAACTTGGTTTGAATTGACTTATAGAAAGGTCAAGTTTTTTTAAGACCATTTTGATCGTCTCCAACTGATCTGATTTATCATAAATAAGATAATTAGGAGGAATCTTTAGATATTTTCCGTTTATTCTTAAGATTTGAGCACAAAAACTATGAAAGGTTCCGGCAAAAGGAATTTTGTCTTGTTGAAGAATCTTCTTTAGTCTGTTTTTCATCTCCAGGGCGGCTTTATTGGTAAAAGTTAAAAGAAGAATATTTTCTGGTTTAACCTTTTCCTCTTGAATTAAATAGGCGGCTCTATAGGTAAGAGTTCTAGTTTTTCCTGATCCTGGGCCGGCTAAGATAAGCAATGGCCCTTGGCCATAAGAGACTGCTTCTTGCTGGGCAGGGTTAAGTTGAGATAAAATACTAGCTATATTATTTTTTTGGGGCACTGCTCCATTTTATCATGAACAATCGTTGGAAAAAATTACTTTTTTGGTTAGGAATTAGCTTTTTAATTATTGGCTCTTTAATTGTTGGTGGTTATTATCTTTTAAAACCACCATCAGGACGAACCAACATCTTGGTTTTAGGGATGGCTGGTGAAAATCATACTGGTAATGATTTAACCGATACGATTATCTTTTTTTCTATAGAAAATGAAAGCGGTAAGAGTTTATTGCTTTCTTTGCCTCGGGATATTTGGGTGCCCTCATTAAGAACGAAATTAAATAGTGTCTATCATTACGAGGGTATGGATGAAACTAAAAGTGTTGTCAGTAATATTCTAGGCCAAAAAATAGACTATAGCCTCCTTGTTGATTTCGATGTTTTTACCAAAATGGTTGATCTTCTGGATGGAATTGAAGTAGATGTAGAACGCTCTTTTGATGACTATCGCTATCCGATTGTTGGCAAAGAAGATGATTTATGTGATGGAGATCCAGAATTTAATTGCCGTTACCAAGATATCCATTTTGAAGCTGGAAAACAATGGATGGATGGCCAAAGAGCCTTAAAATATGTTCGTTCTAGAAATGCTGAAGGCGACGAAGGTACTGACTTTGCTCGTTCTCAACGACAACAAAGATTACTTTTAGCTATTAAAAAAAGACTTTTTAATCCTCAAGTGGTTTTTAGCTACAGTCGTTTAAATCAATTAATTAAATTGGTTAATGAAAATATCAAAACTGATATTTCCTCAAGTAAATATGATGATTTACTGAAGGTAGGCTTGAAGATTAAAAAGAGCAAGATAAAAACAGAAGTTTTAAATGACGGTTATTTAATTAATCCGCCTCCTTCTAGAGAAAAATATGATAACCAGTGGGTTTTGATTCCCGAATCAGGTGATTGGCAAGAAGTGCATCAGCATGTTCAAAATCTCTTGAGAGATTAGTCAATCTTGTAAATCTTGGTTTGTCCAGAAGAGAAAATAGACTTCCCTAGTTTGCTGAACTTTTCCTCTTTTAGATTAAGATATTGTTTTCTTTCTAAACTGCCTATAAAAATTAGACTAACCTGATGTTTTTCTAGAAGCTTTTGGGTTTTCTCAATGTCATTATTTTCATAAATTTCTTTGACTTCTTCAGTTCTCTTGCCAGGTTCGTCAAAGGAACCTCGCCAAAGCCATTCATGAACTCGCCAGCCTAAGATGGTAGGCAGACCTGTATTAGCTGAAACCCTGGCAAAGTCAGTGTAACTTTCACCCACAGCTTCGACAATTACTGGTTGGCCTTTAATATTTTCTCTTAGCCATAGAATTCCTTGATAGTCGTCTGGATAAAAATTCTTAAGCTGGTTTAAACCATAAAGACCTTTGTAATTTTGGAAACCATAAAAAGACTTGATAGCAAAGTAAGGATAGACAGAGACAGAAAAGATAAAGGGTAGGCTTAAAAGAAGAAGCAGTATTTTTATCTTTTTGCTTTTAAGAAGGAAAATTCTTAAGAAAATGAAGCCGGTTGATAAGGAGAACATAACAAAAGACTGATAGGTAAGTTTAAACATGGTATTGGCTCGTTGATAAGAATGAATGTAGATATCTTTAAGGTAAATAATCTCGGGAACAATAATTAGAAACCAACTGACGCCAAGTAAAGTTAAGATAAAAGAATCAGTTTTACTTAATTTCATCTTGTTTGTTTTTAAAATTAGTAGAAAGCTTAAGCTTATAAAAAGCGGTAAGCCCCATAGAACCAAAAGCATCCATGGGGGAGAATTAAAGTCAACCAAGGCAATTTTATTGGCAATGGGGTTAAATTGAAGATGGAAAGGCAAGGGAAAAATGATGGCTAGTAAAAATACGCTAAGAGAGAATAAGAAAGTCTTAAGAAATGTTTTAAAACTTAAGTTGAAGTTTAGATAATAATGATAAAAAACAACCAGAGATAAAAGAAGAAAATAAATTGGTAGATCCCAGGGATTAGTTATATACATTATTCCCAGCAAAAAGCCGTAAAAGACGGAATCAGCTAGTTTGATAATTTTTAGATAAAAAAGCCTTATTAAGAGGCCGATAAAAAGAAGGACAAAAGGCAGGTTTAAAAGATGGCTGTGAAGGTCAGCGACCACAAAACTATAAAGAGGGAATTCATGAATGGTATTATCAGCCGCCCCAAATTTTTCCACAATAAAACGGGTGGCATCGGGGTACCAATAACCGACAAAGGTACCTTCTTTTACAAGCCAGTAAAAAGGGTGTAAGTTGCCTCCTAAGCTAAGGAAAAAGGCAGCTAAAAAGCCACCTAACAAGATAAATTTTAATTTATTCTTTATTCTTTTTTCTTTTAGAAAAAAAGAAGTTAAGTTACCAGCTAAAGAAAAGACGGCCGTAAAGATAAAGGCAAAAAGGCTGGCGATCATGAGGTTATAGGTAATGGCAGAGTCAATTTTAGTAATTTTAGTTAAAAGAGCAGTTATGAGATGACCAAAGTAGTAATAGTTAATGGTTTCTCCTGAAAACCACATATCTAAAGGAGGAAAGAAGCTAGAACGGAGGATGGTATTAACAAAGCCATAGTCCATGAGTTTTTCCAAACCATGGATATTAGGCTGGAAACCGCGGACAAAAGACCAAGCAAGCAGACAAAAGATGAAAAGAAGCTCTTCAAGTAAAAAGATTTTCCAATTCTTTTTAATCAAGGACTTGATATTTAATTTGCTGAGTTTTTTGATAAAAAGGTTAATCAGTCCCCAAAGAATAATGATCCCCAAAATGCTTATTTGGCTAAAAGGAAGGATTTTTAAGCTAGCTAAAAGCCAACTAGTGTAGCTAATAAGTAAGAGGGCTAATATTTTACTGAAGATATAGCCATGGTCAAAGAATTTTTTAAAGAAGAAGTAATTTAAAGGTAAAAAGAGAATACCAAGAGCAAAAAATAAAAACCACCAACTAAAAATGTAGGTAAGATCGTTAATCATAAATGTTTAAAATCTCTTCAAACTGCTTTTGGTTAAAAATCTTTTTGTTTTCAAAAATCATAACTTTTGGGTGATCATAAACCTGGAAGCTTTCTTCACTTTTATCATCATTAATTACGATTCCTAAAATTGATGGATAGGAGGTAAATTCAGCTACTTTATTATAGCCTAGTTTGTTTTCAAAAAGCAGTTGGTAATATTTAGAGGTTAATGGATATTTTTCTGGTAAAAACATTAAAGTGCCGTAGAGGCGGCGACTGTTAATGATGAGATAGTTAGCTTGGTCTAGTTTTTCAGCATAGTAGTTAAGTTTTTGTTGATTGTCGGCTTCATAGATGGTTAATTGTTCAATTTTGTAATTAGAGGGATGATTTGAGTCAAGATTTAAGGGTAGCCCGTCATCCCAATGTTCGTTAAGAATGTAATCCCCTTTTTTAATATTTTGGTAAACCCATTTTGAAGCCGTTATTCTTGTTTGTTCTTTACTATAGATAGAAAAAAAAGCTAAGGCCCAAAGAAGGTTGGTAAGGAGACATAAAATGATTAAAAAATTGCCAAAGATTTTAGTTTTTAAACGAATCTTGTAAATTAGCCAGGCAAGACCAATGGCTAAAAAAGGAAGTAAGGGAATCATATAGCGGATGAATTTAGTGTACCAAAGCCCGGCATAGAGAAAGTAAGCGATAGGAAAAGAAAGAAGAATAAAAATCTTTTTCTCTTTCTTTTTAAAGGCGATTACTAAAAGGACAAGAAGACCCAGGATTCCCAAGAAAGCTGTTGGTCCCATTTGCCAAAGCAAGTTTTTGATTTGAAAAAGATAGGGTAAGGTTTTTTCAAACTGTAGGACATAAACTACTTTTAGTGTTCCCCAAACAATACCACTTTCGTATCTCATTGATTCCAAAAATTTTTCTTTGGCTAGGAAGGTATAAGGTGATAAAAAGGCAAAGGTTAGAAAAGCAACGGTAAAACCGACAAGAAGTTTTAAATAGTTTTTTATTTTTCTAAAATGGAAAAGAAGATGAGCGGTTAAGGGAATGATAGCAAAGGAAAGGGCGGAGATCTTAGTGGCTAAAGCTAGTCCCCAAATAAAACCTGTCACCAGATAATTTTTATAGCTTGCCTTATCGGCAATCTTTAAAGAAAGAAGGCTTATTAAAAGCAACCAGAAGACAAGTAGACTTTCGGTTACACTGAAGTGAGCCGTTTGGATAAGGGAAGGACAAAAGGCAGTAAAAAAAGTAGCCAAAATAGCCACTTTTTTATTAAATATTTTTTTAGTTAAAAAGAAGACCAAAATTAAAGATAGGCTAGAAAAAAGGGCCGAAAAGCTTCTGCCGATAATGTTAATATTGGGCCATTCTAAGACCCAATCTTGGTTTTTAGTCAAAGCGACTAAAATATCTCCTGTAACTCTATAGAGATAGATAGGTAAGCTGCCGTAGGCAAAGAACTGAGGATTTAATTGATGAAAAAATCTAATTTTGGAAACAGCGTTAGCAATGTTTCTTTCATCAGGATGAAAGAAGTGACCTTGATCCCAATTGAGATTGTAGAAGCGTAAAAACCCCCCTAAAAGGATAATACCCAATAAAGAAAAGATGAAAATTATTTTTTTATTCCACTTCATTGGCAATTTTAATTCCTAATTGAAAAGCATAGTTAGTGCCTCGATCATAAGGATAGACTAACTGCATGTTGGCCAAAAAGGTGTTTTTAATGGGTGTTTTAGAAGAAGGCATTAATTGAAGATAGTTAACTATTCTTAAGGGTTGTGTATTGAGATCAGTGAAAAAGTAAGAATCGATTATTGCTTTTAGATTAAATTGGGGATTGATTTTTTTAAGGTAAGGTAAGAATTCTTTTAAGATTTGCTCTTTGTTCATTTTAAAAAAGGGATGATTTTGAGGATAATAACCGCCAATATAAAGAATTTTATTTTTATTGTAGTGTTTTGAGGGGATAAAGTTGGTATGTTCAACTACGGCAACGAAAGGATAATTTTTTTCATTGATATTTAGCCAATAGGTGCCATCTTTCAGAAATTTTTCTTTTGAGACGAGAATTAGACTAAGAGCACCTAGCATTTTTAGTTTTTTGAGCTGCTCTTGGTAGCTTTTAGGGAGTTTGTTTTTGGCTATTTTTAAAAATATAGAAATGGGAGTGGTGAAAATAATTTTGTCAAAGTTTTTTAAATTTTTAAAGCTTTTGATTTCGTGATTGGTTAGTATTTGGCCACCATTTTCTTTTATCTTTTTTTCTAACTTATCGGTTAAAACCTGAAAGCCTCCTTTAAGATAGCCAAGGTTTGAGCCTCTTACTTTAATTCTAGCCCAAAACCAAGAGAGGGATATTTGGCTAGTTTTGAAAGGAAATTTTGATTTTAAAAGAGGTTCCCATAAAAATTGATAGACTTTTTTCCCATAAGCTTTTTTTAACCACTTAACAGCCGGGATTTTTTCAAAAGTGAGAAAATTATTACTCAATTTAAGATAAAGAGTAACTAGACCAAATCTTACCTTTTCTAAGAAAGAGAAGTAGGGAAATTTCAAAACAGATAAGGGAGAATCAAGCCTTAGAAATTGATGATTTTTGAAAATAGAAGTTTTGGGTTGTGAATAAAAGAGTTTATCTTTTAATCCTAACTGAGAGATAACTTTTTTAGCGGTTTTATCAGAAGAAAAAAGATGATGATAAAATTGTTCAACTGGCCATTGCCAGTCTTTTCTTTTAAAAGTTTTACTTAAACCGCCGATCTTTTTTCCTTTTTCAAAAACGGTTATCTGATGCCCTTTTTGACTAACTCTCAAACCAATAATTAAGCCAGTAGGTCCACCACCAATAATAGCGACTTTCATAAAGTGATTTTACCACAGTCTTTAGAGAATGAAGATCAGTGAAGTGATTATTAATAGAATACCACCGATGATAGCTCCAAAAGTAGGAAGGGTAAAGCCAGCCTCAGGTAGTTCTGCGCTTGGAGTAGCTGCAGCTATTGTGGTTGGGGTAGGGGTTGGTGTGATCGTACCAGTTGGGGTTGGTGTGATCGTACCAGTTGGGGTTGGTGTGATCGTACCAGTTGGGGTCACAGTGGCTGTGGGGGTAGGAGTTACTGTACTAGTTGGAGTTGGGGTTGGTGTGATCGTTAGTGTAGGAGTAGGAGTAACGGTCCCAGTAGGTGTCGGGGTAGGTGTAGTTCCTCTAGTAGGTGTCGGGGTAGGTGTAGTTCCTCTAGTAGGTGTCGGGGTAGGTGTAGAAGTAACAGAGCAGGTTTTACCGGTTTGATAGAGTCCCCAAACTGGATGTCCTGCGGCACCGGCGGCATCTTGGGTAGAAGAATAGGCCACACAAGAACGGGTACAGTCTGAGGTTGTCGTTCTACCAGCTTCTGTATAGCCTGAGGCAGGACTTCTATCGGCATTACAAATACACCAAGGATAATCTGCATGACCGACTTTTGAAGCACACCAACCACCACAGTTTTGGCCAGAGGGGGTTGGAGTAGGAGCAGATGTAGATTGTTTATAAGCAACACAAGAACGGGTACAGTCTGAGGTTGTCGTTCTACCAGCTTCTGTATAGCCAGACTTTGGGCTTCTGTCCGCATTACAAATACACCACGGATAATCTGCATGACCGACCCTTGAAGCACACCAACTGCCGCAAGATGGACCGCTTGACTTTGGTGTTGGTGTAGCTGTTGGCTGAGATGGTGGTGGAGAACTTTTCTCTCGATAGGCCACACAAGAACGGGTACAGTCTGAGGTTGTCGTTCTACCAGCTTCTGTATAGCCAGACTTTGGGCTTCTGTCCGCATTACAAATACACCACGGATAATCTGCATGGCCAACTTTAGAGGCACACCAGCTTCCGCATGATTGAGCCGCTTCTTTTCTAATTTCTTGCCTTTGGTTGACCAAGATTACTGCCATTGGAATAGAAGCAACAATAACAAGGATGCCTAAAAGGGTAAAAATAGTTGACTTGCTAAATTTAAGTTTATTCATTAGTTATTGTGACAGGCTGTATTCCCATCTACAGAGACGACATAGACATCAGCTTGATAAGTTCCACAATCATCTCCAATTTTAGGGGCGGTAATGCTTCCGCTATAAGGGGTTTGGGTAGTGAAGCTATTACCTTTACATTTTCCAGAATTAGTACCGCAACTTCCTCTTGCTCCCTCTACACAAGCACAACCATAAGTATGAACTTTTACAGTATGACCACTTCCGGTAATTGAATAAGTGAAAGTATAAGTGCCATTACTAAAAGACTGTCCAGTTGGACTAATGGTAATACCGCAAAAAGAAATGCTTCCACTTAGGCCAGGAGCTTCAGCCTTTTTCCTAATTTCTTGCCTTTGTTTAACTAACAAAAGACTTAAAGGTAGGGCAATGATAATGATAAGCAAGCCTATAATGGCGGAAATATTTTTAAGTTTTTTGTTCTTATTTTCAGGAGGTGAGGTAGTAATATTGGTTACTTCTGGTGCCGTCTGTTTTACTTCTGGTTCTCCTATTATTTTTACTTCAGATGGTTTTTCATCGGTTTCTGGGAGAGGTGGCATTGCTTTTGGCGGTTCTATTGAACTGCTTTGAGTTTGAGAAAGGGGAGATTTTTGATCGAAAGAGCCAATCTCAATAGGTTTTTCTTTTGTATTTTGATCTTGATCATGGTCAGTTTTAGGCAGATCGTCCATTAAGTTTTCTTAGAAATAATGCCATGAAAATTAAACTGATTCCTATTATGAAGACCGTAAAGGTTGGTGTCAAGTAACCAGAAGTTGGTACGCCCTCACTGGTTGAAGGCATAGAAGTGCGACTGCTATCAGTAGCTATGGTTGGTGTTGGTGAAGGAGAAGCTTCGGCAGAAGGCGATGTCTCTGCTGAGGGAGAAGCAGTCATCGCCGGCAGGGAGCTGGTTCCTGAAGCCAGAACGATGAAGGTTTTGGAAATTTTTTGTTCTTGGCCATTTTCATCAGTATAGCTGGCAGTAACGGTATGTTCACCTGGTTCTAGGTTTTCAGGCGGGATCCAGCTCCAATTACCTTGATTGTCTACTTTAACTGTGCCTGAATAAGTGGCTGGAGATTGTATGGTAATGGTAAGGGTTTTATTCACTGGTCCAGTTCCCAAAATTTGTGGTTTTTGAGAGTTGAGCTCTTCATTTTCTTCGGGATTGATGATATCGAGTTTAGCTGAGATGGTAGAGGCTGATGGCGTAGTTGTTTCATTGAGGCTAAATTTACTGGTAGCCGTTGCTTCTTGGCTAGATTCTTGTTCTTTTTCTGGTGTCGTTGATTTTTCCTCAGCGATTTGTCTAAAGTCAAAGTTTTGCCCCAGAATAATCTTAGGCATGGGACTGTCATTTTTAGTGGTGGCTACTACCGCAGCCGTTCCTAAGGAGCCAGCCTGAATAAAAATTTCTTCAATTGAAGCCTCTTTATCATAGTTGGCATAAGAGGAAAGATCAGCCGAGCGGATTAAATTTAAAGGGATTACCCAACTTCCTGAAGATTTACTGAGGGTGGAAGTAGGATTGGCATTGGCTAAGGAAAGATAAACGATAGCCCCCTCAACTGGATTGCTGTTTTGATCCACTACAGTACCGTAAGCGACATCATTAGGAGGCGGGGAACCTGAAAAGGCCGGAGCAGTTTTTATCTGATAAGCCTGGCCATTGTTATCAAAAATTTTGCCACCAGAGCCAATTTTAAAGAAGTAGCTGGTGTTAGGTTTTAGATTTTTGACTGTTACATGGTGGGTTAAAAAACTTTCTGTTTTTCCAGAAAGTTGGTCGCGATCATCAGTTGCAGTAAAAGAAACTTTTTGCTCCAGACCATATTTTACAAAGCCGGTGGTTTTTTCATCAGTAATCCAAGAAACTGCAAAACTACTACCGTTGACATTAGTGATTTTTATTTGGGCAGGGGTAATCTCCGGAGCGGCCCTTAGAAAAAGACTGGGACCTTGCTTAATTAAAAAAACACCGCTAACAATAGCTCCCAAAACGAGAATAATGCCGACAATTGTTGGTAGACGACGAATTTTTTTCATAACGAACAGTCCGCCCAGAGCAGATTAAAAGTTTATTTATTCTAGAGTATCATTTTCTTCTGTTGCTTGACTACTACCAGTTGCGCTTTCTTCTTCAGTTGCTTCTGCTGAGGGAGTTGTTTCTGTTGGCTCTTCGCTTAATTCTACTGTAGGAGTAGCTGTTGCTTCGCTGACAGGAATAATGTCCATTTCTTCTTGAGAAAAGGAAAGGCTCTCATCAATTCTTTCAATGATCTTGGTCTTAATATTGGGATTAATGGGAGCCATTTGTTTTTTGGTTACTTTGGTAATGGTAGTTTTACTACTAGCCTGATAGACTTCAAAGCCAACCCAGGTAAAGACAGTAATAAAACTAAGAATTGTTAAAAACAAAGCTTTTTTTCCTAGTTGAAATTTTTGTTGATTCATATTATTTTGCTAAAAACCAAGCTTGGCCATTGATATTTAAGGCTAAAATGTCATCCTCACCCCGCCCTACTTGAAAGACAAAACTTTCAACAGTGATAATCCTTCTTAAATCATTTAAGGAATCAATGAAGGTTTTTAAACTTTCGTAATTACCAGAGATAGTTAGGTTAAAGCTGACTGGTTGTTTTTGGCTCTTTTTTGATTTAGAGGTATTCAAAGTAGCTTCATTGATGCGGAAGCTTTCAATGCTGATGCCGGATTTTCTACTAAGGATTTCAAATTGTTTGACTAAAGAATTAATTTCGGCAGTTGTGGGCAAAGCCTCATCTACCAAAAAGAGCCTGGATTCAATATTAAGATAGTTGGTCTGGGCTTGAGATAAGTTATTAGTTTTTTTCTCCAAGGCGGTGACAACCGTTTTTTGATCTTTGACCTGCCTGATTAATTGGGCGATGGTTACTAAGGTTGGTTTAATCGCAAAGATGATGAAAAAGATAATCGTTAAAAGGGAAATGATAATACCAGTATAAACTTTGGACTTTTTGGTTTTATAAAAATTGCCCAGATCAACGAAGTAACGATGATAGCGATGGGAATCAATCTGTCGATTAAGATCAACCATAGTTTTTAGGTTTTAATTTTTGCTTTAACATTAAAACTAATTCCTAAGCCGAATTCCTCACTGATATTGACATTGGAGATAGAGACATCTTTGATTTGTGAAGAATTTTTAAGATTTTTTAAGAAGGTAGCAAAGGTAAATTCTGAGTTAGCTGTGGCGATAAGATTGATTTCTTTGGCAGCTAGAGTGAGATTGGAAATCTTAACACCAACGGGTGTTAATTGGGCAAAGATATCGATTACTTTATTGGCTTCAATTTGAGTTTTTCTTAAGCCTTCAATGGTAGAAAGTCTTTTTTGCAAGAAGAGAAACTCTTCTTCAAAGTCAGAGGATGAGGCGACAATGGCCTGCTTCTGCTTGATTTCTTCGTTAAGATTGGTTAAATCTCGGTCTAATTTGAATCTGGAGATGAAAGCAATAATGACTATCAGTTCAGTAACGATGATAATCCAGCGACCAATATTTAAGAGCCATTTTAGGAATTTACCGAAACTTGTTCTTTCCCAATCTTCTTGAGGAATAAACTCGATTTTTGTTTTAGGAGCTTTTGTTTGGACAGCCATAAAAACCCTGGTTTATTCAAGTATAGTTGAGGAAGGCAAGTTTTGTAAAGAGGAATTAGCTTTTCTTCTTTTTAGCTAGATCAAGCAGCCTTGATTTCAGACGATTGGCTCTATTTTTGTGGATAACTTTCTTTTTAGCGGCTCGATCAAGAAAACTAAAAACCTCCCTTAGGTTTTTCTTGTTAGGGTTTTTACGCGTTTTCTTTAAGGCAGCTTTAACACGATCCTTTATTTTTCTGTTAACCTGAGCTCTTCTTTTATCCTTACGAAGAGCTTTTTTGGCTGATTTAGTAATTGGCATCTTTTAAAAGCTAATTTACAATCGATAAAAAAGCATTGTACAATTAGTACAATTAATTAAAGTATAGCAAAAAGGTCTTTTAGAAACAATGTTTAGAAATTTACTTCAGCGCGGATCTAAAGTTTTTACTAGACGCCAGAAGACGATTTTATCTGCGGCTCTCATTATTATGGTTACCATTGCCGCTTCTCGTTTTTTGGGTCTGGTTCGTAACCGTGTTTTGGCTCATTTCTTTTCAGTGGAAACTTTATCTCTTTATTTTGCTGCCTTTAGGATTCCAGAGACAATTTTTGAGATTCTGGTTTTTGGGACTTTTTCTTCTGCCTTTATCCCCACTTTTACTTCTTATATCTCAAGGGGTAAGAAGCAAGAAGCGTGGAATGTGGCTTCTACTTGCCTTAACTTCACTTTTTTAATTTTTATGGCTTTGGCAATTGTTATTTTTATGACCGCTAAACCGATCTATCGACTTATTGCTCCAGGATTTAGTTTTCAAGAAACAGCTCAAATAGCCAGTCTCTCCAGAATTTTACTTTTAGCTCAAGGTTTTTTTGTTCTCAGTTATTTTTTAACCAGCATTTTGGAATCCTTACAAAGGTTTTTGGTGCCAGCCTTGGCTCCTATTCTTTACAATCTTGGCATCATTTTAGGGGCCGTTTTTCTTTCAGCTCATTTTGGTATTTATGCTCCAGTTATTGGTGCCGTGGCCGGAGCCTTCTTACATTTCTTAATTCAATTACCTGTGGCTTTTTGGTTGGGCTTCCGACCGAAATTAGCCTTAAATTTAAGGCATCCAGGAGTCAGGGAGATTGGTCGTTTAGCTTTGCCTAGAATAGTAGAATTATCTTCTTTTCAGCTAGGCAAGATCACAGAACTTTTCTTAGCTTCTTTGGTATCTGTCGCCTCTTATACCTATTATACTTTTGCCAATTCCCTAGCCTTGTTACCTATTGGTCTTTTTGGCATCAGTATTGCCAAGGCTTCTTTGCCTTCGCTTTCTTATCAATCAGCTCGTAATAATTTAAAAGAGTTTAGCCAGACTTTGGCTTCTTTACTCAAACAGGTCTTTTTTTTAATTCTTCCGGCGGCTGTTTTTCTGACAGTTCTAAGGATTCCCATTGTCAGGCTTGTTTTTGGAGCCGCTCGCTTTACCTGGGAATCAACGGTTCAAACCGGTCATACCCTTTCTGCTTTTGGTTTAGGTATTTTAGCTCAGGGTCTAATTTATCCTTTAACGAGAGCTTTTTGGGCTCTTCATGATACGAAGACACCAGTTAAAGTTTCTATTGTTGGCATTTTGATTAATATTTGTTTAGGAGTAATTTTTATCATTGTTTTAAAACTTAATGTTTGGACTTTGGCCTTGGCCTTTTCTTTAGCCTCTTTTATTCAAGCGACGACCTTGTTTATTTTACTTTCTAAAAGACTGCCTATTTTAGAAAAAGGAAAAATCTTTTTGACTTTTTTTAAAGTCACCTTGGCTTCTTTTCTGTCTGGTAGTTTGGTTTTCTTCTTCCTTAAAGTTCTTGACCGCTCAGTTTGGGATAAGAATCTTTCTTTCCTTAGATGGGTGGGGCTAAAGTTACCTATCAGCTTTGAACTATTTGTTTTAGATACTCGTTATACCTTGAACCTCATTCTTCTGACAGCTTTTGTTGGCTTGCTTGGAGTTGCCAGTTACCTTTTCTTAAGTTGGCTTTTTGGAATTGAAGAAATTGCTATTTTAAAGAAAATGATAGTTCGCTTTAAAAAGATTAAAAGACTACCGGAAACAATTACGCCGCCCCCTGAATCATGAGCCGTTCTAATTTAAACGAAGATATTGATGCCAAAATTGCTCTTTTAGAGGAAGAAATTAGAAAGACTCCTTATTATAAAGGAACAGAACATCATATTGGACACTTAAAAGCAAAAATAGCCAAACTTAAAGATAAAGAGAGAAGGCTAGGAAAAAAAGGTAGTCGTTTTGGTTTTATTCCTAAAAAAGAGGGCGATGCCACTGTTGTCTTTATTGGACCACCTTCAGTAGGGAAATCGACTCTGCTTAAAAAGTTAACCAATGCCCAAGCCCGTATTAAACCTTGGCCTTTTACTACCTTAACGGTAATTCCGGGCATGCTTAAGTATAAAGGAGCCTTAATTCAGATTTTTGATTTACCAGGCATTGTTAAAGGAGCGGTTCTAGGTTCAGGAAAAGGGAAGGAGGTTCTTGCGGCCAGTCGTATAGCCGACTTATTAATTTTAGTAGTTGATATCAGATCTCAAGGTAGAATTGAGTCTTTGTTGGGAGATATACAAAAGACAGGTGTAGATAAACTACCCATTCTAACGGTAATAAATAAAATAGACTTGTTAAAAGGATTGCCTCCTAAAAATTTAAAAGAGAAGTTTTTCATTAGCGCCCAAAGAGATATTGGTCTTCAAGAACTTAAGAAAGCAGTCTGGCAAAGATTAAACTTAATGCGTATTTATTTAAGGCCTAAGGGGGGTAAGCTTGATTTTGAGAAACCACTGATTTTAAAAAAAAGACAGATGATAAAAGATGTCTTTGGGAAAGTTTTTCCAAAAGATAAAAGAGTTAACAAAATATTTTTATGGGGACCTTCGGCTCGTTTTCCTGGCCAAGAAGCGAGTCTTAATCAGATTCTCAAAGATGAAGATATTATAAGTTTTACTTGATTTATTAATTAACTCTTGACAGCTTTTAGCAGTTATGTTATAAAAGTGCTAAATTAGTCTTGATCTGAAGCTGATTTTAGAAAAAATGGTAGAATTAACTGAGCGACAAACTAAAATTTTAAAGGCCGTCATTGAAGAATATATTGAAGCCGGTGAACCAGTTGGTTCTGAAGTTTTGGAGAAAAAGTATGAGTTAGGAGTTTCGCCAGCCACCATTAGAAATGAGATGGCCAGATTAATTAAGACTGGCTATTTAAAGCAACCCCATACTTCTTCGGGAAGAATTCCCACCAAAGACGCCTTTCGCTTTTACATTAATCACTTAATGGAAGAAAAAAAACTTTCTGTAGTTGATGAGGTGGCGGCTCGAGAAAAAATTTGGGATTCCCGCTTTGATTTTGATCATTTAATGAGAGAGGCAGTCAAAGCCTTGGCTAAGCAAACAAGAACTTTAGCAGTAGCCAGTACTAAAGATGGTGAAATTTATCATGCTGGCTATGCTAATATTTTAAACATGCCAGAATTTTTTGATATTGATGTTACTAAAACCATCCTTTCAATGCTGGATGAGGTTGATCAGATACATCGTTTGTTTGAAAAATCATTTGATGAGGGTTCGGTACACTTTCTTTTTGGTGATGAGTTAGGTTATGATTATTTAGAACCTTGTGGTATGGTTTTTGTTAACTTTGGAGCTGATGATAAGAAGTCTGGTTCTTTGGGGGTAATAGGTTCTAATCGCTTAAATTACTCCTCGGTGGTGCCTACTGTTCGTTATTTTGCCAAGTTGATCGAGGAATTAGCAGGTAATTTGTAATGATCAAGAAAGGTCCCAGGAAACAAAACTTACTTTTTGAAAAACAGCTCATTGAGTTAGACAATAAATGGAAAAGAGCCTTAGCCGATTATGCTAATCTGGAAAAAAGAGTAGAGAAAGAAAAAAGAGAATTCGTTAAATTTTCTAAGGCTCAATTATTAGTAAAACTGTTAAGTATTTTAGATGATTTACAACGTTGTGAAAGCCATCTTAAAGACGAGGGCTTAACTTTGACAATTAATCGTTTTAAAGAAATTTTAGAAGCCGAAGGAGTTGAGGAGATTGAAGCTTTAAATGAAGATTTTAATCCTAATTTAATGGAAGTTACGGAAATGGTCAAGGGGTCCAAAAATAAGGTTTTAGAAGTTATTTTAAAAGGTTATTTATTAAATAATAAAATTATCCGTCCTGCCAAGGTAAAAGTTGGCGGAGGCAGATAAAAAAGGAGAAAAATATGTCAAAAATTATTGGTATCGATTTAGGAACAACTAATTCTTGTGTGGCCGTTATGGAGGCTGGTAAACCTAAGGTAATTCCTTCAGCCGAAGGTAAAAATATTATTCCTTCAGCTGTAGAGCCAATTAAGAATTTAGTCGGTGAAGTGGCTAAGAGACAGATGGTTCTTAACCCTGAAAATACTATTTATTCAGTAAAAAGATTAATGGGTCGTAGATTTTCTGATGAGGAAGTTAAAAAAACTCAGAAAATGGTGGCCTACAAGATTAAAGAAGGTAAAGAAAGCATGGTTGTGGTAGAAGCTGGCGGTAAAACATGTACTCCTCAGGAAATTTCTGCCAAAATTTTAGGCAAATGCAAGGCAGATGCGGAAGCCTTTTTAGGTGAAAAGATAGAGAGGGCGGTAATTACTGTTCCAGCTTACTTTGATGATGCCCAACGTCAGGCTACCAAACAAGCCGGTGAAATTGCTGGTTTGAAAGTAGAACGCATTATTAATGAGCCGACAGCTGCTTCTTTAGCCTATGGTTTAGAGAAGAAAGGCGGGGAAACGATTGCCGTTTATGATTTAGGCGGAGGTACTTTTGATATCTCCATTTTAGAGATTGGTGATGGTGTTTTTGAAGTCAAAGCTACCAATGGGAATACCGATCTTGGTGGAGATGACTTTGATGAAAAAATTGTTGATTGGATTGCCGACGAATTTAAAAAAGAAAATGGAGTTGATTTAAGGGAGGACAAACAGGCTTTGCAAAGAGTTCGTGATGCCGCTGAAAAGGCTAAAATTGAGCTTTCATCGGCTCAAGAGACAGATATCAACCAGCCCTATATTACTCAGGGTAAGGGTGGCCAACCGCTGCATCTTTCTATGAAGCTTAGTAGGTCTAAGTTGGAACAACTTGTTTCTGATTTAATTCAAGAAACTAAAAAGCCGGTTGAACTTTGTTTAAAGGATGCCAAGATTAAGGCCGCTGATGTGGATGAGGTTATCTTGGTGGGTGGCATGACGCGGATGCCAAAGATTGTTCAAATAGTCAAAGACATTTTTGGTAAAACTCCCAACCGTTCCGTTAATCCGGATGAAGTAGTAGCTGTGGGAGCGGCCATTCAAGGTGGTGTCTTAGGCGGTGAAGTTAAAGATGTCTTGCTTCTTGATGTCACTCCCCTAACCTTGGGCATTGAGACTTTAGGAGGGGTTCGTACTCCTTTGATTGAGAGGAATACGACCATTCCTGCTTCCAAGTCTCAGATCTTTTCTACGGCGGCTGCCAATCAGACACAGGTAGAAATTAATGTTTTGCAAGGAGAACGGCCGATGGCCGCTGACAACAAATCATTAGGTCGTTTTTTTCTCGATGGAATCCCGCCAGCGCCAAGAGGTGTACCCCAGATTGAGGTTCACTTTGATATTGATGCCAACGGTATTTTAACTGTTAAAGCTCAAGATAAGGCTACCAATAAAGAGCAAAAAATCACCATTAAAGGAGTTGTTGGCCTTTCTGATGAAGAAGTTAAAACGGCTCGAGCTGAGGCTGAGAAATATACCGAGGAAGATAAGAAAAAGAAAGAAACGGTTGAAGCTAAGAACCAAGCTGATAATCTGGTCTTCACGGCTGAAAAGACCCTAAAGGATGCTGGTGATAAGGTTAAGAAAGAAGACAAAGAAAAGGTTGAGAAAGAAATCAAAAAACTAAAAGAAGTTTTAGCTAAAGAAGATTCTTCGAAAGAAGAATTAGAGAAAGCTTCTAAAGAGCTTTCTGATAATCTTCAAAAAATTGGAGAAGCTATGTATCGGCAACAGCAGGCTCCAAATAAAGAAGAACAACCAAAAGAAAGAGCTTCTGGAAAAAAGGAAGAAAAAGACGATAAGAGTAAGGATAAAGAGAAAGCAGAGGAAGGAGAGGTTGTTGAATAAATTAGAAAATTAAAATTAAAAGTTTAGGGTCGCGTAAGCGGCCTTAAATTTTGCTAAAATAAATTATGCCGACAAAAAGAGATTATTACGATATCTTAGGAACTTCTAAAAGTGCTTCCGCGGCAGATATTAAGAAAGCTTATCGGAAGCTAGCTTTAGAATGGCACCCAGATCGCAATAAGTCAAAAGAAGCCAGTGATAAGTTTAAAGAGATTAACGAGGCCTACGAGATTTTATCCAACCCTAAAAAGAAAGAAGCTTATGATCAATTTGGCCATGCTGCTTTTAGTCCTGGAGGTGAATATGCTGGTGGCCCTTTTGGTGGGGCTGCTTCAGGAGCCTATAAACAAGGGCCTTTTACCTATACTTATACTAGTACTGACCAAGCTGGTGGTTTTGATTTTGGCGGCTTTTCTGACCCTTTTGAAATATTCGAACAGTTTTTTGGTGGTGCTTCGCCTTTCAGGCAAGCAAGCAGAATACCCCGTTATGGTTTGACCTTATCTTTTATGGAGGCCGCTAAAGGTTGTGAGAAAGAATTTGTCATTATGGGTAAAAAGCGCAAGATTAACATTCCTCCAGGGGTTGATGATGGCTCAAGAATTAAATTTCCTGATTTTTACATCACCATTGATGTTAAACCGGATAAGACTTTTCAAAGAGATGGAGCTGATGTTTTTGTTAATAAAGAAATTTCTTTATTAATGGCCATTTTAGGTGGTGTCATTGAAGTATCAACCATTGATGGCAATTTAAAACTGCGTGTTCGGGCCGGAACCCAACCCGGAACCATGGTTCGTTTAGCTGGTCGAGGAATCAGGCGACTCCACGGTTTTGGTCGTGGTGACCAATATGTTCGCCTTTTGGTTAAGATTCCTGAAAAGCTTACACGAACCCAAAAAGAAGCAATAAGAAAGTTGGAATTATAGGTACGTAAAGCTGTCTTTTAAGTTTGTTTCTTAAATCCCAAAAATCCCAAAATAAAAAAGGGAAGAAGTTCGAGTCCTACCGACGGAGCAATGATTTTTAAAAGCCCTTTTGATAGGGCTTTTTTGGTTTGGTATAATAAAGCTGATGAGCAGCTGTATCTTTTGTAAAATTATTGCCGAGAAGAAAACTGCCGAAGACATGATTTATGAAGATGATAAAGTTTTGGTAATGCTTGATATGGACTGGGCCGTAAAAGGCCACACTCTAGTTGTTTGGAAAGAGCACTTTGAAAATGCTTCTGAATTATCGACTGAAGACTTCAAGTATTTTTCAGGAATATTTCATAGAACAGAAAAAGCTCTTCTTGAGGTTCTGCGGGTTGACAAATCGGTGGTATTAAAAACCGGAGGTTTAGTTTCCCACTTTCATTTCCATATTTATCCACTAAAGAAACAAACAGATTGGCAAACTATTAAAGACATTTTTGACAAAAAGATACGCTACGAATCAAAATCAGGAGAGAAAAAAGAGCTAATTGCCAATCTGAAAATTAAATTGTAAGGCCAAACTAGTCCGAACATCATCCACGATGGGGAGCTAGCTTCCAGACATCTGATTTTTCTTCCTAAGGTCCTATTTTAAGGCTTTTTTATTATGTTAAAATAAATCTACCACTAGAGAAAGGAAAAAAGATAATGTCAAGAAAAAATTGTCTGGTGAAGGTTTCTGGCGACATGTTTAATAATGATGTGCTCCAATGGATTAAAAAGTTAAGTCAAAGGTATTTTGTGGTAGTGTGTGTCGGAGGAGGAACACAAATCAATGAAGCGTTTACGAAGGCAGATTTACCCGTGGATGATTTCGGACCGTTGGGTCGCGAGGCAAGTAGCTTCAAAGAAAGACAGTTAGCGCGCGATATATTGGAAAAGAATCAAGCAGAAATTCAAGATCGCTTAAACGAGATAGGAACACACGTAACTGTTATTATTCCTGTACTTGATATTGGTAGTGTTCTTTGTCATGTCAACGGCGACCAGTTTGTACTCGCCGCTTATCATGGCTTTGATGTTTTATATATTGTTACCACTTGCCAGAGAGCTGCCAAAAAAAAGAAATTCTTTGCGCCCTATCCAAAAGTACAAGTGGTGGAATTTAAAGCTTAATCAATTGTCGCCTAAGGACGATATCTAATTAATCAGGTTGTAGAGAAAGACTTTGCAAAAATTACAAGTTTTCTTTGTCAACCTAATTAATTCTTGACTTCTTTTTTAAGAGAGCTGCTTAAAGGCGGCTTTTTTGTTTTTCTATGTTAGAATTGGGAGATATGAAAAGAATTTATGTTGAAATGCTTCGGAAAGCAACCCTATTTTTAAAGAAAGGAAAAAAGAAAGATTTTGTTAAGCATACTAAATGGGTGGTTAAGAGTATGGAGATGTTGCTGAAAAAAGAAAGAGGCGATGAAGATATTTTGATACCTGCGGCTATTTTACATGATACGGGTTGGTCTAAAGTTCCGTTAAGCTTGCAAAAGATAATGAGAGGATCCAAGGCTAAGAAAGCCTTAGAATTACACCTAAAATATTGTCCGCCAATCGCTAAAGAGATTTTGAGTAGCCTTAAATACGATAAGGCTAAAATAAAAGAAATAATTGGTGTCATGCTGGCTCATAAGTTTAAAAATCCTCGAAATTTAAACAAAAGATTGCTCATTGATGCAGATACTTTATCTGACACCTTTAAGGAGCCTTTTTATGAAGATGTAGGGCAGTATGAGATAACTCCTAAGGAGAATTATGATGTTAGGAAAGGAAATAAATTTTATACAAAGACAGCAAGAATCATTTTTAACAAAGAACTAGCTAAAAGAGAGCGAGAAATAAACTAGTCCGAACATCGTCCACGATGGGGAGCTAAATTATATACTTTCGTTTTGGGGAAAATAAAAAGATCACTCGGTTAATTTTGATTGACTTTTTTACTCCTTCTTGCTAAAATTCTTCTAGATTAGATTTGTGAATTATTAGAGGTGGGGATCCCCACCTTTTTAGATAAGGAAGAAAAGAATGGCAGCTATTAAAAAAGCAAGAACCGAATTTGCCTCAGCCTTAAATCAGATTTGTGCTGAACATGGTATTGAGGTAGAGGTAGTCATCGACTCTATTAAGGAGGCCTTATTGGCCGCCTATCGTCGTGACTATGGTGCTGAAGAAGAGATAGAATATGAAGTGGAGATTAATCAGGAAACAGGTGAAACTCACATCTTCTCCTTAAAAGACGGTAAAAAGGAAGTTACTCCGCCGGATTTTGGCCGCATTGCCGCTCAGGTAGCTAAACAGGTTTTGATTCAAAAAATTAGAGAGGCAGAAAAATCTTCTGTTTTAGAAGAGTACTCTAAGAGAATTGGCAGTCTGGTTAATGGTCGCATTATTCGTTTTGATGGTCCTAATATTATTGTTGATGTTGATCGTACCGAAGCCGTTATGCCAAAAATCGAACAGGTTTCTTCAGAAAATTACAACATTGGCCAAAGACTTACCTTTTATATTAAAGGCATTGAAGAAATTGGCAAAGGCCAGCAAGTAATAGTTTCCAGAGCAGATAAAGAGCTGGTAGAAGGTCTCTTTAAGCGAGAAGTGCCTGAATTAGCTTCTGGGGCGGTTAAGATAAAAGAAATTTCTCGGGAAGCCGGCAATCGTTCCAAGGTAGCTGTTTTTTCTACTCAAGCTGGGGTTGATCCTGTTGGTTCTTGTGTAGGCCAAAAAGGAGTTAGAGTTCAGGCAGTAATTAATGAGCTTGGTGGAGAAAAGATTGATGTTATTCAATACAGCGAAGATATAGAAAAATTTATTATAGCGGCTTTGTCTCCGGCCGAGAATATTAAGGTAAAGGTGAATGAAAAAGGTAAAACCGCTATTGTTTCCCTGCCTGAAGATCAGCTTTCTTTGGCCATTGGTAAGGAAGGGCAAAATGTGAGATTGGCAGTAAGATTGACTGGTTATAAGATTGATATTAATGAACAGAAAACTGCCGTGAAAAAGCAGGAAAGAAAGAAAAGCAAATTAAAAAAAGAAAAGAAAGAGAAGGTAAAAAAGGTAAAAAAGAGTAAAGATAAGAAGAAAAAAGATAAAAAGACCGATAAGAGTTCTAAGAAAAAAGAGTAAATTGGTATGAGTTATCAATTGGAAGTAAAAGTAAATTATGAAAAAAACGACAACCAAAAAAGGTTTAAAATCTTCATCTGCTTCAGGCAAAATGGGTCGAGCTCCAGTTGTCGTTATTCTGGGTCATATTGACCACGGTAAAACAACTCTTCTTTCAAAAATTAAAGAAATTGATCTAGCCAGAAAAGAACATGGTGGTATTACTCAACATATTGTTGCCTATCAAGTAAGAGTGGGGACAGAGAAAGATAAGCCGGCTAGGGAGATTACCTTTGTGGATACCCCAGGTCATGCTGCTTTTAATGAAATGAGATCTCGGGGAGCTAAAATTGCTGATTTAGCGATTTTGGTAGTTGCTGCCAATGATGGAGTTAAACCGCAAACAAAAGAAAGTTTAAAATATATTAACGAAGTAGGTTTAAACTACTTAGTGGCTTTAAACAAAATTGATCTCCCTGAGGTAAAAATTGAGCAAGCAAAGAAAAATCTTGCAGAAAATGGTATTTCAATTGAAGAATACGGGGGCAAGATTGTTTTGGTACCTGTCTCCGCTAAAACAGGCCAAGGGATAAAAGACCTTTTGGAGATGATTCTTCTTTTAGGAGAGATGATGGAGCTTAAAGGCAAGGCCTCTAATCCACTAAAAGCAGTTGTTTTAGAATCGAAATTAGATGCTCACCGGGGGCCATTGGCCACCGTTTTAATTCGTGATGGTAGTTTAGAAATTGGTGATGAGATTAGAGTAGGTCGAGTTTACGGCAAAATCAAAGCCATATTTGATGATAGAGGCCAATCTGTTAAAGAAGCCTTGGTAAGTCAGCCAGTGGAAATCTTAGGTTTTAAGAAAGTTCCTCTAGTGGGTGAGAAAGTAGAAAGAATAAGCAGGGAGAATTTTGAGAAAAAGAAGCTAGAAAAGAAAGAGACTTCTTTAAAAAAACCAGATAGCAAAGAAAAAAAAGAACAAGAGGAAGAAGAACGATTAAACTTAATCCTTAAGGCTGATGTCTTGGGAACGCTGGAGGCAATTAAGAATAATCTGCCTGAAAATTGTCAGCTTTTGAAAGCAGGTGTGGGTGAGGTTAATGAATCTGATGTTTTATTAGCCGCTAGTAGTTCAGCAGAGGTGATAGCTTTTAATGTTAAAGTTCCTACTCAAGTTAAAAAATTAGCGGTTGCAGAAAAGGTCAAGGTTTCCACTTTTCAAGTTATTTATGAATTGCTGGAAGAAGTTGGGAAGAAGGTCCTGAAAATTCTTGAACCTACCATTGATGAAGAAATTTTAGGTAAAGCCGAAATTTTGGCTCGCTTTGAGATGAAAGAAAATGTAGCTGGTTGTAAGGTACTTGAGGGACAAATTAAAAAGGACGATAAAATTCACCTCTTGAGAAAGGATGAAGTTTTAGGTGATGTCCGTATTAAGACAATGAGAAAAGGTAAAGAGGAAGCTACCCTACTAAAGCAGGGAGAAGAATTTGGAGTTGTTTTTTCTCCCCAGCTTGACTTTGAAATTGGCGATGTGTTAGTATCTTATCGTAAATCTCAAGCCTGAAAATGAAAGATTCTTATGATTTCACTCCGCTTGAGGAAGCCTTAGCCTCTGCTCAAAGTTTTGCTATTGTTCTTCCAAAAAATTTAAATCAGGATAAGGTGGCAGCCGCCCTATCTCTCTTTCTTTCCCTGCAAAAATCTGGTAAAAAAGTTTCTATTGTTTGTTCTCAACCAATGATTGTAGATTTTTCTTCTTTAGTAGGTGTGGATAAGGTTAAAGAAAAAATGACTGGCAGAGATTTTATGGCCTCTTTTGACCTTGATGAGTCAATCGAAAAAGTCAGGTATAATACCGAAGATAAAAAATTTACTTTAATTATTCAAAGTAAAGAAGGTTACCCAGCTTTTTCTCCGGAGAAGATCATCTATTCCTATACCGGTAATGCAGCTGAAGCGGTTTTTGTTGTCGGAGCCGCTAGTTTGGAGGACTTAGATAAAGTTTATTTTGAGAACAGAGAACTTTTTGATAAAGGAAAGGTTATTAATCTTGATATTAATCCAGACAATAAACAATTTGGCAAGATTAATTTTGTTAATTCTCAGATGGCTTCCTATGGTGAATTTATAGCCTTGCTTTTGGCTTCTTTGAAATTGCCTGTTGATGAAGACATTGCTGGTAATCTTTTACTAGGTATCAGACAGGCGACCGCCAATTTTTCCTTGAATAAATCAACGGCAACTACTTTTGAGGCCATAGCTTTCTGTTTGCGGTCTGGTGGCCGAAAAATACAAAGAGAGGTAGTTGTTATCGAAGAAAAGAGGGCAAAGCAAAAGAAAATTTTAACAAAAAAGCACGGCTTTTCTGAAAAACCCTCTTCTGATTGGCTAAAACCTAAAATTTACAAAGGTAATACTCGTATTTAAAGGGTTTTGACAAGGTAGGTTTTAGGAAAGTCCTTTTTTAGAGCCGTGTAAGCCTTTAAGGCCGTGGGTTTGTTTTTAAAAACACCAAAGACAGTTGGACCTGAACCGCTCATTATTGCTCCCAAAGCTCCGTTGGAAAACATTTTGTCTTTGATTTTTAGGATAACCGGATAAAAATTAGGAACCCAAAATTCAAAGTCGTTGTGAAGATTTAAAGCAATTTTCTTGACATCTTTTTTCTTAATGGCTTTGGTTAGTTCCTTGAGTTGTTTTTTGCCAATTTGGCTATAATCAACGTTTTCATAAGCCCATCTAGTAGAAACTTCTTGGTTGGGATTAGTTAAAACAAGATGTAATTGAGGTAGGTTAGGTAAGGGTTTGATTTTTTCACCTAAGTGAGTAGCTAGTTTTGTTCCCCCAACAAGCTGATAACAAACATCCATACCGATTTTAAGGCCTAATTTAATTAAGTCAGTCGTATTAAGGCCTAAATTCCAGATTTTATTTAAACCGAGCAATGTTTGGGCGGCGTCAGAGCTACCGCCTCCTAAACCAGCTGCCACAGGGATTTTTTTATCAATTATAATTTCGATCCCTTTTTTAATTTTCATTTTCCTTTTAACAAGTAAGGCTGCTTGATAGACGGTGTTGATCTTGTTTAGGGGGACCTTTTTATCATTGCAGAAGATCTTGATTTTATCTTCTTTAATTTCTTTAAGATGGATACGGTCGAACAGAGAAACTTGCTGGAAAATAAATTTTACTTCATGGTAGCCAGGAGAAAGTTTCTTTAAAATAGAAAGACCCAGGTTTATTTTTGCTGGTGCTTTTAGAGTTATCTCTTTCATCCTCTTGTTAATTAGACCTCTTTTTGTTAGAATATCAGCCAATGTCTTTAAGTGTAGATGAAAAACAGAAGATTATCAAAAAGTTTGCTCAGACAAAGGGTGATACCGGTTCTCCAGAAGTCCAAATCGCTCTTTTAACTCACAAAGTCAAGAATTTAACAGATCATCTCAAGGAGCATAAAAAGGATGTCCATTCTCGGCGCGGGTTACTATCTATGGTTTCTAAGCGGAGGAGGCTTCTAGCTTATCTTCTTAAGAAAGACGAAGTAAGATACAAGAGAGTGATAGGAGAATTAAGCTTAAATAAATGAAAATTGTTGAAAAATCAGTTGAAATTGGTGGTAAAACACTAACTTTGGAAGTTGGTCGTTTGGCTAGTCAGGCTGCCAGTGCTGTCTTGGCTCGTTACGGAGATACCATGGTTTTAGCTACGGTGGTAGATTCTGCTCCTAAAGAAGATTTAGGCTATTTTCCCCTGCAGGTTAATTTTGTGGAAAGACTTTATGCTGGCGGTCGCATCAAGGGTTCTCGTTGGGTAAAAAGAGAAGGCCGTCCCTCTGAGGAAGCTACTTTGACAGCCAGGCTAATAGATCGTTCTATTAGGCCTCTTTTCCCAGAAGACTACAAAGGAGAAGTCCAAGTGACAATTACGGTTTTGTCTGTAGATGCGGAAAATGATCCAGACATCCCAGCCTTGTGCGCTGCTTCAGCGGCCTTGCATATTTCTGATATTCCCTGGGAGGGGCCAGTTGGTTCAGTAAGGGTAGGTTTTGTGCCTAAAAATGGTCATGACGCTTTTGTTGTTAATCCTACTTATCAAGACTTAGAATATTCGGAGTTAGATTTGATAGTTTCAGCTACTGATAGGGCTTTAATCATGTTTGAAGGAGGGGCCAAGGAGATCCCTGAAGAAACAATCCTAAAAGCGATTGATTTTGCCCAAAAGGGAATAAACAAAGTTACCAAGCTAATTGAAGACCTGCGGAAAGAAGTTGGTCTTAAAAAACAAAAGTTTGAAGTTGATAAAATTGATTCTCAATTGATGGCTGAGGTTAAGAAGGAGATTAAGGATAAACTAAAAGAGATTGTTGATTTAGTTGTTAGTAAAGAGAATGCAGGCGTTATGCGTAAAGAGTTGGAAATTGCCCTATCAGAGAAATATGAGCAAAAAAGAGAAAAGATTAGTAAAATTTTTGATAAGTTAATAAAAGAGTTTATTAGAAACCAGATTTTAGAAAAAGGAAAACGACCAGATGGGAGAAAATTAGATGAAATTAGGCCGATTGATATTGAGATTGGTATTTTGCCGCGAACTCATGGTTCAGCCATGTTTAAACGAGGGAATACCCAGGCTTTAACGGTGACGACATTAGGTTCTTCCGCATTGGAGCAGCTAATTGAAAGCATGGAGGGGGAAGAAAGCAAGCGTTATATTCATCATTATTATATGCCGCCTTTTTCCATAGGTGAAACTGGTCGTGTTGGTTTTCCTTCGAGAAGAGAAATTGGCCACGGAGCTTTAGCTGAAAGAGCTATAAAACCTGTTCTTCCTTCAGAAGAGAAATTTCCTTACACCATTTGTGTTGTTTCCGAAATTATGTCTTCTAATGGTTCTACTTCCATGGCTTCTACTTGCGGTTCAGCCCTTTCTTTAATGGATGCTGGTGTTCCTATTAAAGCTCCTGTTTCTGGGATTGCTATGGGCACGATTAGCAAGGGAGGTAAGAGAGTAATTCTTTCAGATATCACGGGTTTGGAAGATTTTAATGGAGATATGGATTTTAAGGTAACCGGCACAAAAGAAGGCATAACTGCCATTCAGATGGATGTCAAGACTACTGACTTAACCCTGTTAGTAGTAGATGAGATTTTAAAACAGGCCAAAGAGGGCAGATTTTTTATTTTAGAAAGAATGATAAAAGCTTTACCTAAATCTAGGGCTCAGGTTTCTAAATATGCGCCTAAGATTGAGGTTTTGCATATCCCGACAGAAAAGATTGGAGATGTAATTGGTCCTGGCGGTAGAACCATTAAAAATATTATTGCCGAAACTGGTGCCGGGGTTGATGTTGAAGATGATGGGACAGTTAATGTTTCTGCTCCTGATAGAGAAGCAGTAGAAAAGGCAATTACCTGGATTAAGGGTTTAGTAAGGGAAGTTAAAGTGGGTGAAGTTTTTGATGAAGGAATTGTTAGAAGAATTCAGCCTTTTGGGGCTTTTGTTGAGTTTTTACCAGGTAAAGATGGTCTAGTTCATGTTTCTAAGATGTCATCTGAATATGTAGATAATCCAGAAGATATCGTTAAGATAGGTCAAAAGGTGAAGGTCAAAGTTGTTGAAATTGACGACTTGGGAAGAATTAACCTTTCCATGCTTTTTGATGAATCTAGTAAAGGGGAAAAACCTCATCATAAGGAAAAGAAATTTTCGGGTAGAAAATATCGTTAGTCTTGTTTTAACCCCCTCTTTTTTGTTAATCTAAGTTAGAAATGCCTAATAAACCTGCCCGCCTTTTAAAAGAAGTTGTTGATTTAGAAAAAAAGATTACCTCTGTGATCCTTCCACCTGAGTTAAAAGATAAAGTCTCTCTAATGGTAGAGCGTCTTTCACGAATGGCTCGTTACGGCGAATATTCTACAGAATATGGGAAAACGGTTCGTTATATAGATTGGATTACTGCTTTACCTTGGCAGAAGCGGAGCCAAGATATTTTGGACTTAGAAAATGCGAAAAAGATTCTAGACATTCATCATTATGGTCTTAAACAGATAAAAGAAAGAATTTTGGAATACATGGCTGTTTTAAAATTAAAAAGTAAAAGAGAAGATGAGAAAGATTTAGGAGTTACCAAAGCGCCAATTCTTTGTTTTGTTGGTTTGGTAGGAACAGGAAAGACGACTATTGCTTATTCTATTGCCGAAGCGATGGGAAGAAAGTTTGCTCGTATTCCTTTTGGCGGTATGGGAGATCCTCTTGATCTTCGGGGTCAGTCTCGATTACGTTCTGATGCCGAGCCGGGCTTAATTATGAAGTCTTTAAAAAGGGTTGGTATTAAAAATCCTGTCATCCTTCTCGACGAAATTGATAGGGTGACCAATGAGGGTCGAGCCAGTATTATGGGTGTTTTGTTGGAATTATTAGATCCAGAACAGAATCATGCTTTTAGGGATCATTTTATTGATTATCCTTTTGATCTTTCTGAAGTTTTGTTTATTACCACTTGTAACAATATCAGTAATATTTCCGTGGCGGTTATGGATAGACTAGAACCGATTCAGATGCCTTCTTATACTGACGAGGAAAAAATTGTTATTGGTAAAGATTATGTTTTACCAAGAGCTTTACAAGAAGCGGGATTAAGTAGAGATATTGTTGAGATTCAATCTGAAGTTTGGTCAAAAATTGTTAGGCCATTAGGCTATGATGCGGGAATAAGAACTTTAGAGAGAACTATTAATGGTATTTGTCGTAAAATTGCCAAGATGGTTGTTCAAGGAAAGAGTTTATCAGTTAAAAGGGGTGGGACTAGATTTCAAATAACCCCAGAAAACGTCAAAGAATTTTTACCGACTTGGTGATTTAGTTAATTAAACCGATGAGTAAACGATGGATAAAAAGGAAGAATTATTAAAAATATCTCGAGAAGTGACTAAATGCCAACGCTGTCTTTTATATCAAAAGGCTAATAAACCCGTTCCTGGTTCAGGTAACCCTGATGCAAAAGTAATGTTTATAGGAGAAGGACCGGGTTATTATGAAGATCAAAAAGGGCTACCTTTTGTTGGTCAAGCCGGCAAGCTTTTAGATCAATTATTGAAGTCCATAAATTTATCTAGGGAGGGAGTTTTTATTGGTAATGTCATAAAACATCGACCTCCCAATAATCGTGATCCGCTACCTCAGGAAATTGAAGCTTGTGCTTCTTTTTTAGACAGACAAATAGAGATTATTGATCCGCGGATAATTGTCACTTTGGGTAGATTTTCCTTAAATAAATTTTTGCCCGGGGAATACATTTCTAAAATCCATGGCCAAGCTCGTTTTGTTGATTTTAATAATAAGAGAATTATTGTTATCCCCATGTATCATCCAGCGGCTGCTTTAAGAAGTGCTATAATTATGGAAGAGAGTAAAAAAGATTTTCAAAAAATAGCTGAATTTTTAGAGGGGGAAGAAAAATTATTAAAAGAAGAAGAAAAAAATGGGGAGAAAGAAAAACAGACAAGTATGTTTAATTAACTAAACAATGAAATTTAAACAAAACAAATCAAAAAACAATTTAAAAATAATGGCCCTTGGTGGTTTTGGTTTTGTAACCCAGAATCTTTTTGTCTATGAATATCAAGATAGTATTTTGGTGGTTGATTGTGGGATTGGCTTTAAAGAAGAGGAAGGGAAAAATGGAATTGTTGTCCCGGATATTAATTATTTAATTCAAAACCAAAGGAAAATTAAAGGTATTGTTTTTACTCATGGACATGAAGATCATATTGGAGGCTTGCCCTTTTTGTTGTCTAAAATAAAAAGAAGAATCCCTCTTTTTGCCTCCCGTCTAACGGCGGCTATGATTAAGGAGAAATTAAAAGAAAATAATCTTCAGGCCAAAATAGAGATTATTAATTCTAACAGCAGATTGAATTTAGGAATTTTTTTGGTAGAGTTTGTTTTTATTAGTCACTCCATTCCTGATACTTTTCACTTTATTATTAAAACCCCTTGTGGTCTTATTTATCATGGTAGTGATTTTAAATTTGACTGGACACCGGTCATGAATAAGCAGTCAGAAATTGGCAAGATTGCTCTTTGTGGTCATCAGGGGGTTGATTTGCTTTTGTCAGATTGTTTAAGGAGCGAGAAGAAGGGGTACACTCTTTCGGAGAGTATGATTGAGGAATCTTTTGAGAGAGAAATTAGAGATTGTCGAGGAAGATTTTTTGTGACCACAATTTCCTCTAATATTTCTCGTTGGCAACAAGCCATTAATGTTATTGCTAATCATCGTCGCAAAGCAGTTTTGCTGGGTCGGTCAGTAGAAAAGGTGATTAATATTGCCAGAGAGTTGGGTTATCTTAAAATCCCTAAAGATCTCATTGTCCCCCTTAAGAAGGCGAATTATTTAAGGCCAGATCAAATTGCCTTTTTGATTTCCGGTAGTCAAGCTCAAGCTGGTTCTGCCTTAGATAAGGTTGCTTCTGGTAAAAGCCAGGTTAAAATTAAGCCAGGAGATAAGGTGGTCTTTTCTGCTGACTATATTCCCGGTAATGAACTGGCTATCCATCGTTTAATTGATAAGCTTTCTTACTTAGGGGTAGCTGTTTCTTACTCAGATATTTTTGATGATTTGCATGTTAGTGGTCATGGTTCACAGAATGATTTGGCTTTGCTTATCAGTTTGATTAAGCCGAAATTTTTATTACCTATTGGTGGTGCTTTTAGGCATATGAAGCAGTATGCCATCTTAGCTCAGAAAATGGGTTTTCGGCAAGAAAAGATTTTACTTCCTAGGGAAAATCAGACAATAGAAATGTTAATTGACGGACAGGTAAAATTGGGTGGCGAGATTACCCTTCACCCAAAATTCGTCTCATGATAAAATTGAAACAAAGGATTTAATATGCCTCGCGGAAGAAGGAAAAAGCCATTTAAGCTGAAATTAAAAAAAACCACCTTGTATACTTTCTCAACAGTAGGGCTTTTTGTTATTGCTGGCATCATCTTTCTTTCTTTTTCTAGACAAGGCCCTTTTCTAACTAATCTTTATCTATTTTTAGTTCATTATTTCGGTTGGGGTGTTATTTTTATTCCCTTTTTGCTCATTGTTTCAGGTTTGATGCTTTCTAGGTTGCAATGGCGTCTTAGTCGTCCTAATGTTTTTGTGGGAACTCTAGTTTTAATGGTGGCTCTAATTGCTTTGAGTCGTTCTGGAGTGATTGGTTTTGAAATTTGGCAGAATTTATCTTTTTTAATCAGTAATTTGGGAGCTTTTATTATTCTTTTAGGCTTTGTTTTGGTGGGTTTTGTGGTAACTTTTAATACTTCTTTAGAAGAAATGGTTTTGTTTTTAAGCAATATTTTTATTTCCCTTAAAAAAATTGGCAAGGAAGCTAAGTTTTCATCTCGTAAACTTCCTTTTGAAGTTAAAGAAGAAAAAAGAAAGGTTGATCAAGTAACTTCTCATGCAGTTCAACAAGGGGAACAAGGAAGTGATTTAAAACAATCACAACTAAGCGATAAGGTGATTAGTAGTTTGCCTTCAGAGGGGCAGGCTTGGGAATATCCACCCTTATCTTTATTAACAGAGGCAGTGACGACTAAGGCTGATCGTGGCGACATTAAAAAGAATGCCGGAATTATTGAAAAAACTTTGGAATCTTTTGGAGTTTCAGCGAGAGTAGTTGAGGTTAATTTAGGTCCAGCCGTTACTCAATATGCTTTAGAGATTGCTTTAGGAACAAAACTTTCTAAAGTTACAGCTTTAGCTAATGATTTGGCCTTAGCTTTAGCCGCCCCAACTGGGCAGATCAGAATTGAAGCTCCTATTCCAGGGCGCTCTTTAGTTGGGGTTGAAGTACCTAATCGTAGCTTAGAATTTGTCAATCTTAAACGCATGCTGGCCTCGGATCAGTTTAGAAAGAGCAAGTCAAAGTTGAATGTAGCTTTAGGTCTTAATGTTTCTGGAGAACCAGTCATTGCTGATATCGATAAGATGCCTCATATTTTAATTGCTGGTTCTACTGGAAGTGGGAAGTCAGTTTGCATACATTCTTTTCTTACCACCATGCTTTTTAGAGCCTCCCCAAGTGAAGTGAAATTTATTTTAGTTGACCCTAAACGAGTTGAGCTTACTCAATACAATGGCATTCCTCATCTTTTAACGCCAACCATTGTTGATCCAAAGGAAGTATTATCTGCTCTTAATTGGTCCATTAAAGAAATGGATCGACGCTATAAACTTTTTGCTGAAGTAGGTGTTAGAAACATTGGTGGCTACAATGAGCTGGCTGGTTTTGCGGCCTTGCCTTATATTGTCATCGTCATTGATGAATTGGCTGATATTATCCTTTTTTCCCCTACTAGCGTTGAGGATGCTATTTGCCGGATTGCCCAAATGGCTCGAGCGACAGGCATTCATTTAATTGTTTCTACTCAAAGGCCATCGGTGGATATTTTAACGGGTTTGATTAAAGCTAATATTTCTTCTAGAATTGCTTTTAATGTTTCTTCTCAAGTTGATTCTCGAGTAATTATTGATACTCCAGGAGCGGAGAAGCTTTTAGGCCGAGGGGACATGCTCTTTATTCCTCCTGATCAGGCTAAGCCCTCAAGAATTCAAGGGACTTTTGTTTCAGAATCTGAAATTAAAAAACTGATTGATTTTCTTAAAAAGATAGGTGTTTCTCCTGGATATACTGAGGAAGTGACTAAAACGCCGACCAGAGCTCAACTCGAAAAGATAGAGGAGGTTGAAGAGAAAGATGATCTTTTCGATGATGCCGTCAGAACTATTTGTAATTACGATCGAGCCTCCGCTTCTTTACTTCAGCGGCGTTTGAAGGTTGGTTATGCTCGTGCGGCTCGGATTTTAGATCAATTGGAAAAAGCTGGCATTATTGGTCCTGCGGAAGGTTCCAAGGCTCGTGAGGTTTTTAATAAAGATGCTCAAGATTATCTTGCCTCTAAAGTTACTCAGCAATGAAGACTGCAGGAGAGATTATTAAAAAAACCAGGTTGGAGAAAAATATTAGCTTAGAGCAAGTAGCTGGTCAAACTAAAATTCGCCAGAACATCCTTGTCGCTTTAGAAGAAAATGATTTTCAAAAAATTCCCTCAATAGCCTCAATTAAAGGTTTTTTAAGAGCTTATGCACAATTTCTAGATCTTTCGCCAGAGAAAATTTTGGCCATTTTTAGACGTGATTTTGATAAAAAAGAAAAAAAGAAGGTTGTTTTATCGGGAATGGTGGAACCGCTTAATAAAAGGAAAGTTAATTGGAGCCCGAAGTTGACCTTGATTGTTTTAATTGGGATTTTCTTTTTTGGCTTAATGACTTATTTAATTTATCAGTATCTTTCTTTAGTCCGCCCCCCTTATTTAAAGGTTATTACTCCTGAGAATAATTTGCAGGTAAAAGAGAGAATTATTAAAATTACCGGGAAAGCAGATCCTGATTCGTTGGTGGTTATTAATAGAGTGACGGTGACGCTTTCGTCTAGCGGTGAGTTTCATTATGGCTTTGACCTTTTTCCAGGGGAAAATAGTATTATCGTTACGGCTACCAGTAAATCAGGAAGAAAAAACAGCATTGAAAGAACCGTTATCTATAAAACAGAGGACTTAGAAAGATAGAGAAAGTTCTAGTTGACCTAAAACTTCAGAGAAGTTAAATTTAAAGAAAAGGAATTGATTTTTATGTTTAACGAAGGAAATAGCGCTTAATTAAAATTTTAATCTGCTCATGTTAGCACCAACTCAGATTCTACTCATCGTTGTTGTTTCCGTTTTAGCCGTTATTCTAGCTTTTATTGGCATCCAGGTTTTTTACATTCTAAGAGAGGGGCGTCGCTCGATTGAAAAGGTTAATAAGATTTTAGATGATGCTGGGGATATTTCTGAATCAATAGCTAAGCCGATTTCTTCCCTTTCGAGTTCGATTAGTGGTCTTTCTGGGATTACCGGCCTTTTGAACTGGGTTTTTAAGAAAAGGAAAGGAAAAGAGGAGAATGATGAACAATCATGAGCATAAAGGTGGTTCTTTCTCATCTTTAATTTTTGGTATGATAATTGGCGCTGGTTTGGTTTGGTTTTTTACCAAGACCAAAGAGGGTGAAAAAACTGCCAAACAGATTAAAGAAAAAAGCGAAGACATTATTGAAAATTTGACAACCATTGTTGAGGATATTGAAAGAAAAGGCAAAGAATTTAAAAAAAGGGTAGGAGATGTGGAAACTGAAATTAAACAGAGATTTGATCAAGCTAAAGGGGAACTTGTAGATAATATTTCAGAAGAAAAATTGTCTAAAATAGAAGAACTTCAAGAAAGAGGTCGTAAAGCCGCTAAAAAATTCTTCACCAAAAATGGTAAATCTTTAGCCTAATCCTTGTTTTGAAGCTCAATTTTGAGTATCATAATTTTATGAAAGCTTCTGAATTAAAAAGGAGATATTTGGATTTTTTTATTAAAAAAGATCATCGACTTCTTCCTAATGTTTCTTTAATTCCTGAGAATGACCCCAGTGCTTTATTTGTTAATTCCGGCATGCATCCTTTAGTGCCTTATCTTTTAGGAGAACCTCATCCGCAGGGCAAAAGATTAGTTTCTAATCAGCGCTGTTTGCGAACTCAAGATATTGAAAGTATCGGTGATAGTTGTCATCTAACTTTTTTTGAGATGCTGGGGAATTGGAGCTTAGGTGATTATTGGAAAAAAGAGGTGCTTGAATATTCTTGGGAGTTTTTAACCAAAGGACTTAATTTAGACCCTAAAAAGATTTTTGTTAGTTGTTTTACTGGTGGTAAAGATGCCCCTCGAGATGAACAGACAGCCAAAATTTGGCAGAGTTTAGGGGTGTCTTCATCGAAAATTTATTTTTTAGGTAAAAAAGATAATTGGTGGTCGGTGGGGGAAACGGGACCTTGTGGTCCAGATACAGAGATGTTTTATGATACCGGTAAAAAACCTTGCGGAGCAAGTTGTCAGCCAGGAGATAATTGCGGGAAATATGTGGAAATCTGGAATGATGTTTTTATGGAATTTAATCGCTTGCCCAATGGCAAATTAGAAAAATTGAAGCAACGCAATATCGATACTGGTATGGGAGTGGAAAGAACAACAGCTATCTTACAGGGCAAAAAGGATGTTTATCAAACAGAATTGTTTAGTAGTTTAATTAATCAGATTGAGCAGATTTCTGGGAAGAAATATGATCATCAAAACAAGAGAGCTATGCGCGTCATTGCTGATCACTTACGTGCTGCCACTTTTATTATTGCCGATGGTATAGAACCCTCCAATGTCGAACGTGGATATGTTTTACGCCGTTTAATTAGACGTGCGGCTGTTAAAATGCATCAGTTGGGTATGGGTTTAACGTCTGTCCGAGATTTAGGAGATATTTGTAATGGGGTAGTTAAGGTTTATGAAGATTATGATAATAAATACTTTAAAGAAGAAATAAAAGTTAGAAATTTAATTAGTAAAATAATTAGTCAAGAGATGAATAAGTTTGCTCGTTCTTTAGATAAGGGTTTAAAGGAGTTTGAAAAGGCGGACGATAATCAGCTGAATGCTTTATTAGCCTTTAATCTTTTTCAAACATATGGTTTTCCTCTTGAAGTCTCTGAAGAATTGTTTAAGAAAAGAAGAAAAACAATTGACAGGAATGAATTTGAAAAGATTTACAGAAAGCATCAAAAACTATCATGTACTACTGCCAAAAGAATATTTAAAGGAGGGTTAGCTGAAACAAGTGAAAAGGCAGTTAAATATCATACGGCTACTCACCTTTTGCATCAAGCTTTACGGGAGGTGCTGGGTTCTCATATCCGTCAAGTAGGTAGTAACATTACCTCAAAGAGATTACGTTTTGATTTTGCTCATTCAGAAAAATTAACAGAGAAAGAAATTAAGAAGATAGAAGACTTAGTTAATAAGAAAATCAAAGCTGATTTACCAGTAAAGATGAGAGCCATGAGTTTAGATGAAGCTAGGAAAAAAGGGGCTTTGGCATTTTTTGATAAGCGTTATGGGGGTAAAGTTAAGGTTTATTTTATTGGTGATTTCTCTAAGGAAGTTTGCGGAGGACCGCACGTTACTTCCCTTAAAAAGATTGGTGGTGTTAAAATAGTAAGAGAGAAATCAATTGGGGCAGGCCAGAGGAGAATCTATGCTCAACTTATCGAAAAATGAACCGGAAAAAAAAGAATATTTTTTTGCCCTAGAGATTAATATTGATCGGGTCAAAAGCGCTATTTGGACAATTGAAGATAATCAAGCCAAATTAGTTAGTCTAGGTAAAAGTTTTAATTGGGATAATGAGGAGAAACTTTTAGAAGTCATAGATTCCTCCTTGTCTTCAGCGGTAGAAAAGATTATTCCTCAACAGAAAGCAGATGAACCTAAGAAAATCATCTTTGGTGTTTCTACGGATTGGGTTGACGAAAACAAAATTATCCCTGGGAAGATTGAAATTCTCAAAAAAATTTCTCAAAAATTTGAACTTTCTCCTTTAGGTTTTATTGTTATTCCTGAAGGGGTTGTTCATTGGCTTAAGAAAATTGAAGGCGTTCCTCCAACAGCCGTTTTAATGGGTTTAAGCGAGAAAAAAATATCTGTTAGCTTGGTTGATTTAGGTAAAATTATAGGGACGAACTTGGTCGTAAGAAGTGGTGATATTGGAGCTGATTTGGCAGAGGGTTTATCTCGTTTTAATCGTGAAGTTCCTTTCCCAGCGAGGATTTTACTTTACGATGGTGAGGAAAAATTAGAAGGAGTAAGGCAAGGGTTGATTAATTGGCCCTGGCAAGAGGAAAAGGTAAGTTTTTTACATTTACCTAAAGTAGAGATTTTGTCAGCTGATTTTGATATCAAGGCCATTGTTTTGGCTAGTGCCTTTCAGATGGCTGATATTAAAGGAATAGAGCTTTTAGATATGGGAGGAGAAGAAGAGTGGCTGAAAGAAAAGCCAGTAACTGAGACAGGGGGAGAGATTGAGGAGGAGAATGAGAAGGAGGAGATAGAGGTTGAGCAAGAAGTGGTTGAAGAGAAAAAAAGACAAGGAGAGGATGTAGAAGAAAAAAAGCCAGAAACCCTGCCTATTTCTCAGCCGGTTTTAGGTTTTGTTAGAGGTAGAGATATTAAAGAAGAAAAGCAAGAGATCTCTTACCCTTCAGAACATATAGAGATGACGGCTGTCGAAGAAGAAAAGGGTGTGGATTTAGATTCCGCAAAACCCTCAAAAAGAACTTTTCGACTACCTGCATTTAATTTTTCTTGGTTTAAGAAAATTAATTTCTCAGGCTTTTTTTCTTCAATAAAGAATCCTTTTAGTAGTAGAACGAGTTTGGTTTTAGGCTTAGCAGGAGGTGTTTTGTTAATTGTTTTGGTTGCCTTGACCCTTTTGTATTGGTATTTTCCCAAAGCTTCGGTGGTTCTTTTTGTTAAACCACAGTCTTTAGAAAGAGATTTTTCTGTGAAGCTAGCTACTTCACTAGATGTCATCGGTAAAGACAAACTTCTTTTGCCAGCTCAAAAGATAGAGATGACCTTATCTGGAGAAAAGGAAAGAGAAACTAGTGGTAGTAAACTGATTGGAGAGAAAGCTACCGGAGAGGTAACGATTTACAACCGTACTTCGCAGCAGAAAACTTTTTCTGAAGGAGCTAAAATTTATGGACCTGATGATTTGCTTTTTACTCTAGACGAAGATGTTTTGGTTGCTTCAAAAAGTAGTTCAGGACCGCCTGATTACCTTGGAATTCCGGGTAAAGCGGTGGTGTCAGTAACAGCGGTGGAATTTGGTAGTGAAGGAAATTTAGCTTCTAATTCGGAGTTCTCTATTGCCAATTATAGCCGTTCAGATTTTATTGCCAGTAATGCTTCTAGTTTTAGTGGGGGAACTGCCAGAGAAGTTCAGGTAGTGGCTGAAACTGATCAGGATGAACTTTTATCTGGCTTAAGAAAGGAACTTAAACAAGGAGCTATTGGTCAGTTAAGGAGTGAATTAGGTAGCAAAGATAAACTAGTGGAAGAATCATTAGAGTTAGAAGTTTTAGAAAAAACTTTTTCAGCTAAACTTAATGAAGAGGTTAATGAACTGAGCTTAAAGTTAGAATTAAAGGTGGCGGCACTGACTTTTAATGAAGATGATTTTGGGAGTTTAATTAAGGAAGAAATTGCCGCTTTGGTTCCTTCAGATTTTGGTTATGATCCTCAGCAAGCAGAAACCAATTTTGAGTTGGAAGATATTGAAGACGGCATTTTTACTTTTACAGCTCATTTTAAAGCTGATCTTATGCCTAAGTTTGACCTAGAGCAGATTAAAAATAATTTATTAGGCAAAAAACCTGCTATTGGCAACACCTATCTTAGCAATCTACCCAACGTTGAGTCTTTTGAAGCCCAAATTACTCCTAATCTACCAGCTAAAATTGCTACTTTTCCAAGGATGGTTAAAAAGATTAATATTGAAGTTAAACTCAGGTAGGAATGACCAGATATTGTTATATTAAAAGAGAACCCCAGGTAAGAAATTTAAAAAAGGGAAAACTTTTAAAGTATTGTTCCTTTGGTATTTTTCTTTTGGGATCAGTGATTTTACTCAGTGCCTTTTGGCCGATCGTAGATTATAAAATTAAGAGCCGTCGTTTTGCATCTCAGTTAATCTCTCCGGTTAAGGTTTTAGGTGAAGATACGACTGTGGTTGACTACAGTCGCCCCTATACTTGGTTTCCGACAGCAAAAGAGTTACCTTTTAAGTCAAGTAGAATTACTCATTATTCCATCTCTATTCCTAAATTGAAAATAGAAAAAGCAGTTGTTCATATTGGAGGCGAGGATTTGATGAAAAATTTAATCCAATATCCAGGAACTTCCTTACCTGGCCAATATGGGAATACGGTTATTTTTGGCCACTCAGTTTTACCGCAATTCTTCAATCCTAAGAACTACAAAACTATTTTCTCTACCCTGCCTGCTTTGGAAACAGGTGATGAAATTTTTGTTGACTTTGATGGTATCTTGTATCGCTATCAAATTATTGGCTTAAAAGAGGTTTTGCCAGATGATGTTTCTGTTTTGCAGCAGCATGATGACAGTGAATATTTAAGCTTAATTACTTGTGTTCCTCCAGGTACTTACTTAAGGCGTTTGGTAGTTAAGGCCAAGCTGACGAGAATTTAAGATGAATTTTTTGGGAATTGATTTTGGCTTAAGCAAAATAGGTTTAGCTTTAGCTGATGAAGAAAGTAAGTTAGTTGTTCCTTTAAGGGTGATTATGGTTAAATGTTTAGCTCAATGGCAGATAGTTGATAAGTTAAAGAAAATTTGCCAGGTTAAAAGAGTAGGTAAAATTGTTTTAGGTCTTCCCGAGGGTAAGGTGGCTTCTGAAGTAAAAGTTTTTGGTAAGAACTTAGCTAAGGCTACAAGCCTACCTTTAGTCTATCAAGATGAGAGCTTGACGAGTAAAGACGCTCTTGCTAAAATGATAGCGTCAGGGGTTAAGAAAAAGGCCCGCAGAGAAAAGGAAGATGCCTTTGCAGCTGCTTTGATTTTAGAAAAGTATTTAGAAAACAGTCATGTTTAAAAATATTATCGCTCCAGTTCAAGCTTGGTTACTTTCAAAAGGCCAATGTGTCGGTTGTGGTAAATCACTTATTAAAGGTAAGAGAGAAAGGAAGGGCGAAACAGAGAAGGTTACCTGTAAGTGTGGCCGCATTTTTATTTATGATAGGAAAACAAAAAAGTACCGCCGGGCCCTTTTTGAAGAGGTTTAAGCTTCTTGCCCTCCTGCTTATTTTGGCTATTATTGTAGCTTGTTTTTTTTGGTGGCAGAGAGCGGTTTCTCCCTTAAATAGTTCTTCTGACTTTTCTCAGACTTTTGTTATTAAAAAAGGGGAAAACTTTTCTTCAATAGCGGTTCGTTTACAGGAAGCGAATTTAATTAAGAGTGACTTAGCTTTTAAAATCTTTATTTTATCTAAAGGGTTGTCTGCCAAGATTCAAGCAGGTAGCTTTTCTTTAAGTCCTAATTTGTCTGCTGGAGAAATTGCCTATATTTTGACTCATGGAACTTCTGATATCTGGTTAACTTTTCCTGAGGGCTGGCGTCGGGAAGAATTTACCCAGAGATTGGCGTCTAATTTGGATAATTTTAATTCTCGAGATTTTTTACAGCTTACTGAAGGTCAGGAGGGAGAATTGTTTCCTGATACCTATTTGATTCCTAAAGAGGTAACTGCTTCGGCTGTTTTAAATCTTTTTAGAAATAATTTCTCTTCTAAATTTAACATTGAACTGGAGAGAGTTGCCGCCAAGGCAGGTTTAACTAAAAAGCAGGTTTTGATTTTGGCTTCTCTTGTTGAACGAGAAGCTAGGTATGATCAGGATCGAGTTATAGTGGCTGGTATTTTGATTAAACGTTGGCAAAACGATTGGCCATTACAAGTTGATGCTACCATTCAATATGCTCTAGCTAAAGAACAGAACTGGTGGCCGCAAATTAGTAAAAAAGATATGGCCCTTAATTCTCCTTATAATACTTATAAATATGGGGGATTACCACCGACACCGATTTGTAATCCAGGCTTAGCTTCAATTAAGGCTGTAGTTTATCCCAGGCAGACAGATTACTGGTTTTATCTTTCTGATAAGAGAGGTAGGATGCATTACGCTAAAACTAACGAGGAGCATAGTGTTAATATTAGAAAGTATCTTGTAGATTAAAACTTTAGGTTGTTTTTCCAGTTGACAAGCCTCATTTTTTATGTTAATTTTAACTTAAATCTTATAAATTTGAGCGCGCAAAGCGCGCTTAATTGTTGACCGGAAATTTGATGATTCCTTCAAAGAAGACTGAACGGATCTTTTGGGGCAAAATTTACAAAAGCTTATCGCCACTTGACCTACTCGCTATTCAGCGAGAATCTTATCAGTGGTTTATTGGTGAGGGTATTAAGCAAGCTATTGCTGAAATTTCCCCACTTGTTGACTTTACTGGTAAAAACTGGGAGTTATATTTAAAAAATCCTGCTTTTGGAGAAACAAGGCACACTGTTACAGAGGCCCTTAGTAAGGATCTAACTTATGATCGACCGTTAAAAGTAGAAACAACCTTAATTAATAAAAGAACTGGCAAGAAAAGCAAGCAAAAGGTTTTCTTGGGTGATATTCCCCATATGACTGAAGTGGGGACTTTTATTATCAACGGAGTGGAAAGGACCATTGTCAGTCAATTGATTCGTTCTCCAGGTGTTTTCTTCTCTGGCGAGGTTGATAGTACCAGCGGGCGCATGCTTTATAGTGCTGACATAAGGCCACTTCATGGTTCTTGGCTGGAATTTATGGTTAATCGCAATGACGTGATAAATGTCAGAATTGACCGTCGGCGTAAATTTCCCGTAACTACTTTGTTACGGGTTTTTGGTCTTTCTACCGATGAAGAAATGTTAGAGACTTTTAGTGATGATAAAAAAGCCTCTAAATTTTTATTAGCCACCTTGTCTAAAGATCAGGCTAAGGACAAACAAGAAGCTTTAGTTGAATTTTATCAAAAACTAAGGCCAGGAGAGCCAGTCATTTTGGGAAATGCTCAAGAATTAATTGATAATATGTTTTTTAATCTAAGGCGCTACAATCTAGGTAGGATAGGGCGCTTTAAAATTAACAAGCGTTTAGGCTCACAAATTTCTAACAAAGCTGAAAATTGGGTTTTAAGTCAAGAGGATCTTGTAAGGACTGTTAAATACCTCATTAGGCTCCAAAACGGCGAAGGTGATATTGATGATATAGACCATCTCTCTAACAGAAGAATAAGAAGATTAGGAGAACAGTTAGTGGAAGGACCTTTTAGGGTCGGTTTTTTAAGACTAGAAAAAGCTATTAAAGAAAAAATGAGTCTTGTTCCTGCTGGAGAAGAAATTTCTGCTTCTCGTTTGATTAACGCTAGATTATTGGTAGCTTCTATTAATGAATTTTTTCGCAGCAACCAGCTTTCTACCATTTTAGATCAGACTAACCCCCTATCTGAATTAGATAACTTAAGAAGGATTTCCGTTATGGGAGTTGGGGGCATTACCCGCGAGAGGGCTTCTTTCTCTATTAGAGATATTCATTTTTCTCAATATGGACGTATCTGTCCAGTTCGTTCCCCAGAGGGTCCCAATATTGGTTTGGTAACTTATCTGAGTTTGTATGCTAAGGTTAATAAATATGGCTTTTTGGAAGCTCCTTACTTTAAGGTAGAAAAGATTAAGGAAGGCAATAAAGCCAAGATGAGAATTACTGATCAGGTAGTTTATCTTTCGGCTGATGATGAACAAAATTATCATATTACTCATGCCGGTGTTAGTATTGATGACAAAGGCTTTATTATTGATTCATGGGTACCGGTTAAATTTCAAGGAGAACTTTTAGAAGTCTCTGTTGAAAAAGTGGATTTAATTGAGATTAATCCCTCCGAAGTAGTCGGCACTTCAGCCTCTTTGATTCCCTTTTTAGCCCATGATATGCCAGCGCGTGCTTTAATGGGAACTCACATGGAATGTCAAGCAGTACCTTTAGTAAAACCGGAGTCTCCTATTATAGGAACAGGCATGGAAAAGACGGTGGCTGAGGCTATGGAGCGGGTAGTTAAGGCACGCCACGATGGTAAAGTAAGCTATGTAGATGCTCAGAAGGTAATTTTAAAAGTTAAGGGTAGAAAAGATAGATTGCCAGATACTGAAAAGATTAGGACCAAGGGTAATGAAGAAACCTATTTTATATATAAGTTCAAAAAAACCAATCCCAATGGTACTTGTTATTCACAGTGTCCGGCAGTGAAAACAGGAGACATTGTCAAAAAAGGTGATCTTTTAATTGATGGTCCTTCTTGTGATCAAGGTGAATTATCTTTAGGACGTAACTTAATTATTGCTTATTGTTCTCATCATGGTTTGGAGTATGAAGATGCTATCGTCGTTTCTGATAAACTTTTTAAGGAAGATGTTTTAACTTCAATTAATATTGAAGAATATGACATTTCGGTGTTAGAGACTAAGCTAGGTCCAGAGGAATTAACACGAGATATTCCTAATGTTAGTGAGTCAGACTTAGCTAATTTGGCCGAAGACGGTATTGTTATTGTTGGTAGTGAAGTGGGTCCTAACGATATTTTGGTTGGGAAAATTGCCCCTAAGGGAGAGACAGAGCTAACAGCTGAAGAAAGATTATTGCGTGCCATTTTTGGTGAAAAAGCAAGAGAGGTTAAGGATACTTCTTTGCGAATTCCCCATGGAGAAGGTGGAACTGTTATTGATGTTCAGATTTTAGATCGAGAAAAAGGAGATGAACTAGAAGCAGGGACTCTTAAAAAGGTAACTGTTAGAGTAGCTCAGATACGTAAGGTGACCGTTGGTGATAAAGTAGCTGGTCGTCATGGAAACAAGGGGGTTATTTCTAAGATTGTTCCTGAAGCAGATATGCCTTTTTTATCTGACGGGACACCGGTAGATATCATTATCTCTTCACTTTCTGTTTTATCGCGAATGAATTTAGGTCAGTTATTTGAAGCCCATTTAGGTTGGGCAGCCGATAAATTAGGTTATAAAGTAGCCGCTCCAGTTTTCAGTAAGGTTGAGGAAGATAAAATTGTTGAGGAACTTAAAAGAGCTAATCTTCCTGAAGATGGCAAGACAGTTTTGCGTGATGGTTGTACCGGAGAGGGATATGAAATGAAAACGGTGGTGGGTATTAGTTATATTCTTAAATTAGTACATATGGTTGAAGATAAAGTTCATGCGCGTTCTACTGGCCCTTATTCCTTAGTTACCCAGCAACCTTTGGGAGGAAAAGCTCAAATGGGTGGTCAACGTTTAGGAGAAATGGAAGTTTGGGCATTAGAAGCTCATCGAGCTGCTCATACTTTACAGGAAATGCTGACCATTAAAAGTGATGATGTCGTTGGCCGCGCTAAGGCTTTTGAATCAATTGTTAAAGGTTCAGAGATTGCTGATTCTACTGTACCTGAATCATTTAAGGTTTTAATCAAAGAATTAAACAGTTTATGTCTTGATATATTGCCGGTTGGCACGATTGAGGTTGTAGATAAGAAAGAAGAAATTGAAGAGGTAAAAGAGCCAGTAGAAAAAGAAGACAGTAAGAAAGAAGCTAATAAAAAGGAGAAGGATGGACAATAAGAAAATGGTCGATTTTTCTAGATTAAAGATTAAGTTAGCCTCTCCGGAAACAATTAAATCTTGGTCTCATGGTGAGGTTACCAAGCCAGAGACAATTAATTACCGTACCTTAAAGACGGAAAAGGATGGTCTTTTTTGCGAAAAGATTTTTGGACCCAGTAAAGATTGGGAATGTTATTGTGGAAAATATAAGAAGATCCGTTATCGAGGTATTGTTTGTGATCGCTGTGGTGTTGAGGTTACTCAATCACGAGTAAGGCGTGAACGAATGGGTCATATTACCTTAGCCTCTCCAGTAGTCCATATTTGGTACTTTAAGAGTAGTCCTTCAAAACTATCTTTACTTTTAAATATTTCTCCTCGAGATTTAGAATCTATAATTTATTTTGCTAAATATTTAGTAACTAATATTGACCAGGAAAAGAAAAAGAAAGCCTTGAGGATTCTGGAAGAAGGTTTAGGAAAACAAAAGAAAACTTTAAAAGACGAACTCGAATCTGATATCAAGTTGATTGAGAAAGATGGCAAAAAAGAAGAAAAAGAAACAATCAAAAAAATTAAAAACAAAGAGCAGCAAACCTTAGCTTTAGAAGAAATTAAACTTAGAGCTAAACAGAAAATTCAGGGTTTAAGAGACGAGTTTGTTATAGAGCAAGAAAAGTTAGAAGGAGAATACAAAAATTTAATAGATTTTGTTAGGGCGGTTAAAGAATTAGCTTTATTAACAGAGGATCAATATTTTAAGTTGGTTTCTTATAAGGTGGCTTCCTTTTTAAAGTTTGGCATGGGAGCGGGAGTGGTTTTGGAAGCGATTAAAAGTTTAGATCTTAAGAAATTGCTAGTTGAACTTCGTAAAGAGGTTAAGGAAAGTGTTGGTGCTCGTCATATCAAAGCTACTAAGAGACTATCTTTGATTGAGGAAATGATTAGGGCGGAGGTTGATCCTTCCTGGGCAGTTTTGCGAATTTTGCCGGTAATTCCACCTGATTTGCGACCTATGGTTCAGCTTTCTGGCGGCAGATTTGCCACCAGCGACCTAAACGATCTCTATCGCCGGGTCATTAATCGTAATAATCGTTTGAAACACTTGATTGATTTAGGCGCTCCAGAAATTATTCTCCGTAACGAAAAAAGAATGTTGCAGGAGGCAGTTGACAGCTTAATTGATGTTTCTAAGAGCCCAGTTAAGCACTTGCGTCGTCGGGCCCAACCATTCCGCTGTTTATCTGATATTTTAAGAGGTAAGCAAGGCCGTTTTCGTCAGAATCTTTTAGGAAAGCGGGTTGACTATTCTGGCCGTTCAGTAATTGTTGTTGGTCCGGAATTAAAGATTACTCAATGTGGTCTTCCCAAGGAAATGGCTTTAGAGATGTTTAAACCTTTTGTTTTAAGGGAATTAATTTTAACTGGGGTTGCTCCTAATGTTAAAAGCGCTAAATATATTTTGGAGCATCGTCCACCTGAGGTCTACGATATTCTAGAAAAAATTACTAAAGATCATTTGGTTTTACTCAATCGTGCTCCAACTTTACATAAGTTGGGTATTCAGGCTTTTTATCCGCTTTTAGTGGAAGGTAACTCCATCAAACTTCATCCTTGTGTTTGTAAAGGCTTTAACGCTGACTTCGATGGTGATCAGATGGCTGTTCATGTTCCTTTAGGTAGGAAGTCTCAAGAAGAAGCGGCTAAATATTTAAGAGCTGATCATAATCTGCTTAAACCAGCCGATGGTTCCCCTATTGCCATTCCTGATAAGGAAATGGCTTTAGGCTGTTACTTTTTGACTTCCATAGATAGCAAGCAGGAATCATACCAAACGATTTTTGCCAATTCTAAAGAGGCGATTTTGGCCTATCAAGAAAATAAAATGAGATTACGTCAGTTAATTAAAGCAAGAATTGAAGGTAAAATCATAGAAACAACTGTTGGTCGTGTTTTATTTAATGAGATTTTGCCAAAGGAAATTCCCTTTGTTAATGATGACGTTCGCCAAAGAACAGTTCAGGCTTTGGTAACGAGAGCTATTCAGATTTGTGATGAACAGCGAATTGTTAAATTGATTGATGATCTCAAAGATATTGGCTTTAAGTATTCCACTCAATCAGGAATTTCAGCGGGAATTTTTGACTGTGTTGTTTATCCAAGTAAAGATAATATCATTAAAGAATCTAATGAAAAGGCTAATCAATTAGAAAAGAATTTCCTGGAGGGTCTTATTACTCAAGAAGAAAAACGCCGTTTAGTTAAAGAAATTTGGTTAGATACAGCAGAAGAGGTTACTGACTTGACTTGGAAAGAATTTGAACCTGGTAATAGTATTCGTTTAATTATTGATGCTGGTTTAGGCAGAACTTCTAGGGATCAGATAAAACAACTTTCTGCTATGCAAGGATTAGTTGTTGATCCTTTAGGGAAAATTGTAGAGTTGCCTATTAAATCTAATTTCAGAGAAGGACTGTCTGTTTTTGAGTACGTAACTTCAGCTAGGGGTTCTCGAAAAGGATTAACAGATACGGCTTTGAAGACGGCAGATGCTGGTTATTTAACACGTCGCTTGGTTGATGCTGTCCATGACATTCTTTTAAGGGAGGAAGATTGTAAGACCAAAAACGGTATTGTTATCAGTCGTCAGAAGGATGTCAGAAGAGCTGATAAGTTCTTTGATAGAGTTAAGGGAAAGGTTTTGGCAGAATCAGTGGTTGATTCTAAGACGAAAAAAGTTTTACTCAAGCGGGGTGAGTTAATTACCGATCAAAACGCGGGTATTTTGGAAAGACATCATATCTTAGAAGTAAAAGTTCGTTCTCCTTTGACCTGTGAATCTCGCTATGGTCTTTGTGTTCAATGTTATGGTTGGGATCAGTCTAATAAAGCTAAGGCTGAAGTAGGTACCCCAGTGGGAGTTCTGGCAGCCCAGTCAATTGGTGAACCAGGTACTCAGCTGACTTTGAAGACGAAGCATTTTGGGGGTATTGTTGTTTCTGATGTGACTCAAGGCTTGCCTAGAGTGGAAGAGATTTTTGAAGCTCGTTTGCCAAAAGTAGTTTCTCCTTTGGCAGAAATTTCCGGAAAGGTTAGTGTCGTTGAAACTGATGATGGCCATAAGGTAAAAATTAAAAGTGTTGGTGTTAAGCCCATTGAGGAAAGGGAATACCTAATTCCTGCTGTTAGTAAACTAAACGTTAAAGATGGTCAATTAATTGCTGCTGGTGATAGAATTTCTTTCGGAGCATTGGATATTAAAGATGTTTTGCAGGTTAAGGGAGTTCAAGCAGCTCAAGAATATCTTATTGACGAACTGCAAGAAGTTTATGGATCTCAAGGAATCCCCATTCATGATAAGCATTTTGAGGTGATAGTTAGAAGAATGAGTGATAAGGTAAAGGTGGAGAGTACGGGTGACACGACTCTTTTAGCAGGAGAGTTTGTTAGTAAGGTGAGGTTTGAGGAAGAAAATGCTAGGGTGTTAGCTGAGGGTGGTGAACCAGCAACGGCCAAGATAGTTATTTTAGGCTTAACCAAAGTTTCTTTATATACTGATTCTTGGTTGTCAGCAGCTTCTTTCCAAGAAACTACTAATGTCTTGACATCCGCTTCTTTGGAAGGCAAAGAAGATAAGTTGATGGGGCTTAAAGAAAATGTAATTATCGGTAGATTGATTCCCGTAACTCCAGAAAGACTTAAAGATTGAAGTAGAGCTTAAAATTTGATAGAATTTACCCCATGCCAACAATATCTCAACTGGTTAGAAAAGGAAGAAAAAAGACTGTTAAAAAAGTCAAAGGGACAGCTTTAAGGAAGAGTTTTAATGCTCGTACGAGGCGTATTTCTCAGACAGTTAACCCCCAAAAACGCGGCGTAATTTTATTAGTTAAAACAATGGTTCCTAAAAAACCTAACTCTGCTTTAAGAAAAGTGGCTAGGGTGAGACTTTCTAATAAACAGGAGGTTACTGTTTATATTCCAGGAGAAGGCCATGAATTAACGGAACACGGTATGGTTTTAATAAGGGGTGGTCGGGTTAAAGATCTTCCTGGAGTAAAATATCATGTTATTCGTGGTAAGCTTGATTTAACTGGTGTCGAAGGTCGTAAAAAAGCCAGATCAAAGTACGGGAGTCGTAAGGAAGGGGGAGCAGTTCCGGCTAGGCCAATAGTTGAGACAGCTGAGAAACCAGCCGCAGCAGAAACTACTTAAAAGATATGCCAAGAGCAGGAAGAGTTAAAAAAAGAACAACAGCCCTAGATCCCATCTATCAAAGCCCTTTAGTCAGTCGCTTAATCAATAAGACAATGAGAAGCGGTAAAAAAACGGTGGCTCAAAAACACGTTTATGAAGCTCTAGAGGCTCTGGTAGAAAAAGAGAAATCTAAAGATAAGAAAGATCCGCTAGAGATTTTAAACAGAGCAATAGATAATATTAAGCCTACCATGGAGGTTAAACCGCGAAGAATTGGTGGTGCTTCTTATCAGGTCCCCATGCCAGTTGGAAGTGACAGACGAGAGTCTTTAGCCTTGCGTTGGCTGATTAAAGCGGCTCAAAGAAGATCAAGCAAAGACTATCATCAATTTTGGCAAAAGTTAGCTGCAGAGATAAAAGATGCCTACAACAATACTGGTAACGCCGTTAAGAAAAAAGAAGATACTCATAGAATGGCTGAGGCCAACAAGGCATTCAGTCATTTTAGATGGTAGACTTTTTATTTCCAAAGAGTTTTTCTAAATTCCTTTTTCGTTTGAGGGTATTTCTGATAGGTATTGTAGATATTAAAAGGATCTCTCGGCTCTATTTTATTTCCTTGTTTATCTCTGGTGAATTCTTGGAAATGAAGATGGACTTCGTCCCATGAAGGATACTTTTTAACATCTGGTCTTTTAGGATAATCTTTATAGCCCCAAGTTAAACCGCTATCACCAACATAGCCAATTAATTCTCCTTTTTTAACCCAAGTAAAGTATTTGGAATCTTTCATTTTTTTAGGTTTGACTTTATGGCCATATGGGTAATAGTTTCCTTTTATTTTTCTCGGTGTGCCAAAAGAAATCTTATTGCTTATTTTATTTAAATGGCCATATTGGGTATATTGCTTGTTTTTTGGATGGTAGATTTGGACGAAAAACCCCATGCCATTGTTGAGAGTTTTATTTTTATATTTTCTCAAAGAGCCATCCTTATTCTTCACTCGGAAGCTATGATAGGAACTGATCGCCCAGCCCTCAGCACTGGCGTAAACAGGTTCATTTCTTTTGGCTTTAAAATCAATGCCGGTATGAATCTTAAAACCATGGATTTTTATTTCTTCTTCTGAGTAAAACCATCCTTCGGTGATAGTTATTGAGGATTTCTTTAAGGGCAGTTTTAAATAAGGGGCGGGGTCGATCCTTTTTAGTTTTTTAATATATTCTTTAAGCCTTCTTTCTTTTTCTGTCATTTTTTCTATTTTTAATTATAGCATCTTGATTAGAACCTAGATTTTTGTTAAAATAACGGCATTGAAGCAGCTGCTTCTTTTAAGGAGCAGTTTTTTATGCTTAAAAGTGATAAAATTTAATTATGGCAGATAGAGAAAAGAAAGACCAAAAGTTAGTTGTCCCAATTGAAAGAGTTCGCAATATTGGGATTATTGCTCATATCGACGCTGGCAAAACAACGACTACCGAACGGATTTTATATTACACCGGTAAAAGTTACAAGATTGGTGATATTGATGAAGGAACAACTCAGATGGATTGGATGGCTCAGGAAAGAGAAAGAGGCATTACTATTGTTTCGGCAGCAACAACTACTTTTTGGCGTGATCATCGTATTAATATCATTGATACTCCGGGACATGTGGATTTTACCGCTGAGGTAGAGCGGGCCTTGCGTGTTTTAGATGGCGGCATTATTGTTTTTGATGCCGAAGAAGGAGTGCAATCACAATCAGAAACAGTTTGGCGTCAGGCTGATAAGTATAAGGTGCCTCGTTTGGCCTTTATTAATAAAATGGATAAAATGGGAGCTGATTTTGAAAATACTTTAAAGATGATTGAGGATAGATTGGGAGCTAAGGTAGCCGTGGTTACATATCCTATTGGAGTTGAGAAAGATTTTATCGGTGTCATCGATATTTTAAGGCAGAAAGCTTTTATTTGGGATGAAAAAAAGGAGCCCAAAGGAGAAAAATTTGAAGAAAAAGAAATCCCAGCTGATTTACAAGACAAATTCAAGGAGTATCGAGAAAAAATTATTGAGCAGGTTGCCGAAATTGATGAAGAACTAATTGATAAATTTTTAAACGAGGAAGAAGTTTCTTTAAAAGAGCTAAAGGCTGGTTTAAGGAAAGCTACCATTGCCAATAAACTTGTTCCCGTTTACGCTGGTTCTTCTTTAAGAAACAAGGGAGTGCAGCCACTTTTAGATGGTGTGGTTGATTTTTTACCGAGCCCGCTGGATTTACCCCCAATTAAAGGTAAAAATCCACAGACTGATCAGGAAGAAGAAAGAAAAACTGATCCTCAGAGTAGTTTGGCGGCATTAGCTTTTAAGGTTCAGACCGATCCCCATGTGGGAAGATTAAATTATATTAGAATCTATTCAGGAGCTTTAAAGGTTGGGGATGTGGTCTACAATGCTGTTCAGCGGAAAAAAGAGAGGGTTTCTCGACTTTTATTGATGCATGCTGATCAAAAAGAATCTATTCAGCAAGCAGAGGCAGGAGAAATTGTGGCTGCCGTTGGTCTTAAAGAAACGACTACCGGTGATACTTTATGCATAAAGGAAAAACCTATTATTTTAGAATCAATTTCTTTCCCAGATCCAGTTATTTCCTTAGCTATTGAACCTAAAACACGAACCGACCAAGAAAAATTAAGTTATTCTTTAAAAGCTTTATCTGAAGAGGATCCGACTTTTAAAATTAGATTTAATTCTCAGACCGGGCAGACAACCATTGCCGGTATGGGTGAGCTTCACCTGGAGATTTTGGTGGATCGGTTGAAAAGAGAGTTTAATGTTTCGACTAATACTGGCCAGCCTCAAGTTGCTTATAAAGAAACCATTAAAAAGATGGCTAAAGCGGAAGGGAAATATATTCGTCAATCTGGAGGTCGTGGACAATACGGTCATTGTTACCTTAGGGTCGAACCTTTACCGCAGGGAGAAGGTTTTAAATTTATTAATGAGATTAAAGGTGCGTCCATTCCTTCAGAGTTTATTCCCGCCATTGAAAAAGGAGTAAAAGAAGCCATGAGTAAGGGTGTTTTGGCTGGTTATCCATTGGTCGATATGTCCGTAGCGGTCTATGATGGTACTTTCCATGATGTTGATTCATCTGAGATTGCCTTTAAGATTGCTGGTTCTATGGCTTTGCAAGAAGCGGTTAAAAAGGCGGAACTACTTTTAATTGAACCGATTATGAAGCTAGAAGTAACTACCCCAGAGGAATTTTTAGGCGATGTTATTGGTGATTTATCTAGTAAGAGAGCTCAGATTTTAGAGACTCAAGATAGAGATAAGGTTAAGATTATCAAAGGCACTGTTCCTTTGGCTGAAGTTTCTGGCTATGCAACGACCTTAAGAAGCTTGACTCAGGGTCGGGCCACATTCTATTTAGAACCAAGCCATTATGAAGAAATCCCCGCTAGTATTACGGAAAAAATTATTGAACAAAAGACGAGCTTGAAAAAAGAAGTATAATCTTGTAAAATAGTAGCAATCTGTTTTATAATTACTTATTATTTTATCTTTTTAGGAGGAAAAAAATGGTAGCTAAATTTGAAAGAAAAAAACCCCATCTTAATATTGGTACTATTGGTCATGTTGACCACGGAAAGACAACTCTAACTTCCGCTATTACTAAGGTTTTATCTGAAGAAGGCGGAGGTGCAGATTTTGTTCCTTTTGAAAAGATTGATGGTGCTCCTGAAGAAAAAGAAAGAGGAGTTACCATCAATATTGCTCATATTGAATACGAAACACCTAATCGTCATTATGCTCATATTGACTGTCCGGGTCATAAGGACTATATCAAAAATATGATCACCGGAGCTGCTCAAATGGATGGGGCTATTTTGGTGGTTGCTGCCAATGATGGTCCTATGCCTCAGACAAGAGAGCATCTTTTATTGGCTCGTCAAGTAAACGTACCAGCCATCGTTGTTTTCTTAAACAAGGTTGATATGGTTAAGGACAAAGAACTTCTAGATCTGGTAGAAATGGAAATTCGGGAACTTTTAAATAAGTATAAGTTTCCAGGAGATAAAACTCCTATTATCCGTGGTTCAGCCTTGAAGGCTCTAGAAGGCGATGAAGATTCCAAAAAGGCCATTTTAGAGCTTATGAAGGCCGTTGATGAGTTTGTGCCTGCTCCAAAAAGGTTGTTGGATAAACCTTTCTTGATGCCGGTTGAGGATGTTTTCTCAATTAAGGGTCGAGGAACGGTAGCTACCGGCCGCATAGAGAGGGGGATAGTTAATGTTAATGACGAAATTGAAATAGTTGGTCTTAAAGATACCAAAAAAACGATAGTCACTGGGGTTGAAATGTTCAGAAAGACTCTTGACCAAGGTCAAGCCGGTGATAACGTCGGTATTCTCTTAAGAGGGATTGAAAAAGACGATGTTGAACGTGGCCAGGTTTTGGCCAAGCCAGGTACGGTTACTCCTCATACCGAATTTGAGGCAGAGATTTATATCCTCAACAAGGAAGAAGGAGGTAGACATACCCCTTTCTTCTCTGGATATAGACCCCAGTTCTATATTCGCACTACTGATGTGACTGGAGAAGTGACCTTGCCTTCAGGGGTAGAGATGGTCATGCCTGGTGATAATGCTAAGGCGACGGTCAAGTTAATCCAACCAGTGGCGCTGGAAGAAGGTCTTCGCTTTGCTGTCCGTGAAGGCGGGCATACGGTAGGAGCTGGTGTTATTTCAAAAGTAATTAAATAAAAAAGTGGAAAATGCCGAAGGGTAGAATTAGAGTACATTTAAAATCGTATGATCATCGAGTCATCGATGAGAGTTGCGAGAAAATCTTAGAAGTTGCTTTAACAAGTGGTGCGAGGGTTGTTGGCCCCGTACCTTTACCTACCAGAAAGAAGTTAATTTCTGTTGTCGCCAGTCCCCATACTGACAAAGACTCTCAGGAGCATTTTCAGATTCTTATCCATAAACGCTTAATTGATATTATAGAACCTACGGAAAAGACAATTGATTCCCTAATGCATCTTAATTTACCGGCCGGGGTTGATATCGAAGTTAAGATGTAAGATTTCCCCTTTAGTATTGCAATTTTCTCCTATTTATTTTATAATTACCGCTAATGGAGGTGAGACTCTTTTGAGTTAGCTTTTTGATAAACCAGGTACAATTTTCTTAAGAGTGCCTCCGGCGCTTTTTTTGTGGTTAAAATAAAATGAACAAAGATTTTACTTTAGGTATAAAAATCGATTCTGTCCAAAAATTTACCCAAGATGGGAAGAGAATTCCTGTTACTCGTATTGGTTTTGAAAAAGAAACCAGCTTAAAGCCAGGTGACTTGATTAAAGTTACTGGTTGGTCAAAAGGCAAGGGTTTTGCGGGTGTAGTTAAGCGTTGGGGTTTTAAGGGTGGTCCTAAGACTCATGGACAATCAGATCGCCTTCGTGCTCCGGGTTCAATTGGGCAGACAACTACTCCTGGACGAGTTCATAAAGGTAAGAAAATGCCTGGACATTTAGGTAATCAAAAGACTACTCTTTTAGGGTTGTTGGTTATGGATGTTGATAACGATAATAAAATTTTATTGGTTAAAGGCTTGGTTCCTGGTTATAAAAAGGGCAAGTTAACTATTAAAAAGTATAAGGAAGATAAAAAATTTGTTCCTCTAATGAAACAAGGGCAAAGGGAAATTCAAGAGACGGAAGAAGAAAAAACAGAGCGATTAAGAAAAGAAAAGGAAGCTCAAGAAAAGCTCAAAGAAGCTCAAGAAGCAAGAACCGAAGGAGAAGAAAAGAAGGAGAAAAATGCTTAAAGTTGATCTTTACACCACTACTGGTAATAAGTCGGGGAAAGTTAGTTTACCCAGCGAGATTTTTAGAGCGCCGATAAATGAGATTTTGATGGCTCAGGCAGTTAGAGTTTATTTAAGCAATCAACGGAAGGCCGGGGTGAAAGTAAAAGGCAGGTCAGAGGTAAATAAAACTAAGGCAAAATGGTTTAGGCAGAAAGGGACTGGTCGAGCGAGGCATGGAGCAAAATCTGCTCCTATTTTTGTCGGTGGAGGGGTAACTCATGGACCAAAGGGGATTGAAAATTTTAAATTAAAAATGAGCAAGGTTTTAAAAAAGAAAGCCTTGTTTTCTGCTTTAAGTAAGAAGCTTGACGAAAATCAGATGATATTAATCAAAGACTTAAAAAAAGTAGAACCGAAGACTAAAAAAATGGCTGAAGTTTTAAAGAAACTTAATTTAGAGCAAAAGAAGGTTTCTTTTATTTTGCCTGAAGGTTTCGAAAGCGTTATCAGAGCTTCAAGAAATATCAAAGGGGTTAACTTAATGCAGGCTGATTTACTTACTACTTATGAGATTTTAAATGGAGGCCAGCTTTTATTTGCTCAAGAAAGTATTAAGGAGTTAGAAAAAGTTTTTCTAGGTAAAAAATAATGAAGTTAAGTGATGTTTTAAAACGACCAGTGGTAACGGAAAAAGCAGCCGCTTTAACGACTGAGCAAAAATATGTTTTCGAAGTCGATAGAAAAGCTAATAAAGAAGACATTAAAAAAGCGGTGGAGAAATTTTTTAAGGTAAAGGTTTTAAAAGTAAGGACAATGAAAGTCGTCGGTAAAAAACACAGAGCTTTAAGAACAAGAAAGGAAACTCAAAAAGCAGATTGGAAAAAGGCGATTATTTTGCTTAGAGAAGGCGATAAAATTGATTTATTTGCAACCGAGGGTTAAAAATGGCTAAAAAATTATTAAAGGTTTTACCAAAAAGATCAGGAAGAAATGCTGTCGGAAAGGTGACAGTTCGTCATCAAGGCGGCAGAGAAAAAAGGTTTTTAAGAGAGATTGATTTTAAAAGGGACAAGCATAATATTCCCGCTAAAGTGGCCTCTATAGAATACGATCCTAATCGAGGAGCAGATATCGCTTTGCTTTTTTACGCTGATGGCGAAAAGCGCTATATTTTAGCTCCCGAAGGGTTAGAGATAGGCCAAGAACTTTTGTCTGGTAAAAAGGCAGAGATTAAGATAGGTAACGCTTTGCCTTTGAAAAAGATTCCCCTGGGAACAACGGTCCATAATATTGAAATTAGAGCGGGTAAAGGCGGCCAGATAGTGAGGGGTGCAGGTACGGGAGCTTTGGTTATGAGTAAGGAAGATAAAAATGTCATTTTAAAATTGCCCTCTGGTGAACAACGAAAGATCCGTTTAGAATGTTTTGCCAGTATTGGTCAACTTGGTAATATTGACTGGAAGGACAGAGTCATTGGCAAGGCTGGCAGAAAAAGACATATGGGAATTAGGCCGACGGTGCGTGGAGTGGCTCAGCATCCTGCTTCTCACCCACATGGTGGTGGTGAAGGGAAGTCGGGAATTGGTATGCCCTCTCCAAAGTCACCTTGGGGGAAGAAGACTTTGGGTAAAAAAACGAGAAAGAAAAGAAAATATTCTGATAGATTAATTATTAAAGGAGGGAAACGTTAATTATGTCAAGATCAAGTAAAAAGGGACCTCATATTGACCAAAAGTTACTTAAGAAGGTAATGGCTCAAAAAAAATCAGGTAAAAAAGAAGCCATTAAGACTTGGGCCCGATCTAGTCAAATTCCACCGGAGTTTATTAATCATACTTTTCAGGTCCATAACGGTAAGATTTTTATTGATGTTTTTATAAGTGAGGAAATGGTTGGACATCGTTTAGGTGAATTTGCGCCAACGAGGACTTTTAGAGGCCACGGTAAGGTGGTCAAGCGAATTATTAGTAAAACTTAAAAAATATGGAAATTGTTGCTAAAAGTAAATATATTAGAACGAGCCCTCGCAAATTAAGATTAGTGGCTAATGTGGTGCGTGGTTTGCCGGTTGTCCAAGCAGAAAAAATCTTAGTTGGCTTGAATAAGAGAGCTACCCAACCACTGCTTTTAACTTTGAAGCAGGCTGTGGCTAATGCCGTCAAAAACTCTGATTTAGTTAAAGAAAGCCTGGTAGTTAAAAGCTTAGAAATTGGTGAAGGACCGACACTTAAAAGAGGTCGGCCTGGTTCCAGAGGCTATTGGCATCAGATTTTAAAAAGAACCAGTCATATTAGAATGATTCTTGAAGGTAAGCAAAGACCAAAAGAAAACAAAGGAATAGATAAGGGGACAGTTAAAAAAGAAAGGAGCGTCAAAAAGAATGGGACAAAAAGTTAATCCTAACAGTTTTAGATTGCCAGATTTGAAAAACTGGAAATCACGTTGGTTTTCAGTGGATAAGAAGCAATACCAACATGATCTTCTTGAAGATGTTAAGGTGAGAAGGTTTCTAATGGAGAAACTAAAATTGGCGGGGATCGCTCAGGTTCAAATAGAACGCTCAATTAACAAGATGAAGATTATCTTGCCTGTTAGCCGGCCTGGGGTAGTTATTGGTCGTGGTGGTTCAGGATTAGAGACTCTTAAAAAAGAACTTTGTCAGATGGTTACCATGGCTCAACCAGAAAAGAATCTAGAGATAGAAGCAGTAGAAATTAAAAATCCTGATCTGGTCGCCTTTTTAGTGGCTTCGAGGATTGCTGAGCAGCTAGAGAAGAGATTCCCCCATAGAAGAGTAGTTAGTCGGACCATTGAAAACGTCATGGCTGCTGGAGCAAAGGGAGTTAAAGTTGTTTTATCAGGGAGAATTAACGGAGCTGAAATTAGTCGTACGGAAAAATTTGGCGATAAGGGCAAAACAGGTAATATTCCTGCTCAGACCTTGCGGGCTAATATTGATTATGCCAGTGTGCCAGCCCTGACAAGGTCAGGCTATATAGGGGTTAAAGTTTGGATTTATAGGGGTGAAAAGGAGGAGACTGCTTAAAATTTATGCTGCAACCAAGAAAAAGTAAGTATAAAAAACAGTTTCGTGGTAAAATGAGAGGCTTTGTCTCAAGGGACAGTCGTCTTTCTTTTGGAGAGTATGGACTTAAAAGCTTGGGTCGAAGTTGGTTAACTGATCGTCAGATAGAAGCGGCTCGAAAAGCGATTTCTCATCATACCAAAAGGGCTGGTAAGGTCTGGATTAGAGTTTTTCCGGATAAACCAATTACTAAAAAACCAACTGGTGTCAGAATGGGTGGCGGCAAAGGTGATATTGAATCTTTTGTGGTGCCTATTGTTCCCGGTAAGGTAATTTTTGAATTAGCTGGAGTGCCAAAGGATATTGCTTCCCAGGCTTTGAAGAGGGCGGCCGCAAAACTACCTTTTAAGGTTAAAATTATAAGTAAACAAGAATAAAGATGAAAAAGAAAGAATTTCAAGAACTACACAGTAAAGATTTAAAAGATTTAAAAGATTTAGCTAAGAAAATTGATGAAGAGATTTTTAAATTAAGAATGGATAAAAAAACGGCAAAATTAAAAAATGTCCATACTTTAGGTGATAAAAGACGTGATTTAGCTAAGATTAAGGCTATTATTAGAGAAAAGGAGCTAGGTTTATGAAGCAATTTAGTGGTCTTGTTGTCGGCACTAAAATGCCTAAAACGGCTAAAGTTTTAGTAACCAAGATTAAGGTTCACCCTCTTTATAAGAAGAGAACTAAGGCAAGGAGGATTTATCATGTTCATGATGAGATGGGAGTTAAGATAAATGATAAGGTTAGGTTTCAAGATTGCCGACCGATTAGTAAAACCAAAAAATGGAAAATTACAGAGATTATTAAAAAGAAAAAGTAATTATGATTCAACTGAGAAGTATTGTTAAGCCGGCCGATAATAGTGGTGCCAAAAGATTGATGGTTATTCATCTTTACGGTGGTTCAAAACGCCGTTTTTCTAGAATTGGCGATGTTGTTTTGGCTACTGTTGACCAGGCTGATCCTAATGGGGTGGTAAAAGATAAAGAAATGGTTAAAGCTTTAATTGTTCGTACTAAAAAAGAATTTAAAAGAGAAGATGGCTCCTATGTTCGTTTTGACGATAATGCAGTTATTATTATTGATAAAGATGGTAATCCTAGAGGAACTCGTATTTTTGGTCCAGTTGCTCGGGAAATAAAAGATAAAGGTTATGCAAAAATAGCGTCTTTAGCACCGGAGCTTATATGAAGTTAAAAAAAGGTGACAAAATCATTATTATTAGGGGTAAAGACAAAGGTCGAAAAGGGAAAATTGATAAAGTTTTTCCTAAATTAGACAAAGTTTTAGTCCCGGGAGTTAATATTTACAAAAGACATATCAAGCCTCAAGGTCAAGGTAAGCCGGGAGGCATTATTGATAAGGTAATGCCTTTGTCAGCAGCCAATGTGGCTCTTTTATGTCCCAAATGTGATAAGAAGACAAGAGTAGGCTTTCAGCTTAGTAAAGGAGAAAAACAGCGCCTTTGTAAAAAATGTGGAGCTATATTATAAGAATGACTAACTTGGAAGAGAGATATCAAAAGGAAATTAAAGCAAAGCTAGTTAAGAAATTTAAGCTTAAAAGTGTTTTGGCTGTTCCTAGAGTGGAAAAGGTGGTTGTTAATATGGGTATTGGTGAGGCCACAGAAGATAAAAAAATTATTGAGAAAGCATCCGCAGATTTACAAGCTATTACTGGACAAAAGCCTAAATTAGCCAAGGCTCGTTTGTCTATTGCCGGATTTAAATTAAGGGAGGGGGATGTTATCGGTTTGGTGGTTAACTTAAGAGGGAAAAGAATGTATATCTTTTTGGAAAAACTATTTAAGATTGTTTTACCGAGACTGCGCGACTTTAAGGGAGTCTCTTTAAAGGGTTTTGATGGTCAAGGTAATTATAATTTAGGCATTAGAGAACAGATTGTTTTTCCAGAAGTTGATTATGCTAAGATTGATAAAGTTCGGGGTTTACAAATTACCTTTGTTACCAATGCTGGTGATGATGAGAAAGCTAAGCGATTGTTAGTTGAGCTAGGAATGCCGTTTGAGAAAGGTAGAAGGTAGAATGTCTAAAACATCAAAAATGGTAAAAAACCAGAAGAAAGCAAAATATTCGACGCGGCAGCATAACCGCTGCAGGCTTTGTGGACGCCCCAGAGCTTACATGCGCCTTTTTGGTTTATGCAGAATTTGTTTTCGAGAATTAGCCAATAAAGGAGAGTTGCCGGGAGTAACTAAATCATCATGGTAAATACAGATCCAATTGCTGATATGCTCATCAGAATAAAAAATGCCTATTTAGCCGGTAAGAAAACGGTGGTTACTGATTTTTCTAAAATGTTAAATGAAATTGCCCAGATTTTGGTCAAAGAAGGCTATCTTAAATCAGTTAAGACAGAAGATGAAGAGAAAGGTTTTAATAAATTAAAACTTACTTTAAAATACAAGTCTCATCGTCCGGTTTTAACAGAGGTTAAAAGAATTTCCAAGCCAGGGGTAAGAATTTATGCTAGGGCTAAAAAGATTCCTTATGTTAAAGAAGGAAGAGGGATTACCATTGTTTCTACTCCTCAAGGATTGATGACAAATAGACAAGCTAAGGAAAGCAATCTTGGCGGAGAGGTTATTTGCCAAATTTGGTAATTAAAGGAGATAGATTATGAGCAGAATTGGGGAAAAACCAATTATTATTCCAGAGGATGTTAACGTTAAGCTTGAAGGCCATCAGATAGAGGTCTCAGGTCCTAAGGGAAGTTTAACTTATAAAATACCTTTCGGTTTAAAGTTAGAAATTAAAGACAAACGAATTTTACTGATTAATAAAAAAACAGAAGAAAAAAGAATGAGGGCTTTGCATGGCTTAGGGAGAACCTTGATTGCCAATATGGTTGAGGGGGTTACTAATGGGTTTAGTAAAACTTTGAAAATAGTGGGAACGGGTTATAGAGTGAAACTGGAAGGTAATAAATTAATCTTTTCTTTGGGTTTTTCTCATCCGGTGGAGATGGAATCTCCTCAAGGGGTTAAATTTGAAGTTCAAGGTAATAATGTGGTTGTCGTTTCCGGAATTGATAAAGCTTTGGTGGGGCAAATAGCCGCGCAGATTCGCAGTTTCCGGCCACCGGAACCCTATAAGGGCAAAGGTATTCGTTATGAAGATGAGCAGGTAAGAAGAAAGGCTGGTAAAGCTGGTAGGGCAGGAGCCGTCGGTATTGGTGGAGAAAAATAATGACAAAAGAAAATAAAAAAATCATTAAAGACAAACGTTTTCGATTGGCGGTTTTCCGTTCCAATAAATATATCTATGCCCAGATCATTGATGATGATAAGGGTCTGACTTTAGTATCTGCTAAGGAAAAAGATTTAGGTAAAAAAAGTCTAAAGGAGGAAATGACCAAAAGAGAGAAAGCGGCTTTAGTTGGTGAGCTTTTAGCTCAAAGAGCGCAAAAAGCAGGTATTAAAAAAATTAGATTTGATCGCCGTTTTTATAAGTACCACGGGCGCATCAAAGTCTTGGCTGAAGCAGCCAGAAAAGGAGGTTTAGATTTTTAATGTACGGAAATCAAGTAAAAGAATTTGAAGAGAAAATTGTCCAAATAAGTCGTGTTTCTAAAAAAACAAAAGGAGGCAATCGAATTGGTTTTTCTGTTCTAGCGGTTATTGGCGATAGAAAAGGCAAGGTTGGTGTTGGCTTGGGGAAGGCTTTAGATGTTAGAGGCGCTATTAAAAAAGGGATGAGCAAAGCTAGAAAGAATTTAATTGAAGTCCCATTAAAAAAGACAACCATCCCCTATGAAGTAAGAATGAAAAAAGGAGCGGCTAGGATTATAATTAAACCAGCCCCAGAAGGAACAGGTCTTATTGCTGGAGGACCGGTGAGGATGGTCGTAGAATTAGCAGGCATACGTGATGTGGTAGCTAAAATCTTAGGTACCAATAACAAGGCAAGTAATGTTTATGCCACTATAGAGGCTTTAAAAAAGCTAGATGGTTTATGTAAAAAGGAGGTTAAAAAATAACGATGGAGCTTAATAATTTAAAAAAAAGCACCAAGAGATCTAAAAAAAGATTGGGGCGAGGTTATGGTTCAGGTAAAGGAGGCCATACTGTCGGTCGTGGTTCTAAAGGGGCCAAGGCAAGGGGTAAAATTCCTTTGACTTTTGAGGGAACTAAAATTAAAAAGTCATTACTTAAAAAATTGCCGCTTAGGCGCGGAAAAGGAAAGTCAAAATCTGTTAAAAACAAACCTTTGCCAATTAATCTTTACTATCTTAATTTATTTAAAAAAGATAGTAAAGTTGATTTGTTAAGTTTGGCTAAGATGGGAATCGTTGAAGGTAAAGATACTCAAAAGTCTGGAGTTAAAATCCTAGGCGATGGCGATCTTAAGGTCTCCTTAGAAGTTGCTTTGCCTTGTTCTAAAGCAGCCATTAAAAAGATTAAGCAGGCTGGCGGACAAGTTCTTAGTAAAAAAGTAAAAGATGAATCAAATAATTAGAACTATTGTTAATGCTTGGAAGATTCCCGAGCTTCGCCGGCGTCTTTTATTCACAGCTTTCATTTTTGTAGTTTTCCGTTTAGCTGCTCATATTCCGATTCCGGCAGTAGATGTCGTTGCCTTGCGTAGTCTTTTTGCTAAAAACCAGCTTTTGGGCCTTCTGGATATTTTTTCTGGAGGGACCTTGGCCAATTTTTCCATTATGGCCTTGGGTTTAAACCCCTACATTAATGCCTCCATTATTTTTCAATTACTAACGATGGTCATTCCTAAATTAGAAGCTCTTTCTAAAGAGGGTGAATATGGGCAGAAAAAAATTAACCAATATATTAGGACGGCTACCATACCTCTAGCAGCCATGCAATCTCTCGGTATGTATGCCTTGTTAAAGAATCAACAGATTATTCCTAGCCTGGATCCTTTGAGGCTTTTAACTATGGTGGTTACCATGGTGGCAGGGACGGTCTTTTTGATGTGGCTGGGAGAATTAATTTCTGAAAAAGGAATTGGCAATGGTATTTCCATGATTATTTTTGCTGGTATCGTCGGGCGAATTCCGGTTTCTTTTGGACAAACGGCCGCCATTATTAGCCCTGAGAATGCCTTTAATATTTTAATTTTTGCCATTATGGGAGTTGCTGTCATTGCTGGTATTGTTTTTATTAATGAAGCTTCTCGAAAGATAAGAATTCAATACGCGCGTCGTATTAGTGGACAGAAAATGTATGGAGGTCAATCCACTTACCTGCCTTTAAAAATTAATCAAGCAGGTGTCATCCCCATTATTTTTGCTGTTTCTTTAGTTCTCTTACCTTCGATGGTGGCTAACTTTTTACAAGGAGTACCTAATGACCTTGTGGCTAGATTTGCTTTAGGAGTAACTAGATTTTTTAGACCTGATGGGTTTTTTTATAATCTTATTTATTTCTTACTGGTTATTGGTTTTGCTTACTTTTACACGGCGGTGGTCTTTAATCCTAAAAAGGTTGCCGAGGAGATTAAGAAGTATGGCGGCTTTATACCTGGGATCAGGCCGGGTTCGCCAACGGCTAATTATCTGAATAGAATTCTCAGCAGGATTACTTTGGTAGGCGCCATTTTCTTAGGTTTTATTGCCATTCTGCCTTCAATTGCTCAGGGTCTAACCAAGGTAGCGACGATGAGTTTAGGAGGAACAGGAATTCTTATTGTTGTCTCGGTAATTTTAGAAACTACTAGACAGCTAGAATCGATGATGGTCATGCGTAGTTATGATACTTTTACCAAATAGATGAATTTTATTGTTTTAGGACCACCAGGATCAGGTAAATCAACTCAGGCTAAAATGTTAGCTGAATTTTTAGGTGTTCCTTGTTTAACTGTTGGTAATTTACTCTCTTATATTTCTAAAGCGGATACTGAGGAAGCAAAAGAAATAAAAAAAGCCATGGAAGAAGGAACTTTAGTTGATGATGAATTAACTTTAAGGATTTTAAATGAACAATTGAAATCATCTTCTTATGAGGATGGGGTAGTTATCGATGGTTTTCCAAGAAATGTCGAACAAGCTCAAGAGTTTGATTTTGAATTAGAAAAGGTTTTGTATATTAATGTTTCTGATGAAGAAAGTAAAAAAAGATTATTTAAAAGAGGAAGAAAAGATGATACAGGAGAAGCTATTAAAGAAAGATTAAATGTCTATCATGAAGAGACTAAACAAGTCTTAGATTTTTACAAAGAAAAAGGAATTTTACTTGAAATTGATGGAGAAAGAGAAATTGAAAAAATCCATCAAGATATTTTAAGAAAACTTGATTTAGATTAGCTAATGATACCCATTAAAAACCAAAAGCAGCTAAGTTTGATGATTGAGGGAGGCAAGAGATTAGCTGAGGTTTTGAGGCAGGTTCAAAAAGAGGTTGCTGTTGGCAAGTCTTTATCCTCTTTAGAGAATTTAACGGCGAAATTGATTAAGGATCAGAGAGGGAAAGCTTCTTTTAAAATGGTATCTGGTTATCACTGGGCAACTTGTTTAAACATTAATCAGGGCGTCGTTCATGGCATCCCCAGTGATTACAAATTAAAAAAAGCAGATCTTTTAAGTATTGATGTGGGTATCTTTTACAAAGAACTGCATACTGATATGGCCACCACGGTTTTAGTTGGTGAAAGTGAAGACAAGAGAAAAAAGCATTTTTTAGAGACCGGCAAAAAAGCTTTAAGAATGGCTATCAATCAAGCTAAGGCAGGTAAAAGAGTAGGTCATATCTCTCAGGCAATTGAAAAAGAGATTAAAAAAGCAGGCTATCGTCCGGTAGAAAGTCTAACCGGACATGGTGTTGGTGAAAAACTGCACGAAGAGCCGATTATTCCTTGTTTTTTACCAGGGAGATTAGAAAAAACAGATTTACTTAGAGATGGTATGACTTTAGCTATTGAAATTATTTATGTTCAAGGGAGTCCGGAACTAACTTTAAAGGATGATAATTGGACAGTAGAAACAACTGATAAGAAACTGGCCGGGCTTTTTGAACATACAGTCCTTGTCAGAGGGCAGAAGCCTGTAATTTTGACAACTTAATTTAGGTTCTAGACGAAAGGCTATAGGTTTGATAAAATATAATGACCAAAAATGGTTAAACAGGAAAAGAAGATTGAATTAAAAGGTGAAGTTGTAGAAGCTCTACCGAATGCTACTTTTAGGGTAAAACTAGAGGATGGGAGAATTATTTTGTGTCATTTATCAGGCAAGATGAGAATATATCATATTAAGGTTATGGTAGGTGATAAACTTGAACTGGAAATGACACCTTATGATGATGAAAAAGGTAGGATTGTAAGAAGGCTTTAAGATGAAAGTTAAATCAAGTGTCAAGAAGCGTTGTAATAAATGTAAAATCGTACGACGCCGCAACAAACTATTTATTATTTGTCCAAACCCTACTCATAGACAAAGGCAGGGTTAATTAAAGATGAGAAGAATTATAGGCATCGATTTACCAGAGGATAAAAGAGTCGAGACCGGCTTGACTTATATTTATGGTTTGGGCCGTAAAAATGTTTTAGAAGTACTTAAAACAGCTAAAGTTGATGCAGGAAAAAAGATTGGTAAGTTAACTGATGAGGAGCTGTCTAGAATTACCAAAGCTCTGGATAGCTTTTTAGTTGAAGGTGATCTGCGTAAAAAGATCTCTGAGGATATTCAGAGGCTGAAGTCCATTAGCTGTTACCGCGGTTATCGTCATAATGCAGGATTGCCAGTAAGAGGACAGCGGACTCGTTCTAACGCTCGTACTAAACGTGGGAAACGAAGGACCATCGGAGCCATGAAGAAAGATAACTTAACTAGAATGAGAACAGGCGAAAAACAAGAAGAATAATTAAAAATGAAAGCCAAAGTTTTTGTCAGTGCTACTTTTAATAATACCGTCGTTACCTTTACTGATACTAAAGGTGATACGCTATGCTGGGGATCAACAGGTACTTTAGGGTTTAAGGGAACGAGAAAGTCAACTCCTTATGCAGCGACTACGGCTGTTGACTCAGTAGCTAAGAAAGCCCAATCTTTAGGAGTAACAGAAGTTGAAGTTTATATTAAAGGACCTGGTCCGGGAAGAGATGCTGCTTTACGGGCCTTGAAGGCGGTAGGACTTAAGATGAGCTTAATTGCTGATATTACTCCTATTCCTCATAATGGGCCGCGGGCAAGGAAAAGAAGGAGAGTATAAATATGGCAAGATATCTAGGACCTAAATGCAGATTATGTCGTCGCGAAAAAACAAAACTCTTTTTAAAGGGTGATCGTTGTTATTCACCAACTTGTCCACTGGATCGAAAAGGGGCCGTCCCGCCGGGGCAACATGGATTAAAGACTTCGAGAGCGCGCATCAGCGACTATGGCCGACAGCTAAGAGAAAAACAAAAAGCAAAAAGAATTTATGGGGTTTTAGAGAAACAATTTAGAAATTATTTTCAAAAGGTAGCTAGAAGCAAAGGAAATTCTGGTGAGAGATTACTGCAAATGTTAGAATCAAGATTGGATAATATTGTTTATCGTTTAAAATTTGTTCCGTCAAGAAGCTTGGCCAGACAATTAGTTTCCCATAAACACGTTTTAGTGGATGGTAAAAAGGTTAATATAGCTTCTTATCAAGTGAAGCCGGGACAAACGATGAGCTTGGATGGAAAGGCTTTAAAAATAGATGAAGTTAAAAAAGCTTTGGCGGACAAAGGAAAACTGCCTGCTTGGTTAAGGAAAAAGGCAGCTGTGGGACAGATGGTAAGACTGCCTGAAAGAAAAGAAATTGAAGGTGACATTGAAGAACAATTAATAGTTGAATATTATTCGCGTTAATAATTAAAATATCAAAGGAGGCAAAAAATGCTTAAAACGCTTTTTAGTATCAAAACCGAAGAAAATAAAAATGACTTTGGTCGTTTTATAATTGAGCCGTTGGAGCAAGGTTATGGTCAAACCTTGGGTAATTCTTTGCGTCGGGTGCTTTTAACCAGTTTACCTGGGACAGCCATAAGTCAAGTTAAAATCAACGGTGTCAAACATAGATTCTCTACTCTAGAAGGAATGAGTGAAGACATTGTTGAGTTTATTTTAAATCTTAAGGAGGTCAGGATTAAATATGATGGACATAAACCCGTTAAGTTAGAACTGGAGAAGACCGGCCCAGGCAAGGTTAAGGCTGGCGATATTGAAACTACCGCCGGAGTGGAAATTGTCAATAAGGATCATGTCTTGGCTAATCTTTCAAGCAGGAATAATAAGTTAAAGGCAGAGATTCTTGTTGAGAGGGGTTTTGGTTATCTACCGGCCAGTGAAAGAAAGTCAGATAAACTGGGGGTTATCCCGGTTGATGCCGCCTTTAGCCCTATTAAAAGGGTTAACTATCAGGTGGAAGCTACCCGTGTGGGGCAGAGAACCGACTTTGATAAGTTGGTGATGGAAATTACTACCGATGGCAGTATTAAACCGAAAGAGGCTTTAAAGTCAAGTGCCAGGCTTTTGATTGCCTTTTTTAATCAGCTTGTTCAGCCTAAAAAGGTTAAGGTTAAAAAAGAAAAGAAAGCTTTAGTTGATGCTGAAGTAAGCAGTTTGACCTTAGAAGAGCTTGATTTGCCAACGAGGATCGTTAACGCTTTGAGAAAAAGCGGCTACGGAACAGTTGCTGATTTATTAGGAGCTATTCCTGGAGATTTAGCTAAGGTCAAAAACCTTGGTGAAAAATCTGTTAAAACGGTTCGAAGTGCCTTAAAGAAAAAAGGTGTTGATTGGAAGCTAAGGGAGGAAAAATGAGGCATAGGGTTAAAGGCAGAAAGCTTTCCAGGAACTTAGCTCAAAGGAAAGCCCTTTTTAAGGGCTTAATTAACAGTCTTGTCCTTCATGGCGAGATTAAGACTACCGAAAGTAAGGCTAAGTCCATAAAAGGGCTGACTGATAAATTAATCAGTAAAGGTAAGAAACAAACTCTTCATGCCAGGCGTCTAATTGCGGCTTTTCTGCAAAACAAAAAGGCGGTTAATAAAATCGTTGATGAGCTGGCACCTCTATTTAAAAACAGGAAGAGCGGTTTCACCAAAATTACAAAGATTGGCAGGCGAAGAGGTGATGATGCTTTAATGGTAAAAATAGAGCTAGTGGAGAAGCCAAAAGCAAAAGAAGTAAAAAAGGAAGGAAAAGAAACTCCCCGAAAGAAAACAACAACTAAAGAATCTGCTAAAAGGTAAAAGATGACTTTCAAAACTAAAGCAACCAAAGCAAAAGAGATCCAGAGAGAATGGCATTTGTTTGATGTCAAAAATCAGATTTTAGGCAGATCAGCGGTTAAGATTGCTGGTCTTTTAATGGGTAAAAACAAGCCTTATTTTGTCAACTATCTTGATTGTGGCGATCATGTAGTTGTCATTAACGCCAAAAAAGTTAAGGTAAGCGGGAACAAGTTTAAAAAGAAGGTTTATTATCGTCATTCAGGATATCCAGGAGGCTTTAGAGAAGTTACTTTTGAAGAGCAGATGAATAAAGATCCAAGGAAGATTATTCAGCATGCCGTCTTTGGCATGTTGCCTAAAAATAAATTAAGAGATAAAAGAATGGCCAGATTAAAAATCTTTAAAGATGATAAACATACATATGAAGATAAATTTAAGACAAAGAAAGAAAAAGATAAAAAATGAAGAAAAAAGAAAAAGCAACTAAAGTAAAGAAGAGTAAGAAAAAATTCATCCATGCTTTGGGAAGAAGAAAAACAGCCGTAGCCAGATTGAGGCTGTTTAAGGGCAAGGGCAAAATGGTTGTTAATAGCAAGCCCATTGAAGAATACTTTCCAGGAAAAGAAGCTGAATATTTTTATCTAGAACCTTTTAAGGTTACAGATACTTTAGGTAAATATTACGCGACCATAAAAGTAAAAGGTTCAGGAAAAAATGCTCAGCTAGGGGCTGTTATTCATGCATTTTCCAGAGCTTTAGACAAAGAGAATAAAGAAACCTATCATGTGATTCTCAAGAAACACGGACTTCTTACCAGGGACCCAAGGGCTAAAGAAAGAAGAAAAGTTGGTCAGGGTGGTAAAGCTAGAGCAAAGAAGCAGTCTCCGAAGCGTTAGTCTTTACACTTTGTTTTTAATCCAATTTTAGTACTATCATTTTTTAATTTATCAGATTGTCGCTTAAAATTAAATCCTGATTTCTTTTTCTAACCACGGAATATGTTCATTTTTTCTTTTCCACCAGATGTCTTCCCAAACATAATGAACCGCCAGATTTTTCCACCTTCCCCATTTATCAAAATGTTTAAGCATTTTATTAACCGGCACTAAGTTTTTTTCATAATCTTTATTGAAAAAAATTTTGGTGTAAATCTTTTGTTCCCAAGGCGAGATATGATCCAAATAATCCCAGCGATGGAAAACATCAAACATAATATAACCAACCGAGGCAGGGCCAATTCCGTAAAGAGATACAAGAGTTTCCTTTTGTTCTTCTGTGTTTTTTTGTCTTAACTCCAATTCGTCAATTTTCCCTTCTGCAAACGGTTCTGAAACTTTAATTAAAGATTTTGCTCGATAACCCATCTTTAAATCTCGTAAGCTCTGTTCTTTGGTTCCCGCCAGTGTCTCTGGTTCCCAAAAACACCAAAATTTCTGATTATCAAATTCCAGCAAGCTTCCATAATTTTCAAAAAGGGATTGCATCATATTTACGCTTCTTCTGACAGTGGCGTTTTGTAAAACAATAGCGATAATCAAATACTCGTAAAGTGAACCCGAGTGCATAGGTCGCAGACCCCGAAACTTTCTAATGATTGGTTTTAATAAAGAATCTTTACCAACATCATGATAAAATCCAGAAAGATCGAGATTGAGATTATATCGCCAGATAATTTCCTGTCTGAATGAATCTAAAAATTTTGGTGTTAAATTCTTGGAAGAAAAAAGCTTTACGACTACTTTTGGTTTATGTTTAGTGCCCTTATCTTCGAATATTAGTCCCAACTTTTCTCTCTCCCATAACATTGTTTGCCATCTCTTGCCTGATTTCCATTTTGTATCGCTAGTTGGGAAATGTCCCGGTTTATAAAAAGTTCCATCAAAATGAAGGGGGGTGGGATAAAGTGAAAAAGTTTCTTTCTTATCAAGCTTCATGTTACTCTATTTAATTAAATCATATAAAACATAATTAAGTCGAGGTTTTGGGAACAAATCTTTTGGATAAATAGAGATAAGTTTTAAATGATTATTTTTAGTGAAGTTTATTTTCTTCTGTACTTGTTTGTCATATTTTTTAAAATCGCCATACAAACCAAAAAATTCAATAAAGATCTCATTTACTTTGAAATCAACCGTATATTTAGAATTTGGATAAAAAACATTTTTTTGATGAGGTATTTTTCTTGCTGTTAACCAATCATCAATTATTTTTTCTGAGAGTGAATCACATTTATGGCCATCATTAGCAATATGCTTTTTAGCAAATAAAACTGGATTTGGGCAGAAACCAGCTTTTTTTATAGCTTTATTCCATGTTCCAAAACGTGATCTGGCTGCTTTGTAATGACAATATTCTCTTTTAACTGGAATTCTCCCGTTGTTTTTATAGAATTCTTCTATTTCTTTAATTATTTGTTTTTCAGGTACTTTTGGAGGTTTAGGTTGGCATAATCTTGAACAGTATTTTCTTTTACCGGTAAACTGTTTTCCACAATAAGGGCATATTCTTATTTTAGGACGCCTTTTAGGAGATTTTGAATTATTAATAATAGCCCTACATGATCTTGAACAAAAACAAATTCCTGAGAAAGGAATTTCACTAGGTATTCTTTTAAAAGTTTTATGACATTTTGGATTGCCACATTTAAAAGTTTTTTGTTTGTTTCTGCCTAAACTTAGACATTTCGGAGAACAGTAGTGTCTCCAGTTGAATTTTTTAGCCTCATTTACTCTTCCGCTTGGTCTTAGATATTTTTTGTTGCAAAATGAACAACTTATTTCAATTAATGACATAAGTTAATTTTACTGAATAAAACCCGAAGATTGCAAGAAGTAAAAATTAAAATGTTTAGATTAGTCGGGATGCCGGGATTCGAACCCGGGACCTCGCCCGCCCCACGAGCGCGCGCTACCAACTGCGCCACATCCCGTTGTGCTTATTTATATATTGTATTTTAGCAGACTTTATGACAAAATTATATTGTTATGAGTCAACAAGATCCTAAACTTCAGGCAGTGAAAATGGCCATGGAGCAAATTGAAAAACAATACGGTAAAGGTTCTATTATGAGGCTGGGTGAAAAAGCGGCTGTTAGAAAAGTTGATATTATTCCTACAGGTGCTATTTCTTTAGATATTGCTTTAGGTATTGGTGGTTTTCCTCGAGGTCGAGTTATTGAAATTTTTGGTCCAGAAGCTTCTGGAAAAACTTCTTTGTCTTTAAGTGCTATTGCTCAGACACAAAAGGCAGGCGGAGTGGCTGCTTTTGTTGATGCTGAGCATGCTTTAGATCCCACTTGGGCAGAAGTCCTAGGGGTTAATCTAGATGAGCTTTTAATTTCCCAGCCAGATACTGGAGAGCAAGCTCTAGAGATTGTTGAGACCTTGGTTAGATCTGGAGGTATTGATTTAGTTGTTATTGATTCTGTAGCTGCCTTGGTTCCTCGGGCTGAGATTGAAGGCGAAATGGGTGATGCCATGATTGGAGTTCAAGCAAGGTTAATGTCTCAGGCTTTACGGAAATTAACAGCCGCCATTTCTAAATCAAAAACAGCCGTTATTTTTACTAATCAGTTGCGTCATAAAATTGGAGTTATGTTTGGTAACCCAGAAACGACTCCTGGTGGTTTAGCCTTAAAATTTTATTCTTCAATGAGACTGGATATAAGAAAGATAGAAACTATCAAAGAAGGAGAATTGGCCATTGGTTCTCGTCATCGAGTTAGGGTTAAGAAAAACAAGATGGCGCCGCCTTTTAGGGAAGCAGAGTTTGATATTTTAAATAATGCTGGTATTTCTAAGAACGCTGACATTTTAAACGTGGCCGTTAACTTAGGAATCGTTGAGAAATCCGGAGCTTTTTATAAATATGGTAAGCAGATGACTTGTCAAGGCAAGGAGGCCGCGAGGATGTTTCTAGATGAGAATCCTAAGTTAACTAAACAACTTGAGGCAGAAATTTGGAAGAAAGCAAAAAAGCAATAGTTAAACTTCAAAAGCTTTTAGATAAGGCAATTAGATTTATCTCCTTTCGCCCCCGCAGTGAGAAAGAAATAAAAGACTATCTTTATAAAAAAAATCCTAAAAATAGTCAGTTGTGTGGGGTTGTTTTGATTGAATTAAAATCTTTAGGCTTAGTTGGCGATAAAGAGTTTGTTAGCTGGTGGTTGGAGCAAAGGGCTAGTTTTCGGCCACGCGGGGAAAGACTGCTGGTTTTAGAGTTGTTGCAAAAAGGAATTGATAAAGAATTAATTGATGAGATGGTTAAGGGGAATATTGATGAACTGCCTTTAGCCAGAAAAGCATTAAAGAAGAAAAGTAAATCTTTACAAGACTTGTCTCCTTTAAAAGAGAGGAAAAAGATGAATGATTTTTTACTGAGAAGAGGTTTTTCTTATGAGGTGATTAAAAGAGTACTTGATGAAACTTTAAAAAAGCAGTAAAATGATAGTTGTTAATAACCTTAGTGTCTGAAAAATATTGGTTTATTAATAGATGAAAAAAGAAATAGTTATCCACAATAATCTACTGATAAAGATTCTTTAATCTTTCTGTTTTTGTATTATTTTCTCAGACATTAAGAAATATTATTTATATTAAAAAAGGGATATTATTATGGGAATTTTTGACACTTTATTAAGCAAAGTTATCAGTAAAGAAGAAGAGGAAAAAAGTAAAAAAGGTGGAAGAAAAACTGCCGGTAAAAAGGCCAAAGAGTCTTCTGAAAAATTATTAGCCAAAGAGCTGGCTTTTAAAATTACAGAATTAGAAAGGAAAGAAGGTGCTCTTGATGAAAGAGAAAAGCTTCTTAAGAACAAAGAAGGAGAATTAGATAGACTTAAAGAAGAAGTTGAGGAGGTTAGGAAGAAAGAAGTTAATAAGCTAGAGAAGATTTCTGCTTTAACTAAAAAAGAAGCTCGTGATTTGATTTTATCAGCCATCGAAAAAAGAATTGCCGAAGATATTGCCCGTAAGATAAAAGAGGCCAAAGATGAAATTAAAGCTAGGGTTGATGAGAAAGCTAAAGAGATGTTTGTAGAGTCCATCCAGCATGGAGTAACTGATTGGGTGGCCGAATACGCCGTTTCTAGTGTTCACCTTACTGATGAGGATATGAAGGGAAGAATTATTGGTCGGGAAGGAAGGAATATCCGTACTTTTGAAAGAGCTACCGGGGTAGAGATTGAAATTGATGAGACCAATGACATTCGTCTTTCTTCATTTGACTCAATAAGAAGAGAGATTGCCCGCCGTTCTATTGAGAAATTAGTTAAGGATAGACGTATTCAACCGTCAAGGATTGAAGAGGTGGTGGAAAAAACCAAAAAGGAAGTCGAAAAGATTATGTTTGAAGAAGGAGAAAAGCTTTGTCATGCGGTTAAGGTTTACAGGCTCCATCCAGAATTAATAAAACTTTTAGGCCGCTTTAAATTCCGCTTTTCTTATGGACAAAACATGATTATTCATACCTTAGAGGAAACTAAAATTGGTCTTCAGATTGCCCATGAAGTGGGAGCTGATGTAAACATTGTTCGTTTAGGTTGTTTACTTCATGATATTGGTAAAGTGGTCAATGAAGAAGAAGGTACCCATGTACAACTAGGTGTTGATTTAGCCAGGAAATACAGACTGCCTGAAAAAGTGGTAGCTTGTATTGCTGAGCATCATGAAGACAAGCCTTTTTCTTCAGCAGAATCAAGAGTTGTTTGGATTGCTGATGCTGCTTCAGGTTCAAGGCCTGGAGCCAGGTATGAACCTCATGAGGAATACGTGGAACATATGTCTCAGATAGAGGAGATAGCTGGTCAGTTTCCAGGAATTAAGGAAGTCTTTGCTTATCAAGCCGGAAGGGACGTCAGGGTAATGGTAAAGCCAGAAGAAGTTTCTGATGATGAGTTAGTAGTCTTAGCCGATAAAATTACCAAAGCTTTAGAAGAAAAGGCCTCTTATGCCGGACAGATAAAGGTTACCTGTATCAGGGAAGTCCGCAAGAGTGATGTCACCAAAGCCAAATAGCTTTGACAAGGGTTTATCTTTGTAGTAGAATTGCTTCTATGACTAAGAAGGATCTTATTAGCCTTGTAGCCAGTAAGGCTCATTCCACTAAAAAGGCTGCCGAAGAACTAGTTGAAGTTTTTTTAGCTGAGATCTCTAGAGCTTTAGCCAAAGGAGAGAAAGTTGTTTTATCAGGCTTTGGAACATTTAAGGTAGTTAGGGTTAAGGATAAATCGGTTGTTATCCCTGGAAGTGGTGAGAAAAGGCTTGTTAAAAGCCATCGTGCTCCTCGTTTTTCTGCAGGCAAACCTCTAAAGAAAGCTGTTCGTTAATCTGTTATACTCTAAATGAGCATAATTTAGGCTTATAATATAGGCATTGATGTTCCTTGCGATTTAATTAAACTGGAGTAAATACTCGACGCATATGTTCTGATTTTTCTTTTAATTTCCTCACTTTTTCTACTTCATTTTTCTTTATTTTTAAAATTGTTGCAATTTTACTTTCTGGCCAAGTTAACTCTAAACTTTTTAAAATAAAATCGAGTTTTTCGTAGGTTATGCCAATCGCTTCTTCATCTACAATCCCTGGGATAATATCTGGGGAAGGAGGTTTATTGATGATTTCTTTAGGAATTTTTAAAAATGAAGCTAATTGTTTGACTTGCGTTTTATAAAGACCCAAAAGAGGCATGATATCAGCCGCATCATCGCAGCCATGTTTAACAAAAAAACCGATCTTGGATTCTGTTTTATTGGTTGCCCCCACTACTAATCGGTTTTCTTGCTCAGCATAAAGATATAAAAGAGTCATTCTTATACGGTGTTTTATTCGGTAGTAAGCATTACCTCTTTTCAACCAAGAAGAGTAATTTTTGTCCTTAAATCCTAAAAGCGAGTCAGAAAAAGGGGTGTAGCCCGATTTTTTTTCATAAAAGTGATAAAATTTTTTGATTAAGTTTCCTTTTAATTTTTTTGGGAGAGGAAATTTGTTTAAAAAGAAAAGTTTATGAGCACCGAATTTTTTAACCAAAGAGGTAATATTAATTATTTTTTTTTGAATTTTTAATTGATTGGCAAGTTTTAGGGCGTCTTTTAGATGTTCTTTTCTTGAGTCTTTATCGGGGAGAATTAAAGCCAAGACTTTTTCTGGGCCTACAGCTTTGGTGCATAAAGCGGCGACTACTGCCGAATCGATGCCTCCGGAAAGACCTAAAACAATGCCTTCTCTTTCTAACTTTTTTGTGTATTCCTTGATAAAATTTTCTAGCCGGGAGGCTATTTGGGGAGAGTTAATTTTGAGCTGATTTTTTAGCCAATCACAATTATACTTAAGAGAACTTTTTTGCATGCCTCTATTTTAACAGAAAATAGACAAACTTATGCATATATTCTTTAATATATTTATCAATTTTCATTTTCTCCTTACTTTAGCTTCAAAAATAGGTTAAAATATAGGCTATGAAATATTTTATTAAGACTTTTGGTTGTCAGATGAATGAGGCAGATTCAGAGAAGATAGTTGCTGTTTTGGAAAAGAAAGGATATTTGTTGGCTTCTAAGATAGAATCGGCTGATTTGGTGATTATTAATAGTTGTTCGGTGCGAGAATCAGCAGAAAATCGTGTTTTTGGCTTGGTTAATAATTTAAATAAGTTAAAGAAACCCCCTCATATTATTTTAACTGGCTGTATGGTTGGTTCTGCCAGAGAAGAAAGACGTCGTTATAGTTTGGCGGAATTAAAAAAGAAATTGCCTGAAGTTGATGAATTTAAGCTTATTAAGGAATTGATTAATTCTCTTCCTCCCAAAAGAAAGAAGAAAACTTCTGCTCTAGTGCCGATTATGAGAGGGTGTAATAATTTTTGTTCTTACTGTGTTGTTCCTTATGGGCGAGGAAAGGAAGAAAGTTTAGTATTAAATGAGATTGTTTGTGAGGTGGAGAGATTAGCTAAAGAGGGTTGTAAAGAAATTGTTTTATTAGGTCAAAATGTTAATTCTTATGGTGAAGATAAAACAGGAAAGTCTTTTGCTAATTTACTTAAAGAAGTTCATAAGATTAAAGGAATTGAGAAGATTTCCTTTTTGACATCTAATCCTTGGGATTTAAGTGATGAGATCATTGAAGCCATGAGCTTATCTAAGATTGATCGTTATTTACATTTACCGGTGCAGTCAGGAGATGATGAGATTTTGAAGAAGATGAATCGTCATTATAAAACTAAAGAATATCTTGCTTTGGTTAGAAAAATTAGGGAAAAGATTCCCGATATAAAGATTGGCACAGATATTATTGTTGGTTTTCCAGGAGAAAGTGAAAAACAATTTAAGAATACGCTTAAACTTTGTCGGGAAATTGGTTTTGATAGAGCTTTTATTTCTAAATATTCACCACGTCCTGGGACAAGTGCTTATCGTTTAAAAGATAATGTTTCTCCTTCTGAGAAAAAAAGGAGATGGCGAATATTAAACGATTTAATTAATTAAACAGACTTATTTAAGGGTTTTATATTATTAAATTTATTGTTACAATTTAGGACCTAAGATTATGAGTGGCGTTTTTGGAGTTATTTCTAAGAAAGACTGCCGTCAGACCCTTTTTTATGGTACGGATTATCACTCTCATTTAGGAACTAAGAAAGCCGGTTTGGCTGTCTTTAATCGAAGAATTTCCCGCTGTATTCACGATATTTCTACTTCTCAGTTTAAATCAAAGTTTATTGATGAATTGCCTCATTTAAAAGGTAAAAAGGGAATTGGTGTTATTAGTGATTTTGATCCGCAGCCGGTCATTATTTCTTGTTCTTTTGGTAATTTCGCTTTGGTAACAGCTGGTCTTTTAAGGAATAGAAATAAATTAGCCAAAGAGTTTATGAATCATGGTGGTAGTTTTTCTGAAATGAGTAGTGGTGAAATTAATAGTACAGAAATAATTGGTAAGCTGATTGCCGGGGAAAATAATATTGTTTCTGGTATTGAAGATATATTTAGACAGATTAAAGGTTCTATTTCTTTACTGATTTTGTCCAAGGAGGGAATCTATGCTGCCCGTGATAAGAGTGGTAAAACGACTTTGGTAGTTGGCAGGAATGATGGAGTTTTGGCGGTAACTTCAGAAACTTGTGCTTTTCCCAATTTAGGCCTTAGACCTGTTAAAGAGCTGCAGCCCGGAGAAATAGTTCTGTTAACTAAAGATGGCCTAAAGAGAAAAAAGATAGTCGGTCAGGAAAATAAAATTTGTTCCTTTTTCTGGATTTACACTGGCTATCCAGCTTCATCTTATGAAGGAATTAATGTTGAGACGGTTAGAGAGCGTTGTGGGATTAATTTGGCTAAGGGAGATAAGATTAAAGTTGATTTAGTGACTGGGATACCTGATTCAGGCATTGCTCATGCTTTAGGTTATGCGAAAGCCGCTAAAATCCCCTATAGCAGGCCTTTGGTAAAATATACTGATGGATACGGCCGCAGTTATACACCACCTTCTCAAGAAGTAAGAAATAGAGTTGCCAAATTAAAACTGATCCCGATTAGAAGTGTTATTGAGGGGAAAAGAATTGTTGTTTGTGATGACTCTATTGTTCGTGGGACTCAACTGAAAAATCAGGCCATTGAAAAACTTTGGAAGAACAAAGCCAAAGAAATTCATGTTCGTATTGCCTGTCCACCCTTAATGTTTCCTTGCCCTTATCTTTTATCCGTAAGAACTAAAAGGGAATTAGCCGCTAGAAGGATTATCAAGAAATTGACAGGTAAAAAACCTTTTGATATTAATAATTTTATTAATGATAAATCTCCTCATTACAGAAAAATGGTTGAAGCTATTCGTAAAGAATTAGGGGTGACTTCACTTAGATATCAAACGGTTAGTGATATGATTAAAGCCATCGGCCTACCCAAAAACAGACTTTGTCTTTTTTGTTGGATTGGCAAAGGCTGTTCTCCAAAAACAAGCAAGAGAAAAAGAAATTAATTAATTTTTATATATTTGGGTTGTTTTCTCCAGACTGTTCTTCCGGTTTATCTTCGGTTGTAGATTCAGCTGCTGGTTCAGATGAAGCTTGCTCAGTAGGAGTTTCCACTGGGGTAGCTTCAGATGTTTCTGCTGCTGCTCCCGGCATTTCAGGCCTTGCTTCTTGAGTTGCTTGAGCCTGTTCTTCTACGATGGCCATGGGTTGACCACAACAAACCAGTTCACCAATGCCAGCTTTCATAACATTAACAACATTGCCACAAATATTACATTTATATGATTTATTTAATTCAGCCATATTTACCTCCTTTCTTTATTAATATTCTTCACATTTTAACTGAAAAAAGTTTTTTTCATGATTACAGGAGGGGCATTTTAGGGGAGGTTGTTTGCCAAAACTTATGTAACCACATTTACGGCAAACCCACCAGACTTGTTTGTTTTTCTTAAAAATACTTTTGTCTTGCAGGGCTTTAAGAATCTTTTTATAACGCTCTTCATGGTGTTTTTCAGCTGTAGCAATAGCTCTAAGTCTTTGGGCAACTTTAGGAAGTTTTTCTTCGTCAGCAATTTTGGCAAATTTAGGATACATTTGGGTATGCTCGTAGTTTTCACCGGCAATAGCAGCCTTAAGATTATCTTGGGTTTTTCCTAAAGTAGTTGGAGTTTCGGCTTCAACTTGAATAGCTTTTTTATCCTTTTTAATTTCGTTGATTAGTCTAAAAAGCCATTTAGCATGCTCTCTTTCATTATCGGCAGTAATGAGAAAGATTTCAGAGATTTGGTCATACCCTTCTTTGTAGGCAATCTTAGAATAGAAAGCATAACGATTACGAGCTTGACTTTCACCAATAAAGGCTTTGGTTAGATTTTGAAGAGTATTATTCATAATAATCCTTAATTGTTTTTAGCATGTTTTAAAGGATATGGCAACACGTTATAATTTGGGCAATGAAGAAATTGCTTGTTGTTTGCGGGCCAACAACGACTGGTAAAACAAAATTGGCTATTTATTTAGCTAAAAAGTTTGATGGTGAAGTTATTTCGGCTGATTCTAGGCAGGTTTATATAGGAATGGATATTGGTACTGGTAAAGATGTTAAGGGTGCTAAATTACAGAATGGTTTTTATTTAATAGATGGGGTTAAAATCTGGCTATATGATTTGGTCGATCTTGACTATCAATTTAGCGTTGCTGATTATTTAATAGCGGCTAAGAAAATTATTAAGATTATTTGGCAAAGGGGAAAGTTACCTATTTTAGCTGGGGGAACAGGTTTTTATATTCAGGCCTTACTTGAAGGTCTTGATAGTTTGGGTATTTCACCTGATTGGGAACTTAGAGAAAAACTAGGCTCTTTGAGTCTGTCTGAACTTCAAAAGAGATTAAGGAAATTAAATTCTCAAAGATGGCAAGAAATGAATAAATCTGATCGTCAGAATCCGCGGCGTCTAATTAGAGCCATAGAGATTGCTTTAGACAGGAAAGAAAGTTTGGGGCGAGAGGGATTAAAAGCAGATGTTTTAAAAATTGGCTTAAAGACCTCTTTAAGCAAGCTTTATAATTTTGTTGATCAGCGAGTTGAGGAGAGAGTTAAGGAGGGAGTAGAGAAAGAAATAAAGGTTTTAGTGAAAAAAGGTTACCATTTTAAAAATTCTGTCTTGGGAAGCACCATTGGTTATAAAGAATGGCAGTCTTTTTTTGAAGGTAGGAAGTCTAGAGAGGAAGTTATAGAGGATTGGAAAAATAGCGAACATGGCTATGTGCGTCGTCAGCGAACCTGGTTTAGAAAAGACAAGCAGATTAGATGGTTTGACATTTCGGGCAAGGAATGGCAAGATAAAGTAGAAAGGGCTGTTTTAGTTTGGTATACTGAAAGATGATGCCCAGAAAAATTGAAATCTCTCACCGCACCATTATCTTTACTGTTTTCTTCCTTCTTTTTTTATGGTTGATTTACTATTTAAGAGGTCCTTTAACGCTTTTGTTTTTTGGTATTATTTTGATGGCGGCTCTGAATCCTTTAGTAGATAGACTAGAAAGATGGCATTTTCCGCGAGCTTTAGCCATCTTTTTGATTTATATTATTCTCTTTGGACTAATTGGTTTGATTATTGCCGGCATTATTCCTCCTTTGGTAGAACAAACGCAAACTTTAATTTCTCGGTTACCTTCTGATTTCGCTTCTTTTAGGTGGTTGGGTATTAATGAGAAAGTAGTTGATAGTCAGATTAATCAATTAGTTGATAAGTTTGGGCTTTTGTCTGGTGGCATAATAAAGGTTCTTGCAGGCATCTTTCAAAATATTTTAAATTTCATTATTTTTATTGTTATTAGCTTTTACTTGCTTTTACAAAGAAAGAATTTAGATAAGTTTTTGGTAAGGTTTTTAGGTTCTAGAGAAAGAGTTGGAGCCAGAATTGTAGGAAAGATTGAAACAAAGTTAGGTGGCTGGGTAAGAGCAGAACTGCTTTTGATGCTTATTGTCGGCTTGCTTTCTTATATTGGTCTTCGTCTTTTAGGTGTTGAATATGCTTTGCCTTTGGCTATTTTTGCTGGATTGCTGGAGATTATTCCTAATATCGGTCCTTTTATCTCGGCTGTTCCCGCCGTTTTAGTCGGGTTGATCATTTCTCCTTGGACAGCCTTGGCTGTGGTTGCCTTGTACTTTTTAATTCAACAATTTGAGAACCAATTTATTGTTCCTCAGATAATGGCTAAAGAGGTGGGGATTAATCCTTTGATTACCATTTTGGCTCTGATAGCTGGTTTTAGACTGGCTGGAATAGTGGGAGCGATTTTAGCCATCCCGGTTGTCCTTTTAATTGAAATTATTCTTTCTGAGGTTTCTACTTCCGAGCGATTTAAACGTCTTTGATTTCTTCATTAAAAAAACCTAGGAAGCCCGTAAGCCAGATTCTGTTTTAAACAGTCATCTGTCTTTGCCCTCAAGCTTCGGCGCTTGGGAAGACATCCTACAAACGCGCCAATCGGAGGTTGCAGCAGGGAGGGTTACCTCTTTTCACTCTCTGCCTCTAAACCTTTCGGTTTAAAGATGAGTTGTAGTCTCTGTGGCCCTGTCTAGCCGTAAACTACCAGGAGTTTACAGTGCTTCGGTTGCCCGAAGCCACCCTGTCTTCAGCTGTCTGGACTTTCCTCCCACCGTAAGGTGGGCGACTGCTCGACTTCCTAGGCAACAATATTATAACAAAGAAAGCCATCATTTTTCAAGTTTTCTTAAGTTTAGGTTGCTTATAGGTGAGCCTGAGCTTACAATAAAGATAATGTTTTGGTGGCAGACCTTTTTTCTATCAATTATTCAGGGCTTAACCGAGTTTTTGCCTATTTCGTCTTCTGGTCACTTAGTTATTTTTCAAAAACTTTTTGCTCTAAAACCCCCGGTTTTATTTGATGTTTTTGTTCATGTGGGTACTTTGGGGGCAGTTCTTTTTTATTTTAGAAAAGCTTTAATAAAATTAGTTAGGGGAATCTTTAAAAAAGAAAAAGAATCTTGGTATGTTTTTCTCTTGATTATTATCGGCACCATCCCGGCGGCAATAGTAGGTTTGCTTTTGGAGAAAAAGATTAATCTTCTTTTTGACTCTTTTAAGGTAGTAGGCATCTCACTGCTTATTACCAGTCTTTTGCTTTTTTTAACAATCCTTTTTAAGGACAAACTTAAAAATCAGAGGATTAGTTCTCTTAAGTGGAAAGATGTTTTCTTTGTAGGTTTGTTTCAGGCTTTAGCGATACTACCTGGAGTTTCTCGTTCCGGAGCGACCATTAGTGCCGGTTTGTTTAGAAGATTAAATAGGGATGTAGCTTTTCAACTTTCTTTCTTTTTAGCTATTCCGGCTATTTTAGGAGCCTTAATTTTGCAGATTCCTGATTTACTATCATCTTCTGGTGATTTAATTAGTCAGGCTTTATGGGGGATGGTTATAGCTGGGACGATTGGTTATTTTGCTTTAAAGATTTTGAAGAGGTTTTTGGTAAGTTCTAAACTTTGGGTATTTGGAGTTTATTGTCTTCTTTTAGGAATAGGGCTTTTGATTTTTAGTTAACTTCATTCAAACAAAAACCCAACCTTACACTTTAAGGAGTAAGCGGGTTTTTGTTGGATTTAAATCCTAAGTTGATCTAACCACCAATTCTAAACATCTTGGTGCCGCAAACTTCACAGGTAGCCTTTCGTGCTGGCTTACCGTTTTTTAAGGTGACGTTTTCGACATCTTTACCGTTTCTTTTGGTACGACACTTTACACAATAAAAATCTAATGCCATTGTTCTCTTTCACCTCCTCTCTTTTCTCGGACAGGAAAGATTATTTCAGGTATAAGTATAACACTAATTCGAAGCTAACAATGATAAAGGTTAAAATTAATGTTTTGAGTAGATCTTTTCTAATAAGCTTCAAGTCACCTGAAAAGGCCGTATCATCACCCTTTTTTTCTTCTTGAACCTGAATAGGTTCAGTTTGAGCTTGAACTGGGATTGCCTCTTGACTTATTTTATTTTTTTTGGGTTCAGAAACAATTTGGGCTTGTTGGTGAAGCTGTCGTTTGAGCTGGAGGATGATTTTTTCTTTGCGGGTCTTGCGGTTTTTGCCCATTTTCTAATTGACAATAGCATGAAAGCTTTCTAAAATCAAGTTATGTTTACTTTTGATCAATTGATGGCAATTTTACTAGGTATTATTTTTTTTTGGCTGGTATTTTTGTCGGTGATCTTTTATAATCTTTATAATCATTACCGAAAGCTCACCAAGGGTATTACTAAGAAGGACTTAAGGTCGGTTTTAGAAGAACTTTTAAAGAATTCTGAAAGAGAAGCAATAAAGATTGATGATTTGGTTAAGAAGATTGATGAGCTTCAAAAAGACAATCTTTATAATATACAAAAAGTAGGCTTGGCTCGTTTTAATCCTTTTTCTGAAACTGGTGGTAATCAAAGCTTCTCTTTAGCTTTGCTTGATGGTGAAAACAGTGGTTTTGTCATTACCAGTTTACATAGTCGGGAAATAACTAGAATTTATGCCAAACCGATTAAGAAGGGTAAGCAAAGTAGCTACGAACTGTCAGCAGAAGAAAAAAGAGCTGTTAAAAGCGCAAAAAGAATTAAATGATGAAAAACAAAAAATTAGTTTTAATTATTAGCGGGATACTATTGTATTTAGCTTCCAGCGGTATTTCTTATGCTCTCTTTCGTTATTTAGGCGGACCATCACAAAGTTTAATTTCTCCTTTACAGGATGGTAAAACTGGTTTTGCTATTGATCTTAATGCTCCTAAAACTGAAGCTTGTCCTTTAAATGGCGGTATGTTTACCAAGGGAGAACAAAGGATTTGGGAGAAACGCCGTCCATTGACGGTGATGCTCGAAAATCATGCCGAATCTCGTCCTCAATCTGGATTATCTAAGGCTGATGTTGTTTATGAGGCAGTGGCCGAGGGTGGCATTACTCGTTTCTTGGCCGTTTATTATTGTGGTGCTGTAGCTCAAGAAGTAATCTTAGGGCCGGTACGTTCCGCCCGAACTTACTTTCTTGATTTTGCCTCAGAATATGGTGACTATCCTCTTTACGCTCATGTCGGTGGAGCTAATAAACCAGGTAAGACTAATGCCTTAGGCCAAATTGGTGATTATGGATGGTTGGCTAAGGGAAATGACATGAACCAATTCTCCTTGGGTTTTCCTGTCTTTTGGAGAGACTACGAAAGAATAGGTCATCCAGTAGCGACGGAACATACGATGTATTCCACTACGGAAAAACTTTGGCAAGTGGCTCAAAAAAGAGAGCTTACCAATGTCGATGAAGATGGTAACCGTTGGGATGAAGATTTTGTTTCTTGGAAATTCAAAGACGATAAAGCGACTGAAGAAAGAGGTGGGGTAAACAAAATTGGCTTTGAATTTTGGGGAAATAGTAAAGATTATGCAGTTAAGTGGGAATATGATAAAGAAAACAACCAATATCTACGCTTTAATGATGGCCAGTCTCACAAGGATAACAACGATGATTCTCAAATTAAAGCCAAAACAGTCATTATTCAGTCCACGAGAGAAACAGGACCGATTAATGAACTAAAACATCTTCTTTACAAAACGATTGGGACAGGAAAGGCGATTGTTTTTCAAGATGGGGAGGCCATTGTCGGTAGCTGGGAGAAGGATGATCGTCAATCGAGAACCATCTTTACTGATAAGAAAGGCAAGGAACTTGTCTTAAATCGCGGGCCTATCTGGATTGAAATTATTCCTGCCGGGAACGAAATTAGTTATTAAAACTAAGGAATTATGCTCCAAGACCTGATGGTATCCAAAGTTCGAGCTAAACTGCTCCAAACTCTTCTTTCTCAACCAAAAGAAATGTTTTATATTCGTCAGTTAGTGCGTTTGATTAGTGAGGAGATTAATGCCGTCAGAAGAGAATTACAGCGGATGGAGAAGAGAGGCATGGTTAAAAAAGAAAATCGGGGTAATAGAATTTATTATTGGTTTAATAAAGACTATCCTTTGTATCAAGATTTACTTTCTTTAGTTTCTAAAACGGCTGGTTTGGGCGGTGAGATCGTAAAAAGGAAGGTTAAACTTGGCAATATTCGTTTTGCCATGCTTTCGGGAAGAATGGCCAGGGGTTTGCCGACAAAAGAAAAGGGGGTTGATTTATTAGTGGTAGGTGATGTCGATATACAAAAGCTATCTAAAATTGTAAGAGAAACCGAAAGTAAATTAGGCCGGGAAGTTAATTACAGCGTCATGAAAAAAGAGGAATTTGTTTTTCGCAAAAAAAGACGTGATCCATTTTTATTGGGTATTTTATCAGCCTCAAAAGTAATGTTAATTGGGGACGAAGAAGATTTATCTGAGTAGCTTTTAAAATGGGTAAACAAAAAATTATTAAGACTGGTAATAGCTTGGCAGTAACCGTTCCTTCTCGGTTTGCCCAATCTTTGGGAATTAAATCGGGTGGAGAAGTTGAGGTGGAGGTTAAGCCAGAAACTGGTCAAGTCATTTACAGCTTTTCGGGCACCAAACAGCTTCCTCTCTCCCAAAGCCTCGTTAGAAAGAAAAGAATAAAGAAATGAAGACTCGTCGTTTGCTTTGGTTTATTGTTGTTTTAGCTTTGTTTTCTTTATTTGTCTCACTTCCTGGCAAGATTCCCATTAAATTTAGTTTTAAAAACTTCAAGATAGATGAGGAATTTAGACGTCCTGGGATTGATTGGCGATTGGGTAGTTTTCGTCTACAAAGAGATTTGGAAATTAAAAAAGGAATTGATTTAGCTGGTGGTACTCATTTAGTTTTTCAAGCCGATATGTCAGATGTTAAAAAAGAAGATCAAAAAACAGCCGTTGAGGCGGCTAAGGATAATATTGAAAAAAGGATTAATCTTTTTGGAGTTACCGAGCCTGTTATTCAAACTTCTAGGGTAGGTAATGATTATCGTTTAATTGTTGAGCTTGCCGGTATTAGTGATATTAGTGAGGCTGTTAATTTAATTGGACAAACAGCTCAATTGGATTTTAGGGAATTAGAGGGGGAAGCAACTGAAGCAGCTTCTATTTTTGATTTTAAACCGACCGGTTTAACGGGAAAGGATTTATCAAGATCAGAAGTTAAGTTTGATCAAAATACCGGCCAGCCATCAGTGGGGTTAATTTTTTCTTCTGAAGGAGCAGAAAAATTCTCAGAAATTACCAAGCGCAATATTGGTAGGCCAGTGGCCATCTTTTTAGATGAAATACCGGTGACTGTTCCTAGGGTTCAGGAACAAATTACCGCCGGTGAAGCCATTATTAGTGGCGAGTTCACCGTTGAGGAGGCCAAAAAACTTTCTATTCAGTTGAATGCTGGAGCTTTGCCAGTTCCCATTAAGCTTATTGAACAGCGTAATATTGGGGCTAACTTAGGAGCTGAATCAGTGCAGAAAAGTGTCTGGGCGGGATTAATAGGGCTTTTAATGGTCATTGTTTTTATGGCTCTTTATTATGGTAAATTAGGTCTTTTAGCAGATATGGCCTTAATTATTTATGGATTGGTAACCCTGGCTATTTATAAGTTGCTTCCGGTGACTTTGACTTTACCGGGGATGGCTGGTTTTATCTTATCAGTAGGTATGGCCGTGGATGCCAACATTTTGATTTTTGAAAGAATGAAGGAAGAGCTTCGAGCTGGTAAGCCGAGAGCTTTAGCCATGGAGCTTGGTTTTGGCAGGGCTTGGGATTCTATTCGTGATGCTAATATGGCCACCTTAATCACTTGTTTTATTTTATTTAATCCTTTTAGTTGGCCTTTTTTAAATACTTCAGGAATGGTTAGAGGCTTTGCCTTGACTTTAAGCATAGGTGTTATTTTAAGTTTATTTACCGGTATTGTTGTTACCAGGACATTATTAAGAGTCTTTTCTAAAGCGGAGGTGAAAAAATGATTAAGTGGATGCGCTATAAATATCTTTACTTTTTAATTTCAGCTTTGGTTATTATTCCAGGTATTGTTTCTTTAGTTCTTTTTGGCTTAAAACCGGCCATTGATTTTACCGGCGGTACTTTAGCAGAATACAAGTTTGTAAATGAAGTGACTAAAGAAGAAATAAAAGAAGTTTTAGAAGTTAATGAGTATCAAGTTAATTCCATTCAAACTTCTGGAAGGAACACTTTTCTTTTACGTTTGCCGCCACTAGATAGTGAACAAACGATTAAGATAAAAGATATTTTTCAAGAGAAGTTTGATCAATCTCCTGAGGAACTTCGCCTTGAGACAGTAGGACCGACTTTAGGTAAAGAGCTTTTGACAAAAACTATTATTGCCATTATTTTGGCGGCTGGTCTTATCATGGGCTATGTAGCCTGGCGTTTTAAAAATGCTAAATTTGGTGTATGTGCTATTTTAGCTATGTTCCATGATAGCTTGGTCTTAATAGGCGCTTTTTCTTTGTTGGGATATTTTGCCGGGATTGAAGTTGATACCTTGTTTGTGACAGCCCTTCTTACTATTTTGTCTTTTTCAGTTCATGATACCATTGTCGTTTATGACAGAATAAGAGAATCGCAAAAGCTTTATCCCAAAGCTGACTTTGGGGATTTAGCCAACAAAGCCATTACCGAAACTTTATCCAGATCTTTAAACAACTCTCTGACGATTATCTTTATGTTAGTAGCTCTATTTCTTTTAGGTGGGGTGACTATTAAATGGTTTGTTTTAGCCTTGCTTATCGGAACTGTTTCTGGTACTTACTCCTCAACCTTTAATGCCGTGCCTCTTTTGGTCGTCTGGCATAAGATAAAAGAAAAGAAATAGTTTGACTTTTAAAATAAAGTCTGCTATTTTTAACTTTGATGATGAAAAGGTTTCTTTTTGCCATTTTAACTTTCTTAATTTGTTTCTCTTTCTTTAATAAAGATGCTTTAGCTTTTGGGAAAGCGACTTCTTCTGCTGATAAGCAACCACAGAATGTCGTCATTACTCAAGATGAAGTTATCGATCGTGATCTCTATTTAGCCGGAAGCACGGTAACTATCTCTGGTATTGTTAACGGTGATGTTTTCGTCGGCACTAATAATTTAGTTGTTGATGGGATTATTAATGGCGATTTAATTGCCGGGGCAAATACAATTATTTTCTCTGGTGAAGTAACTGATGATCTTCGGCTAGTCGCTAATACTATTTCTATAAGCGGTTTAGTGGGTAAGAATATAACCATTTTTGGCAATACCTTAACGGTTAGTAATAAAGCACAAATTTCAGGGAGCGCTTTAGCCGGTGGTCAGATAGTTAATTTAAGTGGTCCTGTTGGTAGAGATGTAACTGTTTATGCTCAGGAAGTTAATCTTGCCAGTTTAGTTGGTCGTAATTTCAAAGGATCATTTCAAAAGGCTAATTTTAATGAAGGAACTAGAATAATGGGTGATTTAAGCTATCAAGCGCCTCAAGAAGTAGAGATCGAAGAGGGAATGGTGTTAGGAGAAACTAATTATGAAGAGATGGCCAAGAAAACAGGTTTTCCTAAAAAAGGATTTTTAAAGGGTTTTGCTCCGATTGCTTTCCTGGGAGTAATCGGCATCAGTTTTTATCTTAAATTTGTTGCTCTTCTCATTGCCATCGGTTTAGGTTTGCTTTTCTTATATCTTTTCCCTAAGCGTACCAAGGGAGTCATTGAGGTTATTCAAAAAAGACCATTGGCGAGTTTAGGAGTTGGTGTTTTAACTCCTATTATCTTGGCTTTTTCAGTTGTCTTTTTAGCCATCAGCATCATTGGTATTCCTTTTCTATTCATTCTTATTCCTTTATTTGCTCTAGCTGTCTATTTCAGTAAAATCTTTGTGGCCTTCTTTATTGGTAATAAGATTCTCTCTAACACTAAGATTAAGAATCCTTTAGGTTGGGGATTGGCGATTGGTTTGGTAATCTATTATATTTTAACCGTATTACCGATAATTGGTGGACTTACCTCTTTTGCCTTTATCACCATCGGTCTGGGAGCCTTTGTCCTAGATGTCAAAGCTTCTTATAGAGCTTCGAAGAAGAAATAAATAATCTTTTCAATAATTACTAATAGCAAGTTTTTGCTTTTTCAAATCCTGCCCTTTGTGCTTCTTTTTCTGTGCAAAACCAATCCTCGCCAATGTCCTTTTCCACAATGGTAAATTTGTATTGAGCGCAGCCGGGATAATAATATAATCTTGTGTCAGTAGCTTTATCAACGTTGCCTTTGATATTACATTTGGGATTTTTAAGATTTTCCGTTTGATAGCATTGGGGGCTAAAAATACCTTTTTTCTCTTCTTTGGCTTTTTGGGCAGTTGCTTTTAATTGTTCAGTTTGTGAAGTTTGGTCAGAGTGGTATCTGGCCCAACCTGATTTTAAGATTTCTTCATTAATCAGTTTATTGTCTAAGTAAACTAGAGCTAGGGGTCGACCCCGTTGGTCTAAAATATATTCTGCCAAAATCACTTTTTTGTCTTTCACCAAACCGGTCAGCAAATCTTTAGCTTCCTTACCGCCGCAAAACTCAAGCTCCGGAGCGTCAAGATGCCTTAATCTTAATCTGACTTTGCCATCAAGCAAAATGGTATCACCATCCAAAACCTCAAGAACCTTTATCCCTTGACCTAATTTTTGGGTTTTTTGGAAAAGAAAGATGTTTAAAATTAGGGAAGGAACTAAAAGCAAAGTTCCCAACAATCCACCCCATTTTAGCCAGTTTCCTTTAAGTTTCTTTTTCCTCACTCTCATACCTAATCCTATCATAAGTTTGTAGAGTTCCCCAATTGCTAAAAAGATTTTAGACAAGCTTTTGAAAAAAAATACCAAAGGTAGGAGATGGAAACCTTAAAATTCTGTCGCTCCAGACTGTCTTTCAAAAATTTTCCCTGAAATTTGTTATAATTTATCTAAAGCTTGTTAATACTCGGGGTTGCTTAGTAAATTTCTAACGAAAGGAGGTGAGGAGAAGTGGGAGTAGAGAATTTTTTGGCAAAATTTTGGGGATGGCTTTTGGTTATTGTCTGTCTGGTTTTTCTTTTAAGAAGAAAAAGCTTAGAGGATATATTTAAGTTAGTTGAGGATAAAGGTTTTACATTGCTTTCTGGATATTTAGCTTTATCTTTAGGTTTGGTTACAATAATTTTACATAATGTATGGGTGGCTGACTGGAGAGTTGTTATTACTATCTTTGGCTGGATTTCTTTAATCAAAGGTATTAGCAGAATTGCCTTTCCTGGAGTTATTCGAAAAGTAGCTCTAAAATTTCAGAACAAACCAGTACTAACGCAAATCTTGTTACTAGTTGTAATTCTTTTGGGCGTTTGGTTAATCTGGATGAGTTGCTAAAAATGAAAGAAAGAAACTAGTACCCGGAATTAACACCGGGTGTTGGATAGGTAGAAACCTAAGGATCTTTTTAAGAACCTAAATTCCTGCTGCCTCGCCCAATAAGAAATTTCTCCTGAAATTTGGTAAAATTAATACACATGGCGAAGGTAAAAATTCTAATCCAAGGCTACGATAAAAAATCTCCCGGTTATGTTTGGCATGCAACACCAACAGTAGTTTTGGTCCAAAATGATAGAGCGAATGCTATTATTGACCCAGGAAACAACAGAGAGCTTCTTTTAAAAGAGCTTAAAAAAGAAAATTTAAAGCCTGATAATATAGCTTTTGTTTTAATAACTCATTGGCATGTAGATCATTTTCTTCTTGCAGGAATTTTCCCCAAAGCACGGATTTTAGATGATAAGCTGATTTATTTTCAGGATAAGGCGAAGAACCATAAGGGAGTTATTCCGGGAACGAATTTAAAAATTATTTCTACCCCTGGCCATAATTCGTCAGACTGTTCGTTGTTAGTTCCAACAAAAAGAGGTTTAGTTGCTATAGTTGGTGATCTTTTTTGGTGGAGTGTAGATCAAAAGCAAAAGACTGATAAAGATTCTTTGCTTAAGCTAAAGGATATCTATGTTAAGGACAAAAAAGCGTTGCTAAAGAGCAGGAAGAAAGTTTTAAAAATTGCTGACTGGATTATTCCCGGACACGGAAAGATATTTAAAAATCCAACGAAAACTTAAATGGAAGAAAAATTAAAAGAAGCTACTTTGTTAATTGCCAAGATTGTTGACGGCGGTAATCTCACAGCCCCGGTTTAGTTTAATAACTTCTTCCACATCTACCTAAATTTGCCTTAAGATTCTTGAGAGGGTAAAATACTTTTTATGTCTGATATTAAAAAAATAGTAAAACAAAATATTAACTACGATAAGATTTATTCTCCTTCAAAGCTGAATTCGTTTGAGAAATGCCCAAAATCATATCAATTCAATTATCTTGACCCTATTTATTCCAAAATGAAAAGTGAGTTAAATAAAATGCCGGAAAATATTTTTAGTTTTTTTACTTTGGGTCGTGCTATCCACAATGCCATTACTTTATTCTTTCATGCCCAAGAGGACGTACGTACTTGGGAAAACCTTAAAAATACTTTAAAAGGAACTTGGACAAGCGAAGCCCAAAGGAATAAAAAAATGCCATTGGGGAAATGGGGTGGTTTTAAAAGTATAGAGGAAGAAAGAGAAGCGTATAGCCAAGCTCTTTTAATGCTGAAGAATTTTTTCTCTATGCAAATTAAAGATTCAAAAATTATATATTTACCGACCAGTGATATTCGTCATTCTATCAAAGATTATCAAGATCTTATTACCCCCATAAATGAAGATTTTGATATTTCTGGTAAGTTTGATCTTATCACAGAAAATAAAGACGAAAGTCTTCATATCATTGATTTTAAAACTGGTAAGAGTGAAGGTAATAGTAGTTTTCAATTAAAATTTTATAAAGTTCTGGCTGAAGAAAAATTTAAAAAACCAGCAAACAAAGCTAGCTTCTTTTTTCTTAGGTCAGGTAGTCGGAAGGAATTTGAATTAGATGCGCAAGATACTGAAGATTTGAAAAGTGAAATTATCAAAAAAATAGATTTAATCAATCAGACTAAAGAATTTAAGACTAAACCAAGCAATTTCTGTAAGTTTTGTATCTTTAAAACTTTTTGCCCGGAAAAAGAAAAAGTTAAGGAATTTACTAAAGGTATCAAAGATGAAGATTATAGCGAGGATCTGCCATTTTGATTCTGTTAGAATAAAGTATGAACTCAAAAGATTCCCTTTACTTTGAAATACAAGCTGATTTCGGCATTACCAAACATCTCGGCGGTTTAAGAGCAACCAAAGAACTGGCTAAACTGTGCCATATGGAAAAAGGCAAGTTTGTTTTGGTGGTTGGTTGCGGTATTGGAACAACCCCTTGTTATCTGGCGGAAAGATACGGGGTAAAAGTGGTTGGCGTTGATATCTCCGAAAGAATGATAGCCAGAGCAAAGGAAAGAGCAAGAAGAAAAGGTTTGGAAGGGAAGGTTGAATTTAGAACGGCTGACGCCCAAAAGCTTCCTTTTAAAGATAATCTTTTTGATGCCGTTGTCAGCGAGTCGGTTATCGCCTTTGTTAATGATAAGGTAAAAGCTATTAAGGAATATTTGCGAGTGACAAAACCCGGAGGATTTGTTGGGCTTAATGAATGTCTTTGGCTGAAAACGCCACCGCCTGAATTAGTTGAATATCTCTCCCGTCTGATGGGTGGACCGGAATTCCGAAATTCCAAAGGCTGGCAGAAACTCTTAAAAGAAGCGGGATTAAAGAATATTGAAGAGAAAACCTACAAGATGACGCTTGTCAGCCAGTTTATTGAAGAAATCAAAACCTTTGAGTTCAGGGATTTTATTAGAGCCTGGTATAGGTTTCTTATTGGCAGCTTGGTTAATCCTTCCTACCGAAACTTTATCAGAGAATCTTTAGGGATGCCCAAAAGCGTCTTTAAATTTCTGGAATACATGGGTTACGGTCTCTATATCGCCAGGAAATAAAATAAATTTTACCCCCAGGGTGATTTATTATTTTCACCTATTGGCTTTAATTTGCCTTAAGATTCCCTTTATCCTTTTCAGAAGTACTTCTCTTTTATTTTCTATTTTTTTATTAACGACTTCTTCAAAAAGGCTGTTTAAGATCTTTCCTATCATTGGTCCTGACTTTATTTTAAGAACGCTCATGACATCTTTGCCATTGACTTTAAGGTCAGTTATTTTAAAGGGTTGTTTTTGAACTGCTTTTAATTTCTTTTTGAATTTTTCTAAACGCCAGGAGGTTTCTCTGGCTCCGCCGCCTAATCTGTCGGCTCTTCTTAGGGTAAGCATATCTTCTAGATTTTCCTGACCAACGTTTTTTATAAATCTTCTAATAGCTTTATCAGTTTGATTTTCATTGACGGTGAATTGATGCCATCTGACTAAGGTGACTAGTCTTTTGCTGTCTTTATTAGAAAGCTTTAATCTTTTGGCGACACTTTGAGCAATAGTGGCGCTGATAACTTCGTGATTATAAAAAGTAATGGTACCGTCTTTTTGTTTTTTAGCTGCCCAAGGCTTGCCGGCATCATGAAGGAGGATGGCGAGATTGACGATAGGATCGGTTGATTTAGATACTTGGAGTGATTTGACCGAATGGGTGCCAACATCCCAGATGTGATGTCTTTTGGGGCTTTTTTGGTCAACACCAAAGCCTTTTTCTGTTTCGGGAAGGATTTTTTCAGCTAAGGCGGAATTCCTTAAAAGCATATAACCATCAGCATTATGCTGGTAGGAGAAAAGTTTTAAAAGCTCATCTCTTATTCGCTCGTTACTAATATTGTCAATAAGGTCTACATTATTTTTAATAGCCTGGAAGGTTTTATTCTCAATGGAAAAACCTAGTTGGGTGGCAATTCTAATGGCCCTCATCATACGCAGGGCATCTTCTTTAAATCTTTCTTCTGCTTTGCCAACGGCTCTAATTAATTTCTTTTTAATATCTTGCTGTCCTTGGTGGGGATCAATAAGTTTAAATTCGCTATTTTCTTTTTTTAAGGCGATGGCGTTGATGGTAAAATCTCTTCTAATGAGGTCATCTTCAATAGTTTTTCCCCAAACGACTCTGTCTGGATGACGTTTATCTGAATAACCAGTTTCTTTTCTGAAAGTGGTAATTTCGTAGATAATAGGTTTGCCATATTTATCTTTCTTTTTTTCTTTGGGGTTGACGACACCGACAGTACCAAACTTATTGTCATAGAAGGCATCAGGAAAGAGACTGAGAATTACTTTAGGCTTGGCATTGGTAGTAAAGTCCCAATCAAGAGGTTTTTTGTTCATGAGAAGGTCACGAATGGCTCCACCGACAATGTAAATTTGGTAGTGATTCTTTTCAAAAGTGGCAATTATTTTTTCAACAAATGGTGGTAAGTTAAGCTTCATCTTGGTAAAATGATGGTGGTTTTCTATTCAAATTATAGCACAATAAGCGGAGCTTGTTTATCGTAAACTCAAAATGAAATGGAAATTATTAAATAAAGAAAAGATAAAAGATAAAGATCAGCTTCTTAAGATTCTCTTAAATAACAAGGGATTAAAGACAAAAAAAGAAATTGATGAGTTTTTAGATCCTAAAAAAATTAAAGATTTAACTTTTAAGGATTTAGGGCTTTCTGCTGTCGAAATCAAAAAAGCTGTCAAGAGAATAAAGATGGCCATCAAAAACAAAGAAAGGATTATTGTCTATGGCGATTATGATGCTGATGGTATTTGTGGGGCAGCTATTTTATGGGAGGCTTTAGCTAAGTTAAAGGCCCAGGCCTTACCTTTTATTCCTACCCGTCTTGAAGGTTATGGTTTAAAGTTTAAGAGAATTGAAGAATTTGCCAAGGATGGCGTCAAATTAATCATCACCGTTGATCACGGTATTGTTGCCGGTAAAGAAGTTACTAAAGCTAAAGAGTTAGGCGTTGATGTTATTGTCTGTGATCATCATGTTATTGATAAAAGGAGATATCCCCAAAAAGCTAAGGCTATTGTCCATAGTACTTTAATTGCTGGAGCGACAACAGGTTGGTTTTTAGCCAATAGACTTTTAGATTTAAAGAGTAATAGTTTTGATTTAGAACTAGTGGCCATTGCCAGTGTTACAGATATGGTTCCTTTACTAAAAGTTAATCGTTCCTTGGTTAAGTATGGAATTGAAGCCTTAAGAGAAACGAAAAGATTAGGTCTTTTATCATTGTTTGAGTTTGCCAATTTAAATAGAAAAACAATTGGCGTTTATGAAATTGGTTTTATCATTGGTCCTCGACTTAATGCTTCAGGAAGAGTAGAAGACCCAATGGGATCACTAAGGCTGCTTTGCACTTTAAGTGAGAATAGAGCCATCAGTTTGGCTCAAAGAATTGATCAGAGAAATAAAGAAAGACAGACTTTAACAAAAAAGACTGTCTTACACGCCAGGGAGCTTTATCTAGCGGAAGAGAAGAAGGGTAATTTGATCTTTATCGCTCATGAAAGCTATCAGCAAGGAATTATTGGTTTGGTGGCTGGGAAATTAATGGAAGAATTTTACAGACCAGCCATTGTTGTTTCTAAAGGAGAAAGGTTTTCGCGGGCTTCAGCACGATCAGTTGATGAATTTGATATTATTCAGGCAATTCAAACTTGTGCCTATCTTTTGACTTCTTCAGGGGGGCATCCTAAAGCGGCTGGCTTTACCTTTAGAACAGAGAAAATAGAAACTTTGAAGAACAAACTTTCAAAAATCGCCGAGGAATCTTTAGCCAAGACTGATCTCTCGCCAACAGTAAAGATTGATGCTCAACTGGATTTGGATATCTTAAATTTTGATCTTTTTAGAATGTTAGAAAAATTATATCCTTTTGGTAGAAACAACCCAGAGCCTGTTTTTACGAGTTCTAAAGTTAAAGTCATTGATGCTCAATTGATGGGTAGTGAAAATCAGCATCTTAAATTAAAAGTTACCGATGGAAGCGATTTACTCTTGGAGGCGGTTGGTTTTAATATGGGAGAATTCTATTCAAAACTTAGCCCAGATAAACCCGTTGACCTTGCCTATAATCTTTTTGTCAATGAATGGAATGGACAGAGAAAATTACAACTCAGGCTAAAAGATATTAAGTTGGATTGATTGCAAAAAATAGGTATAAAAGCTAGAATTAAAAAGATGGAGAGAATTTTAATAAAAGAAGCAATTAAAAAAATAGGCAAAGAGGTTTGTCTTTCAGGTTGGGTTGATGCTTATCGTGATCACGGCAAACTGGTTTTCATTGATCTACGTGATCGTTCGGGAATAATTCAGGTTGTCGGTGATAAGAAATTAGGTGAGTTGAGGAATGAGGATGTTATTTCGGTGGTGGGGAAGATTAGGAAAAGACCCCCTTCAATGGTTAATAGAGATTTGCCAACGGGGAAGATTGAGCTTCAAATAGAAAAATTGACTGTTCTTTCTAAAGCCGCTGAATTACCCTTTGATATTGGTAGTGAGGAGCTAAGTGTCCAATTGCCGACCTTACTTGATTATCGCCCTTTGACCTTACGTCATTCTTCTCAAAAAGCCATCTTTAAAGTACAAGAAAAGATTATTCAATCCTTTAGAAACTTTTTAAAAGAGAAGGATTTTACCGAGATCTTTTGCCCGACGATTACCGTCACGGCTACTGAAGGTGGAGCAGAGCTTTTTAAGGTTAAATATTTTGATTATGATGCTTATTTAGCCCAGAGCCCTCAATTTTACAAACAAATTGGTATTGGTGCTTTTGAAAGGGTTTTTACTATCGCTCACGCTTATCGGGCCGAACCAAGTATTACCACCAGACATCTGACAGAATACATTGGTTTAGATGCAGAAATGGGTTTTATTGAAAGCTGGCAGGACATTTATCAATTGGTTGATGAGCTTTTAAAGTTTATTTTTAAGGAAGTAGAAAAGATAAAACCAGAGATAGAAAAATTAAGAGGGAAGAAATTTGAAGTTCCTAAAACAGTTAAAGAAACACCAATCTTAAAGTTAAAAGAAGCCCAGGAAATTATTTACAAAAGGACCAAGAGAGATGATCGCCAGGAGCCGGATCTGAGTCCGGAAGATGAAAGAGAAATTTGTCTTTGGGCTAAAGAGGAAAAAGGTTCTGATTTAATCATCATTACTCATTACCCGACTGACAAAAGACCGATGTATACCTATCCTGACCCCAAGGATCCAAAGCATACCTTAAGCTTTGATATTTTAGGAAAAGGAGTTGAATGGGTTACTGGCGGGCAGAGAATCAATGATTATCAACAGCTTCTAAAGAGTATTAAAGACCGCGGTTATAATCCAGAAAAATTTTCTTTCTATCTTCAGGCCTTTAAATATGGCATGCCGCCTGAAGGAGGGTTTTGTATGGGCTTAGAAAGAATTACGCAAAATATTTTGGGGCTTAGTAATGTTCGGGAGGCTTCGTTATTCCCGCGGGACTTAGAAAGGGTGGATGTCTCTTTATCTAAAGTTAAAAAAGGGAGAGGTAAAAAAGATGATAGCTTATTTGAAAAAATTGTCAAAATTGTTGATGATGAGGAAGAGCAAGATAACGCCTCTGAAGGTTAGAAGAGCTCTTTTATTCTGTCTTTGTTTGAGTTTCTTCTTTATCCCCAGTCAAAACATGTATGCCACCATCCAGGCTTTTTCTGTTTCTTCTTTGGTGGAAGAAATTGATTTCCCCATTCCTTTAGCTTCTTTTTATCCTTTAAATATTAATAATGTTCCTGCCCCTTTTCTGACGGCCGAATCAGCGGTCGTTGTCGATAGAGATTCGGCTGTTTCACTTTTTGGCAAGAATGAGAAAGAAGAACTTCTTCCGGCTTCAACGGTGAAAATTATAACGGCCATGGTAGCTTTAGAACATTATAGTTTTGATGATGTTTTGGAGGTTAAGAATCCTGATGATGAGGGGCAGGATATGGAGCTTTTGGAAGATGAAAGGATAACCGTTGAAAATTTACTTTGGGGGGTTTTGGTTTCTTCGGCCAATGATGCGGCTTTAGTCTTGGCCCAGAATTATCCTGGAGGAGAAGGAGCTTTTGTCAAAAGAATGAACCAAAAAGCTCAAGAGCTTCATTTGAAGGACACTTTTTTTGCCAACCCAACTGGTTTGGATAGTAATGAGGAGGGGGATTTGTTGCCTGTTTATTCTTACACGACCGCTCTAGATTTGGCTAGACTGGCGGCGGTAGCTTTAAGAAATGAAAAGATTCTTGAAATGGTTTCTCTTTCCTATATTAAAGTTACTGATGTTAGTGGAGAGATTACTCATCATCTTTATAATCTTAATGAGCTTTTAGGGAAGATTCCGGGAATGAAAGGGTTAAAGACTGGTTGGACAGAAGAAGCCGGTGAGTGTTTGGTAGGCTATACACAGAGAGATAATCGGGGGGTTATCACCGTGGTTTTAAAGAGTGAAGATCGTTTTGGTGAGACTAAAAAATTGGTTGACTGGGCTTTTTCAAATCATCGATGGGAGAATTTCATTCCATCCACTCAGAGGCAACTGCCGGTACATAGCCAATGAAGTTGTTATCACCTTCAAAAACATAGATAGGCTGGAGATAATGCTGTGGCTGGCCTGATTCGTAATAGGTTAAATAAACCTGCCGGATAATAATATTGCCACTTTGGTTTTCTCCCAAGTTGGCAACATGACCGTTTTCTCCCTGCATTTCCTGCCAAGCTTTTTGAGCTAATTTTAGAGGATAAGTGGCAGAATTATCAGCCCTAATTTGATAGTAAGTGTACTTAATTTCTATAATTCTTTTGCCTAAACTTTTACTGCCTGAGAATAGAAAAGAGATTAAAGAATCTTTGGGATTAGGTGGGAGAATTTTTAAGCCATCCAGATCAGCTTTAAAGAGATTAACTCTTACAAAGTCAGCTTCTGATAAAGAAATAGCGCTGATAAGGCCAGGCGGAGTGAATTTAAGATACTGAAACTCAGCACTACCTGTGGCTAGTTCATCAGCTAAAAGACCATTATTAGCTAAGAAGTTTTTGGCTTCTTGAGCGGCTTGTTGATTAGTAGGCAAGTTTTTACTATTTATTAGTTCTTGGTCACTTAGATAATCATAATAAAGATGGAAGTTTCCGGTATTAGTATCAATCTCTAAGCTGGTTGAAGGGTGAGTTTCGGTTTGCCAACGATAAACTTTTTCGCTTATCTGTTGTGGCTGGCCTTTAAAGCCAAGCTGTTGAGCTTTTTGTGTGGCTCGATCTAAAGCCAAAAGATTAGGTCCTGATTTGGGAGTAAAATAGACTTTAGCGGCGGGAGGAAATTTAGGCAAGCCGCCTTGGATAGTTTCCAGTCTGAAGGTAAGTTTGGGTAGATTTTTTTGCTCGGGAAATTCTAGTTTCGGCAATTTACCAAAAGCAACTGTGGGTGGTGGTGGCGGTGGCGGATTGATTTTTCGCCAAACAGTAGAAAAGATATTAAAGGCGATTTTTAAAACAATAATAGCAACTAAGAGAATACCGCCGATCTTTAAAAGACGCCTTGTCCAGTAGGTTGTTTGTGTTAAATTTGTCATGGGCAGCTACTTTGAGTATAAAAGTTAGGTATGTTAAAATCAAGGTATGAAGCAAGTTCGTGTGCGCATCGCTCCATCTCCTACAGGTTTAGCTCATATTGGTACTGCTTATACAGCTTTATTTAATTTTGCCTACGCTAGGAAAAACAAAGGAAAGTTTGTTCTAAGAATTGAAAACACCGATATTAAACGTTTTGTAAGAGGAGCAGAAGAAATAATTACCAATGCTTTAAATTGGTTAGGCTTAAAGTATGATGAAGGTCCAGATATCGGTGGTAATTATGGACCCTACCATCAGTCAGAAAGAACTGATCTTTATAAAAAGTATGCTAAAAAATTGGTTGATGAAAATTTAGCCTATGGGAGTGAAGGAGCTTTGTGGTTTAGGGTTCCTAAAAAAAATAAGACTGGCTGGAATGATTTGGTAAGAGGAAAGATAGAGTTTGACAATACTGAGATTAAAGATTTTGTTATTTTAAGATCGAATGGTTTTCCTTCTTATAATTTTGCCGTGGTTGTTGATGATTATTTGATGAAGATTGATCCGGTTATTAGGGCCGAAGAACATATTTCCAATACTCCCAGACAAATAATGCTTTACAAAGCCTTAAAGGCAGATGTTCCTGACTTTGCCCATTTACCTTTATTAAGAAATCCAGATCATTCAAAAATTTCTAAGAGAAGAAACCCGGTGGCTGTTTCTTGGTATAAGGAACAGGGTTACTTATCAGAGGCTTTAATTAATTTTCTATGTTTATTAGGTTGGTCACATCCTAAAGGAAAGGAAGTTTTTTCTTTAGATGAGTTTATCAAAAACTTTTCTTTTAAAAGAGTTTCCACTTCGGCACCTATTTTTGACTTTAAAAAATTAGACTGGCTAAACGGTTTTTATATCAGGGGAAAAACAAACAAAGAGCTGTTTAAATTATTAAAGTCTTTTGTTCCCAAGGGGATGAAAGACAGTTTAATTAAACAAACTGTCCCTTTAGTTAAAGAAAGATTAGTAAAATTCTCAGATTATTCTCAGTTAGTTGATTTCTTCATCAAAGAGCCAGAAGTGGATAAAAAGCTTTTACTTAAAAAAGGTGGTAGGGATATTAAATTAATAAAAGAACAATTTAGCATTGTTTTAAAAGAATTAGAAAAAGTTAAAAGCTGGAAGGCAAAGATTTTAGAAGATTTGTTTAGAAAAATAGTTGAAGATAAGAAATATCATTTAGGAAAGTTCTTTATGGCCACAAGAATTGCCATTACCGGGAAGTTTGCTACCCCGCCTCTTTTTGAAACAATGGAGGTTTTAGGGAAAGAAAAAGTTATCAAAAGGTTAAAAAAGACTCTTCAAAAATAATTTTAAATTCTTTACGAGACTGCCCTCGCCTTAATAGTTGATCAAAGTGTTATAATAAGGTTTGCTTTATGGTTAGTAAAGAGAGATTAAGTCATGGTGAGAGAATCCATCGTCGTCGCGAGAAAGCTAAAGAACGCGCAAGTGTTGAGTATCTTAATCAGTATATTATCGAAAAAGAAGATGCGGAAGAAAGAGTTAAGGAACTTAAAGATCTGCTTCAAAACAATAATCTAGATCCAAATAGAAGGGCTTTATTTTCTATTGAAAAAGAATGGGCTCAATTCCTAGCCGGGCATACTAAGGGGGGAAAACGTATGTCTGCTATTGTTCGAAAGTTAAATAAATTAAAAAAAGAAACTCCTGAGGTTTATGAATGGTTGACAAAACCGGATGAAAATGGTTCCAGTATTTTGGTAAAAGTACGCGACCGGTATTGCCGTCCTCCAATGAAAAGAAGATTTTAATTCTAGCCTTAGATTTTTCCCCGCTTATTTTTTTCGCGGTCGGTTTTTATATTTTCAGTGGAAATTTTTTTACAAAAAAATACTACACTTCCTAATATTCCTACTAAAAATCCTATTGGACAAATAAAGATTGCAATAAGAAAAAATGTCACATGAAGTGTTTCCATTAAACTATGTAATCTAAAGCTATACTTGGTTATTTCAGCTAAACCATAAAGGAAATTGTGTAATAAAATACTGACAAAAAAACCCACTGCAGAAGTTCCTGTTAACATCAAAAACTTTTTCAGCCTGCTTTCTATTTTTTTCTTGGCCGTTAAAAATATCAAGATTCCTCCCAATGAAAAGAAGATGGCAAGGGGGAGCAAAAAAAGAAATGAGCCCTTGAATAAATTCCTGACAACAGGAATGAAAAATTGACTCAAGATCAAAAGAAAAATTCCTACTAAAGACCCAAATACTATTTTTATCATTTTTATTTTCCAATTTGCTGAGTAGCTCGGTCTAAGCCCTTTCTTTTCTTATAACTCAACATTCTAAGTGTATCACTTCGAGGCTAAATGAGACAAATGAAACAGTATAAAAAAGGAAATGATGATCTATTTAAAACAATCATCTGGTGAGCTTTTTAAAAATCACTCCAACATCCCACATTTTACTTCAACATCTTTTATGTCTGGCTCGGGCGGAGTCCATTGACCGGTTGCTTCTTTGTATCCGCTAGCACCACCAATAACTAGACAAGCAATTTGACTCTTCTTGTAACCAGTTGCCCTAACAATAGTCCCGTCAGCCACATTGTAAACATCTATTTCAAAACCATTGTCCCTAAAAAATTCCTCGATACTTCTATGCTGCTCATCGGAGATCTTCTCAACATCAAAACCTTTACCAGCTGTTACCAGTTCTTCAGTTTTTTGCTCTTTACCTACCTTCTCGCCTTCTATTTTCCAAACGAATTCAGTTTTAACAATCCCCGAAAAATCAATTTGTGTTTCTTTCTCTAATTCCTTGAGCAAGTTAAAAACTTCTTCTTGTTCGCAAGGCTCTTCCCATTCCCTCAAACACTTTTGTTTTGACTCGCACCAAGTATATCCTGCTGAGCCAATGCAGCCATGCTCATCCTTATCGCCGCCAATTAGTTTCTCTTCACCGCAACCCTCTTCAGGTTTAGGCATGACAGGCGCGCCGTGCTTCACCCACTGACCATCGACGCAAATCCAAGTATCTTCACCGCCGCCCACTAAAAGCCGTAAAGCGCCAAAAACAACCACCACAACAAGAATGGTAATGGCAAAGATAATCAAAATCTTTTTCATTGACTCAATCTTACCACACCTTTGATATTTTTCTATAAAAAGTACGGCCAACTATTCCCAATTTGCTGAGCAGGTCGGTCTAGAGTCTAATCACCCTATATTTGAGAAAACAGTGCAGTTGAAGAAATAATGTGTTATAATATGAACATATTCCTTAAGGAGGGATATGTTAACACCTGTTTCTTCTAGTTAGATAAGAAGATATCCTCCAAAGATTTTTTCTATCCGTCAGACAGAGACAGTATTTTAAAACAGAAAGGTGGTGAAAAATAAATGTCCAAAAGATTATTCGTTGGAGGGCTTCCTTATACCATAGCTAGCTCCCAACTAGAAGAAATATTCTCCAAATTTGGCAAGGTTGTTTCTTGTGATGTAATCACTGACAGATATAGTGGTCAAAGCAAGGGATTTGGTTTTGTTGAAATGGAAAACGACAAAGAAGCAGATGAAGCTATTGAAAAGTTAAATGAGACTGAGTTGGAAGGAAGAAAGATTGCTGTTAATGTTGCAAAACCAAGAGAAGAGAAACCAAGGTTCGACAACAGAGGGGGAGGTCCCAGAAGAGACAACCGAGGGCCAAGAAGGGGAGGTTATCGTTAGCTCCTGGTTTAATTTCTTATAGAAAGAAAACCATAAAAGGCCAAATTTTACCTGAGAAGTGTCAGAAAAGTAGATATATTTTGCGTGGAGTAAAATTGATTATTGGTCTGCAAGCGCCCTCAACACTGCTTCACGAATATTGCGACCGCGATACCAGCCATTCAAATAGACAAGAGAAGGCCCCTTCTTTCGATTTCGGAGGTAAAATTTATTGATCCGACCGCCTTTTTCGAGAAAGGTAGCTATTAAATTGTCTATTGTATCTTTTTTACTATTAATAAGTTCATTATAGCACGCATAATCTAAGGTTGACATTCCCAATCTGTTGTGAACCATGAAGCCCAACCACAAAAATCTAGAAGTTTTTAATAAAAAATGGTATAATTTTAATTAGAAAAGCTTAATTAAAAGGAAAAAAAGTCTTTCTTTAATTGCCCTCCCTCGGGATCTTTTTATTTATTTGCCCTATGCGATTGGCTAGTATCATGACATGACTATGTTTAAACGAGGTAAAAAATGACAAATAAAATAAACAAATTTGTTTCTAGAGAAATAAGGCTTAGAAGTCAAAGCACTCAAGTTATTTTAGATGCTGCTCTAGAGAAGGGAATAAAAGTTGAGGTTATTTCTAAGCGCTTTCACCTTTTAAAGCTAACTTTTAATGGAAAATCTTTGTTTATTAAAGGCACTTCCCTTCCTGTTAACTCCCAACCAGCCTGTTTCATTGCTAATAATAAGTTTTTAACTAAAAGTATTTTACGGAGCCATAAAATTCCCATCCCCAAAAGCTGGCTTGTCAGAACTCCAAGAGAAGCAAAAAGAATAATTTCAAAAAAGAATTTATTTCCCTGCGTTTTAAAACCCGCTAAAGGAGCTCATGGAAAAAAGGTCTTTGCCAACATCGAATCATTAAAAGAATTTGATGAGGTTTTGCCCTTAGTTTTTAATACACCAGGAAAGAAAAATGTTTTGATTGAGGAATTTATTAAGGGGAAAGATTATCGTTTGTTGGTTATTGGCAATAAAGTTCCAGCAGCAATAGAAAGAGTTCCTGCTCATGTTATTGGTGATGGATTCAGCAACATTCGCCAGCTTATTAAGAAATTTAATCAGAATCCGCTTGTAGGAGAAAGATATGAAAAACCTTTATGTAAAATAAGGCTTAACGGGGAAATAAAAAGAAATTTAAAGAAACAGGATAAAAAGTTAACTTATATTCCGCAAAAAAGAGAAAAAGTTTTTTTAAGACAAAATGCCAACATCAGCACTGGGGGAATCGGCAGAGATGTCACTGATGAAATAAGCTGCGAGCTAAAGAAAATCGCTATTAAGGCAGCTAAAGCTATTGGTATGGTAATAACTGGGGTAGATATTATTTACGATGAATCAGCAAATAAACCATATGTATTAGAGTTAAATGACTGTCCTGGTATTGATATTCACCATTGCCCCGTCTTTGGCCAATCCAGAAAAGTAGCAAGCGATATTGTTGAATTTTTGTTTAAGAAAAATTAGCATGACCATTTTATTTTTTAGAACTGAGTAGGCTGGTCTAGGAACTTTTACTTCTTTCTCTTTTCCAGACTAGCTCGCTTCTTTTCAATCTGTTCAATCATTTTTCTGAACTTTTTCAACTTCGAGGTGCAGAAAAACTCTCTGCAAACTTGAGGCCTGATTTTATGAATAGAACATTTGTTTCCCTTAAGATAGATGCAATTGCCATCTTCTTTTTGTTTGAGAATGTTTGCCCCACACGCGGCTGCCTTGTGGAAGTTATCAATCAAGCCAAACTCCTCAAACTAAGTTCTGTATTTGCCTGACCGGTATTCTTCTTCGGCTAAATTCACTAAAAATAAACAACAGCAAAGACCACACTGAGAACATTTGTCTATCATAAAGAATTTCTATGCTAAGCGGGTCGGTCTGGGACCTATTAGTTCCTATAACTCAATACTCTAAGTGTATCACTCCGAGGCCAAATGAGACAAATGAGGTACTATAAAAAGAAATAGAAAATAATTCCTATTTTTTGTTTTTTAAATACTTCTCAATATTAGCTTTATGCTCTTCGTAAGTTTTGGAACAATGAATTTGTCTATTGCTATCATGTAGGTAATATAAACAATCTGTTTCTGTTGGGTTTAAAACTGCTTCAATAGCGTCAATTCCAGGATTACCAATTGGATGTGGGGGTAACCCTTTATATTTATAAGTGTTATATGGGGAATCAATCTCTGTTATATCCTCAGGTTTAATAGGTGTCCACCAGCCTTTATCGGTTTTACCTCGTGCATATTGGACCGTAGCATCCACCTCTAATTTCATCTCTTTTAATAGTCTATTCCAAAGAATTCCAGCAATAAGCGGCATATCTTGTTTACCTGCTGCCTCTCTCTGAACTACAGAGGCAAGTCTTAATCCAGTTGTCCAAATGATATTTTGTTTTTCAAACTGATTAAGGTAAGGAGTAAATTTTTCATTAAAACGGTTAATCATGCGGTTAGCGATATCTAATCCATTTTCTTTCTTAGGAATAAGATAAGTATCAGGGAAATAAACGCCCTCAAGATAATCAAATTTCATAGCTGTATAAGTGTTATTCCATTTATCTAAATCATCACTGCTCCAGTTAAAAGTCTTGGCTAGGATTTCACCAATTTCTTCTTTTCTTAGCCCTTCCGGAATAACTACCCATTTCATATCGGGTGGGCTTGTAAGTTTATCTGCAACCCGCCAAGCGTTTAAATTTTTTGAAAGATAGTATCCTCCCTTCTCAATTTTATTATGTTTATCCTTAATAGTTAAGGCTAGATTGAATGCCCAAGTATTACGAATAAACCCCTGGTTTTTTAGTTTATCTATTATTTCTGTTTCAGTAGTTTTCAATGCAACTGTAAAAACTTCTTCCTTTTGAGATTGAGTCTGAGGGGCATTAAATAATATAAAAGAAGCAATCAACCAAACCATAACGATAGCTAAAACAACTCCTCCAGCAACCAGTATTGTTTTATTTTTTATCATTAAACAATTTTACCATAACAAAAAAAGACTGTTGTATCGTTTTAAAAAACATATGTTAAGCAGGCCGGTTTAGAAAGTTTTTAAATATTTAGAGATTGACTTAACAAACAAATAAATAAATAATATAATAAATTAAACAAAACCTATGGCGAAACCAACAAAATACGCAACAGCAACATGTACTGTCCTTTTAGTCCTTCTTGTCATTGGCATTGTTTTGGGATTTTGGCAGAAAAACGTCCTTTATATTCTGGGCTTTTTACTGCCAGCAGTAATTTACCAGGTTTACAGGACAGAAGGGAAGTCCACTAAATGGGCTTCCTTGACCATGCTGACTGTCATTATCTTAGAATTTATCCTGGTAATTTTTAAGATTAATTTTAATCTAGCTGAATTTTTAGGAACCGAAGGCGAGTATGTAGCCGGTTATTATGTAACTTTTGGGGATTTGAAAGCAATATTCCCAGCAATAATGGCTATTCTTTCGATTATTTTGTTTGTCCGCACCCGCGGCAAATATACCAGGTGGTTGGCAGTCATTATTTTTATCGGTGCGCTAGCAATTACTTATCAAGTAAATCCCGAAGGCTTTAAAGATTTAGTTGGCATTGTTGCAAGGGAAGCTTTAAATCAATTTTAATATATATATTTTCGTAAGTAATTTTGCGTTCTTGATTGAATCTTCTTTCAAGATTGAAATCTTTTATGACGACGTTGGGTATGTTTTTTCCTCTTTTTCTTTAAACTAATATTTATTCTCCAACAACTGCCGTTCCTTCACTTCCCGAAGAAGTACCCGGAGCCAGACCTTGATTGCCGCCTTCTACAGTTGTTCCACATGGTATATCAGTTGTAGTTAACAAGTCAAATAAACTAATTAATACCTGGGTGTCCTGTTTGGCTGAGTTCCACAGTTTGGATCTTTCTAGTCCTTAAAGCTGGACGGTGTTCCTACGGTTTTAATTCCGAAAAAATTGAGCAGATTAGTCTAGGGCCCCTTCGATCCCATACTTACGGTGCTATTCCTAATCTGCTGGTCTTAGTTGATGATTTCCAAACCACCGACTGAAGAATATTATAGCTTATCCTCGAGAAGTTTATCAAAAGACTTTGGAATTTTTAGCATAAAGATGAATAATTATAATTAGAATTTTTATATGATATAATTTCGTTAATGCAGTTAGAATCTCAAACATTTTTTAGAGCTGAAGTCAAAAAAAGTAAGATACATGGTAAGGGTTTGTTTACAAAAGAAGATATACGTGAAGGAGAAAAGGTGGCTATAAAAAATGGCCGTATTGTTGACCAGCAATTTATTGATAATAATAAAGAAATTATTAAAGGCTCAGAACTCCAAATCGATGACAATCATTATATTGCCCCGACTACTAATGAGGAATTAAAGAAAAGCATGCTTTATATAAATCATTCATGCGAACCAAATATCGGCATACGAGGTAAGAATGTATTTTTTACCTTAGGGAACATTTCAAAAGGGGAGGAACTTACTGTAGACTATGGGACTTTTGAAAATAATAACAATAAGCTGATATGTAATTGCCGAGTAAAAAATTGCCGAAAAATTGTTACAGGTAAAGACTGGCAAAAGAAATCTTTACAGGTAAAATATGGAAACAATTTTGCCGCCTACCTACTTCGTAAAATAAACAAATCGTAGCTGAAGCAGGTTGGGCTAGGCCCCTTCGATCCCATACTTACGGTACTATTCCCAACGAGCTGAGCAGGATGGTCTAGGTCCTTTCTATCATTATAGCCGAAGGTTTCAAACCCATAGAGGTTATAGCTTATCCTGAGGTGGTTTATCAAAAGACCAAAGATTTTCTTTTTCTTCCTTCTGGAATTTAAAAACCAAAGACAAAATCTCATTTGGTTCTAAATTAGGTGTTATATGATACATGTTTTGCAGATCAAGAAGCTTTACTTGGGGATTTCTTAATACTTCATTATTAATATTAGAGCTTTTTGTAATTTTATCTTTTCTTCCTGATACTACTACAATACTTCCTTTTTCTTTAACTTTAGCTGTTTTCCAATAATCAAGTCTGGTACGAGTTCTTTTTAGAAGAGATTTATAAATTTCTTTTCTTAATTTTATTTGTTCTTTTTCTCTGGGCTTTTTACTCTCATAAGTGTAGTTCCAATAAGGAAAAGTGCGGAATTTTTTTAAACCTAAAAAATCGTTAATTATTCCAGTATTTAAACTAATGGCTAGTTGGCTAACAGAACTTGCGGGAGCAAAGAGAACGGCATTTTCTGTTTTTTGGACGAATTGCGGGTCGTTTAGTATAGAACAAACAATTGGGGCTCCAGTTGAAAGTCCCCAAAGCTCAAGAGAGTCCTTTTCTTTGCTTAATTGTTTGATGGCGTTTTTAAAAAACTCTACATGTGGTCCATAACCTTTATCTTTTTCTACTGCATTAGCGAATTCTTGGGTAGCTTTTCCTTTGAACGATTCAGGAAAAGCTATAACAGTAATTCTTTTTCCTAAAAAAGCAGCTTCTTGGGCTAGAGCTCCGACACAGTCAATGTCATTAGAGAGGCCGGGGATTAGGAAAACATGGTTCTGATCTTCTTTTTCTTTATTTTTGAGAGTTTCAGAAGGATTTATTGTTGTATATCTTGCTTTTTGTTCGCCTAAGTGAGGTATGCTTACAATAACTTCACCTTGGTTTAAATACTGTTTTAAGATTTCGTCTCTTATATGAGCTTGTTCAATTATTTGTTTTCGCTTGATAGTGTTTTCTTTTTCTGTGGATCGATATTTTTTATAAAGTTCAGCTCTTGACGCCCTTACAGAAAGAGGCCGTTCAATACCATCTTTAGTTTTTGATGGAACAGTAACAATTTTTCTACAAAGAAACAACCTGCCTAATTTTTCAATATGACTTTTAGCAGGTTCATTTTTTTCTTGGATAGGTGGAGATATTTCTGAATTAATTTTTTCCATAATGTCTTTATTATTTTAAATGTTAATATAAGAAAGGCACAAAGTCAAATTATAGGATATTTTGCTGAACAGGCCGGTCTAGAACCTTTTAGTCATTATAACTCAACAATCTAAGCGTATCACCTCGAGGCTAAATGAGACAAATGAGACACTATAAAAAAAGAGTACCTTTTGTCCGAGCAGAATACTAATTTAATCTGTTTTCTACAAGGTATTTTTCTGTTAAACTATGATCGCAGGCGTATTTCTGATACTACTTCTATTACCAAAAAAGCCTGTAACCGCCACTCTTTTCTTTAATAACAACAGCTGAACCTATAAGCGGTTTATTGCTTTTCCATGGTCCGGAAAGTGTTCTGCCAACCCAAACCCAGTGTAGTCCATCTTCTGATTCAGCCAATATTGGATAACGCAAGTCAAAATCCACCTCATCGGAAAGCCCCCCTCCTCTTATTCCGTAAAATGGCCTTCCATAGGCAATATATTTATCTCCAGTATCAACAACATCAAACTTAACATTGAATGGCGAGCGGATTTTTAAAGGCTCCCCAAAACTTCTGCCGTCATAAGATTCTCTGACATATAAAAATCCGTCCTGCTCTTCTGTGCGGGTAAACATATAATATTTGTCTTTGTTTTTGCTTAAGATAATCTCGGGGTCAGCTTCATAAATATCGTTCAAAGATCCTTCAAAGACAAAATCATATCCGTTATCTGAAACTGCGCTGAATATTTCTTTTGAAACACATTCCACAAAATAAATACGGTAGCCGCCTTCCGGTCTGCGAACAATCGTTGGGTCGGCACCATGCATGCTACGATCAAGATTGACCATTGCAATCGGCTTTCTTTCAAATCTCTTTCCGTCTTTACTGACAATCAAAGCAAGACCGATTATACTCTGTCCTGTCTTGTTATCTATAATTTCCCTCTTTTTTGTTCTCATAAAATCCACACCGTATATAGCGATTGTTCCGTCTTCCCAAACCAAACCTGTGGTAGGGTCAAACATTCTCCAAACTTTTTGCTTTTCAGTAAAATAAAAACCATCTTTTGTATAAGCGGTATAGACCGTGCGAAAATCAAGCCAAGGGATCCCAATAAGACCTATATGGCGGCAAATAAATAAAACCGTAATGCTTACGATAATAACAACAAACCCTATGATTACTTCTCTTTTTAATTTCGTCATATGTTTACTTTATCAAAAAACCACTCAAAGAGCGATTTGTCATTATTTGTTGAACTCCCCGGTCTAGACCAATCTAGTCCTTGTAACTGAACCGTATGCCTAGGGTTCTTAATCCCAGATAATTGAGCAGGTCGGTCTAGAACCTGTTCAATTCAATTCTTGTGTACACTCAATAAGAAATAACTTTCGGGATCATATGACTTCGTAAAAACATCATATTTTGTTCCCTTATACTCAAAAATTATGTGTCTATTTGGTCCAGTTAAAGTAAAGAGGTTTGTACTATCATAAAGAATTTGAATATCACCAATAAAGTATTGACGAATTTTGTTCATTATTAATTCGTTAGTTTCTTCTCTTTTCCTTTTTGTCTCCTTGTCCCTATAAAGTTGGATAGAAAAGATTGATATAGAGGCCACAATAAAACAGATGAACAAAATATAAAACAACGAAACCAAGTATGGGTTAACAGAGAAAATACTCGCCATAAAACTAATCAACGAAAGCAGAATAAAAAGGAATGCAAGTTGGATTAATGTAAAATTAAAAGGTTCAGAAATTTTTTTTCCAGTTTTGATTTTCTTTTCCTTATCTCCAAGAGGGCTTTTGGGTTGTTCTACCTTAGACTCTTCTCTAAGACTCGCAAAATATTCGCCCTTTTTCTTCTTATTTGGATACACTTTGGTAAGTAGATTAAATCTAATTGCAAAAAAGCCAAAAAAAATAGCACCGGACAAAATAAGTGCGACCAAACTAGACATCTTCATTAATTCCGTATTATTTTCAAACAAGAATTTAAAGCTTTCGTTTAAAGCATATTGAGACAACGCTACAACTGCTGCAGCAATAAAACCAAGATTCTGTAATAAATCTGAGAAAAATGTATTTTGTTCTCTATTCATTAGTCTGATACTTCTATTTTATACCCACAAACTTATGCTGAGCAAGTCGGTCTAGGCCCTTTCGATCCCATATCTACAGTATTATTCCCAACGAGTTGCCTTAGCAGACGATTTTTGAACTAGTAACTTAGAAAAGATTATAGCTTATCCTGAGGTGGTTTATCAAAGACAGAATTATTTCTTTAGAAGATGACTGATCATTTTAGATAACTGTTCTTGTTTTTCCCAATCACCATAAACCTTCGAAGAATCAATTAGCCCTTTAAGAAATTTTTTTAATCCATCTGAGATTTTCCCTGCTTTTTCATTTTCCCAAGGCGTTCCAGGTAAAGGTAGAAAAGTATGCCCGTGAATTCTAACGCCCTGTAATTTAGTTAATTTTTTAATTATTTCAATCGTCTCTTTTTCATTTTCCTTTGTTTCTCCTGGGGTTCCAAAGATAAAGTCAACATTTACCTTAAATCCAATCTCAAGTGCTTTTTCAATTGCTTCTAAACCCTCTCTAACAGTGTGCTGTCTATGCATTCTTTTTAAAACATTATTACTTCCTGATTGGAGCCCGATAATAATATTGTCATTATTAGCATATTTTTTTAAAATTGATAAAGCTTCTTTTGTAACATTTTCTGGTCTGATTTCGGAAGGAAAACTACCAGCATAAATCTTTTCAACACCGTTAATTTTTCTAACTGATTCTAGTATTCTTTTTAATTCTGGTAGATTGGTTTTCTTACCATCTACAGAGCCATAAGATAGGATGTTAGGGCTTATAAATCTTATTTTTGTCCAACCCTGCTCAGTCAGAATTTTAGCTGAGTCAATAATTTGTTTTATCGTTCGGTGTCTTATTTTCCCAAAAAGATAAGTAGTTTGGCAAAAACGACAACCATATGGACAACCTCTAGTTATCTCGATAGGAGTGAAAAATTGGAATCTTTCAGAAACAGGTAAATATTTTGTGATATCAACTGGTTTCGCTTTTTCAGTGACAATAAATTTGCTATTTTGTTTAAAGGCAATGCCGTTTATTTTTTCATAGTTGTTTTGGCTTGAATGATATTTTTCTAAAAAGCTCTTAAATGTTTCCTCGCTTTCTCCTATAAAAGCAAAGTCAAAGCCCATTTTTAAGGTATGTTGAGGACTACCTGATGGGTGAGCGCCTCCTGCTATCAGAAGAGTTTCTTTATCTTTTTTAATTTTCCTTATTAATGGTTGGAGTTTAAAAACATCGGGAGTTTGAAAAGAAAAACAAATAATTTTCTTTTTTTTGGATTTTATTTCTTTTTCAACACCTTTTTCATTAATTAGCTTTATATTAAAACGTTCAATAATCTGTTTTTCGGTATCGAGGGTACCTAAGAGAGCGGCAATGCTGTTTCTATTTGATTGAGAAACTACAAAAATCAAGTCAATCATATTTTTATTTTAACATATAATTAAAAAAAGCCCAATATTTAGGGCTTTTCTAAGTTGAGCGGGTTGGTCTAAGACCTTTCTATCATTATAACTCAAGAGTAAATGAGACAAATGAGACAGTATAAAAAAGAAAAACAGATTTTATCAATTTAAACCCCTTTTTCTTACCACATCTTAGTTGTCAAAAAGAAAACCCTCCTTTGCGGAGGGTTTTTTAGTGGAAAATAGTCATAAAAGAACCACCTGAAGCGGAAAGTGATAACCAAAGATTATCAAATTTCACCTCAAGTGGTATATTTTTCAGTTTTTGGCTCTAGAAAGATTGGTTTTTAACTTCTTGAGAAGTTAAGGATGTTGGTCTTGTTATATATTATTTTTGCGCTAAGTCAAAATGAACATCAAAGGTTGTACTTGCACCTTGATACTCGTTACCAGCATTTTCGTAGAAACTCCATGCAATGGCAATAGTAACACTTTGTCCAGCAGGTAAATCAACGGTAAACGGATTAAGATTATGAAAACCAGAGGATTCTGTTTTCCAAACACCGTTTACTCGAACCTGTGGTCTAAGCTGGGTAGCTAATGGAGCACTGCCTACATTGACAATGTCCTTTAAGCTAACAGTTAGAACGCCATCGATTGAACCAGTATTTTTTACTGTCCAATTCAAGCCAGGTATCCAAGGAGAAGTAACCCCTTCCCACCCTGCGCTATCACCAGGTTTAATATTTGAAAAAGTGTAAGACTCGTTTGCTTCATTCCTACCTTGCACATCTAACTCAAGGGTTCCTGCTTCAAAGAGATTCCCTTCACTTGTCTCTTGGTCGTTAAACCAAGCATTGGTGCCAATAGCACCAAAAGCAAGGACGAGAACAAAGACAACCGCTACGGAAAGAATGATAAAGAGTTTTTTCTTTTTCATCTGCTTTCCTTCCTTTCTTTTTTTTCTTATTTTGTTGTTAAAGTGCCAAAAACTGAATACCTTTGAGGATTAAAAAAAGAGCTTTTTTAAAGTGCTTTCACTTTTAATTCTTTCTTTTATCCCATGAAGGAGTTTTAATATAACACTAAATCTTAATCGTGTCAACTTATAGGACTTTAATTTTTATTTTCTATAAGAAAAGACCACTGCGTGGGGGTTTATAATCAAAAAAGATTATAGTTTTCCACGAAGTGGTCTCGTTTGTTAATATTCAGTTTTTGGCTTAATTTTAGCTTTCTTCGTCCTCGGTTGTTTCTTCGGTGTTTTCGTTATCTTCGTTATCAACTGGTTTATAGCTGATAGTATCCGAGGCGCTGGTAATATTGCCTGCCTCATCTTTGACTTGAAGGCAAACCTTTTTTTCTCCTTCTTCCTCTGAAAGTTGCCAGTTTTTATTTGTTGAGTAGGCTTCCCAGTCTGCGTTTTCGTCTGGCCAAGTTTTCTCATCATTAGCAATTCTCATTTGGAGTTTTTCTGGAGGAGTGATATCATCGGAAGCAGAAATATTGAGAACTACCTCACGGCTTTCTGTAGTTGACTCGTCATTGTTAATGTTAAAAACATCTATTGTTGGTGCTTTATCTTCCGGTGACTGATTCTCCGTAGTATTTTGATCTTCTTCAGAATTTGGATTTTCTTCCTTGGGTGGATCTTCAGCCGTGGTACCCATCAGAATGGGTGGATCTTCAGCCGTGATACCCATCAGAATTTTATCCTGGTTGACAAAATAGGCACTGCTTCCAATAAAAATGTTGCCTATTTTATCAATAGTATTTCTTAGAAAATCGTTAACTCCTAGAGTTGCTCTTTTGGCCCAGTAACTACAATATCCAATTGGATAGCCCAAGTAGGGAATTTTGAAGCGATAAATTCCAGCTACCTTTTTAATTTTATAATCATCCCAATCATCAACAACCTTATTGGCATCACCCTTGGTTTTAAAACTACCATTTTCATTTATGGCTACAACTCGATGGGTGACAATATCTCCTTTAATTTGAAAACAAATAATCATTCCAGATTTTATTTCATAAGGCGGTTTGGTGATACAAATTAGGTCTCCTGCCTTAAAAATAGGAAACATACTGTCACTTTTAATATAAATAAGTTTATACCAACGGTTGTTTATATGACCATACGCAAGAAAGAGGATAAATATAATAAATAAAACTAAAAGGCTAATGCCAAATTTCTTGAAGAAGGAAGCTGTTTTTTTCTTCATTTAGCCCATCTCCTTCCTTTAAGTTTTTATTCACTCCATCCTGGGTTGTTTTCTTGAGTACTGTCAAATACCAGATTAAAAGTGGTTGTTGCTCCCTGGAAACCATTGCCAGCTGATTTATTAACCTGAAGCCAAATTCTCCACTCATGGCTGTTACCACTGGGGACATTTGCCATTGCTCCACATTTACTGGGTCCAATGATTACGGAATTAAGCGCCCCATTATAGTATTCAACCCAACTGCTTCCTTCTCTTCTTTCAACCCTGATGCTGACTTTGTCATAAAAACCACCGACCGATTGGGAAACAAACTCGGAGGAAATTTTGTATTTAACCGGCAAAGTTGAATTATGGGTATGATTAAAGAAAGTAATCGGATCGGATGGACCGTACCAAATATCAGGAGCGGCATTACTTACAGTAAAGCTTGCTCCTCTAACTTCTGGATTGACCGTCCCTGCTTGGATAAAGTTGTCGGTACTCTTGTCTTGGTCTGTAAACCAAGCATTAGCACCAACTGCTCCAAAAGCCATCACTAAAATCATTGCAGCTACAACAGGAAGAATAATTAATAATTTCTTCTTCATTTTTCTTTCCCTTTCTCTTATTTTGTTGTTAAAGTGCCAAAAACTGAATACCTTTAAGGATTAAAAAGAGAACTTTTGAGTGCTTCTACTTTTGGTTCTCAAATTAACTCCTAAGTGAAAATGCAGTATAGCATTAAACCTTGATTTTGTCAAACTATGGGACTTTTTTTACTTCGGGAGAATTACTACGGAATTTTATGACAAAAAAGTGCTTATAACACTGGAAAAAACATATCAGACGCTTTCTGAAAGTGAAAAATGGGAAGAAAAATATTCGGATTGGCTCGAACCTCAGAAGTATACCGATATACTGGTCAAATATCCTTCTTTATAACTAGCCAATCTAGTTTGGCTTGAGCTTTGTGGGTTTGGATTCACTTAGTCTTTATAATTAGATAGAGTGCCTAGGGTTCTTATTCCAAAATAATTGAATAGGCTGGTCTAGGACCCTTTAATCCTTATAACTCATTTTTGGACTAATTATCTCTTTGGCTTGTTCGCTCCCTTTTATAAAAGGACGCTTGTACATTGCTAGTTCCGGATAAACATGTGCTAATATCATATATTTATTGTTTGCATTAAACAAAAAGCAAATTCTACCCAAGTCTCTTTTTTGTAAAGGCATTGTTTTAATTTTTGCACACAAATCTTCAAATAAAAATGTGGGCAATTTTGTGCCAGGACTATGTTGTAGAATGATACAATAGTTGATAGGAGAACTGTAGTGCATTATTTTCTTTTTGATGAAAGTAAATAGACTATCTTGATTTAAGTCACCTTGATATCTCTTTAGCTGGAATTCAAAGAATCGATTAGAGCCTTGTTTAAGTATCACATCAGCTGGAGTATTTTGCTCTTTAAACTTTTCTAAATCAGTATATGTGGTTATCGACTGTTTATGATGATCAAAGGTGTCCTTCAGGTAAAAACAAACCTCACAGTCTTTACCAAATTCTTCAGATAAAGTAAAAATTGATACCCAATATTCATAGTCTGTCGACTTTACTGAATTTTTGGCTAATTTTAATACCGATTGCTTTAGCTTCATATCATCAATGTTTGTTCCTTGTAGTCTTGCGTCCAGCATGGTATTCAGTAAGACCTGCTCTTTCGGCCATAGCATTAAATTAATCAATTCTTTAGTTGTGAAACAAGCCATTAATTTTTGGTTCCTTTTATATAAATTCATATCTTGAGTAGTCTATTTCTAACGGAAATTTGAGCTGAATAGTTAATTTTAGTTCAATTGGTCTTCAAACAAGGCTTAACAAACTAAATTTGTAACTTAGCCAATTGAGTTCTCAAGTTTGCTGCGGGACTGGGATTCGAACCAAGATTACTTGATCCAGAGTCAAGCGTCCTACCATTAGACGATCCCGCAGTGATGGTTTGATTCTATCATTTTTTGAACCTGGAAACAAGAAAGTTTTTGTAGTAAACTTCAATTAATGAAATCATTGAAAGTTTTAATACCATTGGCATTGTTTTTATCTATCTTTGTCTTATTTTTTTCCGCCCGTGATATTTTTGATGACTTTTCTTGTGGTTGTGGACCGCCACCTCCTGAGGCTGATGGGAAATATAGTACTGATGAAGAAATAGCGATTTTTGATAATAAGATTGTTGATTATAAATTAGCGGAGTTGGTACCTTCTTTAGATATCTTGGCTGCTTCTGATGAGGCTGTTTTAGGAGCGATTAGTGATGAGCGTTGGATTGAAATTGATTTATCAGATCAGAAATTATATGCCCATAATGGCAATAATATTGATTATGAGTTTTTTATTTCTGGAGGAAAATGGGCGCCGACTCCTACGGGTGAGTTTAGAATTTGGATAAAACTTAAATACACCAAGATGGAAGGGGGCAGGAAAGAAAACAATACTTATTATTACTTACCCAATGTCCCTTACGTTCAATATTTTTACAGAGGTTACGGTATTCATGGGGCTTATTGGCATAATAACTTTGGCTATCCTATGAGCCATGGTTGTGTTAATATGTCGATTCCTGATGCAGAGAAATTATTTTATTGGACTTCACCTTTGTTAGGCCAAAGTAGGTGGGTGGCCTATTCTTCAAAGGAAAATCCAGGAACGAAAGTTGTTATCCACGATTGACAATTAGCAAATAATATGATAGACTGCTAAAACTTAGTTTCTTTTTTATTTTAAATGCCTGTAATTCTTGGAGCTAACAAAGAAAAAATCGTTCCTTTAGTTCCCATTCGAGAAGGGGTTGTCTTTCCTCATGTGGAGACTGTTTTAAGTATTGGCCGTCCTGGGTCAATTGCTGCTACTGAAGCTGCTTACAAAACTGATCAAGTTGTGGCTTTTGTTACTCAAAAAAAGGCTAGAACCATCAGTCCTCAAAAGAACGATCTTTATCAAATAGGTATTTTAGCTAGGGTGGAACGACTAATTTATTCAGGTAAAATGGGAATGAATGCTTGGGTCAAAGGCCTGCAAAGAATAAGAATTGATTCAATTGAATCCCAAAAGCCGTTTTTAGTTGCTAGGGTAACAGAAATGCCGGAAATTATTGAAGACTCTCCTGAAATTAAACTTTTAGCCAAAGGAGTTATGGAAAACTTCCAAAAGATGGTCGGCTTGGGTAAAAGCCTCGATTTTCTTACTATTAGTAAATTAATGGAGGGTATTTCCCCAAATCAATTAGCTGATCAGGTTGCTTATGTTTTAAATTTACCAACTAGAGATAAACAAAAGATTTTAGAAACATTCTCTGTTAAGGATCGTTTAAAACAAGTTCTGCGCTTTTTAACAGAAGAGATTAAGGTTTTAAAGTTAGAGCGAGAGATTGATACTAAAACTCAGAGTCGTTTTGATAAATCAATGAAAGAGACTGTCTTACGAGAGAGAAAAAGAGCCATTGAAGAAGAATTGGGCGAATTAGGCGGAGAAGACAACGAATTTAAACAACTAGAAGAAAAAATTAAAAAAGCTAAAATGCCTAAGATGGTAGCTCAGAAAGCTAAAAAGGAGCTTAAAAGGTTGACTGCTTTAAATCCGGCCCACCCGGAATTTAGCTATATTCGTACCTATTTAGATGTTTTACTGGAAATGCCCTGGTCCATAAGTACTCCTAACAAAACCTCAATTGCTAAAGCAGCTAAAATTTTAAATGAAGACCATCATGGTCTCAAAAAAGTTAAAGAAAGAATAATTGAGTATTTAGCGGTTATGAAGTTAAAAGAAAAATCCCAAAAGAGTTTTTTAAAGAGAAATGGTAAAGAAGTTAAAGAAGTAGGCGGGCCAACCATTTTATGTTTCATTGGTCCTCCAGGAGTAGGTAAAACTTCCATTGGCAAGTCAATTGCTCGATCTTTAGAGAGAAAGTTTGTCAGAATAAGTTTGGGTGGTATTCGTGATGAGGCAGAAGTTCGCGGTCATCGTCGAACCTATGTTGGCTCTATGCCGGGAAGAATTATTCAGGGTGTTAAAAATGCTGGCAGTAACAATCCTATTTTTATGCTTGATGAAATTGATAAGATTGGAACTGACTTTAGAGGCGATCCTTCAGCTGCCTTGCTTGAGGCTTTAGATCCTGAGCAAAACTCTGAGTTTTCTGATCATTATTTAGAAGTCCCTTTTGATTTATCTAAGGTAATGTTTATCACCACCGGAAATTTACTTGATACTATCCCGCCTGCTTTGCGGGATCGAATGGAGACTATTCATTTCCCGGGCTATACCGAAGATGAAAAATTCCAAATTGCCAAAAAGTTTTTATGGAATAAACAATTAGTGGCTCATGGACTTAGAAGTAAATCAATTGAAATTGCAAATGGTGCCGTTTTAGAAATTATTCATCGTTATACTAAAGAAGCAGGAGTAAGAGAATTAGAAAGATCTTTGGCTACCATTTGTCGAAAGTTGGCCAGAAAAAAAGCTGAAGGCAGAAGAATTAAAAGAACAGTTATTAAAGCTGATGTTGATAAATACTTAGGTCCAAGGAAATATTCAGAAACCTTGGCTGAGAAAAAAGATGAGATAGGGATGGCTACCGGCTTAGCTTATACCCAAGCTGGTGGTGAAATTATGTTTATCGAAGCCGCTTTAATGCCAGGGAAGGGTAATTTACTTCTAACCGGAAAACTAGGTAAGGTGATGCAGGAATCAGCAAAAGCCGCTTTCTCTTACGTTAGAACTCGTTGGCAAAAACTAGGACTTAAAAAAGACTTTTACAAAGATTTGGATGTCCATATTCATGTTCCGGAAGGAGCCATTCCCAAAGACGGACCATCAGCTGGTATTGCCATTGCCATGGCTTTAATTTCTGCCTTTAGTAAAAAACCAACCAGAAGAGAGGTAGGTATGACTGGAGAAATTACTTTACGGGGCAGAGTACTAGAGATTGGTGGTATTAAGGAAAAAATTATTGCCGCTCATAGAGCAGGGTTAAAAACAATCATTTTATCTAAAGAAAATAAGAAAGATCTAGAAGAAATTCCCTCTAAGATTAAAAAAGACATTAAGTTTGTCTTTGTTTCTCATATGGATGAGGTTATTAAACTTGCTTTAAAAAAATAATCTGCTTTCTCTTTATAATGAGAGTTGAAGAGTATAAAGAATCTTTAAGTAAACCTCTTAAAAAAGCTACCTTATGTTTTCTAATAAAGGAAAATGAAATCTTGTTGGCTAAGAAAAAGCGTGGTTTTGGTAAAAGAAAATGGAATGGCGTTGGCGGTAAGCCAAAACAGAGAGAAAAGATTGAAAAAGCTCTTGTTCGGGAAACTCAAGAAGAAATTAAAGTTATTCCTACTTCTTATTATAAGGTAGCCATTTTAAATTTCCTCTATCCTTATAATCCAGATTCTAACCAGCAGGTTCATGTTTTTCTTGCAGAAAAATGGAATGGTGAACCAATTGAAACGAAAGAAATGAAACCTAAATGGTTTAAGAAGGATCAAATACCTTTTGATTCTATGTGGCCTGATGATAGGCATTGGTTGCCGATTGTCTTAATGGGTCAAAAAATCAGGGGTGATTTTATTTTTGAAAAAGGGGATAGATTAATAGAATCAATGATAAAACCTAGGCTTCGTTAGAAAAAAATTTTACCTTCTGTTATAATCTTCTTATGATGTTATTTCGCTCTAAAAAGAAAAAATCTTTGTGTCTTATCTCTTTTCTTCAGGCTGTAGGTTTAGCTGTTTATTGTGGAATTGTAGCTTTATTATTTTGGCAAGGTGAACATTGGTTTGGGAAAATGACTTCCTTTTGGGGACCAACTCTGTTATTAGTCTTACTTACCACTTCGGCTTTAGTCTGTGCTTTAATTGCCTTAGGTTATCCAATTTATTTATTCTGGCAGAAAAAAGAAACAATAAACGCCTTGAGGATTGTTGGTTATACTACTGGTTGGCTTGTACTTTTCGTTCTTCTTCTGGTAATTTCCTTGGCTATCTTCTAAAATTTTATTTATAATTTTCTTGATAAAATATAAATATGGCCAGACCAATTACTCACATAGTCCTAGCTGATAAAGTTTTTAATAAATATTTTTCAGATAAAGATAAGGCAGATTTTTACAGAGGAACACTCTTTCCCGATATAAGATATTTAGGAGAAATTAGAAGAAGTGAGACTCATTTTGGAGGTGTTACTCTTTCTGAAGTTAAGAAAGAAAATTCATTTTTTGCAGGCTTTAAATTACACTCTTTAGTCGATAAGATTAGGGAAAGATTTATTTATAAGCAAAACATTTATTCTTTTCTTCCAGCCTCTAGATATATAGTTGAGGCAGTTAAATTAATTGAGGATAAACTGTTGTATTCAAAAGTAAAAAACTGGGATGAGATTAGAGATTACTTTAGTGATTTCTCTAAAGAAGAGTTTTCTTTTAGAGTTAGTCGTGCTGGAATTGAAAAATGGCACGGTTTATTAAGGATCTATTTCAATAAAGAGCCTAAAGTGGAGAATACAATTGAGTTTCTCTCTAAGCTGAAAGGATTTAAGGATTCTTTAGAAGAATTACGTTTTTTGATAAATAAGTTGAATAGTAATTCAAAAATTAAAGAGACAACTTTTAAGTTTTATAAAGAATTTGAGATACTTCTCGAAAAAGAGGTTTGATTTTTTTGGATCTGTGACCCCATCCGGATTTGAACCGGAGTTTCTAGGATGAGAACCTAGTGTCCTAAGCCTCTAGACGATGGGGCCTTAATATTCTAATTATACCTTTTTTGTCTTCCTTTTTCTATGACTTGACAGCTGTTTTTTAAAGGGGTAACATTTTCTTTCTAGGACTGATTTATGGCAGAAGAAAATAAAGTTCCTCTGACTAAAACAGGATTGGCGGAACTAAAGAAAGAACTGAAAGAATTAATAGAAGTAAAACGGCCTAAGGCAGTAGAAAGATTAGTTGCTTCTCGTAAGGTTGGTGATTTGGTAGAAGAGAATGAATATACTCAAGCCAAACAAGAGCTTTCTTATATTGATGGTCGAATTGCTGAGTTACAGGATGTTGTTAGTAGGGCTTTTATTATTAATGAAGGTCATGTTAATTGTAAAGAAATTAAATTGGGTTGCAAGGTAACTGTTGGGGTTGATGGTAAAAGACGAATCTTTCATTTAGTGGGTGAATGGGAGGCTGATCCAGCCAATGCTAAGATTTCTCACCAATCTCCTTTAGGTCAGTCTCTTTTAGGTAAGGCCCTTGGTGATAGGGTAGAGGTAGAAGCTCCTGCAGGAAAAATTATCTATACTATCGCTAAAATTGATTAGTTCTTCTCAAGGATTTAGCTGTATTTATGTTATACTTTACTAGGGATTTGTATGTATTGGGCAGATAGTGTTGCTAAAAAAATAAAAGAGAGAAAACTTCCTCTTGAATGGGTGGATGATATGAAGACACCCTCGGGGCATATTCATGTTGGCGCCTTACGGGGGGTCATTATTCATGATTTAATTTATCAGGCTCTTAAAGATATTGGGGTAAAGACAACCTATTCTTATGTCATTAATGACTTCGACCCCATGGATGCTTTGCCTGTTTATTTACCCGAAAAAAAGTTCTTTCCTCATATTGGCAAACCTCTTTTTATGATTCCTTCTCCAGTTAAGGGTTCTTCTAATTTTGCTCGCTATTTTGCTCAAGAATTTATCGAAGTCTTTAATTCTTTAGGGGCAGAGCCCCTAATTATCTGGTCTTCTGAATTGTATAAAAGTGGCAAGATGGACTCTGTTATAAAAGAAGCCCTTGATCAATCTCCTAAAGTCTTAAAGATTTATCAAGAAATAGCTGGCTATCCCAAAAAGAGAAAAGGTTGGCTTCCTTTTCAGGTTGTTTGTCCTAAGTGTGGTAAAGTAGGGACGACTGAAGCCTTTGACTGGGATAAAAAGACAGTTGCTTTTGAATGTTTGCCCAATCTTGTCTCTTGGGCAAAGGGTTGTGGGTATAAAGGAAGGATTTCTCCATTTGGTGGTAACGGAAAACTTTTATGGAAAGTTGATTGGCCGGCTCATTGGAAGGCCATCGGTGTGACAGTTGAAACAGCTGGAAAAGATCATTTCTCTGCTGGGGGATCCAGGGATATGGCCGTTGCTTTCTCTCAACAAATCTTTAAAATTAAACCTCCGCTAGGCTTTGGTTATGAATTCTTTTTGATTGGCGGTAAGAAAATGAGTTCCTCTAAGGGTTTGGGTTCTTCTGCTTCTGGGGTAGCTAAGGTTATTCCCCCAGAACTTTTGCGATTCTTAATGGCCAGAACTCATTACAAAAAAGCCATTAATTTTGATCCAAGAGGTTATACCATCGCTGATCTTTTTGATGAGCATGATCGTTGTGCCAAAGAATTTTGGCAGCATGGTGGGGAAAATGACTTGGGTCGTATTTTCGAATTATCGCAGGTTAATAAAGATTTTAAAAAACAAATCTTTTTACCTCGCTTCCGTTCAGTAGCAACCTTTATTCAAATGCCGAATATTAATGTCAAAGTTCAATTTGAACAAGAAAAAGGGAGTAAATTAAATCTTAAAGAGGAAAAAATTCTTAAAGAGAGGATAAAATATGCCAAAGCTTGGCTTGAAAGTTATGCTCCTAAAGAAGTAATCTATCAAATAAGTAAGAAAGTTCCAAAGGCAGCCAAAAAACTAAACTTAGAGCAAAAAAAATATTTAGAAAGAGTGCTCCAATTAGTTAAAACGAAAAATTGGCAACCGAAAGATTTACAATTTGAACTTTATGAAGAGGCAAAAAAGCAAAAAATTTCTTCTTCAGAAGCTTTTGAGTCGATTTATAGTGTTTTTATTGATAAAACTTTTGGGCCAAAAGCAGCCTGGTTGCTGTTAGCTCAAGATAAAGATTTTGTTATTAAAAGATTAAAAGAAGTGTTAAAATAAAAAAATGAATAGAGGAGAAGCATTAGACTTTTTAAATAAAAAAGTAAAAAACAAAAACATTATCAAGCATATGTTGGCCACAGAAGCCTTAATGTCTGACCTTTATGAATTTTTAAAAGATAGAGGTGATACTGATTTAGGTATTAAAGAAGAGTGGGCTATGGCTGGTCTTTTGCATGATGGGGATTATTGCGAACAAGTTCCTGAGGAAAACCAAGGGATTGAAGTAACTAGATGGTTAAAAGAAGAGGGAATTGATGTTCCTAAAGATGTAGCTCAGGCGATGGCTTCTCATAATCTTCGAACAGGAGTAAAGCCTGGATCTAAAATAGATTGGGCTATTTTTTGTGGTGATAGCTTGACCGGTTTGATTGTCGCTTGCACTTTAGTTCATCCAGATAGAAAATTGTCTTCTTTAAATATAGAATCAGTCTTAAAGAAATTTAAAGATAAATCTTTTGCTAAAGGAACAAGAAGAGAGGATATTGCCTTATGTGGGGAAAAATTAGATATTCTTTTAAAAGATTTTGTTGAGATTGCTTTAAAGGCTATGCAAAAAATTAGTGATAAACTAGAGTTGTAATAATAGTATGCTAGATATTAATTTTATTTATCAGAACAAAGATAAAGTTAAAAAAGGAGTTAAAGATAAGGGCTATAAGCCTGAGATTGTTGATCGCCTTTTAAAAGTTGATGAGACGAGAAGACAATTAATTGCAGAGATTGAAAAATGGCGAGCGGAAAGAAACAAGCTTGCCAAAAAAGATATTAAAAAGGGTAAAAAGATCAAAGAGATGCTTCGTCGACTTGAGCCTGACTTAAAAGCAATCAAGCAACAATTTAAAGATCTTTTATATCAAATTCCTAATCTTCCTGCCGATGATGTACATGTGGGTAAAGATGAATCAGAAAATAAAGAGATTAAAAAATGGGGAAAGATACCTAAATTTTCTTTTAAGATAAAATCTTATTTCAAGCTAGGAGAGGATTTAGATATTATTGATACAAAAAGAGCCGCTAAAGTTTCTGGGGCCAGATTTGGCTACATTAAAAACGAAGCAGTTTTATTGGAGCTAGCCTTAATAAACTATGCCTTTGAACTTTTGCTAAAAGAGGGTTTTATTCCCATATTGCCTCCCGCCATGATTTCTTTAGATTCGATGAGAGCCATGGGTTATCTGGAAAATGAAGGTATTGGCGAGATGTATGTTTTGGAAAAGGATAAATTGGTTTTAGTAGGAACTGCAGAACAATCTATTGGTCCGATGCATAAAGGTGAAGTTTTTAATGAAAAAGATTTGCCTAAAAGATATGTCGGTTTTTCTCCATGTTTTAGAAGAGAAGCAGGAAGCTACGGTAAAGATACCAAAGGAATTTTACGTGTTCATCAATTTAATAAAGTGGAGATGTTTTCTTTTGTAAATCCAAAAGATTCTGATAAAGAGCATGAATATTTTCTGTCTTTAGAAGAGAAATTAATGCAGAAATTAGAAATTCCTTATAGGGTTGTTAAAATGTGTAGCGGTGATCTAGGTGATCCGGCAGCAAGAAAATATGATATTGAAGCTTGGTTCCCATCAGAGGAAAAATATAGAGAAACTCATTCTACCAGCGCTTGTACTGGCTATCAATCAAGAAGGTTGAACATTAAGTATAGGAAAAAATCAGGGGAACTAGATTTTGTTCATACTTTAAATGGAACGGCTTTTTCAGAAAGGCCTATTTTAGCTATTTTAGAAAATTATCAACAAAAAGATGGTTCTGTTTTGGTGCCTAAGGTTCTGCAAAAGTACACCGGTTTTAAAAAGATTACTCCTAAAAAGTAAATTTCCCTAAAAAACAAAAAGAGTATGTTAAAATTAACTTATGCTTAAATTGTTTAATCGTTTACTGGATTTTAATGAGAAGGAATTAAATAAACTCCGTCCTTTGGTAGAAAAGATAAATTCTTTAGAGCCAAAGATGAAGAAATTGAAAGATAAAGATTTTCCTAAGAAAACAGAATCTTTTAAACAAAGACTGTCTAAAGGAGAAGCTTTAGATGATTTACTTCCCGAGGCTTTTGCCTTAGCAAGAGAGGCTATCTTTAGGGTTGTTGGTGAGAGGGCTTATGATGTTCAGCTGGTGGCGGCTGTTGTTCTTCATCAGGGAAAGGTAGCTGAGCAAAAGACAGGAGAAGGTAAAACACTGGCCGCGGCTATTGCCGCCTATCTGAATGGTCTTTCAGGTAAAGGAGTTCATATTGTTACTGTTAATGATTATTTGGCTCGCCGAGATACAGGTTGGTATGGGGAGGCTTTAGATTTTGCTGGTTTATCCTTGGGTTGTATTATTCATGAAAAGTCATTTTTGCTTGATAGGGAATATGAAGAAAAGGGACAGGATGATGAAAGACTACGTCATTTACGGCCAGTGGAGAGGAAAGAGGCCTATGAGGCTGATGTGACCTTCGGAACGAATAATGAATTTGGTTTTGACTATCTACGAGATAACATGGCCCGAAGGTTAGAGGATCAGGTACAAAAAGCTCATAGCTTTGCCATTGTTGATGAGGTTGATTCAATTTTGGTTGATGAAGCCAGGACTCCTTTGATTATTTCTGCTCCAGATACAGAACCAACAGAAAAATATTATGACTTTGCCAATTTAATTAAAGATCTCTCAGCAGATACTGATTACACCATTGATGAAAAATTAAAAACAGCTAACCTGACCGAACACGGGATAAAAAAGGTAGAAAAATGGTTGGGGGTTGATAATCTCTACGAGAAAGACTTTGATACCCTTCATCATATTGAAAATGCCCTTAAGGCAAGAACTTTGTATTTAAAAGATAAAGATTATGTGGTTAAAGAAAATCAGGTGGTCATTGTTGATGAGTTTACCGGTAGATTAATGCCGGGACGAAGGTGGTCTGATGGTCTTCATCAGGCGATTGAGGCTAAAGAAGCAGTCACCATCCAACAAGAGTCAATTACCCTGGCGACCATTTCTTTTCAGAATTACTTTAGAATGTATAAAAAACTAGCCGGTATGACGGGGACGGCCGCTACCGAAGCAGAAGAATTTCGTAAAATTTATGGTTTAGATACGGTAGTGGTTCCGACCAACTTACCGATGATAAGAGTTAATCATGCCGATGTGGTTTATAAAACACCTCGGGCAAAATATGCGGCCATTGTCAGAGAGATAGAAGAGCATTATCAAAAAGGACAGCCGGTTTTAATTGGTACTACCTCCATTGAAAAAAACGAGATTATTGCCAAGTTTCTAAAGAGAAAGGGCGTTCCTCACAATATCTTAAACGCTAAGTATCACGAAGGAGAAGCTAAAATTATTGCCGAAGCAGGAAGAAGAAAAGCAATTACTGCGGCTACCAACATGGCTGGTCGTGGAGTTGATATTATCTTGGGTGGTTCTAAAGAGGGAAGAAAATTAAAAGAGTGGCAAAAAGAGCATGACGAGGTTATTAAGCTGGGCGGACTGCATGTTATTGGTACCGAACATCATGAATCAAGAAGAATTGATAATCAACTACGAGGCCGATCAGGAAGGCAGGGTGATCCTGGTTCTTCAAGGTTTTTTGTTTCCTTAGAGGATGATATTATGAGGCTTTTTGGTGGGGAGCAGGTTTCTAAGTTGATGGAAATGTTGCGCATTCCCGAAGATCAGCCGATTGAGCATGCCTTAGTTACCAAGGCCATCAGACAATCGCAGGTTAAAGTTGAAGGCTTTAACTTTGATATGCGAAAAAGGGTAGTGGAATACGATAATGTCATGAATAAACAAAGAGAAATTATTTACAAGAAGAGAGGAAATATTTTGAAATTTACAGACAGTGGTAAGGATAATTTAAAAACAGAAACCCAGGAAAAGATCAAAGAGGCGGTCAGTAGTTTAGTCAGTATGCATGCTTTTGATGAAGAAAATACAGATAAAATTAATACAGAGAATGCAGCCAATAGCTTCTTTGAAATTCTGCCTTTGGATAGCCACTCTCAAATAGAATTTAAAAAGAAAATTAAAGAATTTAAAGATGTTCATAAATTAACTGATTTTTTAGATAAAGTTTTGCTTAATGCTTATGAAACAAGAGAAAAACAGGTTGGTTCTCAAATATCCAGAGAAATGGAAAAGTTTGTTTGGCTTCAGGCCATTGACAGATTATGGGTAAGTCATTTAGATACCATGGAGAATTTAAGACAGGCGGTGGGCTTAAGAGGTTATGGCCAACAAGATCCTTTAGTGGAATACAAAAAGGAAGCTTATAGCTCTTTTGAAAAGTTAATGGGGATGATTGAACATGAAGTCGTTAGGAGAATCTTTAGGGTTCAGGTGGCACAAAGGCCGCCAGTAATGCCCCAACAAATACGAACCAATATTGATATCAGAGATCAGATGGGATTAAGACAACAACCGGTAAGTCAGGCTACTACACAGGTAAGAAAAGGTAAAGAGAAGCCTGGCCGGAATGACCCTTGCCCATGTGGAAGTGGGAAGAAATACAAAAAATGTTGTTATCCGAAATATGGATAGAATAAATGATTTAATTATTTAAACAACGGTTATTAAATAGAATGACTGACAGAGAATCTAAAGAGATTTTAAAAATTTATAAAGATGATAAAACGGCAAGGTGGATTGCTAACGACGCTTTAAGAGAATTGACGAGTGAGAAAGTTCAAGAACGATTAAATTCTTCTGACTTATAAAGAGTATTATTTTTCTTAGAAGAAAAAAGCTTTTTGGTGATTGCCTGTCCTTCTTTCCACCATGATGGGAAAATTATATAATAGTGGTTAGAGAAAGTAAATATGGGAGAAACAAGATTAAAAAGAATATTAGTCATTTTAGCTATTTTGGTTTTTCTTGCCTTTGGAGCTAAGGTTTTCGCTGATTGGCAAGCCAAGAGAGAGGCTGAGGGAGAGTCCTTTTCTTCACCAACTAAACAGATAGGGGAAAAAGTAGGTGAGTTTAGCCAGGATGTTCTAGGTAGGACAGTGGATATTATTCCTGGCAGTGAGGGGTTAAAAGAGAGGTTTATAAAAGTAGAAACTATCAAAGAGACTGAAGGAGAAACAGAGGTGGAAAAAATAGAAATCCAGACACAAGAGATAATTAAGATTATTAAAGAGTTGCCTCAAGAGCAGGCGGAAAGTATTAAAAAGCAGATTTTTAGGGAGTTTTGTGAGAATGTTTTGGAAGTAGAGGTAAAGGAGGAGGAATAATGGAAGAGATAAAAAAAAGAATAGAATCTATTAAAAAGAAAATTAATCCTGATAGCTTGGTTAAGCAGATAAAGGAGATTGAAAAAGAATCAAGTCAGCCTGATTTTTGGCAAGATCATCTAAAAGCTACAGAAAGGATGAAGAAGTTAGGGGAATTACAAAAAGATTTAGAAGAGATTGAAGAGTTGGATGAGTTGTTAAGAGAAAACAAGAAGTCGGAATTAGAGAAAATGTTAGGGGAGTTGGAGTTAAAGACTTTTTTATCCGGCAAGTATGATGATTTAGCGGCTATCTTTTCAATTCATGCTGGGCAGGGAGGGATTGAAGCTATGGATTGGGCTGATATGCTGAAGAGAATGTATATTAAATATTTTGAAAAAAAAGGTTGGCAATATCAAATTATTGACGAAACAATGGGTGATGAGGCAGGTATCAAAAGTACTACTTTAGCTGTTAATGCTCCTTATGTATATGGTTATCTAAAACTTGAGGCAGGCACTCATAGGTTGGTACGCCAGTCCCCTTTCAATGCTGATAATCTTAGGCAAACATCCTTTGCCTTGGTAGAAGTTTTACCCCAGATTAAAGAACCACCTGGAATAGAAATTAAAGATGATGATCTCGAATGGCAATTTTTTAGGGCTTCTTCTCAAGGAGGCCAAAATGTACAGAAAGTTTCTACTGCCGTACGCTTGATTCATAAACCAACAGGTATTGTCGTTACCTGTCAGACGCAAAGACACCAAGAGCAAAATAGAAAGATTGCCTTGGATCTCCTTAGGGCCAAGCTCTGGGCTTTAAAGGGAAAAGAAAGCAAGGCAGAAGAACAAAAATTAAAAGGTGGTAAAAAAATGGCCGCCTGGGGAACTCAAATTCGTTCTTATGTGCTCCATCCTTATAAAATGGTAAAGGATTTACGTACTGGTTTTGAAAGTTCTAATCCAGAAGCTATTTTGGATGGTGATCTTGATGGCTTTGTTGAAGCCGAGTTAAAAAGTATGCTAAACTGAAAAATAACTAAAGGAGGTGAGTATGGAAGAGCAAAAACAAACAGTGGAACCCAACCTAGTTCAAGATTTTCCAGATAAGAGAAAGAAGCCAATTCTTAAAGAAGTTATTATTCCCGTTGTGGCTATTCTTTTGATTATTGGTGTCGGTAGTTTGACCGGCTACTTGTTTTCTAAGAGAGGTACTGCAGTTACAGAATCTAAAAAGTTAATTGGTGGTGCTGAGATGATTCAGGGTCCTAAGGAAGTGGGTATTAAAGATGAAAAAGTTTTTAAAGATACGGCTGAAGGAAAAATTGAGGTTAATGATAATGGAGAAGTTATGGAGGGAAGTCATAAATTAATTCGTCCTGGTGGTCCTAGCCAGACTGCTTATCTGACGAGTTCTGTTTTAGATCTGAATCAATTTGCAGGTAAATGTGTACAGGTTTGGGGAGAGACTTTTTCCAGTGAGAAGGTGGGTTGGTTAATGGATATTGGTCGGGTAAAAGTTTTAGATTCTTGTCCTGAGGGAATTTAATTAATGCTTAAATTAGATAATGTCACAAAAAAATTTGGTGAGACAACTGCCCTTGACCGAGTTAGCTTTGAAATAAGTAAGGGTGAGTTTGTCTTTGTGATTGGGCCTTCCGGGGCCGGTAAAAGCACTTTAGTGAAGCTGATTTTGAGAGAATATTTACCTACGGAAGGTACTATTATCGTTAATGGTTTAAATCTTCAAGATCTTCGCAAAAAACAAATTCCTGACTACAGAAAGGCTATTGGTGTTGTTTTTCAAGATTTTAAGTTGTTGCCTGATCGCACCGTTTTTGAAAATGTGGGTTTAGTTTTGAGACTATTAAAAGAGAAGGAAGAGGATATTGAAGAACGTGTTAGTAGTATTCTGGAATTGGCAGGTCTTAAAGATAAAAGAGATTTTTTTCCGGCTCAGTTATCTGGAGGAGAATTGCAGCGGGCTTGTTTAGCCAGGGCCGTAGTCGGTGATCCTGATATTCTTATTGCCGATGAACCGACTGGTAATCTTGATATTGGCATTGCCAGACAAATCGTTGGTATTTTTGAAAAAGTTAACGAAGCAGGTAAAATAGTTATTATGGCCACTCATAATTTCGAAATCGTTAATTCAATGAACAAGCGCGTTATTGAATTGGATAAAGGTAAAGTAGTTTCTGATAAAAAGAAAGGAAAATATCACATTTCATGAAAGAACATTTTAAAATAGCTTGGACTCATATCAGACGCTCGCCTTATCAGTCTTTGGCGGCGGTGCTGATTATGTTTTTGACTTTTTTTATGGCCACGGTTTTTGTGCTGGCTGCTGGGGGTTCGCAGACTGTTTTGCGTTATTTTGAAAGCCGACCTCAAGTAACTGCTTTTTTCAAAGATGAAGCTACCCTCCAGCAAATAGATAATCTTAAGGCTAAATTGGCGCAAACAAACAGAGTTAAGGAGACTAAATATATTTCTAAAGAAGAAGCTTTACAGATTTATAAAGAACAGAATAAGGATGAACCTTTGCTGTTGGAAATGGTAACAGCTAATATTTTGCCAGCTTCACTAGAGGTATCTATTACCAACATTACTGATATAGAGCAGGTGGCGGCTCTATTAAGAAGTGAAAGTATGGTTGAAGAGGTGGTTTTTCAAGAAGACGTCGTTGAAGCGTTGTATCGCTGGACCGGAATCATAAGAAAGGTGGGCATCGGCTTGATTAGCGTTTTAAGCTTGGTCTCCCTTTTGGTTATTTTGGTTATTATTGGCATGAAGATTACCATTAGGAAATCGGAAATTGAAATTCTGCAATTAATCGGAGCCTCAAATTCTTATATTAGAGCCCCTTTTGTTTTAGAAGGGATTTTATATGGAATTACCGGGGCAGTTATAGCTTGGGGCTCATCTTACATTTTGCTTTTGTATGCCACTCCCTTTGTAGTTCAGTTCTTAACAGGAATTCCCATTTTGCCGGTACCGGTGATCTTTATGTTAATTATTTTGGGCCTTGAAATTTTAGCTGGTATTATCATTGGCTCCTTAGGCAGTTTAATTGCCGTTAGACGTTATCTTAAATAGAATGAAGTTTCTTCTTAAATTTTTTACTGCCTTTCTTATTTTTTTTCTTTTTATTACTTGTTTCTTTGGTGTTTCTTTGGCGATTACCGAGTCCGAATGTGATTCTAGTTGGAAGGATCATATAAACGAGTGTATCGATTTATGGAGTGGTTTGAAAAGTGAAACAAGTCAGAGAGCGAAGTCTTTAAAACGGGAATTAACCCAAATAGATGCCAGTATCGCTATTACTTCCGCCCAGGTTTTCCAAACAACTAAGCAGATTGAAAAACTAGAAGAGGAAATAGCTGATTTATCAGATAAGATTGGTCGTTTGGATATCTCATTAGATAAACTGTCAGAGATTTTATTAGAGAGGATTGTGGCTACTTATAAAAAAGGCAGGGTTAATATTGTTAATTTATTTTTTTCTTCGGATTCATTTTCTAATTTTGTTAGTCGTTATAAATATCTGAAGGTTGTTCAATTACACGACAGGAATTTAATGGTTCAGCTAGAAACAGTCAGAATAAATTTTGATGAACAAAAAACTCTCAAGGAAGAAAAGCAGGAGGAATTAGAGATAGCCAAGAAGAAGTTGGAATTGCAAAGAGCTTTATTGAATCGGCATCGACAAGAGAGAGCTTCCCTACTTGAAGTAACACAAAATAGCGAAAAAAGATATCAAACTCTTTTAAATGAAGCACAGAAGGAGCTCCAAGCTCTTTTAAATTCCAAGTTTAGCGAAAAGAGACATGTGAATAAAGGTGAGGTTATTGGCCTGATGGGTAACACTGGTTTTTCTACTGGGCCTCATTTGCATTTTGGTGTTTATGAAATTAAGGAGTCAGAAGCGAACAGTTTTGATTACTACTCGAGAGTTTTAGATCCTTTTAGCTATTTATCTAACCGAACAGTTTTGTTTGATTCGTATTCTTGTGACGATATTTCTTCGAGTCAAATGAGGTCTGTTGGTTCTGGTTCTAAAGATTGGCCATTGAATAATCCTCGGATTACGCAATGCTTTGGGCATACACCTTATTCTTGGATGTATAAAGGATATAATTTTCATCATGGAGTGGATATGGTTGATAGCGCCAATGTTTTAGTTCGTGCTATCGAGGAAGGAGAGGCTTACTTTTATAGGGGACAGGAGTCGATGGGTAATAACGTTCGTGTTTTCCATCCCAACGGGAAAATGACTCTTTATCTACATTTACAATAATATGTTATAAATAATATAAATTATTCTTGTTAGACAAGCCGGATTAAATCCGGTTTTTTTGATGACTAAAAAATTATTATTATTTTTAATTTTCTTTTTTATTTTTCCTAAGCAAGTTTCGGCAGAAATGGTAATTAATGAATTTTCTTCTGGAACAACCACTGATTGGGTTGAAATTTATAATACAGGAACGGTATCGGCTCAGCTTTCAGGCTTTCGGATAGGGGATTCGACCAGCTCTAATAAAAAAGACTTATCGGGTGAACTTGGCGCAAGGGAATTCCAAGTGGTTACTTTTTCAAATTGGTTAAACAATGATGGAGATGTAGTAAAGCTGATAAGAGTAGTCGGAGAGAAGGAGGAATTGTTAGAAGAAATGCCATACGGAAGCGCTGGTGGGTTATGCACACCTACCGGAAGTGGGTCTATAGGTCGGTTTCCAGATGGTGGCTCGTCTATAGTGCGTTTTCTCGATAACACACAAGGGGTTTCTAATAACGGCGCACAAGAAGATCTTTGCCCAACTCCTACCCCAACCCCGACTTCAACTCCTATCCCATCGCCTTCTCCAACTTCAAAGCCACTGACACCAACATCTACCAAAACACCCACGCCGACGTCGACAGTTACCCCAAAGACAACTACTCCAACACTAACACTTAAGGCAGTTAGTATTTCAGCTACTCTTTCAGGAGAAATTTTAGGCAACCAATCTTCAGAATCGGGTGGTTTTTATCCGTTGGAAACAACACAAAGTGCTGATTTAGAAGAAGAATTGGAGGATAGTTCTTTAGATTTTTTACCTAAGGTTTTTTTAGTGGTAGGGTTGGTTTTACTTTTAGTTGCCGGCTTTTGGGTGTGGTATAATTTAAAACATTACCAAGAAGATTGAGTTTTAATGAAGAAAGTAAAGTCGATAGTTAGTCTTTGGTTACCGGTGCTTTTATGGTGTGGTTTGATTTTTTATCTTTCTTCGATCCAAAATTTAAGGGCATCTGAAGATCCATTTTGGGACGAGATTATTAGAAGTTCTATTCATGGCTTGTTTTATGCCATTTTATATGGTCTTTTTTTTAGAGCTTTGAATTCTGGGAAAACAAAAAAGAATTTTTGGCTTCCTTTTTGGCTAGGTTCATTATATGGTTTTTCTGATGAAAGCCATCAGTTATTTGTGCCTACCCGGGTTTTTCAGTTAAAAGACTTACTCGTTGATATCTTGGGAGTCTTTTTAGGATTTTTAATTATATGGAGATTATTACCAAAAACGCCAGAGAAACTCAAAGTTTGGGCGAAGAAATGGGGCATAGGTTAAAGCCCAAAAAGATAATAGCTCTTTATGGAGATTTAGGCAGTGGCAAGACCACTTTTTTACAAGGTTTGGCTAAGGGTTTAGGGGTAAAAAGAAGAGTTATTTCGCCTACTTTTGTCTTTGTTAAAGAATACCCAATTTTCAAAAAAGAGAATTTAGCGGCCAATTTTTATCACATTGATTTGTATCGGATTGAAAAATTAAAGGAAGCTTTGCATCTTGGCCTTCAGGAAATGTTTGCTGATAAAAAAGCCATTGTCGTTGTCGAGTGGGCGGGAAAGATTAAAAAGATGTTGCCTAAAAAAAGAATTGATATTTTCTTTAGTTATTTAGGGCCTAATAAAAGAAAAATTGTTATTAAAGAAAAATGAAACTTTATATAAACACTGCTGATAGTTTTAAAACCAAGGTTGGTTTAAATGACCAGATTTATGAGTTTGAGACAAAGGATCATAAATCTCAAAAGCTATTGGTTTTAATTGATAAGGTTTTAAAAAAGAAAAAGAAAACGATTAAGGATATTAAAGAAATCGAAGTTAATTTGGGACCGGGGTCTTTTACTGGTTTAAGGGTGGGGGTTTCCGTAGCCAATATTTTAGGCTGGGCTCTTGACATCCCTGTTAATGGTAAGCGACAATTATTATCACCTAAGTATGATAAAAGTTCTTGTTAGTGGCGGTGCCGGTTATATTGGCAGTATTACTGTTAGAGCCTTAAAAGAGGCGGGTTATGAACCGATTGTTTTTGATAATTTAGGCACTGGACATAAACAATCTATCCCAGTAACGAAGCTCTATATTGGCGACTCCAAAACAGACACCCTTTTATTAGATAAGATTTTTAAAGAGGAAAAACCTCAAGCGGTAATTCATTTTGCGGCTTGGAGTTTGGTGGGCGAATCTATGGAAAATCCCCAAAAGTATTTTTTAAACAATACCTTGGGTAGTTTAAATATTTTAAAGATGATGATGAAGAACAAAGTAATGAAATTCGTTCTTTCTTCAACAGCGGCTGTTTATGGAGAGCCTAAGAAAATTCCCATTGATGAGAGGGATCCCAAAGAGCCAACTAATCCTTATGGTGAGTCGAAATTGATGGTAGAAAAAGCTTTAAAGTGGTATGGCCAATGTCGCGGTTTATCTTCAGCAGCCTTGCGTTATTTTAATGCCTGTGGGGCTGCTTTAGATGGATCATTGGGTGAAGATCATCAACCAGAAAGTCATTTGATTCCTTTAGCTATTCAAGCGGCTTTGGGGAAAAGAAAAGAATTTAAGATTTTCGGTAATGACTACCAAACCCCTGATGGAACATGTATTAGGGATTATATTCATGTTCTTGATTTAGCTGAAGCTCATATTGCCGCTTTGAAATCTTTTGATAAAGGAAAGAATGGCTTTAATGCTTATAATGTTGGTGCTGGTAAAGGTTTTTCTGTTTTAGAAGTGGTTAAGATGGTTAAGAAGATAAGTGGTATTGATTTTAATTCACCTTTTGGTTCTCGTAGAGCTGGTGATCCTAGCCAGCTGATTGCCAGGGCAGAAAAGATTAAAAAAGAATTGGGTTGGCAGTCTAAATATTCTGATTTAAGAACTATTATTGAGTCTGCTTGGAAGTGGCATAAGTCTCATCCTAATGGCTACACTTCTTAATTTAGGACTTGACACATCCTTCTGATTCCCTTTTAATTTAATTAATAAGCCGGAATAAGTCCGGTTTTTTTGTGTCAAAATTTTGATGGTTTTTTGGTGATGCAGAGACTTTTTAGTTGTAAGTAAATCCGGCTTGCCAGGTTTCTGCACCGCCTTAAAACTTTAAAATTGGTAGTTGTCGAGAGAATTAAGGAGAAGAAAAAGAAATAGAGCCTTAATCTAAGCTAATTCTCTTGACTTCATCTTTCAATTAAGCCTACAATAAAATAATATGAACTTGACCGGTTGGTTGAGGCATCTTTTTATTCCTCACCATACTAATAACTGTCGGGCTAGAATTCTTCACCCTTCAGTATTATCTTTAATAGTAGTTCTTTTTTTGTTTGGACAGTTTGCCTTAAATTTTTATCTTTTAGTTTCTCCCTCCGTTTTAGGCTTTGCCTCTAACATTACCCCAGAAAGAGTAATTGAGCTTACCAATCAAAAACGGGCTGAAGATGGCTTGTCTCCTTTAGTGATTAATAACCAGCTTAATGAGGCGGCCCAGAGGAAAGCTGGTGATATGTTTGCTTTTGACTATTGGGCTCATATTTCTCCTTCAGGCAGAAGTCCCTGGTCTTTTTTTAAAGAAGTTGGTTATCACTACCTTTATGCTGGCGAAAATTTAGCCAAAGATTTTATGAATTCAGATTCAGTCGTTGAGGCTTGGATGAATTCGCCTACACACAGAGATAACCTTCTAAATGGAAATTACAAAGAAATCGGCTTATCGGTAGTTAATGGGACTTTAAATGGAGTAGAGACTACTTTGGTAGTTGAATTATTTGGTACGCCCACTCCTGCAGCTACAGCTCAAAAACAAACCGTTCCCTCTCAACAAACAGCTAGTTTAATACCTGCAGCTACGCCTACACCATCGGCAAAGATGATAGCTGAGACGCAAGAAACCCAAAGAGAACCTGAGCAACAAACTGTGGGGCAAACAACTTCTTTATCAAGGGTGGCTTTAGCCCAAAGCAGAGGAGAAGTCAGTAGTCCTCCTTTGTTTTCACCTTTTATGTTAACCAAAACTATTGCCATCTTTTTATTGGGGCTTATCCTAGGCGCTTTATTGCTTGATGTGGTTTTAGTTTATCGAAGGAGAATAGTTCGTTTATCTGGTAAAAATTTAGCTCATTTAATTTTTATTGGTGCTTTGTTATTATCAGCTATTTTAACAACACCGGGAGCCATACTTTAATATGAAAGATTTGAAACATTATTTATCATTATTAGCTTTTCTCTCAATTGGTTTTGGCCTTTTTTGGATTTTTAATTTTAATCGTCAAATTCAGGTTTTTATTACCATCGGATTGGGGATTGCCTATGTGATTTGGGGACTTACCTATCATCTTATAAAGAAGGATTTCCATTGGCGTATTATTTGGGAATACGTAATTGTGGCTGCTATTGCCTGTGTAATTGTCATCTTTCTTTTATTAAGAAGTTAACAACTTCTCTTTTGGCTCTCTTTAATGGTATAATAGGACAGTAACTTGCCAGAGTTTATGTTAAAGGATTCTTTTATAAGTCCAACTAAAGGTAAATTAAACATCGATGAGATGGTAGATAGTTTAGTGACTTTTATGAGAGAGGAAAAAGACTACTTCTATAGCTTAATTATTGGGACAGATTCTAAGTCAGGTAAACCCGATGCCAAAGAGAAAATTAATTTTATAACGGCGGTGGTTTTGTATCGAAAAGGAAAAGGCGGTTGTTATTTCTGGCAAAAAAACAAGATTGACAAAATCGGTAGTTTAAGAGACAAGATTTATACGGAAACATGGCTTTCTATAAGAATGGCTGAAAAATTAGTTCCCGGATTTACCAAGAGATTGAATGGCGAAAGATATAAGCTAGAAATTCACATTGATGTTGGTGATGTTGGTCCAACCAGGGAAATGATTAAAGAAGTTGTAGGTATGGTCAATGGGAACGGATTTGCTGCTAAAACAAAGCCAGAATCTTACGGAGCCTTTGTAGTTGCCGACAGACATACCTAGTTTAATTAATTAAACTACTTTTTAATTAAGTCTGGTCTATTGTTTTTTGTTTTTTCTAGGGCTTTTTTCTTTCTCCAGTCTTTTATTTTTTTGTGATTTCCCGAAAGGAGAATTTCAGGTACTTGCCAGCCTTTAAAATTAGCTGGTCGAGTGTATTGGGGATATTCGAGAAGTTCTTTAAGAGAAAAAGATTCAGATTCGATAGCCTCTTTTTTACTTAATACTTTGGGAACTAATCTAACGATTGAATCAATAACTACCATCGCTGGCAGTTCTCCACCAGTTAAAACATAATCACCAATAGAAACTTCTTCATCAACGAGATATTCCTTTACCCTTTCATCAATCCCTTCATAATGGCCACAGATGAAGATAAGATGTTTTTCTTTTGATAGTCTTTTGGATGTTTTTTGTTTAAGGACCTTTCCTTGAGGTGTTAGAAGGATTACCTTACTATCTTTTTTTCTAAGTTCTTTTATTGCTTTATAGATAGGTTCGATCATTAAAATCATCCCTATACCACCTCCAAAGGGGTGATCGTCAACAGTTTTATGCTTGTCTTTGGACCAATTCCTTAGATTATGAATTTTTATCTTAACAAGATTTTTTTCTTGAGCCCTTTTAATAATAGACTCAGAAAAAGGTCCTTTAAACATTTCTGGAAAGAGAGTAAGAATATCTATTTTCATAGTAGCTGTAATTCTATCATTTAATTGCTTTAGTTTGAAGCTAGTCTTATTCTTGGACTACTTGTATTAAGATAAATGGCTATTATTTTTTGGAAAATGTTATCATATAATTAAGATAATGAAAGAAGTTGTTGTCATCATTCCCACTTATAATGAAAAAGAAAACATTGGTCGTATGATCGATGTTTTAGAAGAAGAAGTTTTCCCTCAGATCAAGGATACTCAAATGGAGGTTTTAGTTGTTGATGATAAATCTCCTGATGGGACGGCAGATATAGTTAAAGAAAAGATGAAGAGATATTCTAATGTCATTCTTTCTTTAGGTAATAGGCAGGGTTTAGGGGCCGCTTATCAAAGAGGCATGAATTATGCCATGAAAGAGATGAAAGCCGATGCCGTGATTGAGTTTGATGCCGATTTTCAACATGATCCAAAACATATTATTGACTTGGTTAAAAAGTTTAACGAAGGTTATGATTATGTTATTGGTTCTCGTTTTGTCAAAGGTGGTTCAATTCCTGAAGATTGGGGCTTCTATCGTAATTTTTTGACTAAATATGGCGGTTTGTTTTCTCGGGCTGTGCTCTTTTTTCCTCATATTAACAAAGTTAAAGATGTAAGTACTGGTCTTAAGCTAACCAGAATAAAAGGGGTTTTGGATAAGGTTGACTTTAATAGGATTTCTGAAGGTTTTTATTACAAAACACAGATGCTTTATCAGATTGTTAATCTAGAAGGTGTGAAAGTAATAGAAATTCCTCTTCAGTTTAGGTTAAGAGAAGCGGGAGAGACGAAAATGCCTTTTAGTACCGTTATAGGTACTTTTATTGCCATTATTATCATTAGATTAACTGATCCTAAAACGCTTAAATTTTTAAAATTTGCTACAGTTGGTTTTATTGGTTATTTGATTAATGCTTTAGGGTTAGAGGGTTTTTACAGATTAGGGTTAATGCCTGGTATAGCGGCTGCTTTAGGAGCGGAGTTGGCCATTATCTCTAATTTTACTTTAAATAATGTTTGGACCTTTGGTAAGGAAAAGATTACTGGTTTTAAAAAGATTATTTGGAAATTCTTCCAGTTTAATCTTACTTCTCTAGGGGCGGTTTTAATTCAAGGAGTGGTGGTAGGTCTTTTAGCAAAGTTCTTTGGTGACCAATACCGCCAGCTTTATTTGATAATTGCCATTGCCTTTTTCGTTATCCCTTATAACTATTCTATGTATAATATCTTTATTTGGAAAAGCTGGAAAATTCCCTTCTTAAAGAAACTTCAAGAAAAACTTGGCTAATTTTCTTTTATAAAAATGGTGCCCAGTCGGCTAAGGGCAAGGTATTGCCGGCGAGAAAGTTAATAGCATAAAGGAAAATCGGCAAAAGAATAACGGCAAAAGCAATTTTAAATTCTTTCTTAATTAAAAACGGCTCAAAAGCAATTAACAAAAAGGGTACTAATGGCAGACTATAGCGTGAAATGTCACGATGGGCGACAAACAAGGTACTGAGAAAGAAAACCGCTGTAAAAATTCCTAAATCAAGGCGTTTTTGTTTGAAAAGATAAACAACTCCCAAAATTCCCAAAAGGAAAACATAGATAATCTCTTCCAACCAAAAAGTTCCTACCCAACGGGCACTGATATTGAAAACCTGGAAAGGTGGCCAAAAAATAGGATGAACATTAATACCGGAATGAAAGTAAGCCCAAAAATCACCGTAGGCAAAACGATAGTAGGTGAAGAGACAAAGCAAGGCTAAAGGAATTAAAAGCAGAGGATAAGCTTTCTTGAAAAGATTAACTAGAGTAGTCATTGCCCTTTTTCTTAATTCCGGCCAGTTTTCCACCAAAAGGAAGGCTGTATAGCCCAGGAAGAGTAAAATTCCCGGCGGTTTGGTTAGTTGGGTTAAAGCTCCGAAAATCCCCGCCAGCCAATAATTTTTTTTCTTAAAAAAGAAAAAAGAAGTTAAAATAAGCAGAATAAACAAAGGTTCAGGTGAGCCAACTGAGCGGACTACCAACCAGCGAGCGGGAAAAAGAAGAAAGACAAAAGTCAGCCAGAGGACTGATTTGGAATATTTAAATTCTTTAACAAACAGATAAAAAACAACAGCGGCTAGAGTAGAAGAAATGAGAGTAATGGAAAGCATTGACCAAAGATAGCCAAAAATTGGAGAAAAAAGTTTAATTAATAACGGATAAAGAGGGAAATGAGCTGTATAATAAATGGCTGGTAAGGGGAAAGAAAAAAGGTTGTTAATTATCTCTGGGTGATAAAAAGACTTGGCGATGACTACATAATAAAGCCCGTCAAAGTTTTTCATAATCGTTGCCATTCCTTCACCCGGCAGCGGCATTTTCCAAAAACTGGATAACCTTAGGAAAAAAGGAAGCCAAATGAAAAAAGTAGAAAGCAGAGAGACAAAAGCGATTAAAAGGCAATCTCGTCCGGATTTTTTCATTAATATCTATAATAGCATAAATCAATTCTAAAAAATAATTTTTTATGCTATACTTTTGTACATGAAGGCCGTTGACGAACTTTCTGTTTTTTTGCCGGCTTACAATGAAGAAAAAATGCTGGCCAAAACCACAAAAAATGTTGATGAGATTTTAAGAAAAATCGCCGGTAATTACGAGATTATTATTGTTAATGATGGGTCCAAGGATAGAACAGGAGAGATTGCCGATTTACTCGCTTCACAGAATAAAAAAGTCAAAGTTATTCACCATCAACCTAATCGTGGTTATGGAGCGGCTTTGAAATCAGGCATGTATGCGGCGCGTTTTCCCTGGGTGGTTTTAATTGATGCCGACGGCCAATTTGACTTTAATGAGGTGAGAAAGTTTTTTAAGAAACAGAAGGAAACTGGCGCCGATATTGTTTGGGGTTATACCCTGAAAAGAGGCGTCACTTTTGTCAGAAAAATTAATACTTTTCTATGGCATACTATCATTTCCTTGTTTTTTGGCTTAAGGGTGAAGTGGATTGATTGCGGCTTTAGGCTTTTTAGAAAAGAAGTTGTTGATAAAATTCCTAAACTGGAATCGGAAAGAGGTGCTTTTATCAGCAGTGAATTTTTAATCAAAGCCAAAAAGGCTGGTTTTAAGATTGCTGAGGTAGGGGTTCATCATTACCCCGACATTGCTGGGAGTTCAACGGGTGCTGATTTGAAAGTCATTGTTAAAAGTTTTATTGATCTTTTACGGCTTTGGAGAAAATTAAGATAAGGATGAAATTTTTAAGGAAAAACAATTATTTATTGATATTACTTTTAATTCTTGTTGTGGCCGCTTTTTTGCGTTTCTGGCGCTTACCGGAGTACATGGCTTTTTTAGGCGATGAAGGGCGCGATGCCCTGGCGGTCAAGCGGATGATTGTTGACTATAAGTTTCGCTTAATCGGACCGGTGACTTCCGTCGGCAATATGTATTTAGGCCCCCTTTATTATTATTTAATGTTGCCGGCTATGGCTGTCTTCCGTCTTTCGCCGGTCGGTCCGGCGGCGCTGGTGGCGCTTTTGGGGATTACAACTACTGCCCTGATTTATTTTTTCGGCCGGGAATGGGTCGGCAAAAAAGGAGCAATCATCGCCTCTTTTTTGTATGCCATCTCACCAGTTGTCATTATTTATTCTCGTTCTTCTTGGAATCCTAACGTCATGCCCTTTTTTGCTCTTCTTTCGATCTACGGTCTTTGGCGAGTTTGGCAAAAAAAACAATTTTGGTGGCTGCCGGTTCTCGGTGTGTCCCTTTCTTTTGCCTTACAATCCCATTGGCTTGGTTTGTTGCTGCTGCCAACCATTGGTCTTTTTTGGCTGATGACTTTCCTTGAACTGAAAAGGAGTAAACAACCAGCCAAACGTTTTGGGCTTCACAGCTTTTGGGCTTTAATTATTTTTCTTTTTTTAACCGTGACCCCTTTGGTTTGGTTTGATCTGCGTCATGGTTTTATTAACTACCAGGCTTTCAAAAAATTCTTTACCGATTCTCAGGAAACAGTCAACTTTAAAATTTACAAAGCTATTCCTCATTTATGGCTTTTGACCAAAGAAGTTTTCACCCGCCTGGTGGCTGGGAAAGATGTTTACTGGGGAAGATGGCTAGCTTTGATAATGAGTCTAATAGTGGGCTTGAAAGTCATCAGAGAGAATTTATTGACTGACTGGCATCGTTTTATCACCCGAAACGCCGGTTTATTCTTAATTCTGGTTTGGTTTTTGGTTGGTTTGTTTGGTTTGGGCAACTACAAACAGCCTATTTATGACCATTATTTCGGTTTCTTTTTTCCAGTTCCTTTTTTGTTGGTCGGCTGGTTTTTGGGCATGATTTGGGTGGGAAAAATTTGGAGGAAGCTTTTTACTTTATTGATTATTGGTTTTTTGGTTTTTCTGGCGGTCAAAGAATCACCCTTGCGTTATCCGCCGGCCCGACAGTTACAAAGAACCCAGGTTATCGCCCGTTTTATTCTGGATAAGACTGGAAGTAAACCTTTTAATCTGGCTTTGGTGGCGGAAAGGAATTACGATGAGGCTTATGCTTTTTTTATGGAAAAGTGGGGTAAACCGCCAACAAGAATCGAACCGGAAAAAGCCAAAGAAACCATTACCCAGCAGCTTTTTGTCATCTGTGAACAAGCATCTTGCCAGCCGATTTACCATCCTAAAGCCGAAATTGCCATGTTCGGCTGGACAAAGATTGCCGAAAAATGGCAAATTGAAGGAGTAGACGTTTATAAATTGATTCATAATTATCCTAACCAATGAAAAAAGAAATTAAAGAAAACAAAATTGTTTATTTTTTACTGCTGGTGATTATTCTGGCCTCTGTCTTTTTTCGTCTTTATCGGGTTGATGCTCTTTTGGGTTTTTATTATGATCAAGGTCGCGATGCTTTAAAAGTCCAGGAAATTCTGGCTTTAAAGGATTTTCCGGCTATTGGTCCAACGACAGGGATTGCCGGTTTGTTTTTAGGCCCTTTCTGGTTTTATTTTTTGACCCCTTTTTATTTTATCGGACGAGGTAATCCGACGGTGGCAGCGAGTTTTGTGGCCCTTTTTGACGTCGGGGCGGTTTTTTTAATGTATTGGTTAGGAAAGGAATTTTACAACCGGAGGGTTGGTTTGCTAGCGGCTTTTTTCTGGGGCTTTTCTTATTATTTGACTCTTTCGGCCCGTTGGCTTTCTAACCCTTCGCCGGTACCCTTTTTTACCATTTTGTTACTTTATGGTTTGGGGAGATTTTTTCTTCAAAAGAAAGATAAATATCTAATTTTGGTTTCTTTATGTTTGGCGGTTTCTTTACAATTGGAAATGGCGAGTGCCATTTTCTTTATTCCCTCAATCGCTTTAATGTGGCTGATTTTCCGGCCAAAAATAAAAAGTAAAAAAAATCTTTTCTGGGCGATAGGGATTTTCCTTGCCTTTTTGGTACCTCAAGCCTTATTTGAGGTGAAGAATAAATTTTTAATGACTAGAAATTTTTTCAGCTTCAGCAGGGGAGGGATTAATACAGATATAGCCAAAACTTGGGCTTTACCAACCTTAGAATTTATCAAAGAAAGAATTTTTGCCTACTTTAATATCTTCTTTTCAAAATTAGAGACTAACCCGTCATATGGTTCTAAATTTTTATCTGCCCTATGGCTAATCTTTTTAATCTTTAAACTGCCGCTGGCTATTAAAAGAAAAAGCGAAGAAAATTCAATGATTCTAATTTTGCTGATTTTTCTTTTTGTCCCCCTTTTCTTTTTGTTGTTTTTTGTCGGTAATTATGGCCAGCTTTATGATTATTACCTCACCGGTTTTTTCCCAGCTTTTATCCTTCTTTTTGCCCTTTTTGTGGCCTTTTTATTTAAGAAAAAAATTTACTGGCCGCTTTTTGCCCTGATTATTTTCTGGTTTGCCTATTTTAATCTGCCCTTTTTGAAAAATTATTTATCTGCCGGTGTTGACGGCCCAACCCATATCACTTTAGGCAATCAATTGCAGTCAGTTGACTGGATTTATGAAGATGCCAAGGAAGAAAACTTTAATGTTGATGTTTATGTTCCGCCGGTGATTCCTTATGCTTATGAATATTTATTTAAATGGCGGGGAGAAAGAGTCTACCATTACCAACCAGTGGTGGAAAATGTGCCACTCTTGTATACTCTTTATGAAGTGGATTTAGAACACCCCTTTTTCTTAGACGCTTGGCTGGCCAGGCAGGATGAAATTGCCGAAACGGTTAAAAGTCAAAAATTCGGTGGCGTGACGGTGGAAAGAAGATTGAGGAAAAACAAATGAGACCCTTTTTATCAGTAATTATTCCCTGTTACAACGAAGAAAAAAATCTCAAAAGAGGCGTTCTGGATGAGGTGGAGAATTATTTGCAAAAGCAAAAATATCAAAGTGAAGTAATTATTTCCGATGATGAATCAACTGATGGAAGTTTGGAATTTATCAGAAACTACCTCGAACTTCATCCCCGTTTTAAACTTCTTCAAAACAAACATGCCGGTAAACCTTTTGCCATCAGGGCGGGTGTACAAAAAGCCCAAGGTGAAATAATTTTATTTACCGATATGGATCAATCAGCTCCTATTCGTGAATTAGCTAAACTTTTACCCTTTTTTGAAAAAGGATTTGAGGTTGTTATCGGTTCTCGCGGCGAAAAGAGAGAAGGTTTCTCTCTTCTAAGATTAGTTGGTTCTAACGTCTTTCGTTTAGTAAGACAAAAACTTCTTTTAAAAAACATTATTGATACTCAATGCGGTTTTAAGGCTTTTAAAAACAGGGTTGCCAAAGACCTTTTTTCCCGCTTGTTGATTTTCAAAGAAGCCAAAAAAACTCAAGGTTGGAAAGTAGGGGCTTTTGACGTGGAATTGCTTTTTATCGCGCAAAAAAAGGGTTATCGAATAGCCGAAGTCATTGTTGACTGGGAAGATAAAGATGTGAGGAAAGAAAAGAAATATTTCAAAGAGTCAAAGGAGATGCTGATAGAAATTTTAAGAGTTAAAATTAATGATTTAAAGAGGAAATATGATAATTAAATTAAAAATTAAAAATTTAAAATTTAAAACTAACATCTGGCTACTTATTCTTTTAGGCCTCGGTATTTTGGCCGTCTTCTTTTTCTTGAGATTATTTCATCTGACCATTCTCCCGGTTTTTGCCGACGAGGCCATTTATCTTCGCTGGTCTCAAGTAATGAGAGCAGAACCAACTTTGAGGTTTTTACCCCTTTCTGATGGCAAACAGCCTCTTTTTATGTGGCTGACCATTCCTTTTTTAAAAGTTTTTTCCGATCCACTTTTGGCCGGCCGATTCTTGTCAGTTCTAGCTGGTTTGGGCTCTATGATTGGTCTTGGTTTTTTGGCCTGGTTGCTGTTTAAAGAAAAAAGAATTTCTTTGATAGCGGCTCTTTTGTACGCCATTTTGCCTTTTTTTGTTTTCTTTGATCGACTGGCTTTGGTTGATTCGCTTCTGGCAATGTTTGGCATTTGGTTGGCTTGTTTAAGTTTATGGCTGATTAAATATCAAAGATGGGATTTGGCCATGATATCGGGAATGATTTTAGGTGGAGCGATGTTGACTAAATCACCGGCCGTCTTTTTTGCTATTTTTTTCCCTGTTGCTTTGTTATTTTTACCCAAAAATAATTTTGGCAAAATTTTATCTTTATGGGCGGTCGTTTGGCTTTTTGGTTTTGGCATTTATAATTTTTTGCTGCGTTTGGGTCCCGGTTTTCAGATGATTGCTCTTCGCAATAAAGATTACCTTTTTAGTGTTAAAGAAATTTTATCTCATCCACTTGATCCCTTAAAACCTCACCTTGGTGATTTGGCTAGTTGGTTTCCCAATCTTTTGACCTGGCCTATTTTTCTGGCAAGTTTAGGGGGAATGATCGTCGCTTTAAGAAAAAAATGGAAAGCCAGCATATTTTTACTGATTTGGATGATAGTGCCACTTTTGAGTCAAGCAGTTTTTGCCAAAGTTTTTACCCCACGCTACATTCTTTTTACCATTTGGCCGCTTTTACTTTTTACTGCTTTCTTCTTAGAATGGCTTTGGGTTCAACTCAAGCGTAAATATTGGTTGGTCATAGTGTTGGTAATCATTTTAGTTCCTGCTTTTACATATGATTGGTATCTTTTGACCAACCCGGAAAAGGCACCTTTGCCCAGAAATCTTCGCAATGGCCATTTGGAAGAGTGGACGGCCGGTCAGGGAATTAAGGAAAGCGCTGCGTTCTTGAAAGAGAGGACCAAAGTCAATCAAATTTTTGTCGGTACCGAAGGATTTTTTGGTACTTTGCCTGATGGTTTGCAAATTTATCTTGAGGGAACCTCAAATATTAGAGTCATTGGTGTGGGTTGGCCGGTCGTGGAAGTTCACCCGAGTTTAGTTAATTCTTTGGTCGATAATGAGGTTTATCTTTTGGTCAATCAGAGCCGTTTAAACTTATTGCCGGAAAGCCATGGCTTGAAATTAATTAAAGAATACCCTAAAGCTTTTTGGCCGGATGGTCATCGGGATAAGTTATTGTTGTTTGAATTAGATAAAGATTATTGGCAATCTAAAACAAGGTGAAGAAATTCTTTAAAAACATCAAGGGACAATCTTTCTGGTGGGTGATTTTAATTATTTTAATTGCCCTTCCTACTTTTTGGTGTTTGTTAGGCCCAGGCTATTTTCCCATGCATGATGATTTACAGATTGGACGCCTTTACCAAATGGATTTATGCTTTCGTGATGGGCAAATTCCTTGTCGTTGGGTGCCGGATATGGGCTATGGCTATGGTTATCCGCTTTTTAATTACTATCCACCCTTGCCTTATTATATAGGGGAAATTTTTCACCTTTTGGGTAACAGTTATATTAACTCAATAAAAATTTTATTCGTTTTGGGACTAATCTTCTCCGGTATTTTTGCTTATTTGTTAGGTAAAGAATTATGGGGAAAATATGGAGGTTTGGTTGTGGCGGCTTTTTATCTTTACGCTCCTTATCATGCCGTGGATGTTTATGTGCGGGGAGCTTTAAATGAATTTTGGGGGTTGGTTTTCTTCCCGGCGGTTTTTTGGGCAATCTTAAAAATTGTTAAAGAAGAAAAAAAAGTTTTTGTTGCGATTTTAGCATTTTTCTTTGCTTTATTACTTTTATCTCACAATTTAATGGCCTTCTTTATAACTCCAGCTTTGGCGATTTGGGGAGTTTTTCTTGTCTGGTATCTAAAAAAACCAAAAAGGCTGGTTTGGAGATTATTAGCAGGTGGCCTTTGGGGAGTTGGTTTATCTGCCTTTTTCACTCTCCCGGTTATTTTTGAAAAACAATTTGTCCATGTTGAAACAATGTTTATTGGCTATTTTAATTATTTGGCTCATTTTGCCACGGTCAAACAGCTTTTTTTCAGCCGTTTTTGGGGTTACGGTGCTTCAGTTTGGGGGTCGGAAGACGGGATGTCTTTTCTCATTGGCCGGCTCCATTGGGGAGTAGGAATAATTGCCCTGCTGGTTTTTGCCTGGTTATGGTTTAAGAAAAAAAAGAAAGAATTTTGGCTGTTTTCTCTTTTCTTTGTTTTTTTCCTAGGAACAGCTTTTTTGGCTCATCAACGTTCTACTTTTTTATGGAAAGCCCTGCCAATTTTGGCCAATATGCAGTTTCCTTGGCGCTTTGTGGGTTTGTCTTCATTTTTTGTGGCCATACTTTCGGGAAGTCTTCTGCTTTTGGTTAAAAATCAGAAGAAAGCTTTAATTTTAACCGTTTTGTTGATTTTAGCCGTTGTTTTTACCAATTTTTCCTTTTTTCGTCCGGAAAAAATCTTAAAAATTACTGATGAAGAAAAACTTTTTTCCGCCAAAGGCTGGTCTAAATTACAAACCGACGCGATTTTTGATTATCTGCCGATTTACACTTCCATGCCGCCAGCCAGGCCAGCCTCAGACCAGCCTTATTTTGTCAGAGGTGAAGGCGGACAGATTAAAAATTTTCAAAAAGGCACCAACTGGCAAAGTTTTGAAGTTGAAGTTTTTTCAGAGAGCCTGCTTCAGCTACCTTTATTTTATTTTCCAGGTTGGCAGGTTTTAGCTAATGGTCAGACGGTGGCGATTAATCACGAAAATGAGTTAGGCTTAATTACCCTCAGATTGAGGGAGGGTTATTATCAAATTGAAGCCAAGTTAAGAGATACGCCTGTCAGGAAAGTGGGTAATTATCTTTCTCTAATGGCCTGGTTGGGAATGATGGGATTTGTGATAAAATACAAACATGGTAGAGCTAACAAGGGTACCTGAGATTGATTTGGCGACGGTTAAGGGACGGGCGATTAGAGGGATTGCTGCTTTAACTGGAAGAACTTTTCTTCTTCAGATAATTTCCTTTGCCGGTTTTTTTCTCTTAACTATTTTTCTAGGGAAAGCAGAGGTTGGACTCTTTTTTGCCATCTCTGAGTTAGTGGCCATTTTAGGCTATTTTTCCGATATTGGTTTAGCTGGTGCTTTAATTCAAAAGAAAGAAAAACCGACAATTAAGGATATTCGGAGCACTTTCACTATCCAACAAGCATTAGTTTTAACTCTGGTCTCCTTGGTTTTGGTTCTTACGCCTTGGCTTCGTCAATTTTATCATATTACCCAGCCTGGCGTTTTTCTTTTATGGGCATTAACTTTTGGCTTTTTCTTGGCTTCCTTAAAGACCATCCCCTCGATTTTATTAGAGCGGAAGTTACGTTTTGATCTGCTTGTAATAGTAGAAATAGTAGAGTCAATTCTTTTCTATGGGGCGGCTGTCTTGTTGGCTTGGAAAGGTTTTGGGGTGGTTAGTTATGCCTGGGCAGTTTTACTAAGGGGGATGGTGGGGGTAATTTTAATTTATATTATCTCTCCTTGGCGGATTGGTTTTGCTTTTGAGAAAGAATCCCTGCGTCATCTTTTGCGATTCGGGGTTCCTTATCAAGCTAACACCTTTTTGGCGGTAATTAAAGACCGGTTAATGAATGTTTTTCTTTGGAAAATTGTTGGCGCTTCTGGGGTGGGTATTTTGGGTTGGGCGCAAAAATGGGCCCAAATGCCTCTCCGTTTTGTCATGGATGCAGTGATGAAGGTGACCTTTCCGGCTTATGCCCGGATGCAAACCGATAAAAAAGAATTAAAAAAGGCAATCGAGAAAACGCTGTTTTTTCTGGGCTTAATTATTTTTCCGCTTTTGGTGGGAATTAGTGTTTTAGCCCAACCTCTAGTTCATTTGATTCCTAAATACAGCAAGTGGGAGGTGGCTTTAGTGGCTTTGTATCTTTTTTTAGTTAACAGTTTTTGGGCGGCCGTAACGACGCCTTTAATGAACGCTTTAACCGCGGTTGGCAAAATTAAAATCGTTTTTAAACTAATGGTGATGTGGACAGTTTTAACCTGGATTATTTACCCGGTTTTAGCCATTAAATATGGCTTTAACGGAGTGGCTTTGGGAGCTGCTGTGGTTTCTTTTAGCTCGGCGATTGCCATTTGGTTGACCAAGAAATATATTGATTTTGATTTTTTTGCTCCTTTACTAAAACCCACTATTGGTTGTCTGGCGATGGGTTTTGGCCTTTTCTTTTTAAGAAATTTTTTGCCGTTAAATATTTTCAGCTTAATTTTATTGATTTTTATCGGTGGTTTGTTTTATGGCGGTTTGGTTTTTTTAATGGTCGGGAAATCTTTGATGGTTGATGTTAAAAAACTCTTTTATGCTTTCAAGAATCGTTAATTTCCAAGGAATCGCCAATTCTTTACCTTTTGAAACTTCGCCATTAGTTTTTCTTCTAATGGCCTTAATCTTTTTGGGGTTTTTGTTTTTTGCTTTACGTTTGCACAAATGGCTGGTTTTAATTATGTTTTTTGGCATGATTACCCAGAGTTTAACCACGATCAAAAGCGGGCTTTTATATTCATATGGGATGGGTTTTTGGGGGCCGAATGGTCATGACGGTGTTTGGCATCTGGCTTTAATTAATAGTTTGGCCAGACATCTTAGATTTTCTGGAGATTTTTTCTCTCTTCTCCAAAATCCTATCCTGGCTCATTTTAATTTAAAAAACTACCACTTTTTATTTGATTTGTCAGTGGCTTTAATCCATAAAATTACTTTTCTGCCGACTCTTAATCTTTATTTTCAAATTATTCCCATTATTCTTTCCGGTTTTTTGGGAATTTTGGTTTTTCTTTTAATCAAAAAACTGACTAAGAATAATTTGGCTGCTTGTCTGTCTGTCTTTTTTGCCTATTTTGGCGGTAATTTCGGTTGGTTAGTAACCTTATTACGTCGTCAAGGTTTAAGTGGGGAATCAATGTTTTGGGCTAATCAATCAATCTCTTTTCCGCTTAACTTGCAGTTTTTTCTTTCTTTAATTTTAATGCTTTATGGTTTTTATCTTTATTTAAATTATCTTGAAAAACCATCTGGGAAAAAGCTCTGGTTTTTAAGTTTTATTTTTGGCTTGATTATTGGCATTAAAGCCTATGGAGGGATTATTATTCTTTCTGGTTTAGGAGCAACCACTTTTTGGGAATTGATAACTAAGAAAAAATTGAAGACCTTCAAAGTTTTTTTGGGAAGTCTGGTGGTTAGTTTATTGGTTTTTTTGCCTAATAATTGGGCCTCATCCTCGCTTTTTGTTTTTTCTCCTTTATGGTTGCCTCGGGTGATGATTGACGCCCCTGACCGTGTTGGTTGGCTACGACTGGCTCAGGCTCGACAGGCCTATTTTGCCACCGGTCTTTGGTTAAAGTGGTTGCTAGCTGAAGGTTTAGGTCTAGCCATTTTCTTTATCGGTAATTTGGGAACAAGAATCATTGGTTTGGGTAAGCTTTGCCATTGGTTTAAAAATTGGCGGGAAATTAGTTCTTTTCAAGTTCTTTTTTTGGCCTGTTTATTACCAAGTGGTCTGATTCCCTTGTTTTTTATCCAAAAAGGAAATCCTTGGAATAGCATTCAGTTTTTTTATTATTTTCAGTTTCTTTTTGGTTTGCTGGCTGGTTTATGGTTGGCTAACTTCCTATCTAGGAAGAGAATTTGGCTCAAAAGCCTTTTTATTGCTTTACTGCTTCTTTTGACTTTACCAACGACGATCGGGGATTTAAAGAACTATCTTGGTTATCAGTCGCCAGCCAAGATTGACTTTCAGGAACTTGAAGGTTTGGAATTTCTAAGAGAACAATCGGCGGGTATTGTTTTAACTTATCCTCATAATTATCGGGCAAGAGAAAAAACCAAAGAAACACCTCAACCGCTTTATATTTATGAAACTACTGCTTATGTCTCTGCTTTTGGGGATAAACAAACTTTTTTGGAGGATGAAATGACTTTGGAAATCATGCAGGTTCCCTGGCGGGTCAGGAGAGAAGAGATTGAAAAATTTTTCAAGACAAAAAGTGTTAATGAGGCTAAAAAATTCCTTGACAAGAATAAGATAAAATATCTTTACTTAGTTGAAGAACAGAAATTAGAAGTTGCTGAATCGCAAATTGGCTTTAATAAAATCTTTGAAAACGATTTAGTTAAAATTTTTAAAATGAAAACGAATGAATAAGAAAATCTATTGGCTTCTTTTTACTTTTGTTATTCTTTTAGGGCTTTTTTTAAATTTCTATCGACTGAGGGCTACACAAAACTTTTTTTATGACGTGGCTCGAGATATGGAGGTTGTTAGACAAATGATTGTCGAGGGGAAATTAACCTTATTAGGACCACAAACCTCTTTTGGCCTTAATAGCCCTTTAGAAACTTATTTCGGCCCCCTTTATTATTATTTAGTGGCCCCAGCCTTATTATTGAGTCGCCTTGATCCTTTGGGTCCGGCGATTTTAACGGCCTTTTTTAGTTTTTTGGGCGCCATTTTATTTTTTCTTTTTTTAAGGAAAATCGTTACTAACCATTGGCTGGCCCTTTTTGGTTTTTTCTTCTATTTGATTTCACCTTTGACAGTTGAATATAGTCGTTTCCCTTGGAACCCAAATTTTTTACCCTTTTTTACTGTTTTGATTTTATTTTTCTTGAGCCTATATCTTCAAAGGAAAAAATGGTTTTGGCTTTTTGTCTTGGGTTTTTTATCTGGTTGTCTCTTTCAGCTTCACTACGTTTCTCTGGGAATAATTCTTTCACTACTGATCGGCCTTTTTATTTTTAATACTAAAAAAATACTTTCTCGTCTTTTTCTTTGGGGTTTAGGTTTTATTTTTGGTATCTTACCGATAATTATTTTTGAGATAAGACATAATTTTTTCCTGACAAAAAGTACCATTAGGAACTTGACGGTTAGTAGTGGCAACTTTTGGTTTTCCTTAAACGGAATTTTTAGTTATTTAAGAATTCTTATAGGAAGATTTTTCGGTTTTGAGCAGTATTCAATTCTTTTCATGGAGAAAAGCCATTCGATAATCAGCTTGATTAGCGTTTTTATTTTTGCCGCCCTCCTGATTTTTTTATTAATTGATAAAAGACATAAGGAAAGAAAAATAATTTTATTTTTAACCGTCGGTTTGTTTTTGGGTTTGTTTTTTGCCTCAATCTTCGGCCAGTTTCAAAAAGAACGTATTGAGGATCGTTATCTATTGCCGCTTTTACCAATCTTAGTTATTTTTCTTGTTTTTTTTACTCAAAAAATAATCGAAAAATTAGCCAGTTTTAATCATTTATTAAGATATGTTTTTTTGGTTATTTTCTTTTCATTTTTTATAGTGCTATCTTTATCGGCTTTTAAAAAAGATTGGCAAATAGTCAATCGAAAAATTTCGATTGATTTTAATAATGTTAACCTTCAAGGTGCCAAACAAATTGCCATGATTATTGCCAATGATGTTTCTCAAAATAATTTTCAAAATAAATTTAACATTGCCAATATTGTTGATGGTAATACCCGAGCGATTTATTATCGCTATTTTTTAAATGTTTTAGGTCAAAAGCCAATGAGTGTTGAGGTTTACCCTGAGGCTAAAATTCTTTATGTCATTAGTGATAAAGGTGATTCAGAAACTATTAATTATTCCGTTTGGGAAATTACTTCTTTCCGTCCCAAAAAAATCAGCCAAAAATGGGATACCGATTATCAGGTAAAAATTTATCGGCTTGAAAATTAGCTCTTTTAGGCCCTTTTTGATAAAATAAGAACCACGAATAAAGTTCAGAACCTTGTTTTTCAAATGAGAACCATGAACAAAGTTCAGAACCTTGTTTTTCTCCGCTAAGTGGCGGATCAAAATTAAGTTATGTCTAAAATTTCGGTTATCATTAATACCTGGAATGAAGAAGAAAACATCAAAAGATGTTTAGAATCAGTTCGAAGAATAGCTGACGAGATTATCGTTATTGATATGTATTCTAAAGATAGAACGGCCGCGATTGCCAAAAAATTGGGAGCAAAAGTTTTTTTCTATAAATATATGTCTTATGTCGAGCCGGCCAGGAATTTTGCCATCAGCAAAACAAGCGGTGATTGGATTTTAATTTTGGATGCAGATGAAGAAATTCCTCCAAGCTTGGCTAAAATAATTAAAAATTTAAGTGAAGATCACAAAGGTTTAACCTATTTCTGTCTGCCGAGAAAAAACATTATCTTCGGCAAATGGATGAAACATTCCCGTTGGTGGCCGGATTACAATATCCGTTTCTTCAAAAAAGGCTGCGTTCAGTGGTCTGAGAGAATCCACAGCGTGCCCTTGACACGGGGTGAAGGCAAGGATTTGGAAGCCAAAGAGGCCAATACCATTGTTCATCATCATTATCAATCTGTTTCCCAATATCTGGAGAGAATGAACCGTTATACCGGTATCCAGGTTGAGGAATTAATTAAAACCGGCTATAAGTTTCGCTGGCAGGATATACTGAAAAAACCGATGGGCGAGTTTCTCAGTCGTTTTTTTGTCGGTGAGGCTTACAAGGACGGTCTTCACGGTCTGGTTTTGGCTTTGCTTCAGGCTTTTTCCGAGATGGTCAAGTATGTCAAAGTCTGGGAGAAGGAGAAGTTTGTTGAACAGGACATCAGCGCCTATGACGAAGTTCTGGAAGAAAACATTAACGATTATCTTCATTGGCAGGTAAAAGCCTCCGGTTTAATCGGAAAAATTCGTTTGAAGATTAAGAAAAAAATTTAAGCATGTCGATGACTAAAGTTGGTTTAGTGATTCTTCATTTCAGCAAGCCGGAATTGACTGAGGCTTGTTTGGAGTCAGTCAAACAATTGGAAACCAAAGATTTTAAGATTGAGGTGATTGTTGTCAATAACAACCCTTTAGAGAAGATTGATTTTTTAAAAAAGAAATTCCCCGAATTTATTTTTCTTAAAACTTCGGAAAATCTGGGTTATGCCGCCGGTAACAATTTCGGCATTAAAAGGGTTTTAAAAGATGGCGTTGCTTCCGTCTTCCTGCTTAACAATGATACTTTTTTGGATGAAAAGCTAGTAAGGGAATTGTTAAAAACGGCTCAGAAGGATCCGAAGATTGGCATTTTGGCCCCGAAAATTTATTTTGCCCCAGGCTATGAATTTCATCAAGGAAGATACCAGGAAAAAGACAAAGGCAAGGTTATCTGGTATGCCGGCGGTTTAATTGATTGGCAGAATGTCATTGCCTCACATCGCGGTGTTGATGAGGTTGACCACGGCCAATATAATCAGATAATCCCGGTTGATTTTGCCTCTGGCTGCGGCATGCTGATTAAAAAAGAGGTTTTTGAAAAAGTCGGTTTTTTGGACGAGAAATATTTTCTTTATTTAGAAGATGTGGATTTTTGTCAACGAGCCAAAAAAGCCGGTTTTAAAATTTTTTATACCCCGACGGCAAAACTCTGGCATCTTAATGCCAGCTCCAGTGAAGTTGGTGGTCCACTTCATGATTATTATTTAACCCGTAACCGCTTACTCTTCGGTTTTAAATATGCCTCTTTAAGGACAAAATTTGCCCTAATCAGGGAAAGTTTGAAAATACTTTTTAAAGGTAGTCATTGGCAGAAACTGGGGATTAGAAATTTTTATCTTAAGAAATTCGGGCAAGCTGGCTTTAAGCCTTAAAAATGATAAAATTAAGAAAAGATGGAGAAAAACAATAAATCAGATTTTAAAAATGGTAATTGGCTCCAGGCTTTTAAAAGTGCTCTGGTTGGTTGTCGGTATGCCTTTACTACCCAGAAAAATTTTATCGTCCACTTCCTTTTGTCTTTATTCGTTCTTTTTTTAGCTTTATGGTTGCGGGTTTCTTATGAAAGATTTTTGTTTTTGATTTTAGCTATTTTTCTAGGTTTAACTGTGGAAATGATTAATACTACTGTGGAAAAGATAGTTGACTTAATGGTTGAAAAATACCATCCCGCCGCCAAAATTATTAAAGATTTATCTGCTGGTGTCATGTTGATTGTTTCCATTGGGGCAGCGATTATTGGTTTTTTGGTGCTTTTCCCTCCTTTGTGGCAAAAGTTGTTTTAACTTAAAATGTTTGACTTTAAAAATTGGCTAAAGTTAGAAAAAAACGGTTTAAGGGGCGGTTTTTATGCCTATCCCAAAAGGAAAATTTTATGGCTAATTTTAGGGGTTACCCTTCTCTTTTTAGCCCTTTTCCGCTTATGGACAATGACTTCTTTTCAGGCGATTAATACTTGGGATAAGTGGGTTGTTGAACAGATAGAACGATTAAGAATTCCTGTGCTGGATGGTTTTTTTCTTTTTTTGACGAATTTTGCCTCAGACTATTTTATTATTACCGCCTTTTTAATTTTAACCATCTTTTTGGTTAGAAAAAGAAGAAGAAAAGCGGCCTTTACGGTTTTTTTAACCCTAATCGGTAGCGGCTTCTTTATTTGGTTTTTTAAAAACTTCTTCAGTCGTCCACGACCTTTTGGTTGTTTTTCTGAACGGGATTGTTTTTCTTTTCCTTCTGGACATGCGACTATCGCCTTTTACTTCTATGGGGTGCTTTTTAATCTGACAACTCGTTTTGTCAAATTAAGAAAAAGATACGTTTTGCTTTTAGCTATGATTTTTGGTTTCTTGATTTTTTTGGTGGCCTTAAGCCGGATTTATCTTGGCTATCATTTTTTAACTGATATTATTGGTGGTTTTTTATTAGGCGGAGTTTTTCTTTTAATTTCAGCTTTGATGATTGATTTTCTTTACCAATGAAAAGCAAAAAAAAATTATCAGTCATAATTATTACTAGAAACGAAGAGGAGATGATTGAGGATTGTTTGAAATCCATCGGTAATTGGGCTGATGAGATTTTGGTCATTGATGATGCTTCAACTGATAAAACTCTTGATATTGCTAAAAGATATGGGGTCAGAATCGATTCTTTACCCAAAAAAACAGTCTTCTCTCAATTAAGAAATGAAGGTCTTAAAGAGGCGATTGGGGATTGGATTTTTTATTTAGATGCTGATGAAAGAATGACCGCTGATTTGAAAAAAGAAATAGAGGAGGTTATTAATAAACCTGAATTTTTTGCTTATGCCATTCCCAGAAGAAATTTTCTTCTAGGGAAAGAATTACATTGGGGTGGCTGGTGGCCGGATTATGTTAAGAGACTTTATCGGAGAGGAAAGCTTGAGAGTTGGAAAGGAGATCTTCACGAAGAACCGGTCTTCGAGGGGGCATTGGGGTATTTGAAACAACCGATGATTCATATTACTCATCGGAATTTATCTTTGATGGTAAAGAAAACCTCTGATTGGTCTAAGATAGAGGCAGAATTGTTATATAAGGCTAAACATCCACCAGTAACTTGGTGGCGAATATTAAAAGTTATGACAGTCGAATTTTGGCAGAGATTTGTTAAACATCAGGCTTGGCGCGATGGAGTAGTAGGTTGGATAGAGGGTCTTTTTCAGGTATTTAATAAGTTTTTGATTTATGCCAGATTATGGGAATTGCAAAACCAAAGATGAATTCAATATTATTACCCTTTGATGTTTTTGAGAGACATCAAAGGGTTGCCAAAAAAATTAAGCCAGGTGAAGCAGTTTTGGATGTTGGTGGCGGAGTTGATGCTTTAGGAAAATTTATCAAAAATAAAATCACTGTCACTAACCTTAAAAGCGGCGATATCTTGGCTGACGGCAGAGAATTACCCTTAAAAGATAATTCTTTTGACGTAGTGACGAGTATTGATGTTATCGAGCATATGTCCAAAAAAGACAGAAAAAAATTTATTCAGGAGCTTTTGAGAGTCGCCAGAAAAAGAGTAATTGTTTCAGCCCCCTTAGGAACCAAACAGCATATTGAAGCCGAAAAAAAACTTTTTTCCCTTTTACAGCAAAAAGGTATTAAGTCTGATTTTCTTGAGGAACATCTTAAAAAGGGGTTACCGGCTTTTAGCGAATTGAAAAACTACATTCAAGCACACTCTTGTAAATTTTTTTATTCAGGTGACTATCGTCTCAATCGTTTTTTAACTATGATGGACATCAAATCATTGCCCAATCCAAAATTAGATAAAATTTTTTACTTGACCAAGAAGTTATTGAATTTAATTTTAAACCTATTTTATTTTCCTTTTTCAGGTTCAGAGAGCCAAGAAAATTTTACCAATCGGATTTATCTTTTTATCGAAAAAAATGAAAAATAGAAAAAAGATGAAAGCGGCGATTTACGATCCATATTTAGATACCTTAGGGGGAGGTGAGAGGTATGCCTTGACTGTGGCTGATTGTTTGAGTAAAAATGGTTATCAGGTTGATGTTTTTTGGGATGATAAAGGGATAAAGCCAAAAATAAAAGAGAGATTGGGTATAAAAATTGAACGAGTAAATTTTATTCCCAATATCTTCAATAAAGATTCTAAAATAGGTAAAAAAGGATTGAAAGAATATGATTTGATTTTCTTTCTTTCCGATGGAAGTATCCCTTTTCTGCCTAGTAAGACAAATATTTTACATTTCCAGGTTCCTTTCCATGGCGTTAACGGTCGAAATTTACTGAATAGAATTAAATTAAGAAAAATTAAGGCGGTTGTTTGCAATTCAAATTTTACAAAAAAATTTATTGACAAAGAATATGGGGTGAATTCAATTGTTCTTTATCCACCCGTTGCGATTGATTTATTTAAACCAACAAAAAAGGAAAATATTATTCTTTCCGTCGGGCGTTTTACCGATTTACTTCATAATAAAAGACAGGATGTGCTAGTTAAAGCCTTTATTTCTTTGATTGAAAATTGGAAAATGTCCCCCGACTCCGCTCGGGATCCTGAGCTTGTCGAAGGAGAAACTCGAAACTGGAAATTAATCTTAGCTGGTGCTGATAAAGAAGGCAAACAATTAGTCTCTGAATTAAGGCAGATAGCCAAGGGCTATCCCATTGAAATTGTTACCAACCCACGGTTTGATTATTTAAAGCGCTTGTATGGAAAGGCAAAAATTTTCTGGACAGCGACCGGTTTTGGTATTGATGAGAATAAAGAGCCGGAAAAAGTGGAACATTTCGGTATCACCACCGTGGAAGCCATGGCTGCTGGTTGTGTACCGGTGGTTATCCGGAAAGGTGGTCAGTCGGAAATTGTCAAAGAAGAGGAAAATGGTTTATTATGGGAAACAGAAAAAGAATTGGTAGAAAAAACTTTAAAAGTTATCGGCAATCAGAAAGAGTGGTTAAGATTATCACTAGCAGCCCAAAAGAAAACAAAAGATTTTTCGCAAGAAAGGTTCTGTGAAAAAATTCAAAAATTGCTTGAATAAAATTATTAAGTCTTGGTGGTTCCCTTGGCTTTTAGTTGGGGTGGTTATTCGTTTGGTTTTAATGCCTATTACTTTACATCCTGACCTTTTAGGGCACTTGTCTTTGGGACTGTTTAATCCACTCTGGCCACAGTTGAATCAGGCGCCGGATCTTTCGGCTTTGCTTAGTCGTTATTTTGATGTTTTCCAGTTCAAAAGTCTTATCAGGAGTGTTTTTGCCGGTGCTTCTATCTTTTTTATTCTGCGTTTATTTCTGCCCCGACTAAAAAATGAAGCTTAAAAAATTTTTCTTAAAGTCTTGGTCTATTTGGGTAATTTTTTTCTTGGTTTTTATTTTTTTCTGGAAGTTTTTTCTTAAAGGCTTACTCCCGATCCCCGGTGACATTATTACTGGCATGTATTTTCCCTGGCTTGATTATTTTCCTGGAGTGCCGGTTAAAAACCCTCTTATTTCCGATATCGTTTCTCAAATTTATATTTGGAGGTCTTTAGCTGCTGATTCTTTGGCCGGGCTAAAATTCCCTTTGTGGGATAACAGCATTTTGTCCGGAACACCTCTTTTGGCTTCTTATCAGCCGGGGGTTTTTTATCCACTGAATCTTTTTTATTTTTTACTTTCTAAAGAAAGAGCTTTTTCTTACCTTGTCATCAGTCAGCCTTTGTTTTCCTTGATTTTTACCTTTTATTATCTTCGAGAAATCAAATTAAGCAAGCTAGCCAGTCTTTTTGGCGCCGCTTGTTTTAGTTTTTCCGCTTTTGCTACGGTTTGGGGCCAATGGGGAACAATTATCCACGCCGCTTTATATCTGCCTTTGGTTTTGCTTTTAATCGAAAAATATCTTTCCAGGCCAAAACCTCTTTTTCTTGGACTGATTTCTCTCTCCTTGGCTTTTTCTGTTTTTGCCGGACATCCTCAAATCACTTTTTATCTGGTTTTTTTCAGTTTTGTTTACGCAATTTTCAGAACCTTAACAACAGATAACAAAAGACCATTAAGGACGATGTCTTTTCTATCCCTTTCTTTTGTCTTGGTGGTTTTAATCTCCGCGGTTCAACTGATACCAACAACAGAATTGTCACTTAATTCATTCCGGGGACAGGAAAATTATATTCAGCAGGATAACTTTGGTTTGATTGCAGGGCGAAAGCTTCTGACTTTCATTGCCCCTGATTTTTTTGGTAATCCGACGACTTTGAATTACTGGGGCGGATGGAATTATCAGGAAACCGCTTTTTACTTGGGGATATTGCCTTTGTTTTTTCTTGGTCTTTTTTTCTTGCGAAAAAAAACAAAACTGAAAAATTTTTATCTAGTTTGGTTTTTGGTATCACTTCTTTTAATTTTTGATACGCCGCTGGGAAGATTGATATATGACCTGAAGGTTCCTTTTCTCAGCCAGAATTTTGCTTCCCGGGGAATTTATTTACTAACCTTCAGCGTCGCTGTTCTATTTGCTTTTAGCTTTGATTCTTTTTTGAAAGAAAAATTAAAAAAGAAAGAGTTGATCTTTTTGACCATTCCAGTTTTTTTCTTAGTCTTTTCTTTTCTTTTCTTAAGAAGTAATCCAGGGTTTCTAAATAAAATTTTTATTAATTCAAATCTTCAAAACTCTTTAGTTGCGGTTCGCAACTTGATTTTGCCGACTTTTCTTGTTCTTGCCGCCTGGCTGTTGCTTTTAGCGAGTAACATTTTTAGAGGAAAATTAAGAACCGGTTTGGTTTGGATAATGCTACTGATTTTTCTCTTTGACCTTTTCAGATTTGCCGACAAGTATTTGCCTTTTGTTAGAAAAGAGCTAATCTTTCCTAAAACACCTCTCATTGAATTTCTCCAAAAACAAGAGAAGCCTTTTCGGATTGAGAAGGAAAGCGACAATATTCTTCCGGCTAACATGTGGGCTTATTACGGTTTGGAGTCTGCCTCCGGTTACAATCCTTTATATCCCCAGCGCTATTCAGAATTCATTTCCATTTTGAACACCAATGAGGCGAGGTTTGATGTTAGTCGTTATGCTTTGGTGAGAAACTTTGATTCTCAACTTTTTGATTTACTGAATAACAAGTACCTGCTGGTTTTGAAAAGAAACAGCGATGGTCGAGCAGACGAACAGGGAGAGATCTCCTACCTTTATAAGGATTCCAAGTTTAAATTAATTTATGCCGACAAGAACCTGGCGGTTTTGGAAAATACTTTGAGTTTTCCCCGGGCTTTTTTGGTTAAAGATAAGATCATTGAGAAAGATAAGAAAAAAATTGCCGAATTACTTCTTTCAAAAGAAATTGATTTAAGAAAAACGGTCATTTTGGAAGAAGAGCCAAAGGTACAGATTGAAGATTTGGGCCAACAGAATTCTGGGAAACTACCGACTGACTTGGTTGAGTTTATTGAATATTCTGGGAATGAGGAGATATTGAGGATTAACGCAGATAGTGATAAGATTCTAGTTGTTTCAGAAAGTTTTTATCCGGGCTGGAAAGCCTTTTTAAACGGTAAAGAAACAAAAATTTATCGGGCCAATTATACTTTTCGAGCAGTTTTTGTTCCTAGAGGTGAACATCAGTTAAGAATGGTTTACGACCCGATATCTTTTAAGGCAGGAGGCTGGCTTTCCTTATTAGGGATTTTGATATGCGGTTTTTTACTCGTCACAAGAAAAAAATCATAGACGGCCTTTTTCTTCTTATTGCTGTCTTAGTGGTGATTCCAATTATTATTCCCTTTTTCCACAAAGGTTTTTTCCCGACTCATGATGATGTTCAAGTTGGGAGAATCTTTGAGATGTTCCAGGCTCTAAAATACGGAACTTTTCCGCCACGCTGGGCCAGCGGTCTTCTTTATGGTCACGGTTATCCTTTATTTTCTTTTTATTCGCCTTTAACTTATTACCTCGGCGCTTTATTGGTTTTTGCCGGGGCTAACTTTTTACTGGCCACCAAGCTTGTTTTTTTAATGGCTTTCTTTTTAGGAGCAATAGCCATTTATCTTTTGGTCAAAGAGATGTTTGGTCGTCTGCCGGCCTTGGTCGCTTCTATAGTTTTTTCCTATGCTCCTTATAAAGCCGTTGACGTTTATGTTCGGGGGAGTTTGCCTGAATTTTTATCTCTTTCTTTGTTCCCACTTGTCTTATGGCTTAACTGGAGGCTTTTAAAAAGTAAAAATTTAATCTGGTTGCCTTTGTTTGCCCTTTCACTTTCTTTTCTAGCTTTGGCTCACAATATTTCTTTTGTGATTTTCGCTTTCTTTTTGGCGGTTTTTAATTTGCTGATTATCTTAGGCCAGAAAGAGAAAAAGGAGATGTTCACAAGGGTTATTGGCGGCACTTTTTTGGCTTTGCTGATTTCTTCTTTTTTCTGGATGCCTTTATTAGCGGAAACAAAACTGGTTAGACTCTCTGACCAGCCTTGGCCTTTACCTTACGACAGGTTTTTCTTAACCTATAAACAGCTTTGGTCATCCCCCTGGGGGTTTAACGGCTTTTATGAGCCTGAACCGATGTCGCTGCAGCTTGGCAAGAGTTTTATTGTTTTTTCCCTGCTGGCCTTTTTATTAGGTTTGTTTAAGAAGTATGATTTCAAGAAAAAATTATGGTTGATTTTTTCCGGTTTTTTCTTTTTTTCCATTTTTATGACGACCTTTCCTTCCAATTTCATTTGGAAAGCCTTGCCCTTTTTGGCTTTTTTCCAATTTCCCTGGCGCTTTCATGTTTTGATTACTTTTTGCGGTTCGATTTTAATCGCCACCATCGTTTATCATCTTGGCCAGATTGTTAGTCAAAAAAAATCGTGTAGACTGATTGTTGGTTTATTTGCCTTAATTATTATTGGTTTGATGGTATTTGAAAACTATAGATTTTTTAGACCAAGAACTTATTTAATTCCTGAAGTGAGTGGAAGAACAAGTAGTATAGGTAAGACTATTAGTAATTTTTTTGAAAGTGAAGGAGATTGTGACTGGGAATCAATTTACAAAGAAGAATATGCGGGGTGGAATGAGACTGAAGCAAAAAATGACTATAAGGCCAGAGGTGGGAGTTGTGAAATAGGGACGGCTTTCGCTTTTTCGGAAACTACCACCTGGGATGATGAATATTTGCCTAAATGGGTTAAGAAAAAACCCAAAGACTACGAAAGGGAAAAGGTCAAACTAATTAGTGGTGAGGGTGAGATAATCAACATTAGCTGGGGATATTCCCAAAAAAGCTTTGTTTTTACCGGAAAAAAGGAGTCGGTTCTTGAATTAGCCCATATTTATTATCCTGGCTGGAAAGCTTTGGTTAACGGGGAGCAGAAAGAAATTGATTACAGTAATGAGGGAGGTTTGATGAGAGTCAATCTTTCTCCAGGCAGAAATGAACTCAACTTTGTTTTTTCAAAGACGCCTTTAAGGTTGACTTTTGAGATAGCTTCTTTAATAGGTTTAGCCATCACTGGTTTTCTTTTTGCCAAATCATTTAAAGGTAAAGCCAAAAAGCCGAAAAGAAATAAGAAAGCTATTTAAAGACAAAGAGTTCGGGAAGATTATTCCAGTTGGCGATGATATACTGAATACCTCTCCCGCCCCATTTATAGGTGAAATAGAGGATAACTCCAAAAAAAGCATACCAAGCCCAAGAAAAAACTAATCCTTCTTTAAATTGAAAAATTTTTATTAAAAAGCGGAATTTAGAGGGGAATTTTTCTTTGTATTTTTGCCAGTTGACCTCTTTTAGCTTAAACCATAAAAAAGCTAACAGAAAAGTAGCCAAAGCCAAACGGTAAAAACCGACCTGGCTGCCCTTTTGATAAACAGTCCAGCCCCAAAACATAGCCGTGGAGAAAGGCAAAAGAAAAAATAATAATAAGGAAACAAGGTTTGGTTTTGTTAAAAGCAGATGTAATTCTTGGCCGGCAACTAAAATAACAAAGGGAATAAACGGTAAATAATACCAAGGATAGTTACGGCCGCCAAAAATTAAAAAGATTATCAGATAACTAAAAAAACCGATTAAAACCGGAAATAATTTGTCTTTTCTAAAGAAAGATAGAGGGATTAACAATAAACCCCAAAGCCAAAATCCGTCCAGCGGAAAACCCTCAAAGGGTATTTGAACGGCTGAATAAAGGAAATTTAAAGGACCGAAAAAAATCCGTCCAGTCTGATTAAAAAAGAGCTCCAGCCCTAAATCCGGTGCCAACCATAAGGCATACAAGTAAAAAGATGAGCCGATAACCAAGCTTGACCCTAAATAGAACAAAAATTTTTTAAAAGGCAGACGTTCTTTAATTAAAATCAAAATTCCCATTAATAAGACAAAAATTCCACTCTCTTTAGTAGAAATAGCCAAACCGGTTGTGATGCCTGCTAATACCAGCCAAAGCAGGCTTTTCCGATATTTTTGGAAAATTATTAAAAACGCCAAGGTTAACAGGGAAAGGGGAATCAGAAAATTTTCAATCAGGGCGTAGCGTGAGGCTAAAACATAAGTTGGCGCTATCGACCAAATGAAGAAAGAAAAAAAGGAGATAAGCCAATTTTTAGTAAGCAAAAAGGCGCAAAAAAAGATTAAGATTCCGGTAAAGACGCCTAAGAATAAGGCTCCTTTCCGGAAATCGGCGACTTTAAAATCAGCAAAATGGCTGGGTTGACCTTTGGTCCATAAAGAATAGAAAACGCCTGATAAAAAAGAATGGTCCAAAAAAGGCTGAACCAGTAAAATACTTTCCTGCCCTTTACCGACATCGGTGTTGGTCACGTAAACAATAGGTGAAAATAATTTTCTGTTTTGGAAATCAGGCTCTTGGCCGTTAAGGGTTATACTTACATTGTTAAAATCTACTACCCCGGTTATCTTTTTTTCATCAGCAAGTTTTTTATAGCTATTTAAATTTGACCAGGCGGTGGGAATTCCTGTTTTTCTAAAGCTGTAACCAGCGGCAACGTAATTTTTCTCATCCAGGATGTTGGTTGTCTGGGGGATTAATTCATACCCAATCCAGCGGAAATAAAAAAGTTTCTTGGAGAAAAAAGCCAATAAAACCAGGGCTAATAAGGCAAAAATTAATGGAAGTTTAATTTTCATGATTCCTTTCCTAATTTTATCATAAATTTAAGCCTAGTTTATTTATTAGCCTTAATCGTTTAAAATAAAGACAAAGGAATAATGGAATTTTCAATCATTATCCCTAACTGGAACGGGGAAAAACTTTTAAAAAATAATTTGCCGGCTGTTTTCAAAAGCGGAGCAAGCCAGATAGTCGTCGTTGATAATGGCTCGGAGGACGGTTCAATAAGTCTTCTTAAAAATCTCCAACTTCAATATCCCCAGCTTAAAACCATTTTTAACCAAAAAAACCTGGGTTTTGCCCGGGCGGTTAATCAGGGAGTTAAAGAAGCTAAGAATGAAATTGTAGTTTTGTTGAATAATGACGTCATTCCGGAAAAAGATTTCTTAAAGCCTTTAGAAAAAGACTTTCAGGATGAGAAAGTTTTTGCTGTTTCTCTTCATGAACCCCAGTGGAGCTGGGCTAAAGGAAAATGGGTTGGCGGTTTTGTTGAACATGAGCCGGGTCCAAAAACAAAAACACCTCATCTTTCCTTTTGGGCTAATGGGGGCAGTGGTGCTTTTCGCAAATCGATTTGGTTGAAACTTGGTGGTTTGGATGAAATTTTCCAGCCTTTTTATTGGGAGGACATCGATCTTTCTTACCGAGCTTGGAAAAGAGGCTACAAAATTATTTGGGAGCCTCAATCGATTATTCATCATCAGCATGAAAGCACCATCGGTTCGCACTTTAATAAAAAATATATTGATTTAATTTCCCAGCGCAATCAGCTTTTGTTTATCTGGAAAAATATTACCGATTTTAGAATGCTGCTTGTCCATAAAATGTTTTTGTGGAAAAAATTATTAACCAAACCTAGGTACTGGCGGCCTTTTTTGGCGGCTTGGCTTAGATTTCCTTTGGTTTTTCCGCGCTGGCTAAAAGAGTTTAAGGATAAAAAAGTTTCTGATCGAGAAATTTTTAAATTGTTTAAGTAATTGAACTTATGGGTTTATCAATCATTATTGTCAGTTTTAATACCAAGGACTTGCTTAAAAAGTGTTTAGATAGTTTATCGTTGTCAGCGGAGGTTATTGTGGTAGACAATGATTCAACTGATGGTTCAGTGGAGATGCTTGAAAAACTCCAGACTTCCCACTCATCATTCAGAACTATTTTTAATAAAAAAAATCTTGGTTTTGCTAAAGCTGTTAATCAGGGGATTAAAGAGGCAAGAAGAACTTATATCCTTCTTTTAAATTCGGACACTGTTGTTAAGCCCGGCGCCTTATTGGCGATGATTAATTTTGTCCAAAGCCATCCTTTAGCTGGTGTAGTGGGAGGTAGGCTTTTGAATTCTGATGGGACGATTCAAGGTTCATGTTACCATTTGCCTGGAATTGGTCGAGCGATTAAAGAATGGTGGCTAGGGAAAGAGAAAATCTCAGAAAAGTATGCCCCAAAGGGAGAAGAACCAACTGAGGTAGAGTCTGTTGTTGGAGGTTCATTTTTAATCCCCAAGGAGGTGATCGATAGGGTTGGCCTTTTGGACGAGCGTTTTTTTATGTATTTTGAAGATTTAGATTACTGCCGTCGGGTAAGAAAAGCAGGATTTAAAGTTTACTATTTGCCTAAAGCAGAATTTATCCATGAGCATGGGGCTAGCGGGAGAAATATTCCCCAACAAACCCATCGCTGGCTGGTTGAGAGCAGTAAAATATATCACGGCAAGCTGAATTATTATTTGATTACCTCCGTCATTTGGCTAGGTCAAAAATGGCAAAAAATTTTAAAGAAAAACCAATAATCTTTTTACTGGTTTTAATACCAATTCTTTTTTTTGTTTTTTCTTATTTCTGGGTTGGCTATGGTTTGTTTTTAATGTTGGCTGATGCCCATCCCTTTTTGAATCATTTTAAATGGATTATCAGCTTTAGGGACAGCCACCGCCTTTTGCTGGCTAATGTTTATCTTCTTTTAATAGTTGCTCTTTTTTGTCTGCAGATTTTCCTGCTTTTTATAAAAAAGCTGAAATTTATCTCGGTGAAGAATTTATTTTTGGCGGCCGGGATTGGAACTTTATTTTTTTCCTTTGCCTATCCTTTCTTATCAAAAGATTTATTTACTTATCTTTTTTCCGCCAAAATGGTTCTGACTTATCGGGTTAATCCTTTTGTCGTTCCGCCGATGAATTTTTTCTCAACCGATGTGTGGGTCGGCCTGGCTCATAACATCGAGTTTCCCTACGCTTACGGCCCGGTTTCTCTGCTTTTTTCTTTAATTCCGATGCTTCTTTTTTCCGGCAAAAGGTTTATTTTGAATTTCCTCGGCTATAAGCTGATAAACGCTGCCCTTTTTTATTTAACCGGAGTTTTGTTTTACAGATTAAACAACAGGGATAAAAAAATCTTCAGCCTTTGGTTTTTTAATCCTTTTTTAGTGGTGGAGCTTTTAATTAATGCCCATAATGATTTGTTAATGATCAGCTTGTTTGTGGTGGCGATTTATTACTTGTATAAAAGAAAAAGATTAAAGGCTTGGTTAGCCTTTGTGGCTTCGGTTTTAACCAAATACGCCAGTTTAATTGCCTTGCCGGTGATGTTTTTAAACAAAAAAAACAAAACCTTATCTTTTAAGCTTTTAAGCATCGGTTCGGTTGTCTTGCTGCTGGCGCAAAAATTAAGAAATGTCCATGCTTGGTACTACAGCTGGGTTTATATGTTTTTGCCTTTGGCCAAACTTAAAATTAAGTCTTGGATATTAATCGATTTAATCGGGATGTTGTTTTTAATTCATTATTATTCTTTTGTCAAATGGGGCTTTTGGGGGGCGGCTCCTTTGATTCCTTATTCAAAATGGCTGTTTTTCTTGTTCTTATCTCTTATAATGTTTATTGAGTTGGATTTACCAAAAAGGCTTTTTAGATATGAAAAATAAGTTTGTAATATTGGGACTAATTTTATTACTATCTGCTTTCTTGCGTTTTTATGGGTTAACGGAAGCTCCACCTTCGCTTAATTGGGATGAAGTTAGTCACGGCTACAATGCCTATTCTATTTTAAAGACTGGCAAGGATGAATGGAGTAAAAGCTTCCCTTATATTTTCCGAGCCTATGGCGATTACAAACTGCCGGTTTATATCTATTTGACCGCCGGCAGTGTTGCCCTTTTCGGTTTAAATGACTTTGCCGTTCGTTTTCCCTCAGCGCTGGCCGGGGTGCTTTCGGTTTTATTCACTTATTTTTTGGTCAAAAAATTATTTAAAAATGATTTAGTTGCTTTTTTATCTGCTTTCTTTTTGGCTGTTTCCCCCTGGCATCTTTTTCTTTCACGGCCGGCTTTTGAAGCCAATTTAGCCAGTTTTCTGGTAATCGCCGGCATTTATTTCTTTTTGATAGGCTTGGAGAAAAAATGGATTTTACCCTTGAGCGTTTTCTTTTTGGGTTTGGCAGTTCACAGCTACAACAGCGCCCGGGTTTTCGTGCCTTTGATTTTAATCACTCTCTTTTTGATTTACAAAGATAAGATTCTTGAATGGATAAAGCGGAGAGGAAAAGAATCTTTTTTGTCTTTGGTGATTGTCATTTTGTTTTTTGCTCCGTTAGTTGTTTCTTTTGTTTCTCCAGAGGGCTGGGCGCGTTTTCGGTGGGTTAAGATTCTTGACCAGGGGGCCATTAACCGGATTAACATGGCCCGGGGTTCATCAAGTCTACCCAAGCCTTTGCCGAGATTAATCCATAACAAGGCAACCTATTTTACCATCGCTTACACTAAAAACTATTTTTCCAATTTTTCCCCTCGATATCTTTTTGTCAAAGGCGGTTCCAACTATCAATATAATATTCCCGGCCAAGGGATTGTTTATCCGGTTCAAGCTCCTTTGCTTTTATTGGGTCTTTATTGGCTGTTTAAAAAAAGACGCCAAAGAGAGTCAAAATTGATTTTACTCTGGTGGCTTTTGGCCGTGGCGCCAGCCGCCGCCACTCAGGAAAATCCTCATGTTTTAAGAACCATTTTAGTTTTGCCGGTTTCCTTAATTATCGCGGCTTTGGGTTTTAACCAGATTTGGCTTTGGCTAAAAAAGCAAAAAATATGGCAGGGGCTTTTGGTTTTGGTTTTTGGGCTGTTTTTGGTTTTCTCCTTTTTTAATTTTTGGAAAAATTATTTTGGTTTTTATCGGAAGAATTATTCCTGGCCTTGGCAGTATGGTTATAAGCAGGTGGCTGAATTTATTGGGGGAAACTATGATAATTATCAAAAAATTTATATGACCAAAAAATATGGGGAGCCCCATGAATTTTTGCTCTTTTATTTGAAATGGGATCCGGCCAAATACCAGCATGACCCCAATCTCAACCGTTATTTCTTGGCTGATTGGTACTGGGTTGATAGTTTTGACAAATTTGTCTTTATCAATGATGAGGAAGTAAAAGAAAAACTCTCCCGCGAAGCGGGATTTGGCCAAGAACTTTTAATCACCAGTCCTGGAAATTATCCGGAAAATTGGGAAAAATTGGAAACAATTAATTTTTTGGATGACAAGCCAGCCTTTGAAATTTTACAAAGAGGCGGTACTATTTAAATATGGGGCTAAAAAAATTCCTAAAGAATTATTACCTTTTAATTCTCATTTTATGTCTGGCAGCATTTTTGCGTTTTTATCAGATAGCCACTGTTCCGCCTTCAACCCAATGGGATGAAACGGCTATTGGTTATAATGCCTACTCCATTTTAAAAACCGGCAGAGATGAATACGGTAACTTTTTACCTTTAATTTTTAAGTCCTTTGGGGATTACAAGCCAGGGTTGTATGTTTACTTGACTGTGCCTTCAGTGTTAATTTTTGGCTTGAATGAACTGGCGGTCAGGATTCCTTCGGCTTTGGCTGGGATTGCCTCTGTCTGGTTAATTTACCAGGTATCTTTGCTTTTATTTAAAAAGAAACCTTTGTCTTTGTTTATCAGTTTTGCCCTGGCGATGTCTCCCTGGGCCATGCATTTTTCCAGAGGCGGCTGGGAGGCCAACTTGGCCATGTTTTTGGTTTTGTTAGGAATTTTATATTTTTTGAAGTCTGAAAAAAAACCGAAATACCTTTATCCTTCTGCGATTAGCTTTGGTTTATCTTTTTTAACTTATCAAGGTAGTAAGGTTTTTGTTCCCTTGTTGCTTTTAGGAATACTGATCTTTTTCTTTAAAAAAATAAAAACATTGCCTTTAAAGAATCTGGTGATTAGCTTAATTTTATTTTCTCTCATTGCCTCTCCCGCCTTTCTGGCGATTTTAACCGGCGGCGGGGGAAGATTAAAGACAATGAGTCTTTTTTCCTATCCAAGAGCTCAAAATGAAATCCAGCATATTTTAAATGTCGATGAAAATAATATGGTTTATTTCAATTTATTCCACCACGAAGGTTTGTCTTTTACTACAAGGTTTGTAGAAAGATACTTCAATCATTTTTCCGGACGTTTTTTGTTTTTTGAAGGGGACTGGAGCAGTTTGCGGCACGGACCTCCTTATGCCGGAGTCTTGTATTTATTTGATTTTTTCCTTCTGCTTTTGGGTGGGTATTTTCTTATCAGACTTAATACAAGGGAGAGTAGATTTATCTGGTTCTGGCTTTTTATGGCTCCTATCCCGGCCGCTCTTACCAGAGATTCAATTCAAGCCACTCGTTCTTTGAATATGGTTTTACCTTTGATGATTTTAGTCGGCTGTGGCATGTATCAGATTTTTCTTTATCTCCAAAAACAAAAGAAAATGATATCTCTTCTTCTGGCTTTATTCTTGGCGGTCTTTTATTTTTTCTCGGTGGCCTATTATTTTGACCAATATTTTTATCATTATCCTTTACAATCAAGCCAGTATTGGCAGTATGGCTACAAACAGGTAATCCATGAAGTTTATCCGATAAAAGATCAATATGAAAAAATAATTTTTACCCAAAAATGGGGGCAGCCCTATATCTATTGGCTTTTTTACACTCAATATCCGCCGGCTGATTATCAAAAACAGGCAAAATTAAAAGAAAATCCTTCTGGTGATGTCGGGGAGGTTGAAAAACTGGATAACATTGAGTTTCGAAATGTTTACTGGCCTGCCGACCGAAACTTGAATAAATTTTTGTTTATCGCCACCAAGGAAGAGATATCTTTAAAAGATATTGAGCCTGGCCAAGCCAGATTTTTAGGAGACATTAAATTTCTTGACGGCCAGGTGGCCTTTAGGGTGGTGGAGACGCTATGAAAAAAAGAAATAAATTTAAAGTTAAAAACAATAATTTGAAAATTAAAAAAACGAAGAATCATTCCAAACTAGGCTGGGGATTACTTGTTTTGATCATTCTTTTAGCTGGCTTTTTGCGGATTTGGAATTTAAATCATTATCCGCATGGGTTTAATGCCGATGAAGCCGCTTTTGGCTACAATGCCTATTCTTTAATAGAAACCGGCAAGGATGAGCATGGTCAATCCTGGCCGATTAACTTTAAATCTTTTGCCGATTACAAGCCCGGTGTTTATGTTTATCTGGTAATGCCTTTTGTCAAAATTTTAGGCTTGAATGTTTGGGCCGTTCGTTTGCCGGCAGCTCTTTTAGGAACCTTGGCGGTTTTTATTTTAATGCTTTTGGTCAGAGATCTTTTCGGCGAGAAAAAGGTTACTAATCCTTTATCGCTCCTATCCGGCTTTTTCTTGGCTGTTTCCCCTTGGCATCTGCATTTCGGTAGGGGGGCGTGGGAAGCGGGGACTGCCACGGTTTTTGCTCTGATTGGAGTCTGGTTTTTTCTTAAGGCAATCAGATATCGTTTTTATTATATTCTACCGAGTGTCTTATTTTTAATTATCTCTTTATATGCCTATCATAGTACCCGCCTGATAGCCCCTTTGCTGTTTATCGTTTTGGTTGTTTTTTATAGGAGAAAGATTTTTCAAAAAGTCAATCAAAGATGGATTTTAATCAGCATCATTGGCGGCTTTCTCGTTTTACTGCCTTTTATTATTGATTTTTTGGGTCCAGCCGGTCTTTCCCGTTTTTCCGGCTTGAGCATTTTTTCCGATACTGGACCTTTTTGGCGGATAAATGAATTAAGAGGCCAGCATGCTGACCCTTGGGCTTTATCGGTAAGATTATTACACAATCGCTATCTTACTTACGGATTGGTTTTTTTCGGTAACTGGCTTTCTCATTTTAATGGCAACTTTTTGTTTATCTTGGGGGACATTATTGAAAGAAGCCGTGTGCCGGAAACCGGGCAAATGTATTTCTTTGACATTCTTTTTGTCATCACCGGGTTTTATTTTCTCTTTCTTAAAAGACCGCAAAACTGGCAGCTTGTTATTTTCTGGTTGTTGTTGGCGCCAGTAGCGGCAGCGATGACTTTTCAATCGCCTTCTGCCTTAAGAGCCAATATGATGGTGATTCCTTTGGTGATTATTTCCGCCTACGGGGCTTTTAATATCTTTGAATGGTTTAAAAAGAGAATGAAGTTTTTAAGGGTTGTCTTTTGTCTTCTTCTTTTAGTTTTTATTCCCTGGAATGTTGGTCGTTATCTTCATCAATATTATGTTCATTATCCGCAGACTTATCCGTTTGCCTGGGAATACGGTTTTGAACCAATAGTTGATTACGTCAAGGAAGTAGAAGGAGAATATGAAAGTATTTATATGACTGATAGATTAGACCAGCCCTATGTTTTATTCCTTTTTTATCTTAAATATCCACCCTCGGTTTTTCAAAAGGAAGTTGTTTTGACCCCCCGGGATAAATTCAATTATTCAACAGTTTATAATTTCGGAAAATATCATTTTCAGACTATTGACTGGGAAAATTTAAAAAATAAACCAAAGTCTTTGGTTATTGGGGTGGAAGGGGAAATTCCTCCTTCAGTAAAAATTTTAAAAAAGATTTACTTTTCTAATGGCGGTCTTGCTTTTCAAATTGCAGAAACAGAAAATTAAACAAAGATGAATAAAGCTAAAATTTCGGTGGCGATGATTACCTATAATGAAGAAAAAAATATTACTGATTGTCTAGAGTCAGTCAGATGGGCGGATGAGGTTGTTGTCGTTGATGACTCTTCCCAAGACAAAACCCGCCAGATTGCCAAAGAATTCGGGGCCAGGGTTCTTAAAACCGCCAAAAAAACTTTCTTTGATGAGAATAAAAACGTAGCCATTAAAGCTTGTCTGAATGAGTGGATTTTCCTGCTGGATGCGGATGAAAGAGTGACTCCTGAACTGGCAGAAGAAATAAGAAAGACCGTTAATCATTGGGTTCCAGGCCAGCCAGTGGCTTATTGGATGCCTCGGAAAAATTATTTTCTCGGCCGCTATCTTCAGAAAGGCGGCCAGTATCCTGATCCGGTCATTCGTCTTTTTAAGAAAGGCAAGGCTTTACTTCCCCAAGACAGTGTTCACAAACAGCTTGAGGTTGACGGCCAAACCGGCTGGTTGAAAAACGATCTTATTCACTGGGCCACCCCGGAATTTTCCCGCTATTTACTGCGGGAGAGACGCTATTCGACTTTAGAAGCTTTGCAGATGCTGGAAAAAAGATTATCATTGAACCCTTTGAACTGGTTAAAATATCTTGTTTTTCGGCCGAAAAGAACCTTCTTTTTGCTTTTTATCCGGCATAAAGGTTTTATGGATGGTTGGCAGGGTTTTGTTTTTGCCTTTTTCTCTGGCTTGCACCATGCCTGGGCCTTTTTAAAATATTTAAGGATGAGAATGAAAAAAGTCAATGTTGTCAAGGAGTGGAAATGAAAATTGCCATTAATATCTCACCATTAAAAACCGGGCATCAGTTCCGGGGTATCGGTGTTTACACCCAAAATCTCCTGCAGGCCTTTCAAAAAACCAAGATTCCCAATTTACGGGTGGAATTGGTTGAAAAGGGAAAAATTCCCCAGGGTTGTGATTTGGTTCATTATCCTTTTTTTGATTTGTTTTTTTTAACCCTGCCTTTTAAAAAAGAAAAGCCGACAGTCGTCACCATTCATGATGTCATCCCTTTGGTTTTTCCCGAACATTATCCTGTTGGTTTAAGAGGAGCATTTAAATTTCAAATCCAGAAAAATTCTTTAAAAAATGTCCGAGCCGTTATCACCGACTCTGAAAATTCAAAAAGAGACATCTTTAAATATTTAAACTATTCAAAAGAGAAAATTTATGTTATCCCTCTGGCTCCAGGAAAAGAATTTAGACTAGTTAAATCCACTTCATTACGCTATCGTATTAAAGAAAAATACAATCTTCCGGAAAAATTTGTTTTGTACGTCGGGGATGTCAATTATAATAAAAATATTCCTGGGCTGATTAGGGCCTTTGCCCGAATAGAAAAAAATTTAAAGTTAATTTTAGTGGGTAAGGCTTTTGAGGATGAAAACTTAAAAGAAACTCAAGAAATACTTCAATTAATTAATTCATTGAAGTTGAGTAAAGAGGTAATAAGATTAGGGTGGATACCACAAGAAGATTTGGTGGGGATTTATAATTTGGCGACTGTCTATTGCCAACCATCTTTTTATGAGGGTTTTGGTTTGCCAGTTTTAGAGGCGATGGTTTGTGGCTGTCCGGCGGTAGCGGCCAAGACTTCTAGTTTGCCTGAAATTTGTGATAAAGCAGCGGTAATGATTGATCCATATGATATAAATAGTATCGCTGAAGGAATAAGAAGGGTGATATATGATAGAGCAAGACGAGATACGTTAAGAAAAAGAGGGTTAGAGTGGGTGAAAAATTTTAGTTGGGAGAAAGTGGCGGAAGAAACATATGAAGTCTATAAAAAGCTGGTTTAAAGAGAACAAAAAAATTATCCAATTTACTTTTATTGCCTTTGTCATTTGGCAAATTGCCATTAGCTTGGTAGTTTTTCTTGGGGCGAAATATTTTCCCACCACCAATGCTTATCTCTATATCGAAAAGCAGGTGATTAATCCACCGTGGCTTTGGAGTCGGGCGAATTTTGACGGGATGCATTATTTGGATATTGCCCGCAAAGGTTATAGTCTTTACCAACAAGCTTTTTTCCCGCTTTATTCCAAACTTATTACCTTTTTAACGCCATTTTTTGGCGGAAGAAATTTGGTGGCTGGCTGGACGGTAAGTTTGACTTGTTTGTATCTGGCTTTGCTTTTCTTTTACAAACTGATTAAATTGGATTTTTCAGGAAAGGTGGCTAAAAGGACTTTAATTTATCTTTTACTTTTTCCTACGGCTTTTTTCTTCTCCATGGTTTACACAGAGTCTTTGTTTTTCTTTTTAATTATCGCCAGCTTTTACTTTGCCCGCACCAAAAAATGGTGGCTGGCGGGAATTTTTGGGGCGCTGGCTTCGGCGACAAGATTACCAGGAATATTTCTTTTTCCAGCACTTTTGGTGGAATGGTGGCAACAGAAAAAAATGGAGAATGGAAAATGGAGAATAGAAAATTTAGCAACAAGTTTTCTACCTATTCTTTTGGTGCCATTAGGGTTGGTGTATTACATGCGTTACTTGGCAATTCACTATGGTGACCCCTTGATGTTTGCCCATGTCCAGACTTTTTTTGGTGCCGGCCGAAGTGCAGATAAAATTATTCTTCTTTACCAGGTTTTTTGGCGATATTTTAAAATGCTTGTCACAGTTGACAAGCAGACGTTGGTTTATTTCGTGGTCGTGCTGGAATTTTTAGCAGCCGTGAGCTTTCTGATATTAACGATTTTTACTTATTTAAAACATTGGTATTCTTATTTTACCTTTATGGCCTTGGCTTTGATTGCTCCAACCTTAACTGGGACCTTATCATCAGTACCTCGATATGTTTTGGTGTTATTCCCTGGTTTTATCCTTTTAGCTGTTTATTCAGAAAAATATCGGTGGCTTAAGATTTTGTATCCAGTCATTGCTATTCCTTTGTTTATCTTTTGTTTGATTCTCTTTACAAGAGGATATTGAGTTGCTTAGGGAAGTAATAAAAGGCTTTATTTATCCCTTAAATTACGCTAAAATAAGGAATAATTTTTATGAAGTTAACCAACTTTCAAAAAAAACTTTTGTTCTGGCTGGGATTAGGTCTTTTAGTTCGTTTACTTTTAATGCCCCTTTTTGCCCACGGTGATATTATCGCCGTTCATAAAAGAGTGGAGCAGATTGCCTGCCAGGGCAAGTCCCTTTTGGGTTTTAGTGCTATGGGTGTTCATGCTTTAGAGCTTATTTTCACTAAAATCAGTGCTTTTTTTGTACCTTGTTCTATCCTTTCCGGAATCCAGGAGAGTTTTTATAACGCTCCTTTTCTTAACCGAATGCTGTTTTTCTTTAAACTCCCTTATTTATTGTTTGAAATTGGCTATTGGATTCTAATCTTCAAGATCTTTAAAAAAGAAGATGAGGAAAAAAAGAAAAAAATCGCCTTGTTTTTGGCTTTCAATCCGGTGATTATCTACTCCGTTTATATTTTCGGCAGATTTGAAGCCTATCCCATCTTTTTTTCCACCCTGGTTCTTTTTCTTTTGTCAAAGATAAGAAAAGTAAAATTCCTGCCGGTTTTGCTGATTTCCTTGATTATGGCTTTTGTTTTCTCCATGCGTCAGTCTTATCTTTTTATCCTGCCGGCTTTAGCCATTGCTTTCGGCGGACTGAGTCTATGGGGGATTTTGGCTTTTGCTCTTTCCGGAGGCGTTTTTCTTGTAAGCGGTATGCTACCGAAATTATTTGCCAGCAGTATTAATTTTTTCCCGATTGCCGGCTCGCTTGAATCCGGGATGCATACCAACTATGTTTTCCAAAGCGCCATTGACATCAGCCAGGGTCGCTTGATTTACTTCTTCTTTTTGCTTTTAGGTATTATTTTTATTTGGTTTTGGGAAAAAAGAAAAACCTTAATAAAATTAAGCCAAATGGAATTATTCTCTTTATTCTCGGTTTTGATTTTCTTAAGCTATTACGCCACTTCGATTTTCCATCCTCAGTATTTGTCTTGGGTGATGCCTTTCTTTTTGGTTTTGATGCTGAAGGATGAAAAAGGCTTTTTATGGCGTTCTTTTTGGTGGGCTTTGCCTTTTTATTTTCTTTTTACCCTTTCTTGGGGAAATGCCACCAGTTTTGGCACTCTTTTCCCAGTTTCCTTGGCTTTTCGCCAAATTGAACCGGGCTGGTTTTTCCCGATTTACCCGATGATTAAATGGGCCAATATCGGCTTAAGCCTTTTTGCCGCTTTCTGTTTGTATTGGATTTTTTATTTAATCAGAAAATATGGCCAGAATAATTAAAGCCTTTTTCATTTTAATATTCTTGTCTTTTATCATCCCGGCTCCGGTGAAAGCCTTGATGGCTGATGTTTTTGAAGTGAATGATAATAAGGCTATTCCCATAAGAATTTTGAAAGGGGATGTTTATCGCCAGGAATTTCTCTCGCCAGTGGATAGTTTTGGCATTATCGCCGTTAAATTTTCCAATAATGAGAAAATCAACCAAGATTCTTTGATTTTCAGAATTAAAGAAGTTGATGAAAAAGACTGGTATTATGAAAACCAATATAAAACCGACCAATTCCAAAACAATCATTTTTTTACCTTTGGTTTTCCGAAAATAACCGGAGCTTTAAATAAAAGCTTTGTTTTCGAAATAGAATCATTGGCAGGGGTAGAGGATGATTCGGTTTCCATTTTTCTTACTCCGAAGAAAGACCTGGTTTTTAAATTAATCAAAGAAGAGCCGGCTAAAAAACTAATCATTCATGATTTTCAATTGCATTTAAGGCAAGACCCAAAGTTCTTTGTTTTTTGGCTGTCTTTAATAATTTTAATGGTTTTAGTAGTTGTTGTTTTAGCTAAAAACTACCGAACTGACAAGAAGAAGTAATGATGAGCCTGCCTAAAGAAAAAATCAAAACCGCCATTGTCTCCATCCTGGAAACAATTATTTTCTACATCTTAATTATTACGCCGGCGGAATATTTTTTAACGGAACGGTTTTTAGTCTTTCCTTTTCTTTCTTCGGATATCAAAACCTTTATATTTATAGCGATTTTAGTCATCATTTTTGTCATCAATTATTTTTCCGAACCGCCCAAAAAGTTCAGCCGGCTTTTTATTATTATTGTTTTTGTCCTGGCTGGTTTTTCAGGCTTCGGCTACAAAAAATATTTGAACTATTATGGAGAACTGCAAACTTACCCCAAGATTTACTCTATTTCCCAAGAGTGGGGGATTCAAGCCGTTTTAGTCAACATTGAAGGCAAGAATTTCGGCCCGACCTGGCAGCCAGGCTGGGTTTTTGTTGATGAAGTTGAGTTTAGGATTGTTTATTGGTCACCATACTTGATTGTGGCCGAACAGCCGGTTTCGCCCAAATTCTTTAAAGGCAAACTCTACCTTAAAGATGCCAATAACAAAATAAGTAATGGCAGAGACTTTGAAATTAGGGACCCGGATTCTTTAAAATAAAAGCATTAGAGATGTCAAAAATAAAAAACCTATTCAATTTTTTAACTTTAGGTATATTTCTTTCCGTTGTCATCCTTTTCATCGGTGACCTCTTTGGCTTTTCTTTAGGTATTAATTTTCATCTTCTTTTCCGGATTCTAGTAGGTTTTTTGGCTTTAGCTTTGGTGGTTAATGTCAAAAACATTAAAGATATTTTAGGCAGTTCAACTGTTCTGAAGAAATTCCTTTTGTTAACCGGCATTAATTTGTTTTTATTTGTCTTGTTTTTATTGTTTTATCCTATCTTTCGTTTTGGCAGCCCATTAATTTTTGAAGACAGAATTCCTAATTTCAAAACTAGTCAAAAAGAAGAAATTGTTTTAGGAGAAGCGCTAAGACAAAATTTCCTGGCCAAATCAAACAATTTAGGGACAATTGGCCTTAAAATTATCAGCCAGGATTTAGTTGTTAATGGAGATGAAGAGGTAAAGGAAGAGCTGTTTTCTGAAGAAATAGATAAAATTGTTTTCCGAATTAAAGAAGAAAAAGAAGAAGGACCAAATTATTTTTATGAAAACATCTATGAACTGCCAGAAGGCTTTCAGACTTCTTACTTTTTATTTGGTTTCCCCATTCAGTATGAATCCCAGGATAAAAGCTACGTTTTTGAAATAGAAAAGATAGAACAAGGTGAAACCGACAAGGTTTTTTTAATAGAAAAAAATTCAGAAGGCAAATTTAATTTTTATCCCAGATATGTTTATTCTTTAAAAGAAGTTAAGTCAGACTACAATCCGATTCTTTTAAATATCTCTAGAAAGACAAACCAATTCCTTGAAGAAAAAACCAGCCAAATTAACTTAATTATCGTTTTCCTTCTGATAGAAATTCTTATTATTTCTTTTTTAAAAAAAGAGGAAAAATATTTCAAAGAAAAAATAAATCCCTATTTAAAGTATGGCTTTCTAATCGGTCTTTTTCTGATAGCTCTATCTTCACTAAATTTTGATTTTGTTGAAAAAGTTTTTTACTTAAAGAATATCAGCAGTTTTTTATTAGTTTATAATTTACCCCTGATTTTATTTACAATCATCTTTGGTTTTTTGGTCTTTTATTTTAATAAAGAAAAAATAGAAAGAGAGACGGAAAAAGAAAAAGCGGAAGAGAAGTTGGCGGAAGAAAAAAGATATCAAGAATTTGGCAACAAATTCCCCACAATAAACAAAATCCCAATTTTGAGAAGTTTTGTGAGATGGTGTTATAAAGAAGGATGGAGATACAGCTTGGGATTGATAGCAATTTTTGTTATCGTAGCATTTGTCTTTAGCTATAGAATTGGTTCTCATGATTTTAGGGAAGATGAATTTCAAGTAGTTAATACGGCAGCAGGTTATTATTATACCGGCAATTTTTATCAATGGGATTGGTTGGAAAATAAATTAAGTAATGTATCTTATGCTCGCGCCTGGCCACATACTTGGCTAATTGCCCAATCTTATAAGCTATTTGGTATCTCAGAATGGTCTTCACGAATAATATCGGTTCTTTTTGGAATAATTTTTATCCCAATGCTTTTCTTTATAAGTAAGTTTTTTACTGAAAATAAAAAATTGGCATTAGTTATAGCTTCAACGGCAATATTCTATCCCTCATATATCATTATCTTCAGGCACACAAGAATGTATGCCCTCCTAATTCCCCTTTTCCTTCTACTTGTTTATCTTTTATACAGAGGATTAACTGAAAAGGGAATTGTTAAAGCAAGAAATAGGAAGATATATGAATTTTTACGCAGAAACTTAAATTATAATTATTTCTTTTTGGCACTGGCGTTGGGATTTTTGTACTTAAACTACCTGATTCATATTAACTCCTTGGTAATACTTCCAGCTGCATTATTATTTATTTTTATAATGGCATGCGTTAAAAAAGAAAAGCGATATCTAAATCTTTCCCGTATAGGGATACTTTTTGTTTTGGGAGTTTCCGCCGCCTATTACCTTGGATTTACGAAACATTTTTTAAACTTTCTTTCTTTTTTTGGCAGAAGGAATTTTTTATATATAGATTTTATGACACAATATCCCTTCTCCCCAATGATAGGGCTAGTTTTACTT
>OZ246397.1:0-153464 GCA_965230945.1 uncultured Gammaproteobacteria bacterium | reverse complement strand
GTTTTACTTACCGTAGGTTTTCCTTTTGTTTTCTTTTTTAAAAGTAATCTAAAATATAAAATACTTTATCTTTATATGCTTGTACTGTTTTCTTTATTTTTCTTCATTTTTATAGCAGAAAGATATAGCGGCTTCGTTTACATCTCTCACATCACGCCTATTTCCATAATTCTTATCTTGTTTACCTATCTTTTATTCCTAAAAGTATTTGATAACAAATTAATCAGGACTACCCTTGCGGTAATATTAATTCTTGTGGTTGGGATAAATTTCTATCAGAATACCAAAAAACTTTATGCAGATAGTCATTCTTACGGAGTTTTTTCAAAGGCATATAAAGTCATTATTAATAATTACAATCCAGAAAAAGATGTCATATTTGGCCAATATTTAAGAACGTTTTATCTCCAAGAACTTGTAGATAAAAAAGTAAAAGTTATCAGTATGTTAAATAACAAACAATATGAATTTGAAGCGTTTATGAATGATCTGCAAAAATACGAATCCGGATACATAACCTGGGGAACACGCAAGAGCTATCACATCTCTACAGACATAATAAATTATATTGACCGACACTTCAAGAAACTACACGGCAGACACATAGATGATACAAATGTTGAAGTCTATTATTTTGACCAGACTATGATTCGATGGTAAATCACACCAAAATACGCTTCACCTCAATCCAATTTAGGATTATATAAGGCAAATCAGCAGATTTTGAAGGGAGAAAGTATGAATATATTTCTAATTTTGATATCGAAGCAAAAATAAAACAATTGGAAGAGCCGGTTTATATAGGAAAAGATAATAATTCAAAATTATATTTTTTTAATGATTTTTATAAAAAAGAACTGTAAATATAAAAAATAATTCTTGCGAAATCAAAAATTTTAGCTAAATAAAACTTTCCTAATCATATTAACAAATCTTTTCCCCATAAAAGAAAATAAATAATAAACTGTAATATTTTTTAAAAACCCATAATGTCTGAAATATTTTTTGCAGAGTTTTCTTACTCTTTTAAAGTTATTTAATTTAAAACCTGCTTTTATTTCTGACTCTAAAACTACTTTGTTAGTGGAGGTTTCAGCATTAATTGACAATATTTCATTTGGGTCAAATTTATCGTATTCATCTTTTCCATATTTTAATCTTTGGTGATAAAATTCTCTTGCCTTTTCTGCGAATAACTTTTGTTTAGTTCTTTGCGAAAAGGAAATCGCCTCGGGATTAATTCTATATTTTATTAAGGGTTTCTTTAAATTTGTTAATTTTTTATTATCTGAAAGCAACCGTAAATAAAAATCATAATCTTGACTATAAGGAAATTTTTCCCGATAAAAATACTTTTTGCTGTTTTTATACATAACTGAGGAATGATATATGCAGTTTCTTCTAGCCAGTTTGTTGACTACTTTACTGGGATTTGATATTGACTTGTGTGTTGTTAAAATACCTCCTTGTTCATCAATATTATATGCACTTGAACCAACTAAAAAAAATTCTCTGTTTTTTCCCAAGAAATTATATTGTTCCCCTAATCTCTCCGGCAAAGCAATGTCGTCAGAGTCTAATATAGCAACGTATTTCCCCCTAGCAATTTTTAGGCCTTCATTTCTGCTTTTAGCCCTACCCAAATTTTTTTTATTGTTAATCAAGACAATTTTTTTATCATTTTCAATATATTTTTTAATGATTTCCGATGAATTATCTGTAGATCCGTCATTAATAATAATAAACTCGAAATTTTTAAAGCTTTGCTCAAGAATGCTCTTGATTGCTGCATCCAAAAATTTTTCAGAGTTATAAACAGACATTACTACTGAAATTTTGGGGGTAAACATATTATTAAAAGAACTTCTTAGAGAAATTAACAATTAATGGGTGTTTATTCTTAAATCCTAATAATTTTTTTTCACCTATAATTTTTTTGAAAACTATAATTTGCCATTTGTCTTTGCCAACGTTTTTATAATAAAGATCTGTTACTTCATCTGCCGATAAGTATTTTGTGGCGGGAATAATTATATTTTCAAATTTATAGGTATCTAATTTATTTTTAATAATAAACTCATACATCGCAGACTTTGGAATTGCCCATACTCTATTATAGAAAACTGTATCCAGTCCCATTTTTTTCGATTCTTTTATTGTCTTTAAAATATCTTCTTTTTTCTCATGCGGGAAACCAAGCATAAAACCACCGCCGGTTTTTATTCCATAATTTTTACAAAGATTTATTGTCTTTATGACTGTTTCAATTTTAAATCCCTTATTAATTAATTGAAGTGTTTTATTGTTAGTTGACTCTATCCCAAACCAAATCGCGTCACAGCCACTATTTTTCATTTTTTTTATCATCTCTTCGTCTAAAGTATCCACCCTCGATTCACACATCCATTTTATCTTTAGATTTTTTACTTTCTCACAAAATTCTATGACTCCTTTTTTTAAAATGGTAAAATTGTCTTCCCTAAAATAAATACCCTTAGTTTTATACTTTTTTATCATCATTTTTATTTCTTCAATAACATTATCCATCGGCCTGAAAGTATACCTTCTATTCCAGATATAAGAAGAAGAGCAGAAGGTACAATCAAAGGGACAGCCTCTACTACTAACCACAGTATCTACAGGGGAAATACCTGGTAAATATGAGCTTTCAATTCTTTTATACTTCGATAAGTCAATTAAATCTCTATTGGGGAATTTAAGTCGGTCTAGATGTTCGATTCTGTTGATATCTTTATTAACATAAGTTCCATCTTTATATATAAATTCTTTATTTTTTGAATTAAGTTTATTCAATAATTTATCAATTAACTCTTCTGCTTCCCCTCTGATAATGTAGGAAAATTTTCCTAAATATAACTCCCAATTAACTGTCGCATTTGGACCACCATAGATTGTAATTTTGCCTATTTTTTTTAAACAAGTAGAAACTTTTACCGCCTGTTTAGCCTCAAAAATTGTACCCCCGAAGCCGACAACATCATATTTTTTTAATTTTTCAAAAAGTTTACTATCATCTAATTTTTCAACCCTATTATCTAAAATATCTATTTTGTATTTTGAATTTGAAGCTATATAAAGTAAGCCTAGGGGAGGTAATAAAACCGGATTTTTAGGAATATTTGTTATTTTATTAAAAAAATAGGGAAGTTCTGTTTGGGCAGGATAAACTAGGCATATTTTTTTCATAATTAATTATCTTTACTTGCTATAATAATTAGATCACCATAATATTTAACATTATTAAAATCATGTTTATTCAAAAAATATCTAACCTCAGATTTTGTGTATATATGTAGATGAAAAATATTTCTTTTTTCGATTTTTTTTGCATCCTTCTTTGATTCGGGAAAATAAGAAGACATAATTAATACCCCGTTATTTTTTAACACTTTAGAAATTTGTAAGATGTATTTCTCACCATCTGAGATATTTAAATGTTCTATAATTTCATAGCCTAAGACCACATCAAATGTTTCTTTTAGTTTTTCTAGTTCTAAAATGGATAATTGTTTAAATATCAGATTTTGTTCTTTCCAAGTTTTTTTTGCAAAAGCTAAAGCTTTACTATTAATATCAACCGCAGCAATCTTTTTTGCGTAATTTGAAATCAAATAACTTCCCCAACCGAACCCGCAAGCAGTATCTAAGACAGACTTATTCTTTATATATTTTAAACTAAATAAATATCGGCCAAGCATATATTTATACCAACCATTTTTAAAATATTTAGACATTCCCGGCAGAGCTTGTTCTTCTTGTTCATTCTCAGACATATTAATTGATTTTTCATTGAAAGATAAAATCCTATTAATTTTACAGCTTAAATCTCTATCCGTTAAATTATAAAAATAATAATAACAATCAAAAAATAATCTTTTTAATTTATTATTTATTTTTCTGTAAATTCTTAAAATCATTTTATTTCACCACTTAACCGTTTAGTATAAAAGAAAGTCACTGTAAATATACTTATTGTATGAATGATTAAAGTAACCCAAAATACTCCCGTAAATCCAACCCATTTAATAAATATTATGTCAAAAATAACATTTAAAATACCACCAATTAATGTAGTTATAGCTATTATTTTTGCATATCCTGTTGCAACTACAAAACCTTGTATTTGAAAGACTCCCCAAATTTTCGTTGGGATTAAAAAACTTAAAATCATTATTGAGATAAGCATTTCTCTGACAAAATATTCTGGTAAAAATATTCTTATTAATTGAGGAAAAATAAAATAGAAGAAAATAGCAACAATTATTGATAGAGGAATGAGAGTTTTTATAAATGAATATAATTTTTTTCTGATTTTAGAATATTCCTTTTTAGCAAAATAAGCCGTTATATTTGGAGCAATTACTTGTGCAGATATAACAAAAGGCAGTATCATTATTGCAAAAAATTTATTGATTAATTCGTAATATCCAATTTCCTTAATATAGCCAAAATGACCTAAAACTAAAATATCGACTCTTGAATATAAGAAATAAGCAACGCTTGAAACACCAATGACAAGAGAATAAGAAAAAATAGTTTTCATTAATTTTTTATCAAATTGGAAATGTAAATTTCTATAAACAAAAAATAAGGTTAAAACCAGGGCGAAATAAAATAAATTTTGAGAAACTAAGGCTCCAATCAAACCAAAATTTTTAACTAGAAGATATACAAAAATAACAGAGAAAAAACCTACAAATAAAGAGATAATTGCCAATTCTTTAAACCTTTTTAACCCCCTGAAGATGCCATCATATAAGGAGCTTATTGGAGCTAAGAAAATAAGAGGTAGGGCATACAATACAAAGATATACTTTTCTCTTAAGAAAAATTTTCCAAAAAAAACAGTTAATAAAGTTACGATAAAACCTAAGGCTGTAAGAATAATTAAAGAATTAAATAAAATCGCCTTTAACTTTTTTTTATCTGTGGTATTATATTCTGCCACATATTTTGAGGTGGCTGTTGAGATACCAAAATCTCCAAAGATAATCAAAAAGAAAATAACTGCTAAAATATAATTGTAAATACCAAAATCATAAGGAGTAAGTAATTTAGCACATAAGATGAATATTAAGAAAGTGATTCCTTGTTTGCCAAATATTTGCAACGCTCTCCAAATAAAATTATGAATTATTTCTTTATGCTGTTGGTATTTATTTTTTATAAAATTATTCATCTATTTAAATCTTGGTACTTTAATTTCTAGAAAAATATCTTTTTTTATGATTCTTTTTGATTGAACTATTTTTCTTTGTCTAAATGTATCAGGAAGATTCTTAATAAATATACTTAGAGATTTTAAAAAAGCTAATAATACTGTTGGGCTTCTCTTTTTTATAGAATATCTGATTGTTTTTATAGATTGGAAAATAAAAAATATGGGGAATAAAAGAATTAAATTTTTCAAGCTGTAGTTTTTAATTATACTTCTCGCATGACCTGAAAAAAGAAGTTTATACTTGTTGCAATAATTTTTTATAGTTAATGTTTTTCCAATCCCTAGATGGATAAAATAATCTTTTGTGTACAGGTAGTTTTTATACCCATAAATCATCGACCTTGAACCTATATCTGCATCATCTATATTAAAAGTTTGAGATTCGTCAAAACCACCAATCTTCTCCCAATTTTTTTTACTGCAAAAAAAACAACCTCCGGTTGGGCCACCAATTTCAATAAAATCGCCTGATAAATTTAGTATTTTTTTAATATCAACCGATGGCCTGTGCATATTAAGCCCATAAAAAGAAAAATAAACACCATAATAAAATATACGATTGCTGTTTTTGTTTTTTAATGGGAATTGAATAAAACCTGCATCTTCTTTATAAAAGTTTATTAATCTTTCTAAATCATTTTTATTTATATTAACCACAATATCATTGTCAATTGAAAATATGTATTCTCCATTGGCTTTTTTAATTCCTAAATTTTTACCCCTAGAAAGGCCCAGATTTTTTTTATTTTCTATAACCTTTATTTTTTTAAATTTTTTTATAAATTGCAGACTGCCATCATTGGATCCATTGTCCACAATTATAAATTCATAATTTGGATAATCCAATTTTAAAATCGGTGGAATGGTTCTTTTTAGATATTCCAGGCCGTTATAATTTAACATTACTACACTGATTAGGGGAAACTTTTTATCTTTCATTATAAACTTTCTCATAGACCCTTAATAAATTCCTTGCAGACTTATTCCAAGAAAATCTTTTTACATTTTTATAACCCTCTTTAATTAGATTTTCTCTTAAATTTTTATCTTCAATTACTTTTTTTATGGCTTCTGCAATTTCATCAATATTTTTCGCTCTAATCTTTTCAAAATTAGAAATTTTTTCGGTTAATAACCATCTTAAATCTATAAGTCCTCTTTTTTGAAACCATATTTATCCAAATCAGTAATTTTCTTACCAGAAAACAGTATTTTATAAAAAGTATTCCAAAGAAATTTTGGAAATATAATCCAAAATAGACCCTTAAATAACATAGAGAGGTCTTTTGTCTTAATAAAAGTTAAAATTATATTTTTAGGGTTTCTCAATTTTTTTGAGAGATTACCTCCATCCTCCCTCACCCTATTAATATAAAAATATTTTTTAAATAAAAATATTTTTGAATCTTTACAAAGTATTTTTTCCATAAAATAAGAATCTGTTTTGTATAGAATAGAAGTATCATATCTGTATCCTTCGTTTCTGAATACCAAGCTAGGGTGAGGTACAAATTTTTGTTGATATTTGTATTTTTGTAAAATAAATTCTCCATTCTTTTCAAAATATAATATTGATAAACACCCACAACCAACATACTCTTTATTCTTTTCTAAAAATTTAATTTGTATAGCAATTTTATTTTTTTGCCATATATCGTCATGATCAATTATTGCAATATATTTTCCTTTTGCAAATTTCATTAGATAGTTTAACCCTCCATAGGCTCCATGGTTGATTTTGCTTTCAAAAAGTTTGATTTTCTTATCTAATTTAGATAATTCCTTTAAAATATTTATAGTATTATCTGAAGAATTATTATCTAATATTAATATTTCCAAGTTTTTATAAGATTGCGATATTATAGATTTAATTGTTGGAACAATAAATCTCTCGGCATTATAGGTGCAGAGTAGCACTGAAACTAAAGGCTCTTTTTTGGCCATCTGAATTTCACTAACTTTAAATTTAACTAAATTCTTTTTTGTTTTATTTTTATTCATATTCACATATAGTTAATATTCTTCTTTTTCTTTTAATGAAAGTTTATCAATTATTTGAATTTCTCTTAAATTTCTAGAAATTTTACTTCCAGTTAAATATAACAAGGCATAGATGATTGGTTTTCTCCAATTAATCATTTTCTTTTTAACAAAATGCTGATTATTCCAACATTTAAAGCTTTATCTTTTATATCAAAATCTTTTGAGATATTAACTTTAGTAATTAGTTCAAATCTTTTGAGTTCTTGAAAGATAATTTTGAACCCATATTTTTTAAATAAATTTTTAAAATTTTTATATCTTAATCGATTTGTGTAGCTAGTTCCTTCTTTTGTTAAATATCTTTCCCAAGTATCTTTCGAATATTTATAAAATAAAAAAGGATTATTGAAGTTGTAATAATCCCTCAAATCAATTGAGTGATATATTAACCCATTCTTTTTAATCACTTTGCTTAATTTAGCAATTACCTTTTCGACATTTTTAATATGTTCAAAAACACTTATAGTTAATGCAAAATCAATCTTTTCTTTAAAATTAATTATAGCAAAATCTCCATTAATAAATTCGATATAATTTTTATCAATTTTTCCGTTTTTAACAAAAAATAAATCTTGCTGATTATATTTTTGTTTAATATAGCTTAATTCTTTATTAAAAAATTCTTTCTGTTTTTTTGTTTTTATATATCTTGGAAATTTATCCACAAGAATAACCTTCTTTGCCCCATTCATCAATAAGTTGTAGGCATTTATGTAGGAATTTCCCGGTCCGAGCTCTAAACAAGTTTTCCTTTCAAAGCTAAAACCACTTTTCTCGATAATCTTTTTCATTTCCTCAAAGTTCTTATCCAGTTTCTCAAAATTAGAAGAATAGAGTTTCCAAAATAAAAGCCTACTTAATAGAGGAAGCCTGCAGTATAAAAACCGAATGGGGAAGTCAAACTTGTTATAAATTAAGCCAATGAATTTATTATCGATCTTCATTTTAATTAAATGATTTTCTATAAATCTTTTGATAACTTTTAGCTACCTTTTCCCAGCTCATTTTTTCGGCGATTTGTCTTGAAGCTTGGCTGTGTATTTTAATTAAATCTTTATTATTTAGATATTCTAAAATTGCTTTTTTAATTTGGTTGGATGATCTTGGTTTAACAATAATGCCGTTATTTTTGACTAATTCTTTTGCCCCGCCGACATTCGTTGTGATAATTGGCAATCCACAAGCCATGGCTTCTAAAATAGTGTTACTCATACCTTCATTTAAAGAGGGAAATACAAAAAGCTCATTTTCTTGATAATATTTTACTATTTTTTGATGGGGAATTGAACCTAAAAATTTAACTTTTTTTTCAATTTTTAACTTTTTTGCTAGTTCTTTTAGGTTTTCTTTTTCTTTACCATCGCCAATAAGCGTTAAGGTAAAATCTTTATTTTTTAAACCGCCTAAAGCTCTCAATAAATAATTAATCCCTTTTCTTTTAATAAGCCTGGCAACACAAATGATTCTTAATTTTTTACTGCTTTTTTTATTTTTTACCGGCTTGAATTCTTTAATGTTAACACCGTTATAAATAATTTCAATTTGCTGTTTGGGAGCAGTTTTTTGAGCTAATCCTTTCAACCCTTCGGAGTTGGCGATAACGCCTTTGGCTTTTCCCCAAATAATTTTACTTAGGCGTTTAAAAAAAAGGTTGTCCAAATTTTTAAATCTTTGGTTATAAAAAGGAACATCAGAACCCCTTAAGGATACTATGTATGGTTTTTTTAGCAACATGGCCAGAAAACCACAGGGGATACCAAACCAAGAATGAATTAAGTCGTATTGATTTTTTTTAAGGAGGCTGCGGGCAAAAAAATAGGCTTTAAAAGAATAAACAAGAAGATCTTTATTGGTTTGGTAGTGAACCTTATTCTTGTTTTTACCTATATTAAGGTAGTAAATATTTATATTCCCAGAGAATTTATCTCTTTTAAAACCAGAAATTGATGAGGTAACGAGGTCTATCTTAATTTTTTTATCTTTGGCAAATTCTTTTAAAAGATAATAATTAGCATTTCCAGCACCACCGCCCAAAGGAGGGAACTCGTAATTGAGCATTAAGATTTTCATCTTTTATTTTTCGATAATCTCTTTAATTTTATAGAAGTTTTTTCTCGGGCGGTTTTTGATGATTAAATCAGCTAGAAGACCAAAAATTAAAAATTGAATGCCGGTGATAAAGCCGGTAATAGCAATCAAGGGCCAGATTTTATCAGATAGTGAATAGCCAAAAAAGATTCTTCTGATGGCTAAGTAAATTCCGAAAGCAAAAGAAAAAAACGAAAGAAGAATTCCCAAGCCCCCAAAAAGATGTAAGGGCCTGTTTTCATACTTTCGCCAAAACCAAACTTCAAACATGTCCAAAAAACCCTTTAATGTTCTTGTAGAAGTATATTTGGTTTTGCCGAATTTTCTTTTTTTATGATTGACTTTAACCTCAGTGATTTTAAAACCACGCCATTTGATTAAAGCCGGGATTAGGCGGTGCATTTCTCCATAAAGGTCCAAATCCTCAAAACATTCTCTTTTGTAAACTCGTAAAGTGCAGCCTGAATCATGGATTCCAGGATTAACTAAAAAACTGCCAATATAATTGGCAACTTTGGAAACAATTTTTTTGCTCAAAGGATCATTTCTTTGATAGCGCCAACCACAAACGGCATCGTATCTCTCATCAAGTTTTTTTAAAAGTTTAGGAATATCGTTAGGATCATTTTGGCCGTCGCCATCAAGAGTAATTAAAATTTCTCCTTGGGAATTCTTAACACCGGCGTCTAAAGCGGCTGATTGGCCGAAATTCCTTCTGAATCTGATGATTTTCAGGACCTTGAGCTTTTTTAAAATTTGGAAGCTCTTGTCCGTTGAGCCATCATCCACAAAAATAACCTCATAAGGCTTTTTGAGTTTTTTCATCACTGCCACAATTTCTCGATGAAGTTTGGCAATGTTTTTCTCTTCATTGAAGACAGGAATAACAACAGAATAAAAATATTTTTTGTTTTTTCTCATAAAAATAAGCTTTTAATGTTCTTATTATAAACTTTGTCTTAAATTGATTCAAGAAAGATAGCATTTATCTTTTTAATAAAGTAAAATTACTTTGTGCTAGCTAAGATTGCCAAAAACACTTTTTTTCTTTCTGCTTCTCAATTAACTGGCCGGGTTATCGGCTTTTTTTATTTTATCTTTTTAGCTCGCTTCTTAGGGGTTGAGACCTTTGGTGTTTATAATTTCACCTTAGCTTTCATTTATAATTTTATACCAGTAGCTGATTTTGGCATGGAGAGATTAGTTTTGCGTGATATTTCTCGTGGACAAAACAAGATTTCTTTTTATTTGTCTAGGCTTCTACCTTTAAGATTTTTAATTTCTTTAGGTGCTTATATAGGAGCTCTTTTATTGGCTTTAGCTTTAGGACAAAATTTAAATCAGATTATTTATCTAGCTGTCTTTGGTCTTTTTATCTTTCCTTTTAGTTTTGTTTATCTTTTAACCAGTTTTTTTAACGCCAAAGAAAAAATGCAATATATGGCTGGTGCTAATATTGCCGGTCCTGTTTTAACGGCTATTTTAGGGATAACCTTTGTTTTATTTAATTTTCCTTTGATTTTTGTTTTTTTGGCCGCGGTTATTGCTCATAGTCTTGTAGCTTTGTTTTTCCTGTTTAAATCTCCATCTTGGAGTTTAAAACTTGGCTGGATAATCGACAAGATTTTTTGGAAGAAAGCTTTATCTCAATCTTGGGCTTTTGCTTTTCTTTTAATTTTGGCTGTTTTTTATCTGCGTTTATCTTTAATTATGATTGGTTTAATTAAAGGCCCTTATATAACTGGTCTTTATGGGAGTGCTTTTAAATTTACAGAGGCTATTATTTTAATTCCTCAATCATTGGCCTTAGCCTTATTTCCTTTATCTTCCAGATTATTTTTACAAGATAAAGAAAGGTTATTTAGGATTTACAAAAAAGGCTTAGGGGTTTTGTTTTTAATCTCTTTACCCTTTGTTTTGGTTTTTGGCCTTTTTTCTAAGTTCATTATTGGTTTTGCTTATGGTAGTGATTATTTGGCCGCCGCTCCGGCGTTAGTTGTTTTGGGCTTTGCCTTAGTTTTGTTTTTCTTAAATGTTTTGCCAGGGAATATTATTCAAAATTCACCTCATTTTAAGAGATTTTTACCTTTTGCTAGTTTGAATTTTGTTATCAAGCTTGTTTTATGTTTGCTTTTAATCCCTCGTTTTTCTATTATGGGCGCAGCCTATGCTGTTTTGGGAGGAGAACTAATAGGTTTGTTTATTAATAATATATTTGTCTTAAGAGTACTAAAAAGATGAAAGTTTCAGTAGTTATTCTTTCTTGGAACACAAAGTCTCTTTTAAGAGATTGTCTTAAATCAATAAAGCAAAAGGATGTTTTTGAAATTATTGTTGTTGATAACAATTCTTCTGACAGTAGTACGGGAATGATCAAAAAGGAGTTTCCCGAAGTGAAGTTAATTGAAAATAAAAAGAACTTAGGTTTTGCCAAAGGTAATAATCAGGGGATTAGAAAAGCTAAAGGAGATTTAATTATGATTTTAAATTCCGACACAATAGTTCCTGGAGATGCTATTAAAAAGTTAGCAGATGCTTTTGCAAAAGATAAAAATATTGCGGTTGCTTCACCTCTTTTAGTATTCAAATCAGGAGAAATACAGAAAGATTATTATATGAGGTTTCCTAATTTATGGCAGGTTTTTGTTTATCATAATCCTTTTTTAAGGCCTTTGTTTTTAAAAACTAAGCTAAGAAGGTTAATTTTAAGCGATTTATCTGAAAAGGATACTATAGAGGTAGATCAATTGCCAGGAGCGGCTTTGATGGCTAAAAAAGAAGTCTGGGATAAGGCAGGCTTGCTTGATGAAAATTATCAGTTTTTATATGAGGACGTTGATTGGTGTTGGCGGGTAAAGAAAATGGGTTTTAAATTGGTAGTCGTTCCAAAAGCAAAAATTATTCACTTAGGAGGAGCAAGTTGGAAACAAAAAATAAGTAGCGAAAGTTTTAGTTTTTACAAACAATATTTTTCTTCAATGCTCCTTTTTGTTAAAAAGAATTATGGCTTGTCAAAACTTAAGATTTTTAGATTAGCTTTGGTGGTTAATTTTTTACTAAGGTTTAAACTTAAATTAGCTGTTTACTTTTTATTTAACAAAGAAATTAAGCAGGAGAAATTATGGGCATAATTTTAATTTTGATTTTGGGTTTTGTTTTGCGGTTGATTAATCTTAATCAGTCTTTTTGGCTTGATGAGTCAGTTCAAGCTCTGACTTCTCAAGCTCCATTTTTAAATCTTTTTGTAGAGCTAAGAGGGGATTTTCATCCTCCTTTGTATCATCTTTTAATGTGGTGTTGGGCTCATTTGTTTGGCAACAGTGAGATAATTATGAGGCTGCCCTCAGTTATTTTTGGAACAGCCACTATTTATTTTGTTTATTTAATAGCTAAACATCTGATAAATGGCAGGAATAAGGTTAAAAAGATCTTACCTTTAATATCAGCTTTGTTTTTAGCTACAGCCCCTTTCCATATTTATTATTCTCAAGAGGCAAGGATGTATTCACTAGCTACCTTTTTCGCCGCCTTGTCTTTTTATTATTTTTTAAGATTAATCAATAATCGTTTAAATAATAGAAAACTAACTGTTGCCTATATTCTTTCAACAACCTTATTGCTTTATTCTGATTACTATGGCTTGTTTATCTTCTTATTACAGATAGTCATCGGTGTTCTTTTCTTAAGAAAGAGAACCATGGAGCTTTTCCGTAACTTTAGTATTATTGCCTTTTTATTTTTGCCAGTCCTATTTTTATTGTCAATTCAATTAAAAACTGGCATTGAGGCCAGTGCTATCTTGCCGGGATGGGGAGAGTTAGTTAATGTAAGCTTTTTTAAGGCCTTGCCTTTAACCTTTATTAAGTTTTCTATTGGTCGGATTACCATTTTCAATAAAAGCCTATATGCGGTAGTGGCCTTATCTCTTTTTGCTATTTATGGACTTTTAATAGCCAATGGGCTGGTTCTTAAGAAGAAGAGATTAGCCAAGAAGTATAAGTCACTAATTATTATTCTTTTGTGGTTTTTAGTTCCCATCTTTCTGGCCTGGGTAGTTTCCTTTTTAATTCCCAACTATCAGCCTTTTAGGCTTTTACTTTCTTTACCTGCTTTTTATCTTATTCTGTCTTTTGGGGTGGTTAGCTTTTCTAAGCCCATATCACGTTTTTTAGCTATTGCCTTTGTTTTATTGGTTAACTTAGTATCATTAAGTTTCTACTACACTAATCCTTATTTTCATCGTGAAGATTGGCGAGGGGTAGTTAGCTATATTGAAGAAGAGGCTAAGGAAGATAGTGCCGCCCTTTTGCCTTCTTCTACTTCCCATTGGCCCTATACTTATTACAGCCAAAAGAAAGTTCCTTTAGTAACTGTAGCCGAAGGAATTAGAGTTGTTAATTCTAAAGACCTTAAGAAATTATCTTCAGGGCCAATAAAGACTTTTTACTATATTTACTATCTAACCGATCTTTTTGACCCTCAGGGATTAGTTGTAAATTGGCTTGAAACTAATAATTTTGATAAAATAGAGGAAGTTAGTTTTAATCAGGTTAAAATTCAAGAATGGAGGTATAGTTATGAGTGAGACAGAAGGCAGTTTAGCGGTTAAAGAAGAAATTAAAAAAGAAGTAACTAAGAAAGAAAGGAAACCCGATTTTGCGACTTTGATTTTTGAGGAGGGAAAAGATATCTTTCGTGAGGATCCTGATAAAAGAAGGAGAGGAGAGCGAGGTGTAGTTAAGGGAAGGATTCCTCCAGGGGCAACGATTCAGGTTAGGGTCAATTTTGCTAGGCCGGGTGATTTTCTCCCCTGTGCGGTTCTGAAAATTAATGATATTCCCAACAGGGAAACGAGATTTTTAAATATTGGTGTCGATGAGGATTGGGTAATTAGAAGCCCAATTAAAACAAAAAAAAGACTTGAGATACAGAGTTGGGTTTTTGCTAACAAATACTCTCTCAGGCATAGGCAAAGAAGATTGCGAGAAGCCAAAAGACCTGATTTTAAACAACCTTCTCTTTCGGATAGAGTTTTCAGAAAAGTATCATGAAGATTGGTATTGATATTTCCCAAATAGTCTATGGTACAGGTGTTTCTGTTTACACCAAGAATCTCATTCACTCTTTATTAAAGATAGATAAAAAAGATGAGTTTTTTCTTTTTGGCGGTAGCTTGCGTCAAACAGATACCTTACGAGATTATCTTTCTAGTCTTTCTTCATTTAAGAATGTTTCAGGAAAAACTTTTTTAATTCCACCTACCTTGGCAGATTTTTTATGGAATAAACTCCATGTTTTACCTATTGATAGATTAATTGGTCCAGTTGATGTTTTTCATTCTTCTGATTGGACACAGCCACCGACTAATTCGGCTAAGGTGACTACCATTCATGATTTTGGCTTTTTGAAATATCCTGATACGGCCCATCCTAAGATTAGTGCCGTTATGAAGGGACGTTTTAAGTGGATTAAGAAAGAAGTTGATTTAATTATAGCCATTTCTGAAGCGACTAAAAAAGATGTTGTTAATATTTTAGGCATTTCTCCTAAAAAAGTTAAAGTGGTTTATGAAGCTCCACCGACGGATATTAAAAAGATTAAAGACCAAAAAATTATAGATGAAGTCAAGAAAAAATATAAGATAAAAGGGGATTTCCTTTTATCGGTGGCTACTTTAGAGCCAAGAAAAAATCTTAAACGGGTAATTTTGGCCTTTAGGGAGGTTCAAAAGATTATTCCCCAGATGAAATTAGTTTTAGCCGGCAAGCTTGGTTGGGATGAGGAGATAAAAAGAATAATGGGTTATCAACCTAAAGACATTATTTTTACCGGCTTTATTAATCGGGAAAGGGATTTGTCAGCTTTATACTCATCGGCAAGTTGTTTTGTTTTTCCTTCTTTATATGAGGGTTTTGGCTTGCCGATTTTAGAAGCAATGGTTTGTGGTTCTCCTGTGGTTACTTCTGATATTTCCAGTATGCCGGAAGTGGCAGGAAAAGCGGCAGTTTTGGTTGATCCTTTAGAAGTAGAAAGTATTAGCCATGGAATAACCAGAGCCATTAGAAATAAAGAGGAATTGGTTAAAAAAGGATTTAAACAGGCAGCTAAGTTTTCCTGGGAAAAGACTGCCAAAGGCACGCTTGATATTTACAGGCAAGCAATAAAAGGTAAATGAAGAAGAAATTAGTTAATTTTATTAAAGCTAATAAGAGAGAGCTTTTATTTTTAACTTTAATCTTGCTTTTTGCTTTTATGTTCCTTTTTAACTTAAAGCATGTTTTGGTTTTTGAAGAGCCTGAACGAACGATTGGTGATATTAAGGATGTAGCCAGGATGATTGCTGATGATGTTGATGAAACAAAAACCTTTAATTTAATGTCTAATTATCGTAATCCAGACCGTTGGGATCATAATGCGGTTGGCTATCGCTATTTTACAGAGGCTTATTATAGCAAAAGAGCTTTGGATTGACAGCCTGAAGATTACCAGAAGGCCGAAATTCTTTATGTTATTGCCGAAGGAGGCTTGCCTGACCCTATAAATACCCAAATTATGGAGATTTATGAATTTCAACCTACCAAAATCCTTAAGACTTGGGAGTTGGCAAATGACATTGTTGTCTATAAACTAGGTAAATAAAGATGAGAACTGCTTTAATTGGCTATGAAGCTAATATCAGTCATAGGGTGGGGTCTAACCAGTACGCTTTTGAGTTATTAAAAGCCTTATATAATATTGACAGGGTAAATGACTACACTATTTATTTACCCTCCTTGCCCTTGGAAGATCTGCCTCAGGAAAGAAAAGGATGGTCTTATAAAGTAGTCGGTCCTAAAAAATGTTGGAATCTTTTAGGGCTTCCTTTGGCTTTATTTAAACAAAGGCCTAAGCCGGATATAGTTTTTAGTCCCGGCCATTATTCACCACTTTTTTCTCAGGCTCCTCTGCTTGTCTCTATTATGGATTTGGGTTATCTAAAATTTCCTGATCATTTTACAAAAAAGACTTACTGGAAGTTAAGATTGGGAACAGCTTTTTCTATAAAAAGAGCTAAACATATTTTTACTATCTCTAGGAGCAGTCAAAATGATATAATTAAGTATTACAATATAGATCCGAAAAAGATTACCGTTAGTTATCCGGGTATTGATCACCAAAGCTTTAATCTAAAAGCTAAAGAGAAAACAGATAAGGCCAGAGAAAAGTATAAAATAGAAGGCGATTATCTTCTATTCCTAAGTACTTTAAAACCGAGCAAAAATATTGAGGGGTTGCTAAAAGCTTTTGCTAAAGTTGTTAAGAGTAATAGGAAAATCAGCTTAGTAATTGCTGGTAAAAAAGGCTGGTTATATGATCAGATTTTTAGCAAAGTTAAGAGTTTTGGTCTAGAAAGAAGAGTTGTCTTTACTGGTTTTGTTGATGAAGCTAATGTACCAGGGCTGATGGCAGGAGCCAAAGTTTTTGTTTTGTCAAGTTTTTATGAAGGCTTTGGAATTCCGGTGATTGAGGCCATGGCTTGCGGAACACCGGTGGTGGTAAGCAGGGCTGGCAGTCTGCCGGAAATTGTTAGTAGAGCCGGGGTGATTGTTAATCCCAATAATCATTCAGATATTGCTCGGGGAATAAAAGAAGCTTTAGCTAAAGGAGACGATTTAATTGAAGGAGGTTTAAGGCAGGCTAAGGAGTTTAACTGGCAGGACACTGCCGAAAAAATATTAAAAATTTTAGAAAAGGAGGCAAAATGAGTTTTTTTGAAGATAAAGAAGGTAAAAAATTAACCAATAAAGAAGCTTACAGTAAAATTACTAAGAGAACGGCTAGTTGTTTTTTAGATTTTAAGCTAATGCTTTTGCGTTGGGCAGGCTTTATTCCTAGCCATACTTTTCGTAACCTAATTTATTCTCTTTCAGGAATAAAGATAGGCCAAGGTTCAGCAATTCATATGTGGGCTAATTTCTTTCAGCCGAAAAATATTGAGATCGGCAAGGATACGATTATCGGCGATCATTGTTTTTTGGATGGCAGGGCTAATCTAAAAATTGGTAATCATACGGCCTTAGCTTCTCAAGTTCTTATTTATAATTCTCAGCATGATGTCCATGATCCAAAATTTAGAGCCATTGAAAAGCCGGTTGAGATAGGGGATTATGTTTTTATTGGCCCCAGAGTCATTATCTTACCCGGAGTGAAAATTGGCAGAGGTGCCGTGGTTGCCGCCGGTGCGGTTGTTAGTAAAGATGTAGCCGCAGGCAAGATTGTTGGTGGTGTTCCTGCTAGAGAAATTAAAGATAGGGGAACTAAAGATTATCAGTATTATCTTGGTAGAGCAAGATTATTCCAATGAAAAGATGGCTTAAAATCCTAATTACTGTAGTTTATCTTTTAGGAGTTTTTTATTTAATTACTCCTGAACCGGTAATCCCCAATCTAAAAGGAGCTTTAAAATCAACCGAGCCTGGGGATACTGTCCAAATGCCTGGTGTTTGGGCTTATTACACTAATTTATCGAGGCGAGAGGCGATTGATTTTTATCAAGAGGCTTATTCTCGTTCTTGGTTTTTGAATTTGCCCTTACCTACCTATATCTTAAATCATCCTCCAGAATATGCTCGAGAAACAATTAAAGATACCCTCAAGACTAACTTTTATGAAGAATTGGTTCATCCGCTTAAAGAATCACTTTTTATCAGCGGCTGGACACCTAAAGAAGATAAGGTTTATTTAGCTCGGCATTCAGAAAATCCCATTACTTCTTTTTTGGTTGAAGGTAAAGAATATCCAACTAAAATTACTCTTTATCATGTAGTATCTCCTAGGTGGGTTAGGCTTTTAGTCTGGACAGGGATAATGGCTGTCTTTGTTTTAATAGGTTTAATTTTTAAATCAATTATTGTTTCTCCATGGCGAGCAAAAAGATAGAAATTTCTATTATTATCCCCAGTTGGAATACTAAGGGATTGTTAAGGAATTGTTTAAAGAGTCTAGGTTCTAACTGGGAAGTTATTATTGTTGATAATGGTTCAACTGATGGAACAATGAGAATGATTGAGGAGGAATTTCCCAAAACTATTTTAATTAAAAACAAAAAAAACTTGGGTTATGGAGCTGCCAATAACCAGGGAATGAAAAAAGCCAAAGGAGATTATCTACTCCTTTTAAATTCGGATACTATTATTAAAGATAAAGCGCCTTTATTAATGGCTAATTATCTAAAAAACCATCCTCAGGTAGGGGTGGTAGGTTGCCGACTTTTAAATAAAGATGGAAGTTTACAGCCTTCAGCCGGCCCTTTCCCTAGCCTAAAAATAGCCGCCATCATGCTTTTTTTCGAACACTGGTTAGGTGATTTAGTGAGAAGCTCTTTTGAAAAGACAAGAGAAGTTGATTGGGTTATGGGAGCGGCCTTGATGATTAAGCGTGATATTTTAAGCAGGGCAGGTTTTATGGATGAAGGCTTGTTTATGTATATGGATGAAGTGGAATGGGCTTATAGAATTAAAAAAGCCGGTTATAAAGTAGTTTTTTATCCCAAAGCTCAGATTATTCATTTAGGTTGGGGTAGTTCTAAGAGCGGCAGAAGAGAACCGATTTTAAATATCTATAGAGGATTAATTTATTTTTATAAGAAGCATTGTCCTCGTTGGCAACTGCCAATTTTAAAATTAATGTTAAAATTAAAGGCAGGCGGGGCTTACCTTTTAGGCTTGCTTTTAGACAACAGTTATCTTAAAGAGACTTATGCTCAGGCGCTTAAAATTACCAGAGGTTAATATTTTATCTTTAGGAATAATTACCTTATTGCTTTTTATTCCTTTGTATCCTAAATTTCCCTTACTTAATATCCCAGGGACCTATGTGGCTATTAGGATAGAGGATCTTTTGGTGGTTTTCTTTTTGTTTTTTTGGCTTATCCATCAAATCCGCTGCGGTTTCCCGACCCTTAAAGATAAAGTTGGCAAATTAATTATTTTTTATTGGTTTGTTGGTTTTCTGTCTTTATTAAGTGCTCTCTTGATTACCAAGAATGTCGTTCCTCATATTGCCTTCCTTCATTTTATAAGAAGAGTGGAATATATGTCTTTGTTTTTTATAGCTTTGGCTTCAATAAGAAGTCTAGAGAATGTCAAAACCTATGCTTGGGTTTTGTTTCTATCGACATTGGGAGTAATTGTTTATGGCATTGGTCAAAAATTTTATAGCTGGCCGGTTATTTCCACTATGAATGAGGAGTTTTCCAAGGGCATGCTTTTACGCTTAACTGAATGGACAAGAATTAGTTCTACCTTTGCCGGGCATTATGATTTGGCGGCCTTTATGGTTTTAATTTTATCTCTGGCCGCAGCTTTTGTTTTTGGCTTAAAAAACAAATTGGCCAAAATAACCATTCTAATATTGGCTATCACCTCTTTTTATATCTTGATTCTAACAGCCTCCAGGGTCTCTTTTGTTGCCTACTTAATTGCCATTATTTTTGTCTTTTTAGCTTTAAGGAAATATTGGTGGTTAATTCCCGTTTTGATCTTAAGTTTTGTCGGCATGTTTCTTTCCGATGATATTGCTAAAAGATACGCTTTAACCTTTAATCTGGATTTAGAAAAAATTAGTATGCCCTTCTCGTCAAAAATATCCAAACAAAAAGAGATGCCTGAACTAGTTTTTGTTCCTACACCAGTTGAAGAAGTTGAGGTGGTAAAGCCGACAACTACGTCGACAACTGCGCCGACACTAACACCTGCTTTAGTGGCTACGGCCGCAGCAGAGGTTGAGGAGTGGCAGCCAACAACGGAACTAGCAGTGGAGTATTCAAGTGGTATTAGGTTTGACGTGGAATGGCCTAGAGCTTTAAGGGCTTTTACTAAAAATCCATTATTAGGGACAGGCTATTCTTCAGTAACTTTAGCTACTGATAATGACTACCTGCGTTTACTGGCAGAAGTGGGCTTATTGGGATTTATTGCTTTCTTTTTAATCTTTTTGGAGATTTTCAGAAGGGCGGTTTATTTTTGTCAAGTAGTCAAAAAAGGCCTGGCTAAAGTTTTGGTAATAGGGATTTCCGGGGCGGCTTTAGGCTTCTTTGCCAATGCTGTGTTTATTGATGTTTTTGAATCCTCAAAAATAGCTTTTATCTTTTGGATATTAATGGGTATTTTGGTTGGTATAATGAAGGTTAGTATACCTGCAAAAAACAGAAAAAATGTTTAAGAAAAAAATTCTCATTCCTTTATTATTAACAATTATTATTCTTTTATCTTTTGGCTTGCGTCTTTATAAAATCAATATTCCTTTGGCTGATCATCATTCTTGGCGTCAGGCAGACACGGCCGCCGTAGCTCGTAATTTTGTCAAAGAGGGTTTTGATTTTTTTCATCCTAGAATTGATAATATGGCTCCTTTAAGACCAGGAACCCTTAATGAACAGCGTTACTTTTTTGTCGAACCGCCTTTTTACCAAGCGGTAGTAGCGGGTTTTTATCGTTTGTTCGGGGTTAAAGAAAGTCTGGCTCGTTTGGTTTCCATCCTTTTTTCCTTAGGCGCTTTGGTTTTTCTGTTTTTGCTGACAAGTCGTTTGGTTAATCGCTGGGTGGGATTATTGTCGGCCTTGTTTATGGCGGTTCTGCCTTATAGTGTTTTTTACTCGCGAGTGATCATGCCGGAGCCGATGATGTTGTTTGCTGCCCTAGGCATGCTTTGGTTTTTTTGGCTTTGGCTTGAAAGGCAGAAGAACGGTATTTATTTCTGGGCCATGGTTTTCATCGCCTGGGCGTTGTTGATGAAAACTTTCCCTTTGTTTTTAATTCTGCCAATGTCTTATTTGATTTGGCAAAGGTATGGCTGGCGTTTTTACAGGGAGAAGAAACTTTGGCTGCTTCTTTTATCCCTTTTGCCGTTGCTGGCTTGGCGGTTTTGGATTTCCCGTTTCCCAGAAGGGATTCCGACCAATCTCTGGCTTTTTAACGAAGGAGGGATTCGTTTCCGTCCGGCTTTTTTCCGCTGGATTTTTGCAGAAAGAATAGGTAAATTAATCTTAGGTTATTGGGGTTTGCCTTTGTTTGTTTTGGGTTTGATTTTAAAGCCTTTCAAAAAAGAGAATTGGTTTTTCCATTTTTGGTTTTTATCTTTTTTGATTTATGTCTGTGTTTTTGCCGCTGGTAACGTCACTCATGATTATTATCAAATTCCTTTCATACCCCTGGCGGCCATCTTTTTAGCTAAGGGGAGTTGGTGGCTTTTAACTGCACCCAGACAGTATTTTTCGCGTTTCTTTAGTTATTTGTTATTGCTAGTTTGTGTTGTTTTTATGCTTGGTTTTTCTTTGTTTGAGGTGAAAGGTTTTTATCTCATCCAAGGGGGTGTAGATCTAGCTAGCAGGGCTGTTGATGAGCTGACTGACAAAAATGCCTTGGTCTTAACTGGTGATTCCAATGATGCAACCCTGCTTTATAATACCAATCGCTATGGTTGGACCGGCGGCTATGCTTCTTATTTTCCCAATAGTAAAGAGACTATCCAAAGAGTAAAAGAGATGGGGGGTAGTATTTACGTGACGACCAAGTTTGATGAAAGTTCAGAATTTGGCCAATATATGCTCCAAAATTACTCTGTCCTTAAAAGGACTGATCAATATATAATCTTTACTTTATGAAGATTTTAATGTTGACTCCATATTTGCCTTACCCGCCTTCCTCAGGTGGACAGGTAAGATCTTATAATCTCATTAAAAATTTGGCTAAGTATCATAAGATTACCCTTTTTTCTTTAATCAAATACGATGAAGAGAAAAAATACATCAATAATTTGAAGGGGTTTTGTCAAGAGATTAATGTTTTTAGAAGGCCGGAAAAACCCTGGACATTGAGGAATATTCTACGAACAGTTTTTGGTTTTTACCCTTTTTTGGTGGTAAGAAATCTTTCTCCTGAAGAAAAAATGGCCATAGAAAGAAAATTAAAAGAAACGGACTATGATTTAATCCATGCAGAAACCTTTTATGTTATGCCCCATTTACCGAAAACAAAAATTCCTGTGGTTTTAACTGATCAGACGATAGAGTACCAAGTTTATCAGCATTTTGTTAATAATTTTTGGTTTTGGCCGCTAAAGCCCTTTTTATACCTTGATGTTTTAAAACTAAAATTTTGGGAAGCAAGGTTTTGGAAAAGAGCCAATAAGGTTATTGCTGTTTCTCAGTCAGATAAGCAAAAAATGATTTCTTTAGTTCCTGGACTTAAGGTAGAAGTAGTTCCTAATGGGGCCGGCGAAGACCTTCTTTCTATTTGGGAGAATAAAGAAGAAAGCCAAGAGATTAATATTCTTTTTCAAGCTAACTTTTTATGGTTGCAAAATATTGAAGCCGCTTTAAGGTTAACGAAAGAAGTTTTTCCTTTAATTAAAAAAGTTTTTCCTAAAGCAGTTTGTAGGATTGTGGGACAAAAGGCTGATGAGAAATTAAAGGGTATTAAAGGAGAGGATGTTGAAGTAATCGATTTGGGAAATGATGATATTGAAGGTGTTAAGAAAGCTTACCGACAAGCAAAATTGTTTTTGGCTCCTATTGAAGGGCCAGGTGGGACAAGGCTGAAAATCTTAGGAGCTATGGCGGCCGGGGTGCCGGTGGTGACTACTCCAGTAGGCATAGAGGGGATCGATGCCAAAAATGGAGTTGATGTTATAGTAAAAGAGAAAAACCAGGATTTGGCAGAGGCGGTTATTGGCTTACTTAAAGATAAAAAACTTTATCAAAAGATGGCTGAATCAGCCAGGCAATTGGTAGAAAGAAAATATAGCTATCAAGCAATTGCCAAAACCCTTAGTCAAATTTATAAAAAAACAATTAATGAATAAAAAGATAGACCTGAGTATTATTATTGTCAGTTTTAATACAGAGAAGCTTTTAAAACAGTCCTTAAATTCAGTTAAGAAAAGTGAAACAAAATATAGTTTTGAAATTATTGTTGTTGATAATGCTTCTCAAGACACTTCGACAGAGATGGTTGAAAAAGAATTTCCTGAAGTTTTATTAATTAAAAATAAAAAGAACTTGGGTTTTGCCAAAGCTAACAATATCGGCATTAAAAAAGCCAATGGTCGTTATATCTTGCTTTTGAATCCAGATACTATTATGCAAAACAATACCTTAGAGGTAATGATAGATTTTATGGACAAGAATCAGCGAGTAGGCGCAGCTACCTGCAAAATAGAACTTGCCGATGGTTCGCTTGACCAAGCTTGTCATCGGGGTTTTCCTACTGTTTGGAACAGTTTTAGCTATTTTATTGGCTTAGAAAGACTCTTTCCTAAGATAAAACTCTTCTCAGGGTATTCTTTAAGCTATTTGCCTAAAAGTAGAACCCATGAGATTGATTCTGGTTGCGGCGCCTTTTTGATAGTTAGAAAAAAGGCTGGTAATGAGGTTAACTGGCTTGATGAGGATTATTTTTGGTATGGAGAAGATCTAGATTTCTGTTATCGTCTAAAAGAGGATGGTTGGCAGATAATGTTTGTGCCAATGGTGAAGATTATTCATTACAAAGGGGCCGCTTCAGGAATTAAAAAACATAGTCAAGAAATTAGTAGTGCTGATAAAAAGACAAAAGAAAAAGCCATCAAAGCTTCAATAGAAGTTATGCGGATTTTCTTTAAAAAACACTACCAAGATAAGTACCCCAGATTTATCTATAAACTGACACTATTGGGTATTTGTTTGTTAGAAAAGATTCGTTTGTTAAAATTACGTTAGTCAAAATCCAATGAAAATTGTTATTGATGCCAGAATGTATGGCCTAGAACACACAGGAATTGGCCGTTACGTTATCAATTTGATTAATCAGATCGAAAAAATATCTTTGCAAAAGAAAGATAAAGATAGATATTATCTTCTCCTGAGAAAGAAATATTTTAATTCCTTAAATTTTAAAAGCAAGAATTTTATTAAAGTTTTAGCTGATTACCCTCATTACTCCTTAAAAGAGCAAATTGTTTTACCACTCCAATTATTTAAACTAAAACCGGACTTAGCTCATTTTCCTCATTTTAACGTTCCAGTTTTGTGGTGGGGAAAATATGTGGTCACTATTCATGATTTAATTAAGCATCAATCAAGGGGGATAAAAACAACTACCCACGCTGTTTTTCTTTATTGGCTAAAACATTTTTTTTATCTTTTTATAGTTTATGCAGCCATTAAAAAAGCTTTCAAAGTAATAACGCCCAGCAATTGGTGGAAAGAAAGACTGATAAAGTTTTATAAACTGTCACCTTCAAAGCTGGTTGTTACCTATGAAGGAGTCGATGATAAGTTTTTTCTTAAGAAAAGAATAAGCAAAGATAATTTATTGCTTCTTAAAAAATATAAGATTAAAAAGCCGTTTGTCGTTTATACCGGCAGCCTTTATCCTCATAAAAACATCACTCGTTTAGCTCAGGCGATTGTTGAAATTAACAAATCAATCCCTCTATCTTTAATAGTTGTTTGTGCCAGAAGTGTTTTTGCTAAGCGTTTTGAAAAAGAAGTTAAAAAAATGAAGGCAGAAAATTTAGTTAATTTAATTGGTTTTCTCCCCGATAAAGATCTAAATGTTCTTTATCAAGAAGCCGAAGCCTTTGTATTTCCATCTCTTTTAGAAGGTTTTGGCTTGACTGGATTAGAGGCGATGGCGATAGGCTTGCCAGTGGTTTCTTCAAATGCTTCTTGCTTGCCAGAAGTCTATGGTGAGGCCGCTTTTTATTTTAATCCTTTGGATGTTCAAGATATGACAGAAAAAATTAAAAAAGCAGTTAGCGATAAAGAATTACAAGAGGATTTAATTAAGGAGGGTTTTAAGAAAGTTAGACAATATTCTTGGCAGAAAATGGCTAAAGAAACGATAACTGTCTACCAGAGTATAAATTAAGATGAAAATTGCCTTAGTTTATGATCGAGTGAATAAGATTTGGGTTTGACAAGTACTTTACAATAATAGTAAAATTACCCTACTAAACTCCCCTGTGCGAGCGCAAGCTGTGTGCGGGGTTTTTTAATGCTACTGAAACACGGCTTCTACGTAAAGAAGATTTAGTTCCCTTTGTTTCTAAAAAGAAAAAATAATCTCCTCCCAAAATCTGTTAAAATAGAGGAATAATGAAAGTTGCTTTAGTTTATGATTGGGTTAGTAAAATTGGTGGAGCGGAAAGAGTGCTTGAGGCCCTTCATGAGATTTGGCCGGAAGCGCCGCTTTATACTGCCGTTTATAATTCTACTACCGCTCCGTGGGCCAAAAAATTTCAAGTGATTCCTTCCTTTTTAAATAAATTTCCTTTAGCTTCAAAACATCATGAATTTTATCCTTGGTTAACACCTTTGGCTTTTGAAGGCTTTGATTTTTCTGATTTTGATGTCGTTATTTCTGTGACCAGTGCCTATGCCAAGGGAATTATCACTCGCCCCTCAACTTTACATTTTTGTTACTGTTTAACCCCTACTCGTTATCTTTGGAGCGGTTATCATCAATATTTTAAAAATAAACCATTGCGTTTTTTAAGCAAACCGCTTTTAAAATATCTTAGGAATTGGGATAAAGTGGCTTGTCAAAGGCCGGATTTCTATCTGGCTATTTCCGAAAATGTACAAAAGAGAATAAAAAAATATTACCACCGATCTTCAAAAGTAGTTTATCCGCCGCTTGATATAAATAAGTTTTTTATAATAAAAGAGAAAAGAAGCTCTGATTATTTTTTGATGGTTTCTCGTTTGGTAGCCTATAAAAAGGTTGACTTGGCTATTAAGGCTTTTAATCAATTAGGTTGGCCTTTAAAGATAGTGGGTATTGGTAGCCAAATGTCTAGGTTAAAAATCATGGCCAAAAGAAATATTGAATTTTTAGGCCAATTGACAGATAATGAACTATTAAGCTATTATCAAAATTGTCGCGCGGTTGTCTTTCCGCAAGAAGAAGATTTTGGTTTAGTTCCTTTAGAAGCACAAGCTTGTGGAAAGCCGGTCATCGCTTTTAAAGCCGGTGGCGCTTTAGAAACGGTAGTCGAAGGCAGGACAGGCACCTTCTTTTATCCACAAACAAGCCAAGCTTTAATAAAAACATTAAAGGTATTTAAGGCAAAGGATTTTAATCCAGGAGTTTGTCGAAAAAACGCAAAGAAGTTTAGTAAGCAAAGTTTTAAGGATAATTTTAAAAAGGCAATAGAAAGAGAATACACAGAATATAAAAATGGCAGAAGATAAGCAAGATTTAAAAGATCATTTATTCGTTTTAATTCTCTGCGGCGGCGGCGGCACTCGCTTATGGCCTTCTTCCCGTAAAAAGACGCCTAAGCAGTTTATTAACCTTTTAGGAGAAGAAACGATCTTTTCCCAAACTATCAAGCGCGCTAAGCGCTTGGTTCCTGAAGAAAGAATTTTTGTGGTTACCAATTTAGACTATGTTGATGAGGTTTTAGCTCAGGGGGGGCTTTCTTTAAAGAATGTCATCGCCGAGCCTCAGGGCAGAAATACGGCTTTAGCTATGGCGGTTGGTGCGGCCGTTATCGCCAAAATTGACTCTCAAGCAGTCGTTGTTAATCTGGCCTCTGATCATTTGATGTCTCCTCTTGATGAATTTGTTGAAAATATGATGGTGGCAGTCAAGATGGCCTTTGAAGGCGATTGGTTAGTTACGGTAGGCATCAAGCCTACGTTTCCCCATACCGGTTTTGGCTATATTCAAGTTGATAAAGTTATTAAAGCAATTGAAAGAACAAAGGTTTTTAAGGTTAGACAGTTTAAAGAGAAACCAAAACTTAACCAGGCCAAAATGTTTGTTAAGAGTGATAAATATTATTGGAATGCCAATCTTTATACTTGGAAAGCTAATAATTTTTTGAAGGCTTGTCAAAAACACGCTCCTAAGATTTTTGAAGGGGCTAAAAAAATTCAAGAGGCTTGGAATGAAGAAGATGAGAACGAAGTTATTGAGGAAGTTTACGCTAAGGCAGAGAGTATTTCCATAGATTATGCGGTATCAGAAAAGGCTGATAATTTAGTTTTAGTACCAGCCTCTTTTGAATGGAGTGATATTGGTGATTGGCAGGTTGTCTTTAAAGTAGGTAAAAAGGATAAAGAAAATAATATGGTCGTTAAGACTGGTAAAAAGGGAGAGTTTTATAATATTGATAGCAACAATAACCTGGTTAGGTTTTCGGATCGTTTAGTGGCTTTGATAGATGTTGAGGGAATGATTGTTGTTGATACTCCAGATGTCTTGTTGATTTGCAGGAAAGATAAGGCACAAAATGTTAAAAAGGCAGTTCAATTATTAAAAGAAAAAAAGAAGGAAGAATATCTTTAAAATGTTTTACGACTTTGCCAAACGTACCATTGATATTGTTATCTCTTTAATCCTCTTAGTTGTTTTTTCGCCCATCTTTTTGCTTGTCCCTCTTTTAATTAGGCTTGATTCCAAAGGGTCTGTTTTTGCTGATACCCCCAAACGGGTTGGTCAAAATAAAAGACTTTTTAGAATGTATAAGTTTCGTTCCATGATTTTTAATGCCCATAAATTGTTACAAACCGATCCTAAATTTAGAAAGATTTATGAGAAGTATAAAAAGAATAGCTATAAGCTAAGGTCTGACCCCAGAATTACTAGGGTAGGTAGATTTTTACGCCGCTTTTCCTTAGATGAGCTGCCTCAGGTTATTAATGTTTTAAAAGGTCAGATGAGTATTGTTGGTCCGCGGGCTTATTATCCGGATGAGCTGGAGCATCAACAAAAGATATATCCAGAAACAAGAGAATATGTGAACCAGATTATGGAGGCTAAGCCGGGGATTACCGGCTATTGGCAGGTAAGCGGCAGAAGTGATGTTAATTTTGACAAAAGGGTAAAGATGGACGCTGATTATGTAAAAACACGTTCAGTTCTTAATGATATAGCTATTATTTTTAAAACCCCCTGGGCCATGATTTCTGGTAAAGGAGCCTTATAAATAATAAAATGAAAAAGTTGTTCAATTTCAATAAAATAGATAATATGAAAAATCTAGGCGATCCTGAGCTAAGAGTGGATGAAGAGGGTAAAAAAGGTCTTAGTAAAAAGTTAAAAATTTGGTTAATTGTAGCTTGTAGTTTAGTTTTCCTGTCTATTCTTTTGTTATTCTTTTTAGTTTTACCTCTATTATCAATTAGAAAGCAAGTTTCTCTATTAGCTGGTGAAGCTCAAGGTATTTATCAAGGAATTCAGGATCAAAACTTAAATCAAGCTATTGAAAAAATAGATTCTACCAAAGTGGAATTTGAAAAGTTAAATTCCAATTATCGGAAAATGGTTTGGCTTAAGGTGGTGCCTTTAGCCAGAGGCTATTATCTTGATGGTTCTTATCTTATAAATGGAGGTAGATCAATTTTAGATATTGCCGATATTGTTGTTGAATCCCTACAAGATTATGCCGATATTTTTGGCCTTGATGAAGAAGAGGGCGAGGAAGATAAAAAAGATGACAGGGGGCCGATGACAGCAGAGGAACGTCTAATTATGGTTTTGGAAACCCTGGATAAAATTCAGCCCAATTTAGATGAAATTAGTGAAAAGCTGGATTTAGCCCAAATAGAGATTGACAAGATTAATCCTCATCGTTATCCAGAGGAATTTTTTGGCAAAAAGGTAAGGGAGAAAGTGGTGTTGTTAGTTTCGACCATTGACGGTATGGCCCAGACATTAAGGGAGGTTAAGCCGATTATTGGCCATTTACGTCCCATTTTAGGAATTCCTGATGAGAAAAGATATCTTTTGCTTTTCCAAAACGATGCCGAGTTGCGTCCTACTGGTGGTTTTTTAACCGCCTATGCTGTTTTATCCGTCAAAGACGGTAAATTTGAAACCAGTAGTTCTTATGATATTTATACCCTCGATAGCCGTTTCGGTAACCGTCTTAAGGCCCCAGAACCAATCTTAAACTATCATAAAAATGTCTTTTATTGGCATTTAAGGGATATGAATTTATCACCTGACTTTAAGGTTTCCATGGACACCTTTTTGGAAAATTATGAAAGGGTTGAAGGTAAAGATAAAATTGACGGTATTATTGCTTTAGACACGCAGTTTTTGGTGGATATCTTAGAAGTTTTAGGCCCCATTGGAGTGTCTGGTTTTGGTAATTTCTCAGCGGAAAATGACAAAAGATGTGACTGTCCTCAGGTGTTTTATGCTTTAGAAAGCTATATTAGCCGACCTGTTGCCGGTCTTAGAGAAGCCAGAAAGGGAATAATCGGGCCCTTAATGCATTCTATCTTGCTTAATATCATGGGATCGCCCCGCAAAGAATGGCCTTCGTTTATGAATATTGCCTTTGCCAACATTGCTGAAAAACACCTTCTCTTTTATTTCTTTGATGAGGATATCCAGCAAACAATGGAGGTTTTAAATGCTTCCGGTCGAATTAAAGATTATGAGGGCGACTATCTTCATGTTAATGATTGTAATTTTGCTGGAGCTAAATCAAATATGTTTATTAAAGAATCTTTCTTGCAAGAGATTGAAGTCGCTTCAGACGGAACAGTAATTAAAACCTTAACCATTGATTACAAGAACCCAGCTGAAGCCTCTAATTGCAACCTGGAGGCGGGGGAGCTTTGTTTAAACGGCCTTTATCGTGACTGGGTGAGAGTTTATGTACCCAAGGGCAGTGAACTTATAGAGGCTAGTGGTTCAGAAATTGAAGTTAAAACTTATGAAGACCTAGACAAGACCGTTTTTGAGGCTTTCTTTGGTGATAAATCGCCATTAAGGCCCCTAGGAAGAGCCCAGTTAACCTTTAAATATAAATTACCTTTTAAAATAGAGGAAGGTCAGCCTTATAAACTTCTTATTCAGAAACAGCCAGGTACCTATGGTTATGAGAACACGATTAAATTTGGTAAAAAAACAGAGGAATTTGAACTGAAGACGGATAAAGAATTTAAATTTTAATGAGAACTTACAAAACTGAGGGGATTATTCTTAAGAGAATAAACTACGGTGAAGCGGATCGCATTTTAACAATTTACAGCAAGCATTACGGCAAGATCAGGGCCATCGCTAAGGGAGTGAGAAAGTTAACAAGCAGGAAAGCCGGCAGCTTAGAAGTTTTTAATGATACGATTTTGTTTTTAGTTAAAGGAAAGAACTTAGATATTGTTTCTGAAGCTCAGCTGGTTAACTTATTTAAATCCTGGCGAAAAAACCTTGTTCGAGTGGGAGTTGCTTATTATTTTTGCGAGCTGATAGATAAGCTGACACCTGATGAACAGCCTAACCAAGCCGTCTTTGAACTTTTAAAAAATTCTTTATCTAAAATTGATAAAAGTCAATTATCAGAATTGGTAAGGTCATTTGAAGAGAGTCTTTTGCAGGAATTAGGTTTTGGCGTACCTGAAGAAATTAGAAAAAATACGGGCAGTCTGAAGCCTTATATTGAAACAATTATTGAAAAAAAGATTAATAGTTCAGAAATTTTAAAAAAGATCAATGTCTAATAAATTGATGGAAAAAATTACCAGTCTTTGTAAACGCCGCGGTTTTGTTTATCGAAACTCAGAGATTTACGGCGGTATCCAAGGTTTTTATGACTATGGTCCTTTAGGGGTGGAGATGAAAAACAACATTAAGAAGTTGTGGTGGCAGGAAATGACTAATAATCATGAGAATATTGTTGGCATTGATGGGGCCATTATTACTCACCCTCGAACTTGGGAAGCCTCCGGTCATGTTAAAAATTTTACCGATCCTTTGGTTGACTGTAAAAAATGTAAAAAGAGATTTCGAGCCGATCATTTGCTTAAAGAAACTATTATTGAAGAGTCAGGAGCTGCGGATGAAGATTTAATTGCTTCTTTAACAAAAGCTTTGAAAGGTAAAAACTGCCCTGAATGCGGTGGAGAACTGACTAAGCCAAGGAGATTTAATCTCTTGATGGGGGTTGATCTAGGGGTTGTCGAAGGAGAAAAGACGAAGTCTTACCTGCGAGGAGAAGCCTGCCAAAATATTTATCTTAATTATGAAAATGTTTTAGATTCGCTGCATTTGAAAATTCCTTTTGGCATTGTTCAAATTGGTAAAGCCTTTAGAAATGAAATTACTCCTAGGCAATTCCTTTTTCGTCAAAGAGAATTTGAACAATGGGATTTGCAGTGGTTTGTTAATCCCAAAGAAATGGAAAAATGGTATGAGTATTGGCGGGAGGAAAGAATGAAGTGGTACCAAAGTTTGGTTAATAAAAAGGACAATTTAAGATTAAGGAAGCATACAAAGGATGAATTAGCTCATTATGCTAAGGTGGCCTACGATATTGAATACAAAACACCTTTTGGCTGGAAAGAATGGGAGGGAATTCACTGGCGAGGAGACTGGGACTTATCCCGACACGGCAAATATGCCAAAAAAGACTTTACTTACAGAGATCCTCTTAGTAAAGAAAAATTTATTCCTTGGATAGTAGAAACTTCCGGAGGGGTAGATCGAACCTTTTTGTTTTTGCTCCTTGATGCTTATCGAGAAGAGAAAGACAAACAGGGAACAAGAGTTGTTTTATCGCTTGATCCCAGAGTGGCTCCTTATGCAATAGCCGTTTTTCCTCTTTTGGCTAATAAAGATAAGTTGGTGAAAAAAGCTCAAGAAATTTACCAAGACTTAAGGACATGCTTTGCCGTCAGTTGGGATGATATCGGTAATATTGGCAAGAGATATCGCCGCCAAGATGAGATTGGAACCCCATGGGCAATAACTGCGGACTTCCAGACACTGGAAGATAAAACGGTTACCGTAAGAGATAGAGATAGTATGAAGCAGGAGAGAGTATCTATTGACAAACTAAAAGATTTTTTCCAAACTAGATTAAGTAAATGAAAAAGAACATTTTAATTATCACTGTTGTTAGCGCTGTTTTAATTTTAGGAATTATAACGGCATTTTTATTAAAAGGGAGAACTACTCCTGGTGTTATTCCAGAGATAGAAGAAGAGAGGGGTAGTTTAATAGAAACTTCCTTAGAGCAACGACCCTACGTGACTTTAACACCCAGAACTGACGGTAAGGAGTTTACATTGGATATTTCTCGAATAGATAACGCTCAAATAATTGAGTATGAACTGATCTATTTAAGCCAAGGCTTATCTCGAGGAGTCATCGGCTCTATTGATCTTGACGGGGAATCTGAAATCTCAAGGAAGCTATTATTAGGAACTTGTTCAAAGGATGTTTGTAAATATGATGAAGGTATTGAAGAGGGGACTTTAACTCTCCGTTTTCGAAGCTCTGAGGGCACAAGAAAATTTGTCACCGATTTTCACCTCCAGCAAGGAGATGATAAACTAACTTCTTTAGATGGTAATTTTAGCCTGACGGGCAAGATTAATAAGTCAGCTTTTTATATCACCATGCTTACAGTCGGTTTGCCAAAAGCAATAGAGAAGGATATTATTGTCGGTCCTTATGGGATTTTTACCTCAGGAAGAACAACCATTAGTAGCGCTGAAGTGGCTTTTAATCTAGAGGAAGAAAAGGATGAGGTTAAGCTTTATTCATGGGGCACTAAAGGCTGGTCTGAAGAAGATAATATTGTTGATGGCAAGGAAGTCTCTGCTTCGATTGCTAATTTAGGTACTTTTATTATCACGACTCCTTAATTAGTTCCACTTTTAAATAAATTTTTTTCTTTTTAGCCTTTTTTTTGGTTTTGGGTATTTTTTGGGTTGACAGGGGTATAAAAGTAGGACAAAATGGAAAAAAGTGGTGTAAAGTGGTGTAAGCCACTAGCCAAGAAAGGGTAGGTATGTTAGTTGGACGCTATCAAACTAAACTTAGTCTTAAAAATAGAACGGCTGTTCCTGCTAAGTATCGTCAGCAATTAGGTAAAAAGGTTGTTGTTGCCCAATGGTATGAGAATTGTTTAGTGATTGTTTCGGAAAAACAGTGGTTGGGTTTGTTAGCTCAGATTAAGGAAAGGTCTTTTATCAGCTCTCCTGTACGAGAAACAGACAGATTTTTATTAGGAAGCGCCTTTGAGATAGAGCTTGATAATCAAGGGCGTTTTGTTATTCCGCAAACCTTAGCAAAGTATGCCGAACTTAATGAAGAGATTGTTTTTGTTGGTCTTTTAAATCGTTTAGAAATTTGGAGTAAAGAGAATTGGCAGAAACATCAGAAATATCTTGATCAAAATGCTGAAAAAATCGCTGAACAGTTAGATAAAGCGGGTGAAAAAAAGGTATGAACCGATTTCATACGCCAGTTCTTTTAAAAGAAACTATTAATTATTTGAACGTTAAAAAAGGAGGGAAATACCTTGATGCCACCGTAGGTGGCGGAGGTCATGCCCTTTCAATTTTATCTTTAGGTGGAAAAATTCTAGGTATTGATTGTGACCCTGAGGCAATTAAAAGCGCCAGGGAGTATTTATCTACTGCCTGCCCTGTTCCAGATGACCGCAAGGTTAAACTGGGATTAAATTCTTTCTGGCGCTTAGCTAAGGGGAATTTTAAAGATTTAAAAAAAATTGCTGAGGAATATGGTTTTCAGAAAGTTGATGGGGTTTTGCTTGACTTAGGTGTTTCCAGCCATCAACTAGAAGCATTAGAGAGAGGTTTTTCTTTTCAATCAAAAGCACCTTTAGATATGCGGATGGATCCTAATTTAAAAGTAAGCGCCGCTGATTTGGTTAATGGTTTGACTAAAAAAGAGTTAGAGAAACTTTTTTTGAAGTTTGGCCAGGAAAGGAATTACAGGACCCTGGCAAGAATTATTATTGAGGCGCGTCGTGAAGAACCGATTAAGACAGGTTATCAGTTAGCTGAGATTATAAGTAAGGTAAAGCCAGGTGGTAAGATCCATCCGGCCACCAAGGTTTTCCAGGCTTTAAGGATGGCCGTTAATGATGAGATTTTTAACCTGCGTCAGGCCCTGCCACAGGCATTAGAAATTCTTAAACCAGGCGGCAGATTGGTAGTCATTAGCTTTCACTCGCTGGAAGATAGAGAGGTTAAACAGTTTTTAAAAGAAAAAAATAGGCAAAAAAAACTTTTGCTTTTAACTAAAAAGCCGATAAGACCAACCAATGAGGAGGTTGAGAAAAACAGAAGAAGTAGAAGTGCTAAGTTAAGGGCAGCTGAAAAAAGAAATTAAAAAACCAAAAATGAAAAAAGAAATTAAAAAACCAAAATTGATCGTTTTAATTATTTTTATTATCATAGGGCTTTCTGCGGCTCAACTGGTGATTTCTCACCGCTTGGCGACGGCTGGAGGAAGGATGCGTCAATTGGAAGAAAAGATAAGCCGTATTGAAAAGGATAATAAAAGATTATCTGAAGAGATAAATCAAATGGGCTCTTTGTCTTTGATTTCTAAGACAGCTCAAGAGTTAGGCTTGGTGAAGGCAAAAAGTGTTTTGCATCTGACTCCTCAAATCCCAGTAGCTTTGGAAACCGTAAAAGCAGATTTTAAAAGGTAAATGTTTACCAATTGGCGAATTAATTTTCTTTTAGCTTTTTTTGTTTTGCTGGCCTTTTTGATAGTCGGCCGATTGTTTTATTGGCAGATTCTTTCTTCTGAAGATTTGTCGGCTATGGCAGCCAGTCAACACTGGATTTCTTTTGAGGTACCTGCTAAAAGAGGGGAAATCCTGGCTAGTGATGGTTCCCCTTTGGCTTCTAATAAGGAGGCTTTTTTACTTTTTGCTTCTTTACCTCAAATCGAAGGTGATGTCGATGAAATTGCCAACAATCTCTCTTTAATTCTTGAACCTGATAGTCCAGCTACTTTAGCAGGATTGATAAAAGAAAGGTTAATTCGTGAAGATTTGGTTTGGGTGCCATTAAAACATAAGATTTCTCGTCAGGAAAAGGAAGAAATAGAAACTTTAAAAATTACTGGTCTTGGTTTTGAAGAAGAACAGGAAAGAACTTATCCTGAAGGTTCGGCCAGCGCTCACTTGCTTGGTTTTGTCGGCTCTGATATCAATGGCAAAGATAAAGGCTATTTTGGCCTAGAGGGTTATTATGATCTTGAACTTAAGGGGAGATCAGGTCTTTTAAGAAGAGAAAAGGATGTTTCCGGCAAACCTATTTTGGTGGCTGGGGTCAAAAAAGAAGAACAAAAAGATGGCAGAACCTTGGTGACGACTATTGACAGAACAGTTCAGTTTATTATTTCAGAAAAACTTAAACAAGGACTTGAAAGGTATGGAGCCATTAGTGGTTCGGTGGTGATTATGGAGCCTCAGACAGGGGCTATTTTAGGTATGGTTTCTCTACCTACTTATGATCCCGGTAGATTTTTTGCTTTTGACAAGAAATTTTTTCCTAATCCAGTAGTGGTCTCATCTTACGAGCCTGGGTCAGCATTTAAGGTGTTAGTAATGGCGGCCGCCATTAACGAAGGCGTAGTGGAACCTCAAACATCTTGTACTAAATGTAGTGGTCCTCGGATGATTGCTGATTACACCATTAAGACCTGGAATGACGAGTATTTTCCTAACTCTACCATGGTCGAGGTTATTCAGCACTCTGATAATGTCGGCATGATTTTTACCGCCGAAAAATTAGGTATTGAAAAAATGGTTGCTTATTTAAGCGATTACAGTTTAGGACAGCAGACAGGTATTGATCTTGAAGATGAAACAACACCTGAATTAAGACCAAAGAAGGAGTGGGGCTTGATTGATTTAGCCACTGCCTCTTTTGGCCAGGGAATAGCCCTTACTCCAATGCAAATGATCAGAGCTGTTAATACTATTGCCAATAAAGGTCGGTTGGTTAAGCCCTATTTGGTTGCCAAGGTCTTAAGTGAAAATGAGGAGGTTGAAATTACTCCCAGTTTAGGTAAAGAGGTACTTAAGCCAGCTACAGCCTTGGTTTTGACAGAGATGATGGTCAATGCTGTTGATAAAGGAGAAGCTAAATGGGCTAAGCCTTTAGGATATCGTATTGCTGGTAAAACCGGAACAGCTCAGATTCCAGTGGCTGGGCATTATGATGAAGAAAAAACGATTGCTTCTTTTGTGGGTTTTGCCCCCGCAGATGAACCAAAGTTTATTATGTTGGTTACCTTAAGAGAACCGACTTCTTCCCCTTGGGGTGCGGAAACAGCAGCTCCCTTATGGTTCGAAATATCTAAGGAATTATTCACCTATTATGGAATTCAGCCTTAATAGAGGTTATAATGCCTATTGTCTAACTTAAAAATGATAAGTAGATTATGGACTAAATTCCGCCAAAGCTCTGCCGGCGAGAAGATACGCTCGTTCTTCCCTGACCCAATGGTTAATATTCTTGAGCATCTTAGTTTAGCGATTTTAGCGACTATTTTTTATAGGTATCCGGCAAGAAGATTAACTGTTATTGGTGTCACTGGGACTGATGGAAAGACAACTACCGCCGAGTTGATTTATGGAATTCTCATAAAGGCTGGTAAAAAAGCGGCCTTAATTTCCAGCATTTCTGCCAAAGTTGGCCAAAAAGTAATAGAGACAGGCTTTCATGTTACCTCTCCTCACCCATGGGGACTGCAAAGGCTCTTACGGGAGATTGTCAATAAAAAATTTAATTATATCGTTATTGAAGTTACTTCTCATGGTTTAGCCCAAAATCGCCTTTTTGGTTGTAATTTTAAGGTGGGAGTGATTACTAATGTTACTCATGAACATCTTGATTATCATAAGACTTACCAAAAGTATCTTCAGGCCAAAGCGCGTCTTTTTAAGACAGCTAAAATAGCCATCTTAAACTGTGATGATGAGTCTTATTCTTATTTACGGCAGTTTTGTCTAAAAAAGAAATGCTTTACTTATAGTCTGAAACAGAAAGCAGATTTTACTCCTCAAAACTTCAAATTTAAAACTACCTTACCTGGCCAATATAATCAATATAATTGCCTGGCGGCCATTGCGGCAGCTTCTGCTTTAGGTATCCCTAATACAAAGATAAGAAAGACAATCTCCACCTTCAAGAATGTTAGAGGCCGCCTGGAGGAAGTAGGGAAAGGCCAGGATTTTAAGGTAATTATCGACTTTGCTCATACACCTAATTCTTTAAAGAATGTTTTGAGTTTTCTCAAGGAAGAGAAAGCTCCAGGTTCAAATTTAATTGCTGTTTTTGGTTCAGCTGGTTTAAGAGATAAACAAAAACGTTCGTTAATGGGAGAGATGGCCGCTGAATATGCAGATATAGCGGTCATTACGGCTGAAGATCCCCGTACAGAAGATCTTAATCAAATTATTGAAAAGATAGCCCAGGGTTGTTTTAAGAACGGAGCTAAAGAATTAAAAAAAGAGAGTTTTGCTTTAAAAGGTAAAACTCCTTGTTTTTTTAGGGTCCCTGATAGAAAAGAGGCCATTGAATTTGCTATTAAAAAGCTAGCTCAAAAAGGCGATATTATTGTTATTTGTGGTAAGGGACACGAAAAATCAATGTGTTTTGGTAAGATTGAATATCCTTGGAGTGACCATAAAGCCGTTATGCAGGCTTTAAAATCTAAATAAATTCATAATGAAACGAAAACATGTTCATTTTATGGGGATTGGCGGTAGCGCCGTAGCTGGCGTGGCCATTTTAGCTCAAAATCAGGGATTTAAAGCTTCTGGTTGTGATTCAGCTAAAGAAACAGCCTATTTTACTCCCCTGCTGGAGAAGGGGATAAAACCGTTGTTAGGGCATAATAAAGAGCATCTTAAGGGAGTTGATATTTTAGCTGTTTCTCCAGCTGTGTTGATTTCTAATAAAAACCATCCGGAGATTGTTGAGGCTAAAAAAAGAGGTATTTTAATGACCTGGCAGGAATTTTTAGGTAAATATTTACAAAAGGATAAGTTTGTCATTGCCATAGCCGGAACTCATGGCAAATCGACAACAACGGCTTTAGTTGGCCTTGCCTTACAAGCAGGCGGTCTTGATCCTACTGTGGAAGTGGGGGCCATTGTTCCTCAATGGCGTTCGACCGTAAAAATAGGAAGGTCGAAATATTTTGTTTGTGAAGCCGATGAGTTTAATTACAATTTTTTAAATTACTACCCTTCAATAATCATTATTAATAATATTGAGATGGATCATCCTGAATTTTTTAAGAATTACTTGCAGTTTAAAGAAGCCTTTAAAAAATTTATCAAACAAATTAGAAAACCAAAGGTGCTTATTGTTAATGAAGAAAGCCAGGGTATTCAGGAGTTACTGGTAGAAACGAAAGGTTATCTTAAAAAAGAAAAAATAAAAGTGATTGGCTTTTTTATTAAAAAGAAATTTAAGTTCCCTTTTGACATTGAATATCAAGCAAAAATTTTAGAAAGGAAAACTGATTTAACTTCTTTTCAGGTTAATGCAGATAAATTTAGCTTAAAACTCGTAGGTATTAATAATTTAGCTAATGCTTTAGGAGCTTTAGGTTGCGCTTTTGACTTGAAAGTTAAGGCAGATGATTTAAACAAAGCCTTTACCAGTTTTAAAGGTCTCAACAGGCGCTTTGAGTTAATTGGTGAAAAAAAGGGAATAAAGGTTTTTGACGATTACGCTGTTCATCCTACGGCAGTGGCCTCTACCATAGAAGCAGCTAGGCAAAGGTATCCGAAGCAAAGGATATGGGCGGTGTTTGAACCTCATCAATTTTCAAGGTTAAAAATCTTTTTAAAAGATTTTGCTAAAGTTTTAAGCTTAGCTGATGAGGTAATAGTGACGGCTATTTTCCCAGGCAGGGAAAAAGATGAAGGTTTGGTGAAGGCGCAAGATTTGGTAAAAGAAATTAGTAAAAACTCAGAATATATTGAAGACTTTAAAAAAATTGCCGAAAGAATAAAACATCAAACCAAAGAAGGAGATTTGATAATTGTTTTTGGGGCCGGTAAATCTTATTTATTATCAAGGATAATTTTAAAGGATTTAAATTAATAGTTTTGAAGATGAAGCAAAATTTAAACAAGGTTTTACCTGGGGTTAAAAGAGATGTTTTGTTGTCATCTTGGACGACCTTTGCCATCGGCGGTAAAACTGATTGGTTTTATCAATTAAAGAACACCGAAAAATTGGTTGAAATAATTAAACTTTGTTTAGAGCAAAAGATTCCCTACTTTATTCTTGGTAGTGGCAGTAATGTTTTGTTCTCTGATGATGGCTTTAGAGGTTTGGTTATCAAGATAGACACCAGAAGTTATGAAATTAACGGGCAAAGGATTATCGCTCAAGCAGGAGTTCCCTTAGGTGATCTGGTTAAGCTGGCTTATGAGAATTCTTTGTCTGGATTGGAATTTGCCACAGGTATTCCGGGGAGTGTTGGCGGAGCGGTAATAGGCAACAGCGGTGCTGCTGGTAAGAGTATTGGCCAGATTATAGAAGAGGTAAAGGTTTTAGATAAAAATGGCAGGATTAAAGAACTTAAAGTTTCTGATTGCGGTTTTGACTATCGCTCAAGTCGTTTTAAAAAAGATAAACAGATAGTTTTAGAAATAGTTTTGAGATTTAAAAAAGATAAAAAAGAAAAAATCAAAAGGGAGATGGATAGGGTTTTGTCTTTAAGGGCTAATCGGCCTAAGGAAAAGAGCGCCGGCTCTATATTTAAAAATCCTTTACCAAAATATGCCGGTCAGCTGATCGAAGCATGTGGCTTAAAAGGGAAAAAAATAGGAGAGGCCCAAGTTTCTCAAAAACATGCCAACTATATTGTTAACCTAGGGAAGGCAAAAGATGGAGATGTGCTAAAATTAATTACTCTTTTAAAACAGAGGGTAAAAGAGAAATTTAATATAGATCTTAATTTAGAAGTTGTTTTAGTTAAAAGTCATGGCTAAATATATCATCAGAGGTGGCAAGCCATTGAAGGGAGCTGTAAGGATTGGCGGAGCTAAAAATTCCAGTTTTAAGCTGATGATTGCTTCTTTATTGGCCGATGGCGAGTCGCGCTTATTAGATATCTCTAAAATTGGTGATGTTGAAGTCACTAAAGAGGTTATTAAAAAGATCGGTGGTCAATTGGAAAGTCTGGGAGAAGGGACAGTTTTTATAAAAGCCAATTCTTTAAAGAGTTATTCTATTCCTCCTCATCTTGCTTATAAATCAAGGGGCTCTATTATGTTTGCCGGTCCGCTTTTATCACATTTTGGCAGAGCTTTAATTCCTTTTCCTGGCGGCTGCAAGATTGGCAAGCGTCCTATTGAGAGACATCTTGAAGCTCTGAAAGTTTTAGGAATAAAGGTAAAAATTAAGGACCGTTTTATTGACTTAAGCTGCTCTCGTTTGACAGCAGGCCATTACCGTTTTCCTAAAAATACCCATACGGGAACAGAGACTTTGATTATGGCCGCTGTCAAAGCTAGAGGAACGACGGTTTTGGAAAATACGGCCTTGGAAGTAGAAGTTGATGACTTAATTGAGTTTTTAAATAAAATGGGGGCGAAGATAAAAAGATTGCCGCAAAGGAAGATTATTATTAAAGGGGTCAGAAAATTAAAAGGCGTGGTTCATAAAGCCATACCTGATCGAAATGAAGCCGTTTCTTATGCTTGTGCCGCTTTAGCTACCAAGGGCGATATTATTATTGAAAATGCTGATGAAAAACATCTAAAAACTTTTCTTAAAAAGATTAAGCAAGCAAATGGAAGATATGAGATTGGGCCTTATGGAATTAGATTTTGGTATGAAAAGCCTCTTAAGGCTACCAAGGTTATCACCAGACCTCATCCAGGTTTCATGACTGACTGGCAGGCATTATGGACGACTTTAATGACTCAGGCTGAGGGTGAGAGTGAGATTGTGGAAACGATTTATGAATATCGCTTTAAGTATATTCAAGATTTAATCAAGATGGGGGCAAAAATAGAGTTTTTTAATCCCAAGATAAAAAATCCTTATTCTTTTTATAATTTCAATCTTGCCGATGATAAGCCGCAAAACTTTCATGGAGTAAGGGTTTATGGGAAAAGGCCCCTCAAAGGGATGGATCTAAAAGTACCTGATATTAGGGCCGGGGCGACCTTAGTTTTAGCAGCTTTAATTGCTCAGGGAGAAAGCACCTTGATTGACCCTGGCCATATTGACAGGGGTTATGAGGATTTATATCTTCGTTTAAGAAGGTTAGGCGCAGATATTAAAAGGATAGACAATGGTTAAGATTTTAAAAAAGATTTTTCATAAAGCAAGACGTTTATTAGCTAAACTTTGGCTGAGAATGAATTTACAACTGACTGTCATTGGAGTGGTTGGTAGTTATGGCAAAACTAATACCGCTCAAGCGATTACTGCTGTTCTTTCTCAAAAATACAAGACCCTTCGGACAGATTTAAATTTAGATACCATTTATAACTTACCCATCACCATTCTTAAAACAAGACCTTATCATCAAAAGCTGATTTTAGAATATGGGGTTGATCATAAGGGAGAAATGGATTTTCATCTAAATTTAGTTAAACCGCATATAGCTGTCTTAACAGGCATTAATCCCACTCATTCAGGGCCAGGTTTATTGGGCTCTTTGAAAGGTGTTATTGAAGAAAAGAGTAAGCTTCTTAGGGTACTGCCAAAGGATGGCTTAGCGGTTTTAAATGGGGATGATGAAAAGGTACGTAAAATGGCTAAGTTTAGCAAAGCTAAAGTTTGTTACTTTAGCTTAAAGGACAATGAGGCCGATTTCTATGTGAAAGACATTAAGATTAGTTTTTCGGGGACTTCGTTTAAGCTTTTGCAAAAGGAAGGGGGAAATAAAAAAGGAGTTTCCATTAAAACTGGCTTGGTAGGCCGTCATTTTATTCAAAGCTGTTTGCCGGCTATAGCCGTTGGTCTTTACCAAGGATTGACTCTAAAAGAGATTAAGCGTGGTTTAGGTAAATTAAGACCACTAGCAGGGAGATTAAGTATAGAAAAAGGACCTAAAGGTTCGATTTTACTTAACGATTCATTGCGGGCTAACCCATCTTCTACCTTGGCTGGTCTTGAAACCCTGGCTGATTTGCCCAGCAAGGGGAAGAGGATTGCCGTTTTAGGAGAAATGGGGGAGCTAGGCAGCCTGGCTGAAAAGGAACATCAGAAGATTGGCGATGAGGTGGCTAAATTAAATATTGACTATCTTGTTTCCGTAGGATCACTACAGAAACTAACGGCTCAGCAAGCCATAAAATCAGGAATGGATAAAGATCACGTCTTTTGGGCGAAGGATACCTCTCAGGCTGCCAATCTTCTCAAAAAGATTCTTAAAAAAGACGATCTTTTTTATTTAAAGGGCTCTTTGCTAAAGCATATGGAAAGGACTTTGCTAATACTGGAAAACAAAAAAGTTAATTGTAAGGTAAATTCTTGTCATTTTTATCATCCTTGCAAAAACTGTCTTTATTTACATAAACTAAAGGTAAGGCTATAATAAAAATTAAGTTATGGCTTTATACCTTGGTCTACTAATTTTCTCCTTTTTGATTACTGGTATTTTAGTGATCCCTTTCATTAATCTTTTGTATAAGTTTAAACTCCTCCGCCGGCAACAGATAACACGTGATTTTCAAGGAATCAGGACCAAGATTTTTGACCGTTTCCATAAGCATAAAGCAGGTACTCCTGTTGGGGGTGGCTTTTTGATTATTGCTGTGGTTACTTTTTTATATGTCTTGATTTTCCCTATCGTTTCTTTTGGGGGAGTCTTTATGACTCATGCTTATCCAATTAGAGATGAGTTAAATGTGTTGTTTTTTACTTTTATTTCCTTTGGCTTTTTGGGTCTTTATGATGACTTGATGAAATTTTTTGGCTTTAAAAAGATAGGTTTTTTTGGCTTACGCTTGCGGCATAAGTTTTTAATTCAATGGCTTTTGGCAATTACCATTGGCGTTCTTTTATATCATAACTTGGGCATTAACTTTTTACACATCCCTTTTTGGGGAACAGTTGAATTGGGTATTTGGTATGTTCCCTTTGCCGCCTTTGTAATTGTTGCCTTTGCCAATGCTTTTAATATTACTGATGGCCTTGATGGTTTGGCTTGTGGACTTTTAATTATTTGTCTTTTTGCCTTTTGGATTTTATCAAGCCAGGCTTTAGATACACCACTTTCTTTATTTATCTCTTTGTTTATCGGCTCCCTTTTGGCTTTTCTTTATTTCAATGTTTACCCGGCTCGTATTTGGCTGGGTGATGTAGGCGCTTTGTCTTTTGGCGCTATTTTAGCAGTCATTGGTCTTTTGCTTGGTAAGACCATTGCCGTGGTGGTTATTGGCGGGCTTTTTATCTTAGAAATTTCTTCAAGCTTAATTCAGATTCTTTGGAAAAAGTTTTTCAAAAGGAAGCTTTTTGTTGTTTCTCCTTTTCATCTTTGGTTGCAAAATCGTGGTTGGGAAGAACCGAAAATAGTCTTTCGTGCTTGGTTAGCGGGAATCGTCTTGGCAATCTTCGGTTTATGGTTAGCAGTCATTTGATCCTTTTTAATTTATGATTGATTTTTCCAATAAAAAAATAGCTATCTTAGGTTTTGGAATTGAAGGTCAGAATCTTGCTGATTTTCTTTTACAAAAACAAGCAAAAATAGCTGTTTTTGATCAAAAGGAAGAAGGAGAATTGAAATCTATTAAGGGTTTTAAGAACAAGGGAATTGATTTTGTTTTAGGTAAAGATTATCTAAAAGAGGGTTTAAAAGAGTTTGATTTTATTTTTCGTTCGCCTGGTTTTAGATTAGATTTATCATCAATAAAAGAAGCTGAAAAAAGAGGGGCTGTTGTTTCTTCATCAACCAAGCTTTTCTTTGATCTTTGCCCGGGTAAGATCATTGGTGTTACCGGCAGTAAGGGCAAGGGAACAACAGCCACCTTGATTTATAAAATCCTAAAAGAGGATGGGCAAGATGTTTATTTGGGAGGTAATATTGGTACGCCGATGCTTTCTTTACTCTCTGGGCTAAGGCTGACTTCTTGGGTAGTTTTAGAACTTTCCAGTTTTCAACTGGAAGATTTAGAAAAAAGTCCTCATCTTTCCGTTGTTTTGTTTATTACCCCTGAACATTTAGATTACCATCAAAGTTTCAAAAACTATCTTCAGGCTAAAACGAGTATTGTTTCTTACCAAGGGAAAAAGGATCTTGCCGTTTTTAATGCCGATGACAAAAATTCTTTGTCTTTTGTTGATCTAACCTTGGCGCAAAAATTTTACTTTAGTAAATTTAAAGAAACTAAAGGAGCCTATGTTAAAAAAGGCAAAATTTTTCTTTTAGATAAACTACTAGGTGAGGTTAAAGACTTAAAGTTAATTGGTCGCCATAATTGGGAAAACGTCTGTGCTGCTAGCATGGCCGCTTTTTTGGCAGGAGCTAAGTTACCTTCAATTAAAAAAGCAGTTTTTTCTTTTACGGGTCTTGAGCATCGCTTAGAAAAAGTAGGGGTTTTTAAGGGAATTTCTTTTTATAATGATTCTTTTTCAACCATACCTGAGGCAACGACAGCGGCGATTTTATCTTTTCAAAAACCCATTACTTTAATTGCTGGTGGTTCTGAAAAGGATTCAGACTACACTCAGTTAGGAAAAGAGATTAGTAAATCTTCGGTTAAAACATTAATTTTAATTGGTCAGACAGCCAATAAGATCAAAGAGGTTTCTTTAAAGGCAGGCTTCAAGGGTAAATTTATTAAAGGATCTAACAAGATGAAAGAGATTGTTGATTTATCTTTTAAGGAAGCTAAAAAGGGTGAGATTGTTTTACTTTCTCCTGGCTGTGCTTCTTTTGGCCTCTTTAAAAATTACAAAGATCGGGGTAATCAATTCAAGAAATATGTTCAAACGCTCTAGATCCAAAGTTGTTTTAAAAAATGCTTTAAACAAACCAGATTGGCTTTTAATAGGATTGGTTTTGGGTTTAACTGTTTTTGGTATTGTCATGGTTGGTAATGCCTCTGTGGTTAAAGCTTATCAGGACTTCTCAGATAAATTTTATTATTTTCGTTTACAGATTTATTGGGCCTTGTTTGGGATAGTTGCCTTTATAATTACTTCTTTCCTTAATTATCGGTTTTTGAAAAAAGCAGCTGTTCCCTTAATAATCTTTTCTTTAATTGCTTTAATTCTAGTTTTAATTCCTGGGTTAGGAACTAAAGTTCTAGGAGCAAGAAGGTGGTTAAGTTTTGGCTCTTTTAGTTTTCAGCCAGCTGAATTAGCCAAATTAGCCTTTATTGTTTATTTATCTTCCTTTTTTGCCAAAAAGAAAAATATCTGGCCCTTTTTGGCTGTTTTGGGTGTTTTAGTAGGTTTAATTATGCTTGAGCCTGATTTAGGAACGACAGTAGTTTTAGCTGCCACAGGCTTATCTCTTTATTTTGCCTCTGGGGCTCCACTTCTTACCATTGGCCTTATTGGCGTTTTTGGGATTTTATCAGGAGCTGGTTTAATCTTTTTATCTTCTTACAGAAAGGAAAGACTGCTTACCTTTTTTGATCCCTCAAGGGACCCTTTAGGGACCTCTTATCATATCCGCCAGGTTTTAATTGCCATTGGCTCTGGCGGGCTTTTTGGCGTTGGCTTGGGCCAATCTAGGCAGAAATATGAATATCTGCCCGAGGTAACCACCGATTCTATTTTTGCCGTTATTGCTGAAGAGCTCGGCTTTATAGGAGGATTTATTCTTCTAGCAGCCTTTTTGTTTTTAATTTGGCGGGGTCTTAAAATTGCCAAAGAAGCTCCAGATGAGTTTGGGAAACTACTGGCTGTAGGTATTACCGCCTGGATAGGCTTCCAAGCCCTAATTAATCTTTGTTCTATGGTAGCTTTAGTGCCTTTAACTGGTATTCCTCTTCCCTTCATTTCTTACGGAGGTTCGTCATTGATACTTTCACTGGCTGGTATGGGAATCCTTGTTAATATTTCCAAACAGAGAGTGGTTAAAAAGTAATTTTTATCAATGAAAATTATTTCCTGGAATGTTAATGGTTTGCGGGCTGTTTACAAGAAAGGTTTTTTAGATTGGTTCTCGGATATTGATGCGGATATTGTTTGTCTGCAGGAAATCAAAGCCTTTAAGGAACAGCTAGATCCTTCTTTGGTTAAGATGGATGGTTATTTTTCTTTCTTTAATCCAGCTGAAAAAAGTGGTTATAGTGGTCTTTTAGTTTACTCAAAGAAAAAGCCATTGTCTGTTAAAACAAAACTAGGAATGAAGAGATTTGATAAAGAGGGAAGATCCTTATTACTAGAATATAAAGATTTTAGCTTACTTAATGTTTATTTGCCTCATGGGGATCGAACAAAAAAGAATCTACCTTATAAACTTGAGGTTTATGATCTTCTTTTAAATAAATTAAAGAAAATGAAAGATAAGAATTTAATTTTAATAGGAGATTTTAATATTGCCCATGAAGAAATTGATTTAGCCAGGCCTAAAAATAACAAAAACAATGTTATGTTTACTCGAGAGGAAAGAGAAAAGATCGATGAGGTCATTGATTTAGGTTTTGTAGACAGCTTTAGGAGATTTCATAAAGAAGAAGGGAAATATACTTGGTGGCCCTATTTTGCTAATGCTAGAGAACGTAATTTAGGTTGGAGAATAGATTATACGTTTGTTTCTAAAAAGGTGAATACAAAAATTAGAGACGCTTTTATATTATCTAAAGTAAGAGGATCTGATCATTGTCCAATAGGCATAGAAATTTAATCCTATAATATTGACTTTTTCTTCTTTTTGTATTATATTGCCCCTACTGGTAAATTCTAAGTTTCTTAAAGTAGCTTAATTAATCTTAAGAGTTTACTTTTTATATAAATTCAGTTTTTGGCACGCTTTGGCACGTTAAAATATTAATAATTTTATTTAGGGAGGGAAGGATGACATTACTTAGAGAAGAAGATTATGAAGATTATGGTAATGAACCTAATTGCAGGCATTGTGGTAGGACTAGGCAAATTGTAAATAAACAAGATGGGTCTGTTGAAGAGTGCCCTTATTGCCGGTTGGATGATGAGGAAGGTGATTAAGATGAGATTTACTGTTCCCAAAAAGCTAAAAGAAAAGTTTCCTTGGTTAACAGAGCAATACGTAAAAGATAACGCTTTTGCTATTGCTCCTGATGATTGGTTGAAGGAGAACCCAAATTTAACCTCTAAAGGCTATTTTGGAGAAGTCCCCTGTAAAAAAAGAAGCGAAATTCAAAGGGAGGATATCATTATCTTTAAAGAGTTTGAAAATGCAGACAGATTTTTAGTAGTTACCTCCAGGCTTTTAGAAGAGATAAAGGATGATTCTTCGCCTGTTGGGGTTATTGTTCATCCACCCTAAAGGGAATGATTATAACCAAGATCAAAAACTGAATTGAATAGATAAAGGCATTTGTCTGTTGTGATAAGTTCACAATAACTTAAAGACAAATGCCTTTTATAATGTCTATTTTCTAAATATTTTCTCCACTAGTTTTCTGATTAGTCTTTCTAGAAGTGGTTCTTTTACTTGTGGTTTTTCTTTATATCTTGCCCAGCAGGATAAGACTACCCATTGTCCTTCTTTGTTCTTTTTAGCGACGACTTCTATTCTTTGTTTACCGTAGTTTTTATAAAATTTTGTTGAACCTGGTATTTTGCCAGGTTTTTTTCCGTCAAAGTTGGTAAAGGCTTCCCAAGCTTTGTTTTGAGTTATATTTCTATTGTAAAGCTTGTTGATGGCATGTTTGGTAAAAATTACTCCCATGTAATTTGGCTTCATAATGCTATAATAAACAAAATGAACAGAATTGTCATCACCGGCGGTCATTTAACTCCTTCTTTGCTGGTTATTAAGGAATTAGAGAAGAGAGGTAATTGGCAAATTTTTTATTTAGGCCGCAAATATACGACGGAGGGTGATAAAACACCCTCTTTGGAATCACAAATGATTTCTAAGGCAGGGGCTACTTTTCTGCCTTTGTTCGCTGGTAGATTACAGCAAAAATTTACTCGTTATACAATTCAGGCTTTTTTAAGAATTCCTCTAGGATTTTTACAATCTTTTTATTATCTACTTAAAATCAGGCCTAAGGTTGTTCTTTCCTTTGGTAGTTATGTAAGTGTACCGGTGGTAATGATGGCTTATTTATTGCGGGTTCCTATAATGATGCATCAGCAGACCGTGGTTATGGGTAAAGCTGATAAAATTAACTCATGTTTTGCTAAAAAGATTGCTGTTTCTTGGAAAAAATCTTTATCTGATTTTCCTAAAGAAAAAGTAGTTTTAACAGGTAATCCGTTACGTCAAGATATTTTTAAGGTTGATGAAAAAATATGGCAGTCATTAGGCCTTGAGAAAGATTTACCATTAATTTTGGTTACCGGCGGCAACCAAGGCTCTCATTTTGTCAACATGGCGGTAAAAGGATCTTTAAAAAAGATTTTAGGGAAATATAATCTCTTTCATCAAACAGGTGGCCTTAGTAATTTTAATGACTATAATAAATTAAAAGGAGAAAAGGAAAAACTGCCTGATAAGTTAAAGAGTCGTTATCAGATTAAAGAATATATTAGTGGAGATGAATGGGGAACAATCCTAAACAAGGCAGATCTAGTTGTCTGTCGAGCGGGCATTAACACCTTAACGGAAATGCTAGCTTTAGAGAAAAAACTTCTTATTATTCCTATCCCTTGGCTTTTTAATAATGAACAAGTTAAAAATGCCAAAATGTTTAAAGAAATCGGTTTAGCTGAAATCCTTCCTCAAGATGACTTAAATCCTGATAATCTTTATAAAATGATTGAAAAGATGATTTTAAATCTTAATACTTATTCTTTAAGTAATAAAAAGAAAAAAGAAATTTTAATTCTCAATGCGACTGAAAAAATTGCCGACGAACTGGAAAAAATGGTTTAAACTTTTAGGCTTTCTGCTTTTGCTCTTGGTTCTTTTTTGGTGGTTAAAAAGTGACTTTTGGCTCATTAAGAAGGTTGAGTGTCAATTTGATGGTGATGGTTGTCCCATTGAGATCTTAAATAAAGCAAACAGCTTATCTTTAAGGAAAAATATTCTTTTCCTTCCTAAGTCAAAGATAAAAGGAGCACTTAAAAGAGAATACCCTCAAATTTATTTTGTAGAGATTAAAAGAAAGCTTCCCCAAGCATTGGTTTTTAATCTAAGTTCCAGGAAAGTGGTGGCGGCTTTAGCTGTAGAGTTATTCCTAGATACAGATTCAGAAAGTACGGAGTCTGCTAAAGAAAAAGAGTCAGAAACTAACCTCTCGGGCGTTTTTTATTTAGTTGATGAGCAGGGTGTTGTTTTAGAAAAGGCTAATGAAGCTAAAGGCTTACCCTTGATTTTGATTAATTATGACCCTGGCCTTAATTTTGGTGATCAAATAAAAGAAGATAAGATAATTAAGACGATAGAGATCCTATTAGGCTTGAAGCTGCGTCTCATTGAGCCGCGAATAGCGAGAGTTACTTCTTTTAAAAAAATTGAAGTTTGGCTGGATAATAATTTGCTTGTTTTGTTTAATTTAGAATTAGAAAAGGGAATAGATGAGCAACTTGACTCTTTACAATTAATTTCTTCTAGGGCTAAAATAGAGGGAAAGCAAATAAAAAAAATAGACCTCAGGTTTAATAAACCTGTTATTGCTTATTGATTTTTTATGCCTAGACCACAAATTATTGCTGGTATCGATATTGGTTCTTCAAAAATTGTTACCGTTATTGCTTCCATAAACTTAGAAGACGAAGAAGGTGTTCGTATTCTAGGGGTGGCTAATTTTCCTTCTAAGGGAATTCGTAAGGGTCAAATTGTCAATATAGAAGAAACTACGGAAAGTTTGCTTAATTGTGTCGAAGCGGCTGAAAGAATGGCCGGTTATAATATTAATAGAGCTTTGGTATCTATCAGCGGAGCCAATATCACTTCTTCTAATTCCAAAGGAGTGGTGGCCGTAGCTGAGCCGGAGAATGAGATTACTAAGGATGATATTAAAAGGGTTATAGAGGCGGCTCAAGCTTTGTCCTTGCCTTCTTCAAGAGATGTCATTCATGTTATTCCTCGTTATTTTACTGTCGATGGCCAGGATGGAGTTAAAGACCCTATTGGAATGAGCGGTGTTCGTTTAGAAGTAGAAACGCATATTGTTACCGGTTCTAGTACGGCCATTAAAAACCTAACCAAATCTGTTTCTGAAATTGGCATTGACACTCAAAATTTAGTTGTTTCCAGTTTAGCCGCTTCAGAAAGTGTTTTGTCAGAAACAGAAAAGGAATTAGGGGTTGTTTTAGTTGATATCGGCGGGGGAGTTACCGATATTGCCATTTATGTTGAGGGGTCTCCTTTTTACACGGCCGTTTTACCTGTAGGAGCTAAGAATGTTACCAATGATTTAGCTATTGGTTTAAGACTTTCTTTAGAATCAGCCGAGAAGATAAAGTTGGCCCTATCTAAAAAGAAGTTAAAGAAAGTTGAGGCCGAAGACAACAAAGGGAAAGCAGAAAGCAAAGAAGAAGATAAAGAAAAAGAAGACAAGATTAAACTTTCTGATTTAGGTATCACTGAAGAAGAAAAAACCATTTCTAAGAAGACTTTAACCGAAGGCATTATTAAGCCAAGATTAAATGAAATTTTTACTATGGTTGGTATGGAAATTAAAAAGAGCGAGACCATCGGCCTTACTCCATCAGGAATAGTTGTTTGTGGTGGTGGAGCTAAAACAGTAGGAGTGATAGAGGCAGCAAAAAGAACTTTGGCCATGCCAGTTAGAATTGGTAAACCTGAAGGTTTAAGTGGTTTGGTAGATGATATCCAATCACCAGACTATGCCGTGGCTGCAGGGCTAATACTTTATAGAACTAAAGAAGAGTCGGAAAGAGCCCCTGTTTTTCCCTTAGGTAGATTAGGTAAAGGTTTATCTAAGATAGGAGGCAAGGGAATAGCCGGTAAATTTGTAGACTTGATAAAGTCTTTTCTGCCATAGTATACTTACTTACTAGTTTCTCCTGCCCGGAAAGAATTTTTTTTTGAATGGCATTAATTAAGCCCGATTCTGCAAGCTTCGCGAAAATAAAAGTCTTAGGTCTTGGTGGTGGTGGTGGTAATGCCATCAACACAATGATTGAGGGTGATCAGATTAAAGGGGTCGAATTTATTGCCGTTAACACTGATACTCAAGCCCTTTTAGCTAATAAAGCTTCCACAAAAATTCAAATTGGTAAAGACCTTACTCGTGGTTTGGGTTCTGGCGGTAATCCAGAAATTGGTAGAGAGGCTGCTACAGAATCAAGAGAGTTGCTTAAGGAATATTTAGTTGATACCGATATGATTTTTATTGCCGGTGGTCAAGGTGGGGGAACTGCTAGCGGGGGAGCTCCTATTCTAGCCGAAGTTGCTCGGGAGATGGGAGCCTTAACTATTGCCGTGACAACCAAGCCCTTTGCATTTGAAGGAACCAAAAGAATGGTTATTGCCGAAGAGGGATTGGAAAAATTAAAAGATAAAGTTGATACTTTAATTGTTGTCCCTAATCAGAGAATCATGGATGTGGTTGATCGGAAGATGACTTTAGTTGAGGCTTTTAAAGTGGTTGATGGGGTTTTATCTCAAGGAGTTCAGGGTATTTCAGAGATTATTACCATCCCAGGCTTGATTAATGTTGACTTTGCCGATGTTAAGGCGATTATGAAAAACGCCGGTTCTTCTTTGTTGGGAATTGGTACTGGTGTTGGTGAAAACAGAGCTCAGGTGGCTGCCAAGGCGGCTATTTCTTCGCCTCTGCTTGATATCTCTGTTGAAGGAGCCAAGGGGATCCTTTTTAATATTACTGGTGGTCCTGATTTGACCATGAATGAAGTGGAAGAAGCAGCCAAACTTATCTCTCAGTCAGCCGATGCTGATGCTAATATTATTTTTGGAGCCACTATTGATGAAAACATGACTGATCAGGTAAAAATTATTGTTATTGCTACTGGTTTTGATGAGTCAAGAATTAAGTTAGCCAGAATGATGGGTAAAGGAAAACCGCCTGAACCAGAGGGTATTGTTAGTGAATTACCCAAAGAAGAAGACGAAAAGAAAGAGAAAAAAGAACAGCCAGAACAAAAAGAAGAAAAAGAACCAGAAGAGCAAGAAATTGAAGAAGATGAATTTGGAGAAGAATTTGATATACCAACCTTTTTAAGAAAAGAAAAATAGTTATGATTAAAAAAAGAAAAAACCATAGATAATAGTATCCCGAAGATAGAAAGGTCAAGTATGGATGAGTACGGAAAAGCTAAAAAGGCAAGCCATAGAAACTTTATCTTAATTATTCCCAAAGGAGAGTTAAGTGTCTAAGGCGGAAGAATTATCATATATTGATGATTTGGAAACGACAAAGGGATTAACTTTAGATGAATATAAATTTTTGCGAGGGACTTTAGAAGAAACAAAACCTGAATGTAGGAACCTTAACTTAGGGCGTGTGCTTTACGCAAATGCTTATAAGCTTCTGGAGGAGTATGGTGAGTGGGAAAAAATTTCTTGTACTACTGATGCTAGCGGACAAGAAACCGAAGCAACTTGGAAATTTCAAACTTCTTCTGTGGAAATAGAACCTTCAGGATTTGCAATGAGAGAACTCGAATTTTGTTTATCAACAAAGGGTTATGATGATCATGACGCATGGTGGACAGCTTTACCAGAAGATGAAGATATCCATATTGCTATTTGTGATGCTGGTGGCCCTTTTAGATTTTCGGAATTAACTTTAAAGAGTTGGGGTGAATGCTCTCTTCAAAAATCCAAATATAGTAGACCTATAGATAAAAAAGAAATGCTAATTTTTAATAAGTTACTTAAAATTTTAAATGAAGAATTTATTAAACTTGAATTAGAAAGGCAAAAAAATGAATAAGGTAGAACAAGGGAAAATTTCCCCTAAACTAGAACAAAAAAGGAAAGAGTTGGGGGAACAATTATACCAAGAGATTTCTGGTTTACTAGAGAATAATCATTCTAAGGATATAGAAACATATAAGGAAATATCTATACAAAATGGAGTGACTACATTTTTCAAGTTTTCTATTGGTAATGGGATTAGGGAAAATCAAGTAAGGCTTTCTTCAGGAAAAGGTTATAGAGAAGATAATGAAAATCATATATTTGAAAAAGAGAGCTTTATTTTAAATGATAAAGGTGAAGGAAGAGTAGTTTATAGACATTTGGCAGAGATAGATAAGATCAGCCCCTTGGATATTAAAAAAGTTAGAGAATGCCGTTTAATTTTTGACATATTTAAAAATATTTTAGAATCTAAAAGAATGATAAGATAGAAAGATAGAAAGATTTTGCCTTTCGTCCTTTTAAAGAAGGGCGATTTTTTGTAAAATAGGGCTTATGTTTAGGTCAGTTTCTCCTAAAGTTGATTTTGTAGAGCTTGAGAAGAAGATTCTAGATCGCTGGTATAAATCTGGAATAGTCAAAAAATATCTTCAAAAGAATGAAAAAGCTAAAAAGCGTTTTTCTTTCCTTGATGGACCGATTACGGCTAACAATCCTATGGGGGTGCATCATGCCTGGGGAAGAACCTACAAAGATTTATGGCAGCGGTTTTTTAATATGAGAGGCTTCAAACAGCGTTTTCAAAACGGTTTTGATAATCAAGGTTTGTGGGTCGAGGTAGAAGTAGAAAAAGAACTAGGTTTTAAAAACAAGAAGGATATTGAAAACTATGGTATTGAGAAGTTTGTCAACAAATGCAAGGAAAGAACTCTTCATTTTGCCAAAATTCAGACAGAGCAATCAAAGAGGTTGGGTTACTTTATGGATTGGGAAGATAGCTATTATACCTTAAGCGATGAGAATAACTACATGATTTGGAGCTTTTTGAAAAAGTGCTGGCAGACAGATTATGAAAGTAAGAAAGGATTTTACAAAGGAAGGGATGCTGTCCCTTGGTGTCCCCGCTGTGGAACAGCCATTTCTCAGCATGAGATTTTAACTGAGGAGTATAGGGAATTAACTCATGATTCTGTTTATTTAAGATTACCTTTAAAGGGTAAGAAGAAAGAATATTTGTTGGTTTGGACGACTACTCCTTGGACAATTCCAGCTAACGTATTGGTAGCTGCTAATCCCAAGCTAAAATATGCCTTGGTTTCTTTTAAGGGTAATAAGTATTGGCTGGCTTCTTCTTTGGTTAAACCAATTTTTAAAAATGGTTTTAAGATAGAAAAAAAAGCCTTAGGTAAGGAATTGGAAGGCTTTGCCTATCTTGGCCCTTTTGATGATTTAGTTATTGTTAAGAAGTTAACTAAAAAGCCCCATTTTCATACAATAGTTTTATCTAAAGACCTTGTTAATGAAAAAGAGGGAAGCGGTTTGGTTCACATTGCTCCTGGTTGCGGCACTGAAGACTTCCAGTTGGTGGTAAGAGAATATAAGTGGCCGCAGTTAGTGCTTCCAGCCATTAATGAAGAAGCTAATTATATTAATGGTTATGATTATTTAACTGGTAAAAATGCCAAAGATGATCCTAATTTAATTTTAAGTTATCTTAAAAACAACAAAAAGTTTTTATTCAAGTTTTCTTCTTATACTCATCGCTATCCAACTTGTTGGCGCTGTAAAGAAGAATTGGTTTGGCGGGTGGTTGATGAATGGTATATTGCCATGGATCCTTTCAGAGAAAGAATTAAAAAGATAGCTAAACGTATTAATTGGATTCCTAAGTGGGGATTAAAAATGGAACTAGATTGGTTAAACAATATGGGCGATTGGCTAGTTTCTAAAAAACGTTATTGGGGATTAGCTTTGCCTGTTTGGGAGTGTCAGAAGTGTGGTAGTTTTGAAGTTATTGGTGGCAAGGAAGAACTGAAGGAAAAGGCAGCAAAGGGCTGGAAAGAATTTGAGGGTCATTCACCTCATAGGCCTTGGATTGATAAAGTTAAGATTAAATGTTCTCAGTGCGGTGAGTTAATTTCAAGGATTAAAGATGTAGGTAATCCTTGGTTAGATGCCGGCATAGTTCCTTTTTCCACTTTGAATTATCAGACTGATAAGAAGTTTTGGCAGGAGTGGTTCCCGGCTGACTTTATAACCGAGTGCTATCCAGGGCAGTTCAGAAATTGGTTTTATTCTCTTTTAGCTATGTCTACCGTTTTAGAAGATAAAGCTCCTTTTAAGAATTTACTAGGTCATGCTTCGGTAAGAGACGAAAAGGGAGAAGAAATGCATAAAAGTAAAGGTAATGCCGTTGCTTTTAATGAAGCAGCAGATAAGATTGGTGTTGATGTTATGCGTTGGATGTACTGCAGACAGAATCCAGAAACTAACTTAAATTTTGGCTTTAGTGCCGCTGATGAGGTTCGTCGTCAATTTCATTTGCTTTTATGGAATGTTTACAATTTCTTTGTTAATTACGCTAATTTGGATAAATGGCAGCCTAAAAAAGATCAAAAATTAAGTAAAAATGTTTTAGATTTATGGATTTTGTCCAAAATTAATAGATTAAACAAAGAGGTAGTGGGGTCATTGGATAATTTTGAGGCTTTTACGGCTGCAAATAAGATTGAAGCTTTCCTTGATAATCTTTCTTTGTGGTATCTGCGTCGTTCGAGAAGCAGGGTTGGTTTTAAAGCCCAAGATGAGAAAGATAAAGAGGCTTGTTATGATACTTTTTATCAAGTCTTAATAGATTTTTCTAAAATTATTTCTCCATTTTTGCCTTTTTTGTCAGAGGAGATTTATAACAATTTAACTAATGGACAATCAGTCCATTTGGTTGATTGGCCAAAGATTGATGAGAAACTTATTAATGAGAAGCTAGAAAGACAAATGGAATTAGTGCGTAAGCTTTGTGAGGTGGGACATGCTTTAAGAAGGAAAGAAAAAATTAAAGTACGCCAACCCCTAAATAGTTTGATTGTTAAAGGGAAAGTTGAAAAGCTTTCTCCTGACTTAGTCCGATTAATTAAAGAGGAGCTAAATATCAAAGAAGTTAGGTTTTTAGAAGGAAGGGGAGAATTAAAAGTAATCCTTGATAGTAAGATTACTCCTGAGTTGAAAGTTGAGGGAGAAACACGGGAGCTGATAAGACAAATACAGCAATTAAGAAAAGAAACTGGTTGTCGAATAGATCAAAAGATTAAAGTAACTGCCCCAGACTGGCCAAAAGATAAAAAGCTTCAAGAATATATTAAAAAAGAGACTTTAGCTATAAACTTGCTTTCAGGTGATAAGTTAAAGATTGTTGATTAATATGTTTAAGCGTTTTTTTAGTTTTGACTGGGTTATTTTAGGTCTAGTTCTGATTCTTCTATTTCTAAGCCTATTTATCTTAAAAAGTATTTTCCCCTCTTTGTTTATTCAGCAGGTAATATGGGTTATTTTAGGTCTGATTGTCTTTTTTATCTTTACTCATATTGACTACAGACATTATGAACGCTTTTCTTGGCTTTTTTATTTTGCTTCCATTTTCTTTTTGTTAGTTACCGTTTTATTTGGAGCCATTACTCGTGGCTCTGTTAGGTGGTTACAGGTCGGAGGTTTCAGTATTCAATCGTCAGAATTAGTCAAGCCTTTTTTAATTTTGTTTTTTGCTTTTTTGTTTTCTGATGACAAAATTGGCCTTAAAAAGCTCATCAAGTCTGGTTTTTTAATGGCTTTGGTAGCTTTACTTGTTTTTTTTCAGCCCGATTTAGGAAGCAGTTTGGTGATAGTTTTTGTTTGGCTAGGAATGCTTTTAGCAAAGGCTGTCAAAGGCAGATGGTTGTTGTTTGGAGTGGCTATTTTATCCTTATTTCTTCCCTTAATTTGGCACTTTTTAAGAGATTATCAAAAAGAGCGTATTTTTACTTTCTTAAATCCCTCAGCTGATCCTTTGGGTTCTGGTTTTAATCTAATTCAGTCTAAGATTGCCATTGGTTCAGGCCAGCTTTTTGGTCGGGGATTGGGCAGGGGGACTCAGTCTCATTTACAGTTTTTACCTGAAAGACAGACTGATTTCATTTTTGCTTCTTTAGCTGAAGAACTTGGTTTTATTGGTGCTGTAATTTTAATTTTATTATTTTTCTTTCTCCTTTTAAGGATTTTATTGTTGGCTGTAAATATTGAAGATCGGTTTGCTTCTTTGGTTTGCCTTGGTGTTTTTAGTCTTCTTTTTATCCAGGTTTTTGTAAATATAGGTATGAACCTAGGTTTATTGCCAATTACTGGTCTTACTTTACCTCTACTTTCCTATGGGGGGAGCTCTTTACTTTCCACGATGATGGCTTTGGGTATAGTTAATAATATTGCTAAGGTTAAAAATAGAGAAAAGACGGTTGAGATAAGGTAAGGAAAATATTATAATGGAAACCTATGAAAAAATATGCTGTTATTAAAATTGCCGGTTCTCAATGTAAAGTTTCCGAAGCAGATGAAATTGAGGTTAATAAGATAGAGGGTAAAAAGGACTCTTTATTAACTTTTGAAGAAGTTTTACTTTTAGTGGATGATAAAAAGATAAGGATTGGCCAGCCTTTGGTTAAAGGAGTTAAAGTAAAAGCAAGGATTATTGATCAGTTTAAAGGAAAGAAAATAAAGGTGGCTACCTATAAAGCCAAATCTCGCTTTCGTAAGGTAAAAGGTTCAAGATCACTTCTAACTAAAATCAGGATAGAAAAGATTGTTTCTGCTTGACATTTGTGAAAACATTGATTAGTATGTATGAAAACTAGATAACTTTTATGTCAAAAACAAAAGCTGCAGGTAGAACAAGACAACAACCTCCTCGTCCAGGCAAACGTTTAGGTGTTAAAATTTTTGGTGGACAGAATATTAAGGTGGGTAATATTATTCTTCGACAAAGAGGTACTAAGTTTCATCCCGGAGAAGGTGTTGGTTTAGGGAGAGATCATACTTTATTTGCTTTAAAGGATGGCAGAGTTGAGTTTAGAAAAAAACAAGGTAAAAATTTAGTATTTGTTGTTTAAATATGGCACCAAAACAGGTCATCGAATTAGATATTGATTTACTCCAGTCAAATCCGCTTCAACCAAGGAGCTTGATTAGTAATGAATCCTTAGCAGAGTTGGCTAAGTCGATTAAAGAACACGGGGTATTAGAGCCTTTGGTAGTGGCCAAAACCCCCGCTGGTTATCAGTTAATTGCGGGTGAGAGACGTTGGCGTGCTGGTAGATTAGCTGGTTTAAAGACAGTACCGGTAATTATTAAAGAGACTACTCCTCAGGGGATGCTAGAAATGGCTTTGGTTGAGAATGTACAAAGAGAAGATTTAAACCCTATTGAAAGGGCTCAAGCTTTGACCCGTTTAATGGAAGAGTTTAAATTAAGCAATAAAGAGATTGCTGAAAGAATTAGTAAAAGCCCTTCATTTGTTTCCAATTCGATTAGGTTACTAAATTTACCAGATGCTTTAAAAGATGGTTTGCTTTCTAATTTAATTACTGAGGGTCATGCTCGGGCTTTAGCTGGTATTGATGACCCAAAGTTAATGGTTGAAGCTTATAAAATGATTCTCAGAGAGTCAGGCTCGGTGCGCCGAGCTGAGGATATTTCTCGAAGGGTAAAGAAGAAAGCAGGCCAGGCCATTAGAGGAAAGACAAGTACTCCTCATATTATTTCTGATGAAACAGACCGAATTAGGGATGAAATTCATCAATCTTTAGGTGGAGACAATAAGACTCGTGTTAGGATAACACGTTCAAGGGTAGAAACAAGAATCCTGATTATTTTTAAAGGAAGCTTAGAGGAAACGGAAAAGAAACTTTGGAAAGTTCACGGAGGAATAAAAGGTTAAGGAATTTTAGTTATAAGACCCATTTCTTTTACTGGCCAATACCTAAACCAGGCTCTCCCGATAATATTTTTTCGAGGTACAAAACCCCAGTCTCTTGAATCAGAACTATGGTTGCGATTGTCCCCTAAAACAAAGTAATTATCTTCGGGAACAGTAACCTCTTCATCCATCTTTAAGAAATTACCCCCAAAAGTTTTTTGGTCGTCTACAAAATAAGGTTCTTCTGCTATTTCGCTATTTATTAAAAGACCATCTTCAACTAACTTTACTTTTTCTCTAGGTAAGGCAACAATTCTTTTGATATAATCATAACCTTCATTTCTAGGGGCAGTAAAGATTATCACATCGTCTCTTTTTGGTTGGCTTAGGTGATAGGAAATTTTGTCAGTTAGAAGATAATCACCGTCATGGAAATTAGGGTACATGGAATTACCACGGACTTGGTGGGGTTGAAAGAGGAAGAGGTAAACAATAACAAATATTGCTAAAGCAATGACAATTGTCTCAACAATATCTAAAAAAATAGAGCCAGCTCTTTTGAAAAAGCTCATGGTATTATTATGCTTTAGTAAGTATTGGCTTGCAAGTAGGAAATTTGGTAGAATTAGTCATCTGGTCGTTTAGCTCAGTTGGTTAGAGCGCTTCGTTCACATCGAAGAGGTCAGAGGTTCGAATCCTCTAGCGACCACCCACTGATAATTATTCCACTCTTTAGTTGAAAAGTTAAACTTTACGAAGTAGGATTTTGTAAAAAGTTCTTTTCTAATCAGCTTTAGGAATGATAAATTTTTTCTCTTTTGCTAAAATTTCTATATTTTCAAATATCTCTCTCGCATTTTTAGGAATGATACTTTTCGAAATCTCTGATAATGAAACCCCATTTTTTCTCAAAAAAGATGACAAATTTTCAAGTATACAGGCATCAAAATCATTTGGACTAAGATTTTCCGGCAACCTTTCTTTTAATAACTTTAGTGATGGATATTTTTCTTCAAATTTTTTCCAATTATCCCTCGTAAATAATTCTATTGGGAAAGTGTGTTGAACTCTATGTCTTACTTCATGAATCGCCACTTCAATAATATCATCAAAATTTTTCTCCTTTTCATTAATTCTTTCATTTACTTGATAATGCTCATTTAGCATTTCTCCTTTTTTGCCTTCGTCAAAATAATGTTGCGCCGCTGGGATTTTCTTTTCGTATTTGCTTTTTATTTCTTTCACTATTTTTACAGGCAAAGGATTTTCTGGGAATATATTTTTATCTATAAATTTTAATACTCTTCTTAATTTTTCTGAAGAATTTTCTAATTTTTCTATTTCTTTTGATCCCTCCTTTTCTATCTTTATCTCGGGTGGTTTCTCAAATTTTGATTCCCTAAATAACATATGTCTTTAGTATAGTAAATTTTTGATAAATAAAAAATGGCCAAAGTAGGTAAATATTATATGTTTTATTTAAAAAGAAAGAATCCTTCTCGGGAAAGAAGTTTGGTGCCGAGGGTGTTGATATGAGCTTTATAGGAAGTAGAAGCTTTCGCTTTACTTAATTTTGCTTGAGCTAAGAGATACAAAGCGCCATAGTCTGGATTTACCATACCTCTTTTAGAAAGTTTTTGAAGTTTGTTTTCCATTTTCTCAAAGATTTTTTGAGCTAAAGCTATTTCTCTTTTTAAACGACGCTGATTATAGATTTTGCCTTTATTGGTCTCAGAGATAACATAAACCTCTTCTAAATTATCGATAATTTCTTGGGCCTTATTTTTGAAATAAAGACTTTTGTTTTCATCTAATTTACTCATATTTTGCCAAAAACTGATGGTGAGCCTGAATCGATAAAGAGAAATGATCGTTTTTTTAAGTTTATATTTATTCAACAAGGATTCAATACGATTTAATTGGATAAGAATTAATCTTTTCATAAAAGGATGAAAATTTTGCTGTTTAATTTCTTCTTTTAAATTTGAAATTTGTTTTTGAGCCGTTTCAATATAAGTTTTGCCTGTTTGGTCGATGACTGGATTTTCCAAAGGAGTAGAAGGACTAAAAGTAATTTTATAACTAATCTCATCTCCTTTATCAATTGAGCCAGAAGTAGTTGTCCAAAAATCTTGATTACTAAGAATTTGACCGATATATAGATCGTAGGGACCAGTAGCTGTCTCGATTAAATTTACTTGATATTCGCCCGGCAAAGGGCTGTTAATTATTATTAACTTGCCATCACCCTCGCCGGCTGAATCTCCATTAGGATCAGTAATGGTTATGGTGGCAGGAGAAGCAATTTGAAAAACCAAAGAAGAATCGTAATTAAGATTGGTAGAGATGGTAGAAATAGAACTTGGGTTTAAATTAAGAGCTTCCATAATTTTTTGTTGAGAATTAAGTGAAGTTACTAATTCTTGATGACCAATATTTTCTAGGCGAGTGATAGTTGTTCCATTTAAAGAAGCACTCTCAGACAAAACTGTTTTGTCACCCTCGCCGAATTCTTCACTAATAGGTTTACCATCCGGCCAAAAACCAAGCAGACGATCAAGCCAGTCACGATCAGTAACATTTATCCATCTAGTGGTGCTATCAGAAAAAATACCGAGAAAATTATTGGTTACAGAAAGCAAATAATCTGGCAGGGAATTATTAAGGTCGATTAACCAGTTATTTTTTTCTGACATTTGGTTTAATTCTTTTTCATTTCCGTTTTGTTTAAGATAACTAAAAGTTGGAAGGAGGTCATTTAAAATAGGGGTAACAGTTCTCAAGGCCTCCATATCGGTTGAAAACCCTGGTTTTCTTAAATGGAGTAGAAGTCCAGCGCCGATTCTTTGCCAGTCAGGGAGAAATCTATTTAAATCGCCACCTTCCCAGAGATAATAAACAAAAGGGATACCTTTAAGTGGCGAGCCTAAAGTGATTAATTGATCAACATGATTTTCTTGATTGTTTTGGACATAGGTTCTGCCGACTAATCCCCCCAAGCTATGTCCTATGAGATCAATTTCTTCTTCAGATGAAGGCTTAACGACGTTTTCAATATATGTTTTGAGATCTTCGGTAATTGAATTAACGGGTTTAGTCCAGTTGTAATTAAAAACAAAAAGATTCTTATCTTCACTTTCAGTTTTGTACCCAGCATTCTTAAGTGTTTCGATCAATCCATCGTAAACCTTAATTCCAGGTGTCATATACCATTCAGATTGAGGTTTTTCTATACCCAGAATCATATTTTCATGATTCCAAGAACCACCAAGGCCAGGGAGAAGTATAAGGGATTGAAGAGGAGGTGGGGTAGTAGTTGGAGTGGGTGTAGGAATTATGGTTGGGGTTGGAGTAGATGTTGGTGTAGAAGAAACATCACCTTTTATTATTACATCATCGTAATGAACAGTAGTTCTTCCCCCACACCCGGCATAATATCCTGGCCATACCTGGAGACCAACTTTTCCATTTAGTATTGGATTGTCGGTATCGTTAAAATCGAACTGAAGGATATCGTCTATATAAATTTTTATATTTTCATTTTTTAGGACTACTTTGATTTTGTACCATGTATCAGAGGAGTTGTTAAATGATATTGTCTTAACCCAACTCCCAGAGGGATGTTGTTTACCTACTCCTAGTATATTATTGCTTATTAAATTTAGGTCATAAGTTTTTTCCATATTGGAGTTGTATCGGAATAAAATCTTTTTATCAACTCCTTTTGTTCCTTTCATTCGTACCTCAAAACTGTAATTAGTCCAATTAATATCCCCTACCAAAGAGTAACTCGGGAAATCTCCACTACAATTTTTAGTTACAGTTCCTACATATTCACCATTTTCTATAGTCCAATTTCCATTTAGACCCATATATTCTTCCCAATCAGATTTTTTATCATTCTCAAAATTATCTTCAAATAAGATATTTTCAGTTGCTTGTATTATAGTTGGAAAGATAAAAAGAAGTGAAATAAAACAAAAGATGAAGAAGAAAAGCTTTGGTATAATGAATTTTCGCATAATAAAAAACAAGCCTTTCCGACTTGTTTGTCTAAATTAAACTAATTTATCAATACTTTGTCAAGGGGTAAATTGTTAATTTTTTATAAATTTGATAAACTCTTTTAAGTATAAGTAAAAAACATGGAATATACTGGTGAAAAAGTGGTTCCGGATAAAATGTATAAAGATGTAGTAAATTGGATGCTTCATATTCAAAGATACGTTTTCTCGCTCAATTTCTCTGTTAATAAAAAAATTCTTGATGTAGCATGTGGTACTGGTTATGGAATGACTCTTTTGTTAAGTGTGGCAAAAACTGTAGAAGGAATAGATATAGATAAAAAGACGATTAAATGGGCTAAATCAAATAATCATTTTTATTTACCTGTAAGCTTTAAGCTTCTAGATTTAGAAAAGGATAAAATTGCTTTAGAACCCCAATCAGTAATTCTTCATAAACTTTCCGAAGGTAAGGCTAAGTCATTACGATATATGTGTCATCTTTTGTTAAGTAATTTTATTTTCATTAATAACTGGATTCCTGTCTATCGTCGTCCCCTGGCTTATCTTTATCTGCTTGTCTTAGCTCCGAAAATGCTCCTTAACCGAATTTAATATGATAAAATCAAATGATGATTTCCGTAGTTGTTTTAACCAAGAACGAAGAGAAAAATCTTCAAGACTGTTTAGAGTCGATCAAATGGTGTGACGAAATTTTAGTTATCGATGATAATTCCACTGACAAAACAATCGAAATAGCCAAAAAATATGGTGCTAGAGTTTTTATTCGTTCCTTAAATAATAGTTTTGCCCAACAACGTAACTTTGGTCTGAAAAAAGCTTGGGGTAAGTGGGTTTTGTTTCTAGACGCCGATGAAAGAATTTCCGAAGAACTTAAAAAAGAAATTTTAAAGATTATTGACTCTGGATCAAATATAAAGGGTTTCTATTTTAGAAGGAATGATTTTTTTGGTAATCGATGGTTAAAACATGGAGAAACCGCCCGGGTTAGATTATTAAGGTTAGCCAAAAGGGATACCGGTCAATGGGAAAGGGGAGTCCATGAAGTTTGGATGATTAAAGGTAGAACAGCTGAGCTTAAAAATCCTCTCTTGCATTACCCACATACTACCATCAGTGATTTTTTAAAAACAGTTAATCTCTATTCTACTTTGCATGCCCAGTCTTTAAAAAAAGAAGGAGTTAAGGCAAGTTTGTTTAGCCTTGTCTTTAATCCCTTGGGGAAGTTTCTACAAAACTATATCCTTAGATTGGGCTTTTTGGACGGTATACAAGGTTTAATTACAGCCTTAATGATGAGTTTTCATTCTTTTTTATCAAGAGGAAAGCTTTATCGATTATGAAGAAAGTAATCACCAGCCTTTTTTTTGTTTATTTAGTTTTGTTTCCTTTCGGGCAGTTAATTCGCTTACCGCTTTTTTCTTTTGGTTTTCCTGAGGTTCATCTTTATTTAACCGATGTTGTTTTGTTTTTCTTTTTGTTTTTCTGGTTGATTTGGCGCTTCTTAATTATTAAAAGAAAGTATAAGGCGCCTTTTTTAACTAAGCCAATTCTTGTTTTTTCAGGCATCTCTTTATCTTCTCTGCTTGTTGCTAGTTTTCGTTTTTCAGGATTAGAGGTTTTAATAAGCTCTTTGTATCTCTTTCGTTGGCTTGTCTATGCCGGCATTTATTTTGTTTTGGCCGATCTTAAGAATGAATTTAAGAAAAACATTTTTAATTACTTGATAGTAATAGGCTTTTTCGTAGCCGTCTTTGGATTGATTCAATATCTTCTTTATCCTAACTTAAAATTTTTAGAGGTTTTACAGTGGGACCCCCATTTTTATAGAGTAGCAGGCACTTTTCTTGATCCCGGGTTTACTGGTTTGATTTTAGTTTTAACATTGATTTTAATAATTAAATTAGGTTGGGATAAGAAGAATAAAAAAGGATGGATACTAATGGGTTTATTTGTTTTTGCTATGCTTGTTTTGACCTATTCTAGAGCCTCTTGGCTGTCTTTTTTAGTTGGTGCAGGAGCAGTAGCTCTTTTTAAGAAATCTTTTAGGTTTTTAGTTTTAATTATGCTTTTTCTAACTATGGGTTGGTTTTTAGTGCCTCGTCCTTCAGGAGAAGGAGGTAAGTTAGAGAGAACTTATTCGATTGAGGCAAGAACTGAAAATTATAAACAGGCTTTTGGTGTTTTTCAGAAAAATCCTCTTTTAGGTGTTGGTTTTAATACCTATCGTTATGCCCAAAGGGATTACGGTTTGGTTGACGAAGAAAAATGGCAGCTTAGCCATTCAGCAGCCGGAACTGATTCAAGCATACTTTTTGTACTGGCTACCACTGGGATTTTAGGGCTTTTTGCTTATCTTTGGCTTTACCTAAAGGCCTTAAGAGGTTTTAAAAGTATAATTATTACCGCCAGTATTTTGGCTGTTTTTACTCACTCTTTTTTTCTTAACTCCTTGTTTTATCCTTGGGTGATGGCTTGGTTGTGGTTTTTATTAGCTATGGAGAGTAGTTAACCTTAATTGTTCTTTCAGTTTCATTACCAGCTTTATCAGTGGCAATAACTTTAATTTCGTTCTCACCTTCAGTCAAAGAAATTTGGTAGCTAAAACCACCTTCTTGATTAACAACCACAAAATGGTCGTTAATTAAAAGATTCGCATCAGGATCTGTTTTGCCGAGAATATCTATTTGTTTATCTTCTTCCCAGAAAGTACTCCCGTCTTCCGGAGAGCTTATTTCTAATTCCGGGGGTTCGTTTTCATAGAAAACAGTAATTCTTTTTGATATATTACTTTCATTGCCAGCTTTATCAGTGGCAAAGGCGTAGAATTCATTTTTACCGAGTTTAAGTTTTATTTCGTTAAAGGTAAAGTTACCATCATTATCAGCAATGACTTCTTTTTCTTTACCATTCAGAAATAATTTAATGGTTGATTCTGCTTCAGCAAAACCATAAAGAGAAAGTTCAGCGCTGTTGGTTGCTTCAAAGACAGGTTTGAAAGTCGGTGGTGAGGGCGAAAGATTATCTGACCGCTCTATTGGGGTGGAGGAACTGTTAAGACTACCAATAAAAACAGCCATTTTTATCAACGCAGGAACCCCCAAGAAGAAAAGAGCCATCCCTAAAAGAATGGTTAAAAAGCCATAAAGAAAGGCCTTGCGAAAATTCCTTTTTTCTTCCTTACGAGTAAGTAATGAGAATCTTTTTGTCATCAGAGCCGATGGTCGGATTCGAACCGACGATCTCTGCTTTACGAAAGCATTGCTCTACCAATTGAGCTACATCGGCTGATTTGCTATTATTTTATCAAAAAAAATTAATTAAAGCCACGATTAGCTTTCAATCTTTCCTGACTTAGGAAAACAACCTCTTTGTCATCCTTTTTACCGATAGCTTGCCATGGCTGGGTGATATTGCCTTTTCTGCCAGTGAAAAAGCTTAGGAAACAATTTAAATGTGGCCTGGTCTGGTTTATATCCTTGATATACTTTTGATAGAAAGATTTATATCTTATAAAAAAGGATCGAATACAATCGTCAAATTCACCAAATATTTGAGCTTCTTCCTCAGCAACGCGGTAAATGATGTAATTTTTTGCGGAATTAAAACATCTAATTTTAATTTCTTCTTCATCTACTAGATCCTTAATGAAAATGTTTTTTCTTGCGTTTATAATCAGTTTTTCAAAATTATTATTTTTATCTATGTCTTCTCGTATTCTCTTGTCAATCTCATTTAATTTTTCTCTAAAATTTTTAGAATTTTGATATAGGGTTGATATTGGGACTATCGTAAACAGCTGGTTATATTTTTCTTTTTTGGCGGCTTTAATTAAAGAATTGACGTATTTTTTAGTTTTTTGTTTAGGCATTAGGTTAACCTCCTCAACTCTTTTATCTCCAGGGGAAATGTAAATTTTAAGACCAGGTTCATAGATCTTTTTGACTTCAATATTTAACTTTTTTAGGTTATTCAGGGTTGATTCTTCACATAGTTCAGCTAAATCACATGGCAAATTGGGGTTTTTACATCCACCCCAAAACTGAAATATTTTTATTGGAAGATTTTTGAATGTTCTGGAACTTATTTTTTGGATTATAAGTTTTTTACTGTTTTCAGCAGGTAAAGGCCCAGCCCTAAATCTTCTGTTTGTTAAAATTTGATAAATTTTTTGATCTAATGTTGATAATTGCATTAAAAAGCACAGAGCGGGATAGGGGAGTCGAACCCCTCTTTCCACCTTGGGAAGGTGATGTTGAACCGCTCAACTAATCCCGCGCTTTATCTTGGCAGTCTCAAGACATTACCAGGATGTATTATATCAGGTTGGGCTAAATTATTTTCATTGGCAATTTTCACCCACTGGTAACCGTCTCCATAAGCCTGAACTGCAATTTCCCAAAGATTGTCGCCCTTAACGACAGTATAACTATCACCTGTAATAGCAGGTTTAGTTATTTCAGTTACCGGTTGCCTTACTTCGACTTTAGGAATGGTTAGTTCCCGATCAACAAATAAAAGATTAGCGTTAGCAAGATTATTTTCTTGGGCAATATCAACCCAGTTGTAGCCTGAACCGTAGAATCTTTCTGCAATAGCCCAAAGGTGATCTCCCTTTTGAACTTTATAAACTGCAGGAAGTCCTAAGGGTACAAACTTACCCTCTTCTTCAACTAGTTGTACTTCTCCTTCTGTTGGTAGAATGGTTATTTCTTCCTCTGTTTTGCCAACACCTCTAAAGTAATTAAAAATTAAAACAGCGACGACGACGACTACTACCGCACCAAGGATCATACTAATAGCTGATTCGTTGAGTTTAGTTTTTTTAAGAAAGTTTTTTAGATTTCCGTTAGCCATTTTTGGAGCTTTTTACGCCTCCTTTCTAGGCAGAGATAAGCGGGGACGACGGGATTCGAACCCGCAACCTTCTGCGTGACAGGCAGACGCTCTAACCAGATTGAGCTACGACCCCTCAGCTTGACCCTATAGGTCTTGAGTTAGAATAGCAAATTATTGAGGCCAAGTCAACGCTTATGCTATTATAAAAGCAATGAAGATGAGCTGCAATATGAACAATAAACAGTTAGTTGGTCTTTTAAGGTCAATAGCTGCAGCTTATGAAGTTAAAGGAGAGAATAAGTTTAGAATTACTGCTTATGAAAGAGCCGCTGCTGCCATAGAACATTCGCTTACTGAAGTAAAAGATATTTGGAAAGAAGATAATTTAACCGAAATTCCGGGTATTGGCACCTCTATTGCTTCTCATCTAGATGAACTTTTCCGAAAAGGAGAAGTTGCTCATTTTAAAAAGGTAATAAGGGGGCTACCTAAAGCAATGTTTGAACTTCTAAAAGTACCTGGTATAGGGGCTAAGACTGCCCATAAATTATGTCTAGAATTAAGTATAAAAGACCATAAAAAAGCGCTTGAGAGGCTTAAAAAGGCCGCTAAAAATGGTCAAGTTAGGAAGATTGAAGGATTTGCTCGGAAATCAGAGAAAGAGATTCTAGAAGGTATTGAGGAACTTAGAAGACGAAAGGAGCGAATGACGCTTTCTTTTGCTCAAGAATTAGCCCAAAAAATGATTAAATATCTTAGTGAAAATGGTGAAAACAAAGATATTTTAAGAATTGATCCTTTAGGTAGTTTAAGGAGAATGAATGCTACTGTAGGTGATGTTGATCTAGCTGTGGCTACCAAAGAGCCTAAAAAGGTCATCAAAAGGTTCATCAGCTTTCCTGAAGCCGAAAAAGTGCTTGTGGCTGGGGATAATACCGCCAGAATCATCTATAGAGGTCGGCAAATAGATCTAAAAACAATGAGCCCTGAGGCTTATGGTGCTCTGTTGCAGCATTTTACAGGCTCAAAACAGCATAATATTCATTTAAGAGAACTTGCTCAAAAAAAGGACTTAAGTCTCTCTGAATATGGCATTAAAAAGCAAATGAAAGGCAAAAAATGGCAATTGAAGAAATATAAGACAGAGGAGGATTTTTACCAAGCCTTAGGTATGGATTGGATTCCTACAGAGTTAAGAGAAGATAGAGGAGAAATTGAAGCGGCCCAAGAAGGTAAATTGCCTAAATTAATAGAGATAAAAGATATTAAGGGTGATTTACATATCCATTCTGATTTTCCTATTGAATCAAGCCATGACATTGGTTTAGATTCTGTAGGTGATTTGATAAAAAAAGCCAAGGAATTGGGCTATGAATATCTGGGTGTTTCTGAACACAACCCTAACCTAAGTAAACATAATAAAAATCAAATAATTGACATATTAAAGAGAAAAAAAGATTATATTGATAAAATAAATTACTCAAGAGGAAAGAAATTACTCATTCATGTATTTAATGGCCTTGAAATAGATATAAAACCTAATGGAGAGCTGGCTATTCCTGAAGAAGGCTTTAAATATTTAGATTTTGCCGTTGCTTCTGTTCATTCTAGTTTTAGAATGTCTCCTAATGAAGCTACTAAACGAATTTTGGAGGCTTTAAAACGTCCCAAAATAAAGATTTTAGGTCATCCCACTGGTAGAAAATTAGGTTTGAGAGAAGGCTATAATCCTCATTGGGATAAGATTTTTGATTTTTGCAAGAAAAGTGGAAAATGGTTAGAAATTAACGCTTGGCCTGACAGGTTGGATTTGCCAGACGAAATCATCAAAGATGCTGTGAAAAATGGTGTGAAAATGATAATTAACTCTGATGCCCATGCTGTTAATCATCTAGAGCATATAAAGTACGGAGTGGCCATGGCCAGAAAAGGTTGGGCTTCCAGAAATGACATTATTAATACCATGAGTTATAATAAAATATCTAAAGCTTTGAAAGGAGGTGAATAATTTAATGACTGGTTTTGTGATTTTAGGTATCGTTGTTTTGTTAATCATTCTTTATATCTGGTCTTTGTACAATCAATTCGTGACTGTGAAGACGAGAATAAAGGCTTCGATTCAGGAGATTGGCAACCAATTGAAACGACAAGCAAATTTGATTCCTAATTTAGTTTCTTCAGTAAAAGGATATATGAAGCACGAAAAAGATGTTTTTAAAGAGCTAACTGAAGCTAGGAAGGCAGTCGTTGGGGCTATTGACGGTAAAGATATCCAGAAGTTAATTGATACTGGGGCTAGATTACAAACTGCCTTAGCACCTATTAGGGCAGTTTTTGAATCAACACCTGAACTTAAAGCGGCTGGCCCAACGAGTAAATTAATGGATGAGTTACGTGACACTGCTGATAAAGTTATGTATTCGCGAAGGACATTAATCGATTTGACAGCTGACTATAACATTAAGGTGATTACTTTCCCCTCAAAAATTGTCGCCCAAATGTTTAGCTTTAAGCAAGAAAAAGGTCTAAAAACGCCTACTGAAGGGGAACATCTTGAAGTTAAAAAAGAAGAAACTAAAGCACCGAAGGTAAATCTTAAATGATAAATATTTACGAACAGGTAGATCGGAATAGACGCCGAAGTACAATTATTATGGTGCTCTTTGTCTTGTTTATCACTTTGTTTGTCTGGATTATGGCTAAAGTGTTAGGATATGGTCCAGGTATTGTTGGCATTGCTTTAATTATTTCCGGATTAATAAGTTTTAGTAGTTATTGGTGGTCAGATAGAATTATTTTGGGCATTTCTGGAGCCAGACCAGCTAATAAAACTCAGGATTTTAACTTTTTTACTGTAACAGAAAATTTAGCCATGGCAGCGCGTATTCCAATGCCTAGGTTATATGTTATTGATAGTTTAGCCTTGAATGCTTTTGCTACTGGTCGAGATCCTAAGCATGCAGTTGTTTGTGTTACTAAGGGATTATTGGAGAAACTTGACCGAACCGAACTTGAAGGAGTAGTTGCTCATGAACTATCTCACGTCAGAAATTATGATACTAGACTAATGAGTATTGTTACTGTCCTAGTGGGGATGATTGTTCTAATAGGGGATTTTTTTATTAGAAGAACCTACTGGGGTGGTTCAAGGAATCGTCAGTCCGGAAATGCGGGTGCCATTATACTGGTTGTAGGTATTGTGGTGGCCTTGTTATCTCCTTTGATAGCTAAGATTATTCAACTGGCTATTTCCAGAAGAAGAGAATTTTTGGCTGACGCTTCAGCGGTTATGATTACCAAGTTTCCTGATGGATTAGTCAGAGCTCTAGCTAAAATCTCTGAAGATAGGCAAGCGCTTAAAACAGCCACCAAAGCAACAGAGAACTTATATATTATTAATCCTTTTAAGGGTAAACAAGCCAAATCTTGGCTAACCGGCTTATTTAACACTCATCCCCCGGTGGAAGAGAGAATCAAAGCTTTAAAAGGGATGTCATAAAGAAAAAATGAAAAGTTCAAAATTAACCAAAGAAAGTATCAAACACTTAGCTAAGCTTGCCGGCTTGGATTTAAATGATAAAGAAATTAAAAAATTCCCCCTTCAGCTCTCCAAGATTTTAGATTATTTTGAAGTTTTGTATGAACTGGATACCAAAAATATCAAACCTACGGCTCAAATAACCGGTTTGGAAGATGTTTCTAGGGAAGACAGAGCAGATAAATCGTTACCAGTTGATGAAGTTTTATCTAATACCAAAAGGAAGTATAAGAACTTTTTTGTAACTAAGGCAATTTTAGAAAAATGAAAATAAGAGATTTAAGTATTACCGAAATAAAGCAAGGTTTAAAAGAAAGAGATTTTTCTTCAACAGAGTTAGTTAACACCTATCTTAAAGAAATTGAAAAAAGGAATCCTCAAATTAATGCTTTTATTACTGTTTGTAAAAAAGAGGCTTTAGTTCAAGCCGAAAAGGCGGATAAATTAATTAAAGAAGATAAAGATAAGCCTTTATTAGGAATTCCTATTGCCATTAAAGATAATTTTTTGACCAAAGGTGTTAAAACTACAGCTGCTTCTAAAGTGCTTGGTGATTATATTCCTGTTTATGACGCTACGGCCGTAAAAAAATTAAAAGAAGCAGGAGCTATTGTTTTGGGTAAGACTAATATGGATGCTTGGGCTCATGGTTCTTCAGGAGAGACTTCAGATTTCGGTCTGACGAGGAATCCCTGGAATAAAAATTTGGTTCCTGGCGGTTCTGGTAGTGGTTCAGCGGCTGCCGTAAGCTCTGGAATGGCCATAGCGGCTACAGGAACTGATACTGGTGGTTCAGTTAGACTACCGGCTTCTTTTTGTAATCTGGTGGGTCTAAAACCAACTTATGGGCGGGTCTCTCGATACGGTATTGTCGCCATGGCCTCTTCTTTAGATGCTATCGGGCATTTGACCAAAACAGTTAGTGATTCAGCTTTCCTTTTAAATATTACTGCCGGCCAAGACAAATTTGATGCCACTACCTCTAAAAGGCCAGTTGTAGATTATCTTAAAGATATAAAAAAAGATGTTAAAAATTTAAGACTTGCTATTCCCAAAGAGTATTTTGAAAAAGGACTTGACGAGAAAATAGAGAAGAAACTAAAAGAAGCCATAAGCGAATTTAAAAAAATGGGAGTTAAAATAGAAGAAGTTTCTTTACCCCATACTCAATATGCCCTAGCCGTTTATTACATTATCCAGCCGGCAGAAGTTTCTTCTAATTTAGCCAGATATGATGCTATTAGGTACGGTCTTAGTAGAGATCACTTTGCCGATGAGGCTAAGAGAAGGATTATGCTAGGGACTTTTAGTCTTTCTTCGGGTTATTGGGAGGCCTATTATCTTAAAGCTATGCAGGTAAGGACGTTAATTAAGGAAGATTTTGATAGGGTTTTTGAAAAAGTAGATGCCATCCTGGCACCGGTTTCACCAACATTGCCTTTTAGAATTGGTGAGAAGATAAATGATCCTTTAAAAATGTATCTTTCTGATATTTATACGGCAACGGCTAATTTAGCTGGCATTCCTGGCATCTCAGTTCCAGCTGGTTTTGTAGATAATATTCCTGTCGGTATTCAGATATTAGGACCGCAGTTTAGTGAAGATTTACTTTTTAGATTAGCCTATCGCTATGAACAAAAGACAAATTTTTATAAGAAGATTCCAGTTTAATTAATTAAACTATGTCTTTAAAAGTATTTATCGGCTTAGAAATTCACATCGAACTTAAGACAGAATCGAAAATGTTTTGTCATTGTCCGGCTGATTATTTTGGTCATGATCCTAATACTCATGTTTGTCCCCTTTGTTTGGGTTTGCCTGGAGCTTTACCGGTTCCTAATAAAAAAGCAATTGAATTAACGGTGATGGCAGGACTAGCCCTGAATTGTCAGATTAATTCCTTTAGTAAATTTGATCGAAAAAATTACTTTTATCCAGATTTACCTAAGGGTTATCAAATTAGCCAGTATGATTTACCTTTTTGCAAAAAGGGCAAATTATTGAAGATAGATATTACCAGAGTCCATCTAGAAGAGGATACAGCTAAGTTAACTCATGCGGCTGTTAATGGCAAGGAGGTTAGTTTGATTGATTTTAACCGTTCGGGCGTGCCTTTAATGGAGATAGTGACAGAACCTGATATCAGAAGCTCCAAGCAAGCCAAAGAATTTCTTAAAAAACTAACCCAATTAATCCGTTATCTAAATATCTCTGATTGTGATATGGAAAAAGGTTCTATGAGATTAGAAGTGAATATTTCCTTGGGAGAAAAAAGTAGATTACCTGATTATAAAGTAGAGCTTAAAAATCTTAATTCTTTCCGTTTTGTAGAAAGAGCTATTGAGTATGAAATAGAAAGACAAACAGAGATTATTAAAAAAGGTCAAAAACCAATACAGGAAACTAGAGGTTGGAATGAAAAAACACAAAAGACTTTCTCTCAGAGGGTTAAAGAAGAAGCCCAAGACTATCGTTACTTTCCAGAGCCTGACATTCCTCCTATTCGTTTGACTAAAGAAGAAATTGAAAAACTAAAATCAATTATTCCGGAATTGCCTGAAGATAAGAAGAGTCGTTTTATCAAAGACTATGGTCTTTCAGATTACAATGCTTCAATTTTAACGGAAAATATAAAGAAAGCTGACTATTTTGAACAAGTGGCTAAGTTAGCTAAAAAAGAAAGCATAAAACTAAAGAAGGTAGCTAATGTTTTAATTAACAGAAAGATTGATATTAATAAAATCTCTCCAGGGCAGTTTATTAAAAATTTAATAGAGGAAAAAGAGAAACCGCAAATTTCTAGAGAAGATCTGCAGGAAAAGACAGCCACAGTTATCAAGAACAATCAAAAAGTAGTAGACGATTTTAAAAAAGGCAAAGAAACAGCTATAGAATTTTTAGTTGGTCAGGTAATGAAAAAAACAAAAGGTCAGGCTAACCCTAATCAAGTTCGTGAACAACTTCGTGAAAAACTAAAATCTGCTTGAAAAGATAACTAAGTTTAGTTATATTAGAGTTAATGGCAGAGCTTAAAGAATCTCCTGATAATCAAGAGTTTTCTTCTAAAAAACAATTTCCTCCTAGAAAAAAAGGTGAGAAAGCTCAGGATTATTTTACCCGCGCTTTTTTTGAATTCTTAAAATCTGACGTAGAAAAAAGCAAAGACAAAAATGATCTTTTAGAAAGATTAAAAGAAACTTCAAAAATAGCAGGAGAAATTACCGGTAATAAAGAAGAAGACTCTCTTACTGATTCTTTAACTGGTCTTTATAATAGAGAAGGATTTTTTAGAAATGTTGATGAACTAAAGCGATTTAATGAAAGTATGGTATTAGCTTGTCTTGATGTAGATGGTCTTAAATTATTGAATAATACTTTTGGTCATGAAGCCGGAGATTTACTTCTTATTATTTTTGCTAATGCTATTAAGGGTGAAAAAAGACCTTATGATGTTGCTGCTCGTTTCGGTGGAGATGAATTTAATATATGGATATTTGGAAGTGATTTAGAAGGAGCAGATAGGTTAATGGAAAGAATACAAGAAAGATTTGATGAGTCCGTTAAAAATTCATTTAAAGATTTAGAATCTATTGATAAACTTGGTTTTACTTTTGCCTTAAGAAAATGGCAAGGAGAAGATATTAAAGAATTTACAAATAAAATAGATAAAGAACTTATGAGAAAAAAGCAAGAAAAGAAGGAAAATGGCTAAATTTACCCACCTACATGTCCATTCTGATTATTCACTTTTAGATGGGCTAGCTAAAGTTGAGAAGCTTTGTGCTAAAGCCTTGCAGTTGGGAATGAACTCTTTAGCCCTGACTGATCATGGAGTAATGTATGGCGCAATTAAGTTTTACTTGACGGCCAAAGAGTATGGGATTAAACCGATTATTGGTTTAGAAGCTTATATAGCCGCTCGTTCTCGTTTTGATAAACAGGCCAATATTGACTCTGACCGCTACCATTTGATTTTACTGGCTAAAAATGAAACTGGCTACAAGAATTTAATGAAGTTAACCACTTTAGCCCATTTAGAGGGTTTTTATTACAAACCACGGATCGACATGGATATTTTAAAGAAGTATTCTGAAGGGCTGATTGCTACATCGGCTTGTATTGAAGGTGAGATCCCCCAGCTTTTACTACAGAATAAGGATAAGCAGGCTGAAAGCAAATTAGAAGATTTTTTAGACATCTTTGGCAAGGACTTTTATTTAGAAATTCAAGATCATCGTAAAAATCCTAGTCAAGCAAAAGCTAACAAAAAGTTAGTCGCCTTATCAAGAAAATTAGGCGTTCCTTTGGTGGCCACCAACGATACTCATTATGTAGAGGCTGATGATGCCGAAGCTCAAGATGCTTTGTTAGCAGTACAGACCCAAAAACTTATTGCTGATAAAAACCGTTTAAGCATGCTTAGTTCCCCGGATTTCTACCTTCGCTCCCAGGAAGAAATGACAGAAGCTTTTAAGGATTATCCGGAAGCAATTGAAAATACTCAAAAAATTGCTAAAGCCTGTAATCTTGAGATTCCTATAGGGAAGTGGATTTTACCCAATTATCCTTTACCTGAAGGAGAAACGGGAAAAGAGCATTTAAAGAAGTTGGTTTATGAACGGCTTAAAGATCGTTTTCCTAAGCCAAGTAAAGAAGTTTTAGAAAGAATTGAGTATGAGTTAGATATTATTTGTAAAAAGGGTTTTGCTACTTACTTTTTGATTGTTCAAGATTTTGTCAACTGGGCTAAACAACAAAGGATTAGAGTTGGACCCGGGAGAGGATCGGCGGCTGGTTCTTTAGTCTCTTATGTTTTAAGGATCACCTCTATTGACCCTTTAAAGCATAATATTCCTTTTGAAAGATTCTTAAATCCAGAACGACAAAGCCCTCCAGATATTGATCTAGATTTTGCTGATGATCGTCGGGATGAAGTTATTGAATATGTTACGCAGAAGTATGGAAAGGATAAGGTAGCCCAGATTATTACTTTTAATGTTATGAAGGCCAGGGAGTCGGTTAGGGATATTGGACGCGTTTTGGGCATGCCCTATGCTGATCCAGATAAAATTGCCAAGTTGATCCCTATGGGAATGTCTCTTGATCAAGCTTTAAAAGCAATTCCTGAATTGGCTAATTTTTACCGACAGAAGGAATTTAAAAAACTTTTGGATTTAGCCCAAAAAGTAGAAGGTGTTTGTCGTCATGCTTCGACCCATGCTGCCGGCGTAGTCATCGCTGATAAGGAGCTAACAGAGTATGTGCCCCTTCAAAAAGAAAGCAAAGGCGATCGGATTATCACTCAATACGATATGTATTCTATGGATTTAAATTCATCAGACCAAGCTATTGGACTTTTGAAGATGGATTTCTTAGGTTTAAAAAACTTAACCATTTTGGAAAAAGCTTTAGATTATGTTCATCATGCCAGCGGTAAAAGAATGGACCTTTCTGAAATAGCACTGGATGATAAAGAAGCCTTGAGCTTAATCGCTAGGGCAGAAACTACCGGCATATTTCAGTTGGAAAGTGGCGGTATGCGAGGGCTAGCCAGAAAGTTAAAGCCTAATAAATTTTCTGATATTGCTGCTATGGTTGCCCTGTATCGTCCAGGACCGATGCAATTTATTGATGAGTTTATTGAAGGTAAAAAGAATCCATCTAAAGTTCGCTATCCCCACCCTGATTTAAAGCCGATTTTAGAAGAAACTTACGGAATTGCCGTTTACCAGGAGCAGGTTTTGCAAATTGCTAATGTCATGGGTGGTTACAGTTTAGGTGAAGCTGATATTTTTAGAAGAGCTATCGGCAAGAAGAAAAAATCCATTATGACTCGGGAGAGAAACAAGTTTATCAAAAAAGGCCAGGAATTAGGTTATAAAAAAGAAATAGTGGAGAAAGTTTTTGGTTTAATTGAAAGATTTGCAGGCTATGGTTTTAACAAAGCTCATTCTACTTGTTATGCCATGATCGCCTATCAGACTGCTTATCTTAAAGCCCACTATCCGGTTGAATTTATGGCCGCTTTACTTACGGCAGAAGCAAGTGCTGGTTCGAACCCTACTAAAGATGAAAAGATTGCTTTGGCCATTGAAGAATGTCGCCGTATGAGAATTAAAGTCTTACCGCCAGACATTAATAAGTCAAAGGTTGTTTTTACTATTGAAGGTGATAAAGATTCGTTGGAGAAAAAAGCTATTCGTTTTGGTTTATCAGCTATTAAAAATATAGGGGCTGCCGCCATTAAAACTATTTTAGAAGCTAGAGAAATGGGTGGAGGTTTTAAGTCTTTAGCTGATTTTTGCCAACGGGTTGATCAACAAAAAGCTAACAAGAAGGTTTTAGAAAGCCTAATTAAAGTAGGAGCTATGGATAAATTTGGCAAGCGGGCGGCCATGCTTTCTTCGCTGGATAAAATCAGAAACAAGAGTAATGCTTTGCAAAAACAAAAAGCTGATGGACAGACAGGTCTTTTCGATGGTGAAAATAATGAAGAATTACATTCTGCTGATGATCTTCCTGAGATGGAGGAGTTCGATCGCCAAGAATTACTCTCTTTAGAGAAAAGCCTTTTAGGCTTTTATTTAACTGAAAATCCTTTAGCGGTACTTCTTGAAGCTTTATCTTCACGTCGATCCCATCAGATAAGAGATTTAGCCCAAATAAGTAGGACTACTCAGACAGTTAAAGTAGGTGGTTTAGTTACCCAAGTAAAGGTAGTTTTGACTAAAAACCAAGGTCAGGAAATGGCTTTCGTTAAGATTGAGGATGACAGTGGTTCTATCGAGGGAGTTGTTTTCCCTAAAGTCTATTCCCGCACTAAACAGTGCTGGGGTAAAGAAAGGGTAGTTTTCATTGAGGGCTACCTGCAAACGAGAGAAGGTAATAAGAATTTGATAATTAATGAAGCTTCTTTAATTGAAAAGGAAGAATTAATTGATAAATCGCAGAAAGAAAGTTCAGAAGCAAATTTAGATTTTGAACTTGAAATTTCTTCTCGAATAACACCAAGGAAACTGGTGGAAATAAACAAAATTTTAAAACAGAATCAAGGTAAGGATAAGATCGTCCTTATTTTTGTTGATTATTTAGGCCGAAGAAAAAGAATGCCTCTCCCTTTTGGCATTAACTATTCAAAAGAAATAAAAGAAAAAATAAAGAAGATTATTGAAGAATAGCTACTTATCTGCTAGAATATTTCCTATGGCTAAGCAAGTAAAATTTAACGGAATTACCTTTGGTGTTGGCGACAAGGTAAAGGTTTTCCAAAAGATTCAAGAAGGAGATAAAACCAGAACCCAGCCTTTTGAAGGAATTATTCTCTCTATTAAGGGTGAGGGGGAGAATAAGATGTTTACGGTAAGAAAAATCGCTGTCGGTAGAATAGGAGTAGAACGAATTTGGCCTTTAAATTCCCCCTGGATTGAGAAGATCGAAGTTCTAAGAACAGCTAAAGTTCGCAGAGCCAAGCTTTATTATCTAAGGACCAACCCTAAAAAGATTGAATTTGTCAGCAATCAAGCCTCAAAGCCAACTAAGGCAAAAAGCAAAAAAGCGAAAAAGTAAGGTAATCTTCGATGGAAATAAAGACCTTGGTGGTGGGTCAGCTACAAACCAATTGCTATTTAGCCTACGATAAGCAAAGTAGAGAGGCGGTTGTTATTGATCCGGGCGATGATGCAGACTTCATTATTCAACAAATTAAAGATCTAGATCTTAAACCAAAGTTTATTTTAGCCACTCATGGCCATTTTGATCATGTTCTTGCTGTTTTAGAACTGAAATTAGCCTTCAAAATCCCCTTTTTGGTTAATAAAAAAGATGAATTCCTTGTTAAGAGAGCTAGCAAGACAGCCGACTACTTTCTAAAGGGCGAACAAAACTTAACTCCAGTGATAGATAAGAGTATAAAAGAAGGGGATATTATTGTTTTTGGTAAACAAAAATTAAAAGTTTTAAATTCTCCAGGTCACTCTCCTGGCGGGGTAGCATTTTTAAGCAGGGGAGTTTGTTTTTCAGGTGATACTCTTTTTAGGCAAGCTGTAGGTAGAACCGATTATTCTTATGGTTCACCCAAAGATCTAATGAACTCTATCCAAAAACTCCTAAAACTTCCAGATAAAACAGTGGTTTATCCCGGTCACGGATTACAGACTGCCATTGCTGAAGAAAAAACATTCTTTAAATCGACTTGACTTGAAGCTATGTGATACAATAAACGATGTCGGCAAAAAAAGCATTTTTACTTAAAGATAAAGAGTTTTGGTACAAGGATATTCTTCTTATCTGCAATAAACTGCCAGATTTTGAGCGTCATCAAGTTAATTTAGGCACTCAGTTTTCTCGAAATATTAGACTTAAGACTCCTTTTGTTAGTTCACCTATGGATACCGTCACCGGAGCCGAAATGGCTATCCTAATGGCTTTAATGGGAGGTATCGGTGTTATTCACTTTAATTACGATACTATTGAAGAACAGATTGAAGAGGTAAAGAAAGTTAAGCGGTTTGAAGCCGCTTTTGTCTTAGAACCTATTGTTTTAAGCCCAAAAAACATCGTTGCCGATATTTATAATATCGCCAGAAAATATGGTTTTTATAGTGTACCGATAACTGAAGATGGGACTCTGAAAACAAAGCTGGTAGGTATGATAACACATAGAGATGTGCGTTTTTTAGAAACTAAAAAGGAAATGAAAACTCCTCTTAAGCAGATTATGACTTCACTAGAAGATCTTATTACCGCCAGAAAAGAAAAAACCTTAGATAAACAAGATATTAAAGCCGCCAATAAAATCATTAGGAGATATAATCTTGACACTCTTCCTGTTGTTGACAAAAATCTCCATTTAGTGGCTTTAGTAACTGATAGTGATTTAAGGAAAAATGAGAAATATCCTTTAGCTACAAAAGATAAAAACAAACAACTAAAGGTTTTAATTGCTGTTGAATCAAGGCTATCTTTAGCTAAAAATAGAATAAAAAGAGGTGTTGAAGCGGGAATTGATGGTATTGTTATTGATTCATCTGTTGTTTTTAAAGAACAGTTAAAGATTGCTAAATACGCAAAGAAGAATTTTCCTCATTTAGAGGTTATTTTGGGAAATATTGATTCAGGCAAAATGCTAAAAGAAATTATTAAAGATGGTAATAAGTATGTTAATGCTGTCAAAGTAGGTATTGGTCCAGGAGCTGCCTGCATTACCCAGCAGCAATTAGGTATCGGTCGCCCTCAAGCTTCAGCCTTGTTGGATTGTACGCAAACGGCCGCTAAATTAGCTAAAAAAACAGGCTTTAGAATGCCTATAGTAGCCGATGGTGGTATTAGGAATAGTTCAGATATCACCAAAGCCTTAGCACTAGGGGCACAAACAGTAATGATGGGAGGGCTTTTAGCTGGATTAGAAGAGTCACCAGGAGATGTAAGTTTTAATGAAGAAAAGGGCTATTTGGTTAAAAAATATAGAGGCATGGGTTCACTAGAGGCAATGGAAAAAAGAGGTTCAATTCGTTACCGAGTGGATAAATCAAGTATAAAAGTAGCTGAAGGTAAAGTTTTAGAGGTGGGTTTTAAAGGTTCTGGATATACCTATATTCCCAAACTTATTGCGGCTGTTAAACAAAGCATGCAAAAACTAGGTTCTAAAGATATTAAAAGCCTACAAAGATCTGCTGAAATAAGACCAAACAAGCTCCTGTTAGATTGACAATCACTAAATCCTATGAGATAATCTTTATGCCTGCAAATACAGGTTTTTGTTTGTTCTTTAAAAATTAAGAGGCGACTCTTTTTATATAAATTAAATAGAGATAGAAATAAGGGAAGGGGAAGAAATGAAGTTCTTTAAATTTCTCAAGAATAGTAAATTTTGGAAGGTGTCTAATGTTTTAGTCTTTAGTTTACTACTTATTATTGCTTCTGTTTTGACAATAGCATTGATGCCACTTGTTGCTTTGGGACTTATTTGTGGTAACTATTGGATTCTTAAGATGTCTAGAGAGAATGAGCGCAGAATATATATCGTTATGTCTGATTTACCACCAGATACCCCTATCGAAAATATTAGGGGAATAAAGACAAAGACGGATATTCCTTACTCTATACTTCCAGACTTAGGTTATGGTGAATGGATTAACGACAAAGATTGGAAAGCTTATGTTGAAAGTCACAAAAGCAAGGAAGATATTATAGTTAACTAATAAAGAAAGGATGATAAAGAATGAATAAAAGGAATAAGAGAAAAATAAAAGAATTGGCTGAGGTAATTCAAGAGGTAATTCAAAAAGAGAAAATAACATTAAATCATGAATCTTCTGAAATTCTTAAAAAAGCTATTAATAATCCAGAAGACTTAACGGAAGTCGATATAAATAAAGTGTGGAATGATATAGATAAAAGATATCCTGGTGATAAAAGTACTCCAGCTCAATTGACGATGGCTGCTTATAGAATAGTTAATTTGTTTGGGGATATAAAAGCAATCCTAAACAAGTAACGTAAAATTAGTTTTCTAACAGGGGGCCATATTATAAATGCACCGACAGGTTTATGTAAAACATTTACCTGATTCGGTGCTTTTTCTTTGGTATAAAAATAGCCCTATTTAAAGGGCTTTTTTGATGGTAATTGTGACCCAAAGGGTTTGGAATTGGAACCAGATCTGGAAGGAATTTAAGTATTTATATAATCAGTTCTCTCCTAAAGCTAAGTTTGACTATGATTATCTACCTTTAGGGTATGGAACTTAATTCTTTATAATTTGACAATTATATTAAAGAATTGTTATCCTTTAAAAGGAAAGAATATGAAAAAAATATTGTTCATATCAATTCTAGCTATGCCCTTATTTGTTTTTTCCACTGTTGTTTTGGCTCAGGGAAATCAGCAGGGTCAGAGTGGAACTCAACAAAGAATTCAAGACCCCACCACTCATGAAGATACAATTGTAGTTTCTCCCCAAGGCAATCAACAAGGCCAAGGAGGACAACAAACTGGAACAGGAAATAAAGGTATTGAAACAGCCATTCAGAACTTGAATAGAGTGGTTGAGCGTAATAATAACCCTGAAGTTGGTGAACAAGTTAGGTCTATGGTTCAAAACCACGAGAAGGTGCAAACAAGAACAAAGACAGCCTTACAGGTAATGAGTCAAAGAAACATAGCAGTAAAATTCTTACTTGGGCCTGACTATAAGAATGCGGGTCAAGTAAGAAACGATGTTGTTAGTTTAAGAAATGATATTAGAAAATTGGAGCAGATTAAGGAAGACTCTTTACCAACTGATGCTGGAGATGTCCAAGGGGCCATTGATGAGTTACAAGTTGAAGCTGATGGTCTTGAAACTCAACTAGAAGAGCAATTATCAGGTTTTAGTCTTTTTGGTTGGCTGGCTAGGTTATTTGTTGATTAAATAGCTAGAATCACTTATTTAAAATAGCCCTAAATAAAGGGCTTTTTTAGTGGTAACTGTGACCCCGGCGGGATTCGAACCCGCGATCTTCAGGATGAAAACCTGATGTCCTAAACCGCTAGACGACAGGGCCTTTGTGAGCCCGGAAGGGATCGAACCTTCGACACCCTGCTTAAAAGGCAGGTGCTCTACCACTGAGCTACGGGCCCAATTATAGATAATTTTACCATAAATAGTTGAAATTTCCTATAGAAAGAGGTTTCTATTTAAAAGCTGAGACTTTTAAGAATTTCTTTACCAAAACTAGAAGCAGCTTGTGGTCCACAGGCAGTAATAATTTTTCCATCTAAAGTAATATTTTCACCAGTGAAATAAGCTCCTTTAGACTTTAAATTTTCAGATTCAGATGAGAAAGCAGTAGCTTTTTTTCCTTGAAGAATACCGCTATTGGCTAAGATAGATGGAGCAATACAGATGGCTGCCACTATTTTTTCTTTTTTATAAGCCTGTTTGGCTAGGTCTAAAGCCTCAGGATCATTAAAATAAATACTACTACCTGGTCCTCCTACGAAAATAATAGCTTGGTAATCATCTATCTTAATGTCTTTAAGATCTTTATCAACTTTTATTTCCCCTCCTAAGCTTCCTTGAGCTTCAATAACCTCTTTTGAAGCAATTATTATCTCGACACCTGCTTTTTCCAAAATTGCTTTTGGTTCAAAAAGCTCTTCATCTCGAAAATCCTGAGGGGCTACGAGCATCAAGACTTTTTTCTTTGAATTCATTTGTTATTATTATAACAAATTTTTAGTCATAGAAAATACCGAAGGACATACGGTATAAGTTAGAAAATCCCCTTGCTTTAGTAATGAGAAGCTGTCAAAATCTATCTATGATTATTTTGGGTGTTGATCCTGGAACAGCCATGACCGGCTTTGGCGTTATTCGCTGTTCTAAAAAAGAGATTAAGAGATTAGACCATGGCAAGATTCAAACCTCTAACCATTGTAATTCAGCTGACAGGTTGAATTCTATCCATCAAGAAATCTTAGCTATTATTAAAGAACATAAACCAAAGATTTTAGCGATTGAGAGTTTATTTTTTAATACTAATGCTAAATCAGCTTCGGCTGTAGGACAGGCCATTGGGGTTATTAAATTAGCCGCTGCCAAAAAGAAACTTAAGGTTTTTGAATACCCCCCTTTAAAAATAAAGATGAGATTGGTTGGCAAGGGTCGAGCTGAAAAAAAACAAGTTCAATCAGAAGTAAGAAAAATATTACATTTAAGAAAGATTCCTCGTCCTACTCATGCCGCTGATGCCTTAGCCGCAGCTATTTGTCATTGGCTTGAGAGTTATAAATAAATAGTTTTAATTTGTTAAAAGTAGTATAATTTTAGAAAGGAGGGAGGTGAGCAACAACTATTATTTATGGCAGATACTAAAGTTGGTGAGATAATCCACTTTTACGATAAGATTAGTGTTGCCGTGGTTAAGGTTTTAGCTCCAATTAAAATTGGCGACAGAATTAAAATTGCCGGTCATGATAATGAGCTTGAGCAGACTGTCGACTCGATGCAGGTTGAACACGAAAATATCGATAAGGCCAAAAAAGGTGATGATGTCGGTATGAAAGTTGACCAGCCAGTAAAACCAGGCGATGAAGTTTATAAGCTAGAGTAAAAATGACTTGGGAATTTGCCCCTGACCTTCAAAAGAAGGTAATTGAGATAATATCTGTCCTCAATCTTTCTTATGTTGACCCTAAACGGGTGATTGTTTTTCGTAGCTTTGGTTCCAAATCTAGAGCTTATGCACGCATTTGGAGTTTTCCTAAAATTTGGCAAATGGCTTTAGAATTAAAACCTCATTATTGTATTGAAGTCTTATCTGAACGTTTTAATAAGCTAAACTCCAGACAACAGAGAAAAACCCTAATTCATGAATTAGCCCATATCCCTAAAAACTTTTCTGGCAGTTTATTACATCATGGAAGAATAAAGAAATTATGATTATTTTACATGGAGAAAATATTGTCCAAAGCAGGCAGAAATTAAAAGAAAAGGCAACCGAGTTTAAACAAAAAACCCAAGGGGTTATTCTACACTTTGAAGGCAATGAAATTACTTTAAATAATACTCAAGAAGCTTTCCAATCATTATCCCTACTAGGGGAACAAGAACTGGTGGTGATTGAAAATCTTTTTAGCGGCAGAAAAACTAACGAGAAACAAAAAATTATTGATTATCTTAAGCAATTAAATCCTAAAAACTTAATTATTTGGGAAAGTAAAAAGATTGATGGCCGTGTTTTAGCTCCTTTCCAAGGACAAGTTCTAAGGTTTGATCTAACACCAACAATCTTTCACTTTTTAGATTCTTTACATCCCGGTAATAATAAAACAGCCTTGCTTTTACTCCATCAGGCTTTAGAGCAGCTACCTGCGGAGATGATCTTTTTTATGCTGGTAAGACATTTCCGTTTTTTAATTTTGGCCAGTGATTTGGGTAAAAAAGGCTTATCTAATATACCTGCTTGGCGTCAAGATAAATTAATCAACCAGGGTGACAGATTTGGTTTAGATAAGCTACTTGCTATTTATAAAAGCCTTTTAAGAATTGACTCTCAGCAAAAAACAGGAAAAACAGCTTTTAATCTTTCTTTCCAGCTTGACCTTTTAGTAGCTTCCCTTTAGAATAAATTTAAATAAACTGCCCATGAAAAAAGAAGAAAAAAATATCCTGTGGTTTGGTGAAGTTGATAAAGATGACATTAATCTAGTTGGCGGTAAAGGGGCTAACCTGGGTGAAATGACAGCTGCAGCTATCCCGGTTCCCCGCGGGTTTATTGTCACCAGCAAAGCCTATTTTGATTTTTTAAAAGAAAACAAATTAAAAAGTAAACTCTATCAAGAATTAAAAAGAGTTGATGTTAATGATCTCCAGACCATAAATGAAGCTTCCCAAAAAGTCAAAAAGTTAATTAAAGAGGGGCAAATATCAGCCGCTTTATCTCGGGAAATAATTAACAATTATTTAAGACTAGGTAGCATTGTTTCTCACGCTTGGGTAGCCATTCGATCTTCGGCAACGGCAGAAGACTTACCGACAGCCTCTTTTGCTGGCCAACAGGAAACTTTCTTAAATGTTAAAGGAGAAGCCAATGTTATCAATAGGGTCAAAGATTGTTGGGCCTCTTTATTCGAACCACGAGCCATCTTTTATCGTCAAGAAAAAGGTTTTGATCATTTTAAGGTGGGTATTGCTGTTCCAGTTCAAGAAATGGTACCAGCCCATATTTCAGGAGTGATGTTTACCATTAATCCTATTACTCATCAGAAAAACAGAATTATTATCGAGTCTGTTTATGGCCTAGGCGAATATATCGTTCAAGGTGTTGTTACTCCTGATATTTATACTCTTAATAGCAGCAATTTTGAAATCCTTTCCAAAAAAGTGGAAAAACAAACTATTCAGCTAATCAAGGTCGGTAATAAAAATAAAGAGTCTAAAGTTCCCAGAAGATTGAGATTAAAAAGAAAATTAACTGATAAACAGATTATTGAGTTGGCCAAATTAGGTAAAAAAATACACAAACACTACTTTTATCCTCAAGATATTGAGTGGGTTTTTTATAAAAAGAAGTTTCTTATTGTCCAATCAAGACCAGTAACAACCATTAAAAAAGACGAGGAAAAGCAACTGGAAGATAAGATTAAAAAAGAACCTATTTTAAAAGGTACTCCGGCTAGTCCTGGCATTGCTTACGGTCCAGTGAGAAAAATTTTATCCGCCAAGAAGATAAACAAAGTCAATAAGGGCGATATCTTAGTAACGACCATGACGACTCCTGACTTTGTACCAGCCATGAAAAAAGTGGCCGCCATTGTAACCAATAAAGGTGGTCAGACTTCCCATGCCGCCATTGTTAGTAGAGAATTGGGTGTTCCTTGTATAGTTGGTACTCAAAAAGCAACAGAAAAATTAAAAGATAATGAAATTATTACCGTTAACGGTACTAAAGGGGAGATTTACAAAGGTGGTCTAAAACAAAAAAGTTTAACCATAGGAGAGAAACAAACCCCTTTCTTAAACCTTAAACGTCAAAATGTAATTAAGACAGCCACCCGTATTTACGTTAACTTAGCCGAACCTCGTTTGGCGCTAGAAGTGTCGGAAAGGAACGTTGATGGCGTCGGACTTTTAAGGGCCGAGTTCATGATTGCTCAATTTGGAATTCATCCCAGGAAAATTTTAAAAGATAAAAAGCAAAAAGAATTTATTGATGATTTAGCCAGCAACTTGGCTACCTTTTGCCAGGCTTTTTACCCGAGACCAGTAGTTTATAGAGCCAGTGATTTTAAAACCAATGAATACCGTAATTTAATAGGGGGTAAGGCTTTTGAACCAGAGGAAGAAAACCCTCTTTTGGGTTATCGGGGAGCCTTTCGCTATATTACTGATGATGACGTTTTTGAATTGGAATTAAAAGCCATTAAAAAAGTCAGAGAAAAATATAATAACCTTTCTTTAATGATTCCTTTTGTGCGTACTCCCCAAGAGTTAAAAGAAGTGAAAAAGATTGTTGTCAGCAATGGTCTTAGCCGCAGTGCTAGTTTTGAGCTTTGGCTGATGGTTGAGATTCCCGCCAATGTCATTCTCCTTGAAGACTTTATTAAGGTGGGCATTGATGGGGTTTCCATCGGCTCTAATGATTTAACGATGCTTATCTTAGGAATTGACCGTGATAACGCCCATTTAGCTGAAGCTTTTAATGAACAAGATAAGGCCGTTTTATGGGCTTTGGAAAAGACCATAAAAACCTGTCTGAAACATAAGATTACTTGTTCCATCTGTGGTCAGGCCCCTTCCTTCTATGAGGATCTAGTAGAGAAGCTAGTCGAATGGGGGATCACCAGCATTTCTGTTAGTCCTGATGCCATTGAAAGAACAAGAGAGTTAGTTTATGAAGTCGAGAAAAGAAAGGTCAAAAAATAACCATGGCCAAAATTAAAGAAATTAGGGCCAGAGAAATTCTAGATTCCAGAGGCAATCCAACTATAGAAACTAAAGTCTTTTTGGATGACGGCACCTTTGGTATCGCTGCCGTCCCCTCTGGGGCTTCTATAGGTAAATATGAAGCTCTAGAACTACGCGACCAAGAGGAGGACCGTTTTAATGGCATGGGTGTTTTAAAGGCCGTAGCTAATGTTAATCAAGTCATTGCTCCTAAAATAATTAGTATGGACCCCTGTGATCAGCTTAAGATTGATAAAATTTTAATCACTCTAGACGGTACGGAAAATAAAACGAAATTAGGGGCTAATAGCATTTTGTCTGTCTCCCAAGGGATTTGCGAAGCTGCCGCAGCTACAGAAGGAGTTCCAAGCTTTGAACATATTTCTCATCTTTATGGACTTAAAAAAGAAGAGTTCCAAATGCCTACCCCCATCTTCAATCTCATTAATGGCGGCAAGCACGGAGCTGGTAATCTAGATTTTCAAGAGTTTCATATTGTCCCTTTCCAAGAAAAACAATATCACGAAGCTTTAAAAATGGGAGAAGAAATTTATCAGTCGGTAAAAAAAATTTTAATTCGTAATGGCGCCATTCATTCGGTCGGCGATGAAGGAGGATTTGCTCCTAATCTTTTTACTAATCTTGATGCTTTAGAAGTTTTGACTCAAGCTATCAAAGAAACTAAGTATGGACTTAATAGAGATGTTTTTTTGGGTCTTGATGTGGCCGCTAACAGCTTCTTTAAAGACAATCGCTATCAAATAAGAGATCGTAGCATGCCGCTAGGTTTAGATGAATTTATTGAGTTTTATAAGGATTTAAACCAACAATATCCTTTAGCCACCTTAGAAGATCCTCTTCAGGAAGACGATTGGAAGGGTTGGCAAAAGTTAGTTAAAACTTTACCCAGGACAATTATTGTTGGCGATGATTTACTGGCTGCCAATAAAAAGAGAGTAGAGGAAGCAATTAAATTAAAGGCTTGTTCGGCTATCTTAGTTAAACCTAACCAGATTGGCACCATTGCCGAAACTATTGAAGTCGTTAAGATTGCCCGACAGGCTAACTGGAAAATTATTGTCTCTCATCGTAGTGGAGAAACCAATGATGATTTCATTGCTGATTTTGCCGTGGGTATTGGCGCTGAATACACCAAGTTTGGCGCTCCAGCCAGAGGGGAAAGAGTAGCCAAATACAACCGACTTTTAGAAATAGAACAAATAATTAAACATTATATTAAGTGATGAAAAAACCTACTGTTTTGATTATCCTTGATGGTTGGGGACTGGCGCTTCCTCACCCAGGTAATGCCCTTGATTTAGCCAAAACTCCTAATTTTGATAAGTTATGGTCTGTTTATCCTCATACTGAACTTTTAGCTTCTGGGGAAGCCGTTGGTTCGCCTAAAGGTGAAGACGGTAATTCAGAAACTGGTCATTTAAACCTCGGAGCGGGTAATGTTGTTTTCCAGGATCTACCCCGTATTAACAATTCTATCAGCGATGGTAGTTTTTTTAAAATCCCTGCTTTTAAAAATGTAATTAATCATGTCAAGAAAAAAAGTTCTGCTTTACATCTCATAGGCCTTATTGGTTTTGGTGGTGTCCATTCCAGTTTAAACCATCTTTTCGCTCTCCTTAAATTGGCTAAAACAGAGACTCTTGAAAACCTTTATCTACATCTTTTTACTGATGGTCGTGATTCCCCACCCAACTCTGCCCTCATTCATATTAACCGTATTGAAGAAGAAATTGAAAAAATAGGCATTGGTAAAATAGCCACCCTATGTGGCCGTTATTTTGCCATGGATCGTGATCATCGCTGGGAAAGAACCCAAAAGGCTTATGAATTAATTACAGAAGGAAAAGGTAAAACTTCAACCAGCATTAAAGAGTCCTTAAAGGAAAACTATAAACAAGATAAAACTGATGAATTTTTAGAGCCTTTACTTTTAGATAAGCAAGGTTTAATTAAAGATCATGACGGAATCATCTTTTTTAATTTCCGGATTGACCGACCCAGACAACTGACTAAGGCTTTCGTCTTAAAAGATTTTGAGAAGTTGAAGTTAACCAGAGCTACCTTTGACCCTTATGCGGAAAAATATGGCCTAAGGCAATACCAGCTCCCAAGTGTTAAAAAGCCCTTTATTAGAAAAAAGGTCTTAGAAGATCTCTGTTTTGTTACTATGACTGAATATGAAAAAGATTTAGCAACAGAGATTGCTTGTCCGGCAAGACCTGTTAAGATGCCCCTAGCAAGTGTTGTATCAGAGAATGGATTGCAACAGCTTCATTTAGCCGAAACTGAAAAAGAGAGGTTTGTGACTTATTATTTTGACGGACAAAGGGAAAAACCTTTTTTAGGAGAAGATCGGATAGAAATCCCATCTCCCAAGGTAGCTACCTATGACAAGAAACCAGAAATGTCGGCTTATCAACTGACGGAGGAGCTAATTAGGAGAATTAAATTAAGTCTTTACGATTTTGTGGTGATTAATTTTGCTAATCCTGATATGGTGGGTCATACCGGTGTTTTAAAAGCAGGCATTAAAGCTTGTGAGGTAGTTGATGAATGTTTAGGAGAAATTGTAAGAGTAGTTTTAAACCTAAATGGCAATTGTTTTGTTGTTGCCGATCATGGCAATGTTGAAGAAATGCTTAGTTTAGTTACCGGCGAGGTTGACACTAAACACTCAACCAATCTGGTGCCTTTTATTATTGTTGGCAAAGAATTTATGCAAAGGAGTCAAATCTTAAAAACTGGTGTTTTGGCCGATGTTGCCCCCACTATATTGTCAATTATGGGGATAAGCAAGCCTGGTTTGATGACCGGGAGAAACCTACTAAATTTTTAAATTTATGACCAAGAAAAAAATTATTAAAAAGAAGAAAATTTTATCCACACTACCCAACCTGGTTGATTACTCAAAAACTTATCAAAAATATAATTGGAAAGAGGCGGAGAAAGAAATTTCTTGGTTTTCAGGAAAAAAAATAAATGCAGCTTATAATGCCCTTGACCGTCACGCTTTAGGTCCAAGAAAAAACAAAGTGGCTTTGTATTGGGAAGGCGAAAAAGGAGAAGAGAAAAAATTTACTTTTCTTGAACTCTGTTTTCTTAGCAACCAATTCGCTAATTTTCTAAAAAGTTTAGGGATTAAAAAGAGTGATCGCGTTTTTTTCTTTTTACCTCGAATTCCCGAGCTTTATTGGGGTTTTTTGGGAACATTAAAAATTGGCGCCATAGCAGGAACCTTGTTTGCCGCCTTTGGACCACGAGCGCTTGAGGACCGTCTTAATAATTCTTCAGCAAAAATCTTGATTACCAACAAAAATTTATATCCTCGCGTCCAAAAAATCGAAAAAAATTTACCAAATTTGAAAAAAATTGTTTTGGTAGAAAATCTGACGAAAATGTTAAGTCGTTTTTCTTTAAAGCGACGTTGCCTTCCAATGGATCCTTCTGATCCTGCCTTCATGCTTTACACCTCAGGCACAACCGGAAAACCTAAAGGCGTAATTCATACTCACCAGGCAATTTTGCTTGAACATATGACGGCCAAATGGGTACTTGATTTGCGTGAGGAAGATGTTTTTTGGTGTACGGCTGATCCGGGGTGGGTAACGGGAATTGGCTATGGTATTTTAGGAAATTGGAGTAATGGCGCCTCCACACTAGTCTATGAAGGACGCTTTGATCCGGCTAAATGGTATCAGTTAATTGAGGATTATCAAGTTAATATCTGGTATACCGCACCCACAGCCATTCGCATGTTAGCCGCTAAAAATTCTCATTTGGTTAAAAAATATGATCTTTCTTCGCTTCGGCATCTCGCTTCTGTAGGGGAGCCGCTTAATCCAGAAGCCATTTGGTGGGGATTAAAGGCTTTTGGTTTACCCTTTCATGATAATTGGTGGCAAACAGAAACAGGAGGAATTTTAATTGCCAATTATCCTTGTATGGATATTAAGCCAGGCTCAATGGGAAAACCGATCCCTGGTATTACCGCTGGAGTGGTCAATGATAAAGGGGAGAAATTGTCATCAGAAAAAATAGGAAATTTAGCCATTAAACCTCCCTGGCCTTCAATGATGAAAGCAATTTGGCGAAGGCATAAAAAATATAAAAGCTATTTTAAAAAAGGTTGGTATATCAGCGGTGATTTAGCTTACAAGGATAAGGACGGCTACTTTTGGTTTGTGGGCAGGGCAGATGATGTCATTAAAACCTCCGGGGAGAGAGTGGGCCCCTTTGAAGTGGAATCTAGTCTTTTGGAACATGCGGCAGTAGTTGAATCTGGAGTCATTGGTAAGCCCGATCCTATTAGGGGTGAGATAATTAAGGCTTTTGTGGTCTTAGAAGCCTCTGTGAAGCCTTCAGAAGCCTTAAAAAAGACCCTACAGACCTACGTCAAGAAGAACCTTGCTGGCCATGCCTATCCACGAGAAATTGAATTTGTAAAAAAACTTCCTAAAACAAGTTCGGGTAAGATTGTACGGAGGTTTCTTAAAGCAAAAGAGCTGGGTCTTCCTATTGGAGATACTTCTACTTTAGAGAGGTATTAAAACAAAGAGTGAATTCTCCTCGAGGCTTGTTTTTCTCAAAATAGCTGATTGAATCGCTAATCTTTTCTCTTCTTATCTCTTCATGTATCTTGGTAAGTTCCCGGCAAACAACGACTTCTATATCACCAAAGAAAGATTGTAATTCTTCTAGTCTTTTGGCTAATCTGTAAGGAGAGATAAATAAAACAATTGTTGTCTCTTTAGGTAAAGATTCTAATATTTTTTTCCTTTTGCCTGCTTTCTTTGGCAAGAATCCCAAGAAGAGAAATTTATCTGTAGGCAGTCCAGAAACCACTAAAGCAGATAAAATTGCCGAAGCTCCAGGAATAGCTTCTATCTTTATGTCTTCTTTAATACATTCTCGGACTAATTTAAAACCAGGATCAGATATTGTAGGTGTGCCGGCATTTGAAACCAGGGCTACTTTTTTACCTGATTTAAGAAAAGAAATAATTTGCGGAATACGTCCTATTTCGTTTTCTTCATAATAAGAAATCAGTTTAGGATTGTTCTTAACTTCTAACTTTTTTAGTAATAAACCGGTTTTACGGGTATCCTCACAGGCAATAATATTAACAGAAGACAAAACGTCTAAGGCACGTAAACTGACATCTTTAAGGTTGCCGATAGGTGTTGATACTAAATAGAGTTTAACCATTAAAAAATTTCTTTTAACGAAGAAATATTTTCTAGCAACTCTGATTTCCATCCTTTGTTTTCAGTTTTCTCCTTAAAAGAATTTAACGCTTCTTCTATTTCTTCTTTAAAATTTTCTTCTTGTTTATACCCAAGAAGAAAAACTGCGGCCCTGCCAGCGGGAAACCTTTCGTTATCTTCAGTCGCCATTTCGATCATTGCTTTTACCGCCTGATGTTTTATTTGTTCATTAGAAATTTTTAGAGGAGATAAGGCAGTTGCCACTACATCTCTAACGTTGGCATCTTTGTCTTTTACATAGTCTAAAAGTTCTTTGCTTATTTGATTTCCATCAAAATCTTTCAATTGGGGAATAAGTTTTTTATCTACTTTCTCCCAATTTTCTACTTTTGCTGTTTCAATAAGTACGATTACAAATCGACTCATATTTGGAGTTTCCTTTTCCATGTTTATATTATACCAAAGATCTAAAGAAATATGGGGGCCGAAGTCATAGGAAAAGAGTTATGTTGTAGAGAAAAGTAGGAACCCGACCTCTATGACTTCGGTTTCTATAAATAGATAAAGGATTATTGTTTTTCTTCTTTCCTTTCTAATTCAATCTTTTTTCTAGCTTCTTCAAAGAATTCTTCTGTAAAAGAAGAGCTATAAGTCCTTTGTTCAAAGGTTTTTTTCTCAACAGTCTCAAGAAATCCCTTAAATTCCTTAAAATAAGAACCGAAAATTAGCGCTGGTGATTTTTATAAAATCAAAGTAGTTTTTAAACTACTACCAGCGCTTTGTTTTTTTAGGGAAGTTTTTTTAATGGTTTTACAAAAGCAGTATAAGCTTCAAAAGTTTCCTCTCCAAAAGATCTACCACTTGTTGATTCCCTAATAGAAATCTCTACCTCTTCCTTTGGTTTTCCAAACATCCCTTTTTTCCCAAATACTTTCTTAAAAACCTGGCTTTTTTGATTTAAAACATCTTCTCTTTTTAATACTATCTCCGTGTTTGGTTTTAATAGAACCGTTGCTTTTAAGAATAAACTTCCGGAATCCAAAGCTAAAGCATATTTTTTCATTCTCAACCTCCCTGTAAAAATATTAATTCCTGTGTTAGTAATGTGCCATCTTCTTTAAACGCCTAAGTTTAAAAGATAAGCAGAATTATAGGATAGAAAAAACTAATTGTCAAGCAAAAAGGCACTGGTTTTAATCATTATAGTTTTTTACCTTTTGGTCCTTTTCTTTTTTTAATTGACATAACTAAGAGTTTCCCCCTACAATACAATAAATGAAACATTTTCTGATGGGTAATCAAATACTAGCTTATGCAGCTTTAAATGCTGGAGCAAAAGCAATGTTTGGTTATCCAATTACTCCTTCTTCTGAAGTTTTAGAAACGTGGGCTTCTTTATGTATAAAAGATAAAAATCTTTCTTTATTACAGACTGAAGATGAGATGGCCGCTGGTTTTGGTGTTATTGGCTCTTGTTTAGCCGGTGTGCCTGCTTTTACAGCTACTGCAGGTCCTGGTAATGTTTTGATGCAAGATGCTTTTTCGATGGCCGAAGCTTTACGTATCCCAACAGTGGCTTTAATTATGCAAAGAGGGGGATTGTCTACCTCTACAGTTATCTATTCTCAAGAAGAAGTTAGGTTAACCTGTTTTGGTGGAAATGGGGAAGGTTTTAGAATTGTCTATTCCACTTCTAATTTACAAGAACTTTATGATTATACTCTTAAAGCCTTTAAAGTTGCTTGGAAATATCGTTGGCCAAGTTTTATATTAGCTGACGGCTATCAGGCTAAAATGAAAGGGGAGATAGAAATTGGTGAAAAAAACGGTTCTTTAGAAAATCTTTCACCAATTTTAAAAGAAAGAGTCAATTTAAGAAATTGTTATAACTTAGAAGAAGAGATAGGCGAAGTTATCATTAATTATGAAAATGATTATCAAAAAGATCGTTTTAATATAGAAGAGGCCGAAACATATAAACTTGAAGATGCCAAGATAGCTTTATTAGCTCATGGTATTGTCGGTGCAGCTGCCAAGGTAGCTGTCGATAAGTTAAGAGAAAAAGGCCTTAAAATAGGGCTTTTTAGACCTATCACTTTACGTCCATTTCCGGTAAGTAAAGCTGCCAAAACTTTAGATAAAGTAGAAAAGATATTTGTCTTAGAATCGGCTTTAGGACAGTTAAGCAGTTTGTTTAAAGAAGAGCTTTATGATTTAAGTATTCCCTTAGTGGAAATTAATAAACCAGGTGTTGGTTTTACACCTAAAGAAATTACAGATATTATAAATGAACAATAATCAACCACGTTTTCCAGAATGTTTTAAAAAATCATCAAAACCTCATAAATTTTGTCCTGGCTGTGGTCATCCTTTAGTTCTGAAAACCTTAGGGCAGGTTATTGATGAAATGGGCATTGCCAAAAAAACTGTTTTTATGGTTGATATAGGCTGCTCTTTATTAGCTTGGGATTTTTTTGATATCCCTACGACGCAAACTCATCATGGTCGAACAGTTCCGACTGCAGTTGGCTTCAAAACAGTTGCCAAAGGTAAAATCGTTATTGCCTATGTCGGTGATGGTGGTGCCTATGCAATTGGCTTACAACATACAGTTACAAGTTGTTTAAGAAACGATCCTATTACAACTATTGTGGTTAATAATACTTTATATGCTATGACGGGAGGACAATTAGCTCCAACTACTACCGATAATGAGATAACGACAACGACACCGACAGGTAAAAGTGAATTTACCACCCTTAAAGGGCCAGAAATGCTAAGTAAAATAGCTAGTAAAGGAGCTTACCTGGCTAGAGGTTCTGCTTTTAAGCCATTAGTTTTAAAACAATATCTTAAAAAAGCAATTGAAACACAAATAAAAGGAAACTTTTCTTTAGTGGAAGCTATTTCTGCTTGTCCAACTAATTGGGAAACCAACGCTCAAGAAACACTTAAAAGAGTTGATGAGCTAGAAAAAATATTTACTTTAGGAGAAATTAAATGACTAAGATACTTTTTGCCGGCGAAGGTGGTCAAGGAGTGCAAGTAGTTGCCGAAATATTAGCCAAGGCAGCTTTTCTAGAAGGTAAAAAATCTTTATATATTCCTAATTTTGGAGTAGAGCAGCGTGGGGGAGTTTCATTAGCTTTTGTTGTTATTGATGGGAAAAGTGCTACCTATCCTAAATTTGAAAAAGCTAATATTTTAGCCATCTTTTCTGACCGTTCTATTAATCGTGTCAAACGTTACATTGATAAAGATACCCAAATAGTTCTAGGACCCGCTGTCACACAAAAAGTAGATAAAGGTATTACTGTTAAAAAAGATGGCATCCCAGTAAAAGCTTGGAATATTTTAGTTTTAGGTAAAGTTAATAATCTTAGTAAAGCAGTTTCAAAAGAGAGTTTAGTAAAAACCATGGAAGAAAGATTTAAAAAATACTTTGATAAAGATCCTAAGGTAAAAGAAATGGATCTTAAAGCTTTAAACAAAGAATTATGAAAAACTTTAATCCTAAAGAACAAAAAGATAGCCAAAAGAAGATAAATGTTTTTAAAGGTCTTTGTAAAGGCTGCGGTCTTTGTATCGAGAAATGTCCTCAAAAAGCAATTTCTTTTTCTAAAAAAGAGGTTGGAGTTTATAACGCGCCAACTGTTGAAATAGATCTCAAAAAATGTAATATTTGTGGAATCTGTGAATCTATTTGTCCAGATTGTGCTTTAAAAGTAGAAAAACAAAAACCCTAAGAGCTGTCCGTGTTTTCTAAAAATAATAATCTTAAAAAAACTAAGTTTGGTAAAATTTACCACGGTATTATTACCGGTGCTTCAGGTAACGATCCTGCTGGTATTACTACTTATAGTATTGTTGGGGCAACAACTGGTTTTGGTCAGCTTTTTTTAGTTCCTATTTCAACAATCTTTTTAATTGTCGTCCAGTCTATTTGTGCAAGAATCGGTGATATTAAAAAGAAAGGCTTAACTGCCGTTATTAAAGAAAGATTTGGCACTAAAGTTGCTTTTTTAGCCATCTTTCTTCTTGTTTTAGCTAACTTAGCCACCATGGGAGCTAATCTTTCTGCTATCGGTATGGCTTTTAAGGTACTTTTTCCTAAACTGGAAGTTTTTCTTGTGCTACCGTTAATAAGTTTTTTTATCTGGTATATTGTCATCTTTAAAAGCTATAATTTCATTTCTAAATTCTTAATTATTCTTTCTTTGGTTTTTGTTTCCTATATCTTTTCTGCTTTTGCTGTGAAACCTAACTGGTCAGAAATATTCCTAAACACTTTTTGGCCAAAGATTTCTTTTAATTCTTACTATTGGTTGATCGCTGTAGGTCTTTTAGGGGCAACCCTTTCTCCCTATCTGTTCTTCTGGCAGACAGCGGAAGAAGTAGAAGACAAACCTTCTGTTAAAGACGCTAAGAATGAAGTTAGGGAAAATGCTCCTGGTTTAATCCTTTCCAGTCTTGTTGCTTACTTTATTATTATCTGTACTGCTTCTGTTTTATTTATTAATAAAATTGAAATTACTAGTGCTACAGAAGCTGCCTTAGCTTTAAAACCTTTTTTAGGAAATTATGCCTTTGGTCTTTTCGCCATAGGAATTATTGGAGCTGGTCTTTTAGCTTTACCAGTGTTAGCTTCTTCTACGGCCTATGCTGTTGCAGAGATTTTTAACTGGAAGGAAGGGCTTTCAAAAAATATCCACGCAGCCAGAGGTTTCTACACAGTCCTATCAGCTACTTTCTTTATCGCCTTAGCTATCTCTCTTTTAGGATTAAATCCTATTAAAGTCCTTTTATACTCTCAAATCTTTAATGGCTTTCTTACACCTATACTATTAATATTAATAATGATTATCGCTAGCAGCAAAAGAATAATGGGGAAATATATTAATACTTGGGGGCTTAATGTTTTGGGATGGCTGGCAATCTTAATAATGATCTCAGCTATTATTGCCAACTTTGTTCTTTAATGACAAAGTTTGACAAATAATTTGTTAAACTTTCAACGAATTAGCTAACAGATAATAAAAAATCTTGTATTGTATGCTTAATACAATCAGAATCGGTTTGTCAAACAGGTCGCCTTTTTATTTTTTTACGGCAGATTATCAATTTTTATGAGGATTTAAATTTTCTTAACAGTCCGACGACCTTTCCCTGTATTTTGACATTCTTAGCGAAGATAGGCGCCATTTTGCTATTAGCCGGCTCTAGTCTAATCCTGGTAGCTTCTTTAAAAAAACGTTTTAAGGTAGCAAAACCATTTTCTAAGATCGCCACGACAATATCGCCATTATTAGCTACTTCTTTTTGCTCTATAATTACATAATCACCATCCAAAATGCCTTCATCAATCATGGAACTACCTTTGACCTGCAAAACATAAGCTCTTTTTTTCCCAGTCAACATCCCTGGAGCAACGGCAATAGCAGCATTAGGATCTGTATAGGGTTCAATAGGAGCTCCAGCAGCAATAAAGCCTAAGATAGGCAACTGGACACCATTAATCTGATTAACGGACTGATTGTCAATAATCTCAATCCCACGTACAGAACCATCAAAACGTTTAATGACACCTTTTTTCTCCATAGCTTTAAGATGTTCATGAACGGTAGCTAGGGAAGAAACACCTAAAGCATTGGCAATCTCTGTTAAAGTTGGAGCTAATCCATTCTTTTGAATGTATTGTTTAATGAAATCAAGGATTTGTTTTTGGCGTTTATAAAGAGTAACTGGCATATTTACCTAATATTACCCGAAACTTTAAATCCTTGTCAAGGGTTAAAATTTCAATTAGAATTAAGATATGAAGCGTATTTTTCTTGCCCTAAGCTTTATCTTTCTTTTCTTTCTCTTTACTGAACCTCTCTTTGCCTCCGAAGAATTTAAAACTGAGTACAACATCCGCTATCAAGTAAATAAAAGCGGTATTGTTAGTGTCAATCATCAGATTTCTTTAACCAATAAACTTTCTCGGGTTTACGCCACGCAATACTCTTTAACCCTACCTTCAACTCAAATACAAAACATTAAGGCAACTGATAGTGATGGAGACTGTCAGATGGAAATTAATAAGGATTCTAAGTCAACAACTATTATCATTAAATTTAACCAACAAGTTGTTGGTGTTGATAAAACCTTAACCTTTAATCTTACCTATGAAAATCTTAATGCCGCTCTAAGAAAAGGAGAAATTTGGGAAATTAACATTCCTCGTATTTCTAATTTAAGTGAAATTGACAGCTATTCTCTCTCTTTAAATGTTCCCCAAAGCTTTGGTAATCCGGCCTTTATAAGACCTGAACCCATTGAAGTTATTGAATCGGAGAGCTTTAAAACCTATCGTTTTACCCAAAACAGGCTTTTTGAATCTGGTATAAACGCTACTTTCGGCCCCTTTCAAATCTTTAATTTTACTTTGTTTTATTACCTAGATAACTCTCACTATAGTATGGCTGAAACAGAAATCGCCTTACCTCCTGACACTGCCTTTCAACAACTTTCTTTTAAAAATCTTGATCCAAGACCTTTAAATATCAGGGTTGATCAAGATGGTAACTGGCTAGCTAAATATAAATTAAAGCCTCGCCAGCAGTTAAAAGTTATCGCCAGTGGTAGAGTTAAAATTTTAGCCCAACCCCAAAAAGATTTTCCCCAGCCAAATAAAGAAATTTTGGATGACAACCTTTCCGCATCATTATATTGGGAGGTTAATCATCCGCAAATTATCAAATTATCTAAGAATTTAAAAACACCTAAAGTTATTTATAATTTCGTTATTAACACTTTAGAATATAATTTTGATCGGGTTGCTGAGGGAGTTGAGAGATTAGGAGCAGTCAAGGCTCTAGAAAACCCCAGTCAGGCTATCTGTATGGAATTTACTGATTTATTTATTACCCTTGCCCGAGCTTCAGGCATTCCGGCCAGAGAAATTAACGGCTTTGCTTATACCGATGATATAAGACTCCGTCCTTTGAACTTAGTTACCGATGTCTTACATTCCTGGCCGGAATACTATGATGAAAAAAAACAATTATGGGTACCAATTGACCCTACTTGGGAAAAAACTACAGAAGGTATTGATTATTTCTATAAAAGCGACTTAAATCACTTTGTTTTTGCTATCCATGGCCAAAATAGTGAAGAACCGTATCCTGCCGGTTCTTATAAATCACCAGATTCTATGGAAAAAACCGTTCAAGTAGCCTTTGGTGAATACGAGCCAGAAAAACCTCCTAAGTTACAGGTTGATTTTAGCCTACCTGCCCAAATTTTTTGGAAGGAAACTAAAAAAGGCAAGCTTATTATTAAAAACGAAGGTCAAACTGCTTTCTATAACCTGAAGGTTAAAATTAATGCCCAAGGAGTAGTTCTATCATCACCCCATCAACAAGAAATACCTGTCTTACCGCCTTTTTCTTATAGGGAAATTTCTCTTATCATCACCCCTGAAAATGCCTTCGCCAAGGGAGACGGTTTAATTAAAATTTCTGTTAATGATCAGGATTTTGAGAAGGAAATAGAAATAGGATCTTTTATTTGGCAAATTATCATCCCCTCGTTGGGAGGAGCACTTACTCTAGCTACCTTATTTATCCTTTTAAAAAAGAAATTTTGACAGAGATTTAAAGTTTGTGTTAAAAATAAGAGATGTCATTTATTAAAAAGTATCTCCGTTTCTTTTTAATTAATCTTTTTGCTTTATGGTTGGTAGCTTTTCTATTTACAGGAGTTAGTTTTACTGGTGGCTGGCAAACCCTTGCCTTAGCAGCTTTAGTTTTAGCCTTATTGGGAACCTTAATTAAACCCCTAATTAAAGTTCTGTTTCTGCCTATTAACCTCCTTACTTTGGGTACTTTTCGCTGGTTGATAAACGTTATCACTCTTTGGTTGGCAACCATTATTGTCCCTCAATTTAAGATTGCTGGTTTTCTTTTTGAAGGCTTTAGCTATAAGGGCTTTATCATGCCTTCTTTTTATATGGCTACCTTTTGGGCTTTTGTTTTAGCTTCTTTGGTCATCAGTATCGTTACCACCCTCACTCTCTGGTTAATTAAAAAATAAGGACTGTGTTATAATTAGAGAAATGAAAACCTTAATTATCTTTGTTCAAATTTTTATCTCCGTCCTTTTGATTGTTTCTATTTTAGCTCAATCAAAAGGCACTGGTTTGGGGGCCGCCTGGGGAGGAAGCAGTGAAACCTTTAATACCAGAAGGGGAACCGAAAAACTTCTTTTCAACATTACTATTGTTTTGGTGATACTTTTTCTTCTTACTTCAATGGTTAACCTCCTATTGAACTAGAACAATGAGAAGAATTTTTAGAAAAGTTAGATTTTATCGTAATTTAGGACGTGCTTTTTGGCGAAAAAGGAAGAAAATTTTCATTCTTGGTTTTTTACTTGGTATTATCTGTTTCTTTTTTATCTACAAGATCTCCGATTCTTCCAACCAAAAGATTGAAAAAATTGGTCTTGTCGGCAGATACACAATTAAAGAACTACCATTAGAAATTCAATGCTTAATAAGTGATGGCTTAACCAAGACATCTGATGACGGTTCTATAGAACCTAATCTGGCTACTTCTTGGGAGATTGAAAAAGAGGGGAGAGAATACATTTTCACTCTTAAAGATAACCTTTTTTGGCAAGATAAAGAACCATTAGTCACCGCTGATATTAACCTAAAATTCAGCGACGTTACTAAAACCATTATTGATGATAAAAAAATAAAATTTTTACTTAAAGAACCTTTTTCTCCCTTTCTTACGGTCATGAGCAGGCCTATTTTTAGAAAAGGCCTCTTAGGAACAGGTGATTATGAAGCTAGAAAGATTAAAAAAAATGGGGAAATTATTGAAAGACTTGTCTTAACGCCTGTTAAAGGTAAAAACAAGCCTCAATTAATTTTTAAGTTTTATCCTACCGAAAAAGCTGCTCGAACTGGTTTTAAACTAGGGGAAGTTTCTAGCTTAAGAGAAATCGTAAGATTAGGGGATTTAAATAATTGGGAGCGGATTAAAATCACGCCAGAAGTCAAATACAATCGCTTTGTGGCTATCTTTTTTAACACCAACGATCCCCATTTAGGAAATAAATCAACCCGCCAGGCCTTAGCCTATGCTATTAAGAAAGATTGGGAAGAAAGAGCGCTAAGCCCTATTAGCCTTTCTTCTTGGGCTTACAATAATAAACTCAAACCCTACAATTTTGACTTGCAAAAAGCTAAAAAACTTTTAGAAAATGGTAATGGCAATAATGAAGAAGCAGAGGAGGAAGAAAAAACTACTTTCACTGAAATTGAACTGGCTACTTTATCTTCTCTACTTCCGATAGCAGAACAGATTAAAAAGGACTGGGAAGATCTAGGTATTAAAACCAAAATTAGAGTCATTAACAATCCCAATGAGGAGTTTCAAGCTCTTTTAGCCACCCAAGAAATTCCTTCTGATCCTGATCAGTATCTTTTCTGGCATTCAACCCAAAGCAGCAATATTAGTAGGTATAAAAGCCCTAAAATTGACAAGCTCTTAGAAGACGGCAGGAAAACTTTAGATAAAAGCAAGAGAAAAGAAATTTATCTTGATTTCCAAAAATCAATTGTTGAGGAAACACCGGCTGTTTTTCTCTTCCATCCCACCGTTTACACCATCTCTAAAGATTAGCAATGAAGCTGATTTTTTGTTATAATTTAATCAGTTTCCTAGCAATTTAGCCCTGATGCTGGAATTGGTAGACAGGCTAGCTTCAGAAGCTAGTGTCCTTAAGGACGTGAGAGTTCGACTCTCTCTCAGGGCACATTAAAACCTGCCGGGATGCTGGAATTGGTAGACAGGCTGCCTTGAGGAGGCAGTACCTTTAAATAGGTGTGCAGGTTCGAGTCCTGTTCCCGGCACCAAGGACGAGTAGCTCAGCTGGTTAGAGCGTCTCTCTTACACAGAGAAGGTCAGAGGTTCGAGTCCTCTCTCGTCCACAGATATGGTAGAATAAGAAAAATCTGCCGAGGTAGCCAAGGTGGTCACGGCGCGGCTCTGAAAAAGCTGAGATGACGGTTCGACTCCGCCCCTCGGCACCCAATGCGGGTATCGTATAGCGGTATTACACATCCTTGCCAAGGATGAGAGACGGGTTCAATTCCCGTTACCCGCTCCCATATTCTAAAATAACAACGCTCCTTTCTAAATAAAAAGATTCTTAGATAGGTTAAGAAAATATAATTGGGGGTCGTCTAATGGTAGGACAATGGGCCTTGGACCCATTAATCCAGGTTCGAATCCTGGCTCCCAAGCAAAACAAGACTAATCTCGCATCTTGGTTGTCAAAATAGGTATAATAGAAATATATGGCTGGAAAGAAATATTGGTCGGCTGAGGTAACGAAAAAAAGCATTGCTCTTGATTTGGAAGAAGGGGTATTTACTTGGAAAAATTCGAAGAAGATTGCAGCTTCACTTAAACGTTCGGCTGAGGATTCTTTAAGGCGTAAGGGGACTCCTTATCAATCTGCTATGAGTATGCTTAACTTTTATATCAACCGAGCTGGTAAAAACCTCGGGATGGAAAGAAAAAAAATTCTTGAGCAAGCTAGAACTGACCTTAGAAAATTATTTAAAAGGCAGTGAAAGGTTATATTTTCTTCTCCCTCCCCTTAAGTTTATTTTTAGACCATCTGGTGGTTTTTTTTAATTCCATATTTTTCTTTCCCCACTCCTCTTTTATTGCTTTTTTTGATATAATAGTTACATCTGCCGAGGTGGCGGAACTGGAAGACGCGAGAGACTTAAAATCTCTTGGTGGTATTCCACCATGCGGGTTCGAATCCCGCCTTCGGCACAAAACGGGGAGTAGCTCAGTTGGCTTAGAGTGCGCGCTTTGGGAGCGTGAGGTCCCGGGTTCGAGTCCCGGCTCCCCGACAAAACTTGGCTTTTAAGTTAACTTGCGGGGGTAGCCCAGTTGGTAGAGCGTCTCCCTTCCAAGGAGAAGGTCGCGAGTTCGAATCTCGTCCCCCGCTCAATAAGCTCCCATAGCTCAATCGGATAGAGCGACTCCCTTCTAAGGAGTAGGTTGCAGGTTCGAGTCCTGCTGGGAGTACTAAGCTTCTCCTGCTCCAAACTTGAAAAGTCCTACTGTACAGGGCATACTTTATACTATGAATGAAGGAATAATTATTTATAAATCAGGGGATTCTGCAAGTTCTTTTGATCTTTATTCTCCTGAAAAAAAATCTTTTAATAAACTAAAATTAAGTTTTGTTGTTCTTCCATTAATAGGACTATTTTTTGTTTTTCTACCTTTTATGGTAGGAGAATTGAATTACCTATTAAACAAAGATAAAAACAGTGTCGAGATAGAAAGTAAATTTAGATATGTTCTATCTCCTAATGATTACGAATTCGAGCTTATTATCCCCAAAATTGGGGTTAGAACCCAAGTTTTAACTAACGTCAACGCCACCAATGAGAAAGAATACAATGAAGTCTTAAAAGATAAAGCTGCTCACGCTGTAGGTTCTAGTCTACCTGATGAAGATGGAGCTATCTATGTCTTTGGTCATTCAACCAACTCTATTTTTAATCTTAACTTCTTTAATCCCGTTTTTTATTCTTTAAAAAAATTAGATAAAGGAGATCGTGTCGTCTTGGTCTACAAGGGCAAGGTCTACTCTTATCAGGTTGATAATCAAAAAATCATCAATCCTAATGATGTATCTGAAATAGAAAATCTTAATTTAAAAGAAAAGGAGCTTATTCTACAAACTTGCTGGCCTCCGGGAACAGCCTGGAAAAGACTTTTAGTTATTACCTACCCTATAACTTGACAAGGAGAATTATATGGTATATAGTTTTATCATCTATCATAGCCTGCCCTTGCTAAAGCAGGTTTTTTGTATGAAAAAAATCAATCTATTAATTAAAGGTTTAATCATCGGGAGCATCTTAGGGCTTTTAATCTTTCCTAAGGTCGTCGCTGGTCGCTGTGTTGAACAATACGGCGGCGGAGAAATCTGCTATGAAGGAGAAATTTCTTTAGATAAAGTCGTCAGACATCCTGAAGAAGATAAATATGTCGATAATCTTTATGCTGATGATTCTACTTACACCCCGTATCAAGAAGTTATCTTTAAATTAACCATTAAAAATACAGGTGAAGAAGATCTAAATGATATTGAAGTTAAAGACTTTTTACCTGATTATTTATATTTTACTTCTACTCCTGATGGTTGGGATGATAAAACAGCTACTTGGAAAATTGATCATCTTAATCCCGGAGAATCAAAAACTTACGAAATAAAAGCCAAAGTTGTTTCAGAAAATGATCTTCCTGAAGGTGACGGAATTTACTGTGTTACCAACAGTGGGGAAGCTAAAAAAGACGATAAAAGCGCTGGAGATACTTCTCAACTTTGTATTAGTAAAAAGATTTTAGGTATTACCACTATTCCTAAAACAGGCAATAATCTTATTTGGACTATTATTTTATTAATTTCTGCTTTAATTTTCGGAGTCTTTAAACTTCGAAAGGAACATCTTAGATCTAAATAAAAAGCGTTTGGATTTAAGATTTGCTCTTTAAAATAGGCATATTTAACTTTAGGAGGTTGATATGAAACGAAAGTTTGATGGGAGGTGGATTGGAACCGTAATCTTTTTTTTGATTCTTCCGATGTTATCTTTACTTCTTTGGATGATTACATACGGTTTACCAAACAAATATAAAAAAATTGATCAAGATTAAATAAGGAAGTGATGGAGATGAAAATAAAGACACATATTTTTCTAAAATCATTCGCTGTTCTTTTAATAATTTTGTTTTCCCTCGTTGTTTTTAATTCTTGTAGACCAATTGAGGCTGAAGACATTGAAAAGATTATTGAATCTATCAATAATCTTGAAAAAACAGCCGAAGAAGGTTTAGGAAAAATAAAAACTAGTGTCGATGAAGGTTTTGCTAATTCTGCTTTAGCTACTGAAAAGGCTAAAGAAATAGAAGATCAAAATTCAACAAATGAACAAGAGAAGATTATTTTTGAAGTTCCTGTTATTGAACCTGGTTTTAGTCCAGATCCTGATTTAATTGATATAAGTGATGAAGTCAATTTTCCAGAAATTCCTCAAGACCTAACATCTTATCGCATCTTTCCTGATGTAGAAAGTGTTTGGGGAAAACCAAGAGCAGGATATAACTTTGGTTATAATGATGCTTTCAGAGATGTTTCGCGTCGAGCCAATGTTCAAATTCCAACCTGGAAATGGCTTGTTTTTACTGGGGAAGAAACTTGGTTACCTGGAATTGGTAGTGTTAAAGACCCTGATGGTGGAGCTATCTTAGTAGCTTTAATAAATGTTTGGGAAATCCCTGGTGAATTTCTAAACGCTTATTTACTTCATGGTTTTTGGGGAGTAGGTGAAGTTTGGGACATGTCAGATATGGCTGACAATGAAGACTATACTGATCCAGAATATGGAGAGTATACCCTAGAAACTTTAGCTATTTTACGTAATCACTACCTTAATCAATTAGGAAGCGATGAACCAAATCCTGAATTTCGTGGCCAATGTGGTTGCGCTGAACAATGCGAAACAATTACATGGGTTGCTGTTTTAAGATGGTATGATGGTTCTTTCCGCTTAGTCGATTCTGGACAATGGATAAGAAACTCCTAAAGGCAAAAATATGCCTAAACAGGAGGTGAAGACCTTTATTAGATATTCTTTTATCTAGCAATCTTCACCTCCTTCTCTTTTTTTCTGATAAAATATAATCAAATGCTTTCCTTTTTTAAAAAAAATCTTTTTCCTTTAATATTAATTTCTTTTTCTTTATTACTATTTTTTTTGAATTTCAACCCGAATACCTGGCTAAGTGGTTGGGATACACTTCACCCAGAATTTAATTTTTCCTTAAATATACAAAGAATTTTTAATGGTGTTTGGCGTTATGAACAGGGTTTAGGAGCCGTAGCCGGACATTCTCATATGGCTGATTTACCTAGAATTCTGTTCTTATGGCCGTTCTCTTTTATATTTCCTTTAAATTTCCTGCGTTACTTTTACTTTCTTATTTGCCTTGTCTTAGGCCCTTTAGGAATTTATTTCTTCTTAGAAAAAATTGTATTCAATAAATTACCTTATTTATTTAAGAAGAATCTTGCTTTCTTAGGAGGATTATTTTATTTACTTAATTTAGGAACCATACAGCACTTTTATGTTCCTTTTGAGATGTTTGCCACTCAGTATGCAGCCTTAGGATGGTTTTTTCTTATCTCTACTTTATTTTTAAAAGAAAACAAAAAAAGACTTTTAATTTATTTTGCTTTAATTTCTTTTTTAAGTACTCCTCAAGCTTATGCAGCTACCTTATGGTATACCTTTTTCGGCTGTTTTTTAATTTACCTTCTAACTTATCTTTTTTTACAAAAAAAGCGCCTATTATATCTAAAAAGAATATTTCTTCTAATAATCATCCTATTAGTAATTAACTCTTTTTGGCTTTTACCTAATCTTTACTTTATTACCCACCAGAGTGGGGAAATTATCCAAGCTAAAATAAATAGATTATTTTCAGAAGAAGCATTTTTGCATAACTACGAATATGGAAATATTAAAAATACTGTTCTTTTGAAAAATCATTTATTTAGCTGGACGCAATATAATTTCAACACTCAAAACTTTGATTATCTTTTAAAAAGCTGGATTGAACATCTAAGAAATCCTTTTATATTATCCATTGGTTATTTAAGCTTTTTAATTATTACTTTAGGAATTGTTGGTTCTTTAATCAAAAGAAACAAAAAACTTATCCCCTTATTACCAATATTCTTTATTGCTTTTGTCTTTTTAATCAGTGCTACAACTCCTTTTAAACAAATTTTTTTATTTTTAAGAGAAAAAATACCTCTTTTTAAAGAAGCTTTAAGATTTCCCTTCACTAAGTTTTCTATCATATTGATGTTTAGCTATGCTGTTTTTTTCGCTTTTGGATTAAGTTTTATCTTTAATCGATTTAAGAAATTCTTTCTAAAGAAAAAGTATATTATTTATTTAATAACAATTATCACTACTATCATTCTTATTTTATTTACTTTACCTGCCCTTAAAGGGCAACTTATTAATCCTCGCTTAAGGATTAAAATTCCTCAATCTTATTTCGAAATGACTGACTGGCTTAATAAACAAGAAGATAAGGGGAGAATCGTCCAATTACCACTTCACACCTTTTGGGGTTGGGAATACTATAAATGGGGCTTTCAGGGAGCCGGTTTTAGCTGGTTTGGCCTTGAGCAATCTTTATTGGTAAGAGATTTTGATCGATGGAATCCAAAAAATGAAAAAGCTTATCAAGAAATATCATATGCTATTTATAGCCAGAACAATGAACTTTTAGAAAATCTTTTACAAAAATATAACATTCATTGGCTTTTATTAGATAAAAACATCATTGCTCCTAAAGAAGACGAAAAAGTCTTATTTTTTAATCAAACAGAAAAACTTTTATCTTTGTCAGAAAATATTAAATTAACTAAAGAATTTGGGAATTTAAAAATTTATCAAGTAAATTTTAAAGAAAATCAGCAAAACTATCCTATCTTAATTGATTTTGAAAATCCACCTGAAGAACTTAAGAAACAAGCATTAGAAAAAGCTTCAGAAATAGGAAAAATAAATAAAGAAGATTTTAATTTAAATATAAAAAGAGAATATTTCTTAGATATAGAAAGACTTGATCCACAGTTAAGTCTTTGTAGTCAGCCTCAAGAAAAACAAATTTTCGCTCTTAAAGAAGTTCAAAAAGATAGTTTTATACTCTTTGGAAAAAACGCTATTGCCTGTTCTAAAATACCCCTAAAAGCCATCTTAAAAACAAAACCTTTTACGAATTTTCTTCTAAAAATAGAATTTCTATATGAAGAAGAAAAACTATCTTTTTGTCTAGCAAAATGGGGGAGTGATGATTGTCTTTTAGGGAAAAAAGAAGAAAATAGCTACCTTTTTCAATTCCCTAAAAACAGAGAAATAGAAAATTACGAATTACGCTTTCTTTTAGATGCTCAAGATCAAGAAAAAGAAACTTTGATAAAAGATATAAAGGCAACCACTTATAGAGCTTTAAAAAAACTCGCTCCAGAGATTGTTGATAATATAGAGATATCTAAAGAATATAGTACCCAAAAAGCAGAAACAAGAGACTCCTTTAGTTTCCCTGAGTTATCTCATCAAAGAAGCTATACCTTAATAATGGAAGCAGAAAATATCTCAGGACTTCCTTTAAGAGTCTGTCTAACTAATTATCATACCAAACACTGTGACTTATATTCTGATTTAAATAATGGACAAAATGTGTTTTTTATACCTAAAATAGGCAAAGAAGGACAAGGATATGATATCAATATAAGCAATTATGGTATTGGTCCATTAAAAACAATTAATAAATTAAAATCTATTAAAATAGCACCTTTAGAATATCAATTTATTAAGGAAGAAAAACTCTCTCAAGAAAAAATAATTACTAATAATCAATCTTTTGAAAAAAACTGGAGAGCTTTTAGTATAAAAGATAATTTTAAAATTAAATCTTTAGGAAAACCATTTTTATATAAAGGATGGGCAAATGGATGGGAAAATAACCAAAATACAGAAGGTAAGATAATATTTATCTTTTTACCTCAAATTCTTCAATATTTAGGTTATTTCCTAATCCTGCTTTTAATTGTTTATTTAGCTTTTTTTTGATAGAATGGGCACATATGGTGGCTGTAGCTCAATGGTAGAGCGCCTACCTGTGGAGTAGGATGTTGCCGGTTCGAATCCGGTCAGTCACCCTTAGATTCAAAAAAGCCTGATAAATAGGCAAAAAAAGAGACTGATGTCGTCAGGTTAAGAAATTTATTGTCTTCCAGCTATTGGAAGTTTTTTGTTTCTTAAACAACAAGTGTGACATCAGTCCTCTTTTCTATATCTTTCTTGCTTCTTTCTCTCACGTTATCCTTTCTTGTTTATCATTCTTTTATCTGTAAGACTACAGTTATCTGTAAGACTACAGTGAAAAAGATAACCGACTAAAAAACAACCTCCAGCAATAATCAATAATACGATCACGAAAACGCAACTAGAAAGAAATTGCTCAAACGGCATTCCTTCACCTACCCTTTCTTAAATCTTTAAACATTTATTTGCCACTGTCCATTCTCTTTTCTATCAACACTAATTAATATTGATTTTCCTCCGAATAATCTCAGTAGTTGTAGTGTTTTCGCACGGCCCGTTTTACTATTATCTTTAAACTCAAGATAAACATTACCTACTCAAACCATGCACGAAAATAATTTTCTCTCTCTTTACTCATTTTTCCTGACCTATCCTTTCTTATCTCCTACTATTTAATTTAAAAACAAAAAAACTACAAGAAATATCACAATTCTATCCCTCTTCCTTTCTCTCAAATTACTTAAAAATTTATATTCAATTATTAAAGAACTACAACAGATAGCCCGAATTATATTCAAACAGAGTAGGGAAGTCAAGTTATAGGATTAGTCAGGACTATTAATAATTAATAAAAATATATTATACTATTACTGAAGATGAAAAAAATAAAGAAAAGCTATCAGAATAGTTATAAAAAATATGGGGTTAGCCCAAGAGCTTTAAAGTGGTGTTCGGAGAAAGCTGCAAGACAGAGGTATGAGCAAATCGTCATGGACATTAATTTTTATAGACAAAGTATTCTCGACGTAGGTTGTGGATTTGGGGATATCATTCCATATATTACAGACAAAGCAGATGTTTTCAATTATACAGGAATAGATATCGTCCCTGAATTTATCAGGGAGGCAAAAAAAATACATCCAAAACACAAATTTATAGTTGGTGATTACTTTAAACAACCACTGAAAGAAAAGTTTGATATTATTATTTGCTGTGGAACACTTAATAGAAACTATAATGATAACTTAGGTTTTCGGAAAAAAGCAATCAAAACTATGTTTCAGCATGCTAAGAAATGTCTTGTCTTCAATATGGCAGGAAGACATCCGAAACCTAAAACGGTCCAACACAGCAATGTTTGGTTTGCAGATTCAGAAGAAATATTTAATTACTGTAAAACCTTAAGTGGAAAAGTTTTATTAAAAAACGATTATCATTCTTCCGACTTTACGATAGTGATGTCTAAACTTGGAATATCCTAATCCTAGTAGGCAAAAAATAAGCACTCCGTTAAAGTTTTTTATTAAGAAACCTTAACAGAGCACTTATACTGAATCGGTATTTTTTATAAGAAAATAAGAAAAATACAAGCTAAATTTGTATTTCTTTCTCAAACGGTGAAATTAAACCAAGAATCGACCAAAAAATAAATACTTTTCTAGATAAATTTACCACCGCCTTTTTATTTCTTATTAAATTTCTTTCCTTTTTTAATGAAGGAAATCAAAAGACCAATACATAAAAACCCCATTACAAGGAAGAACAAAGCTGCAAAGAGAAAAAAAAGACTAAAATCAATAAATGCCTTGTGAAATGACCAAGCACAAGCACTTAAAAAAACACAGCCAAATATTCCCAAGGAAAAATAAGCTACCTTAGCATGCTCTTTAACCCCTTCTTTAACCTCCTCTTCATTTTTACCATCAATATCAAACATCTTCTTCTCCTTTAATTAAATTTATTAAAAATTTTATTTTAAAGTGCCAATTATTTTTCTTAAGATAAATCTTAACAAAACAGTACTGGGAAGTCAAATTATAGGATAAGAAACTGTAGTTTAATTATCTTTTGCCAAAAAGTTGAGTTTCTATTTCCTTTTTATCTTTCTCTGCAAGAAGATCTATTCCTTCTTCTTCTAATCTGTTCTTTAATTCATCTGTAATATTACAAGATTCATTAAAGAGTTTTAAAATTACTTCTGGATCATCATCAGCGGCAATTCTGTTAATAGAAAAACTACCACAGGCAAGACATTGATGAACAACCATCAATTCTCCTTGTTTCGGCTTGCCATACTTATCATAACCTTCATGCTTAAAAGTTAGCCCTATTGGTCCCATTTCTCCTTGACACTGTGATTGCCTGTCACCTAATTTTCTAAAATCAACATGCCTTGACCATAGACAGAAAGGGCAGTGATTACGAAACTGAGTACCAATAAAACTATCTATAGAAATAAATTGATGACAATGAGAACACAGAAAGCCTTTTTTCTTATTAGAAGACATCATTTAATTAATTTTATTTAAATATCTCTTAAAAATCAACTTAAAACTTGCATTTAGGAAACAAAATTGTCTAAAATAAATCTGTTATGGATAACCCTGTCCGCCAACTACCACTAGGAAATAATCCGCCTTCTGAAGTTAACTGCTTTGTTGAAATCCCCAAAGGTTGTACTAATAAATATGAATACGATAAGAAAAATCATGTCTTTAGACTAGATCGAGTCTTATACGAAGCTGTTTATTATCCTGCCGAATATGGCTTTATTCCTCATACCTATAACAAAGAAGATGGTGATGCATTAGATATTATGGTTCTATCTACTTTTCCTACCTTTCCTGGATGCCTTATTTCCTGTAAGCCAATTGGTGTACTTCGAATGATTGATTCTAAGGAAGAGGATTATAAAATAATAGCCGTTCCTACTGATGATCCAAGATTTGAGGAAATTAATGACCTTGATGATCTTTCAAACCACACCAAAAAAGTAATTAAAAACTTCTGGGAAAATTATGTTGAATTACAACCAGAGAAAAAAATAAAAATAGAGGGATGGAGTGGGAAAGAAAAAGCCTACGAAATTATTAAAAAGGCAATTGAAGATTACAAAAAGAAAAACAAGTAAAAACACGTATATTTCCCCATTCTCATCTTTTAATTCAATCCTATCAGTTGTCCAATAATAACAAAGTTTTTCTTTTTCTGTTCTATTGAATAGATTTGTTCCAATAGCCTTTCCATTACCTCTCCTACCATGGTTCTTTATGATAGTCATAGCTATGTTGTAAATTTCGTTACATACTCCCTTGTTTTGAATGCAAAACTTTTTGTTTAAAATAACATTTGTCTTTTTTAAAATACTGTGATATAATCCATGAGCAATGGGGTTTTTTGAGATTTTGATACTAATCCTAATCTTCATCGTTATTATTTCAATTCGTCAAGTTAATCAATACGAGAAAGGCGTCAGGTTTCTTTTTGGCAAATTCCAAAATGTTATGGATCCTGGCTGGAGGTTCGTTTGGCCAATTATCAATAGTTGGCAACGTGTTGATATTCGTGTCAAAGCTGTTGATGTTCCTGATCAAGAAGCAATCACTTTAGATAACGTTTCCGCCAGGGTCAATGCAGTTATATATTACCGAGTAAGCGATGCTAAAAAAGCGATCATTGTGGTTGAAAATTTCTTTTTTGCTGTTTCCCAACTTGCTCAAACAACAATGCGAAATGTAGTTGGTGAAACAGCCTTAGATGATCTTCTCTCTAAAAGAAATCAGGTCGCTGACCGAATTCAATCAATCATTGACAAAGCGACTGACCCATGGGGAATTAAGGTTGAGTCAGTTGAGTTAAAAGATATTGTCTTGCCTAAAGAAATGAAGAGGGTGATTGCCAAACAGGCCGAAGCAGAAAGAGAAAGAAGGGCAATCATTATTAAGGCAGCAGGAGAAAAAGCAGCAGCTGGAAACATGGCTCAAGCAGCTGAAAGATTAAGTAAATCAACAGGTGGACTACATCTTCGAACCTTACAAACCCTAAACGAAGTTTCATCTGATAAGAATAATACGATCGTATTTGTTACCCCTCTTGAAGTTCTAAGGGCAATTGAAGGATTTTTGAAAAAGAAGAAGTAGGCTACACTTCAGTCAAATTTAGGTTTAGGCAAAAAAATAGGACTGAGTCACCAGGTTAAAGAATTTATTATCTTCCAGCTATTGGAAGTTTTTGTTTCTTAAACAATAATTATGACATCAGCGACCCAAGCAAAATTAACCTTAAAGGATACTCTCTCATTTCCCTTTCCTTTCTCTTAAATTTATATTCAATTATTAAAGAACATCAGCAGATAGCCCGAATTATATTCAAATAGAGGAGAGCAATCAAGTTATAGGATTAATTAACAAAATCCTTCTTAAATGTTATAATAAGTTACTCTGCGCCTGTAGCTCAACGGATTAGAGCGCGTGGCTTCGGACCATGAGGTTGGGGGTTCGAATCCCTCCAGGCGCGCATTGGGCCGTTAGCTCAGTGGTAGAGCAGCTGCCTCTTAAGCAGTTGGTCGCAGGTTCGAATCCTGCACGGCTCACTATTTTTTTACTTTCTCTTGACAAACATATCAAAAGATGTCAGGATAAATCAGGTCTGTCCGATGAGAAAGATATTTTTGTGCTTAGTTTTTATCCTTTTTACCCCTTTAACCTTAGTGGTAGCTTTTTTCTCCCTCAATCAAATAACTAATTCTGAGAAAGAAGTGTTGGCTAAGTCAACCGTCCCTTCAGGACAATTCTATGCCGCCCTACCTCAAGACACAGGTGAAGTCTTAGGGGAGATAAATAGTGCTGATGCCCGCCCGATCATTATCGAAAATTACCTCCGAAAACATAACTCTCCTCTTTTTCCCTATGCCGATAAGCTCCTTGAAGCAGCGGAAAGATATGATGTTGATTACCGCTTGATTGTGGCCATTGCCCAGTGTGAATCAAATCTCTGCAAAAAATCACCCCCGGATTCCTATAACTGTTGGGGTTTTGAAAACGGCAAGACAAAGTTCTTATCGTGGGAACAAGCTTTTAATCAAGTGGCCAAAACTTTAAGGGAACGTTATCTTGACCAAGGCTTAACCACCCCCGAAGAAATCATGCCTAAATATGCCCCTCCCTCAGTTGCAAAAGGTGGTCCCTGGGCAAAGTGTGTCAGTCAGTTCATGGAAGAACTTGAATACGGTGATTTTTAATTCTTCGTGATAGAGTAAACCTATGTCTAAAAAAACAACCCCTTGTTACGACTATCCTTTTTTTAACTACCAAAAGTATTGGGAAAGTAGAGCTTACGAAAACCAATCAGAAAAAATCGCTTTAAAAAAGCTTCTTAGCTTAATTCCAAGTAAGAAAAGCAAAAAGATCGTTGATATCGCTGGAGGATTTGGCCGTCTAACGCCTGAATACGCCCCCTCGTTTAAAAAGTCTCTTCTTGTCGAACCTTCTGAGAAACTCCTTCAAGAAACCCAAAAACTTCAAGAAAAATACAAAAACTTCACCGTCAAAAAAACTTCCATAGAAAAACTACCTATTAGCAACCAAAGTTTTGATGTAGCCTTGTTAATCAGAGTTTTACATCATCTAAAAGATCCGGAAGTAATAATAAAGGAAATCAATCGCATCTTAAGGCCAAAAGGTTTCCTTATCTTAGAATTCGCCAACAAAGCTCACTTAAAAAATCGCCTTAAGGCCTTGTCTTGCATGAATTTGAAATTTCTTATGGAGCATAAGCCAAAAGACATTACCCAAAAAAGAAAAACACCTCCTTTTTTAAACTACCATCCCAATCAAATAAAAACTCTTCTTTTAAGTAATGGTTTTAAAATTGTCAGCCATCTTTCCGTTTCCAATCTACGCCATTCCTTTTTTAAAAAACTCATTCCTTTTAAAATCCTTCTTTTGTTAGAAAAAAGATATCAAGAAATAAGCGCAACCCTGAACACTTACTTAGCTCCGTCCATCTTTATCTTAGCTAAAAAGAACAAGTAGTTTTTTGTAATATCATTAAATAAAACAGAGCAGAGGGTAGGAAGAAATATTCTAAATTATTTGTTCTTCATCAAAATATACTATTTGCAATTAACTTTTTTTATGATAAACTCATCAAAATGTCTAAGAAAAAAAGCGAGAATATCTTTAAAAAAATCTTTTCTTCTAAAAAGAAATTCAAAATTAATCTTGTTGCTTATTGTAAAAATTCCTTAAAGGGTACAAATCTTTTACTTATCATCTCTATTTTAGTTTTTTTAGCAGGTTTCTTTTTTTTAAAAAACTGGTTTATTGTCGCCACCGTTAACTATAAACCCATTACCCGTTTCACTTTAGACAGAGCTCTGGAAAAACAACTGGGTAAAGAAATTTTAGATATGAAGATCAACGAAATGTTAATCCAGCAGGAAGGTAAAAGACAAAAGATTACCATTAGCAAAGCAGCCATTGACGAGAAGATTAAGGAGATTGAAGAGCAACTAGATTCCCAAGGACAAAACCTGGATAATATTCTAGCCACCCAAGGCCAGACTAGAAAGGACCTAGAAACAGAATTAAAAAACCAAATCCTCATAGAGAAACTTATTAGTAAGGATATTGAAATCACTGATGAACAAATAGCTGAATACTTCGAGGAAAATAAGGAGTCCTTCCCCAAAGACAGCAATCTTAAGGACAATAAAGAAGTAATTAAAAAGATTCTTCTCCAACAAGAATTTAGTATTAGATTTCAACCTTGGTTAGAGGAATTAAAACAAAACGCTAAAATTAACTACTTCATCCAGTTCTAACTGGCTAATAAGCAAACTCTTTATCCCCAAAACATCTATCCTATAAAAAACTTGACAAATCACTATAATTTTGCTAAAATTTAAACCAGATCCTAAGGTATAGGTTAATTCCGATACTTTAGGATTTTTTAATGGGCAAATAAGCCCAGCTTATGAAAAAACTGCTTTTCGGTTTCCTTACTGCCCTCTGTGCAGTAATTTTCCTGGTCAGACCAGTTAAGGCTTATGATAACAAAATCCTTTTGGCTGGTACTTCTGCTGTCCTAAGAAACGAATTATTTATTAAAAACAAGGACTGTCGCGTAGAACAACTAAAGAAATTTTTAGATTTCTACAATTCTCCTTTAGTTTCTGAAACAGAAAACTTTATTAAGATTGCTGATGAATACGGCTTGGATTGGCGATTAATTCCCGCCATTACTGGAGTCGAATCTACCTTTGGTAAAAAAATTCCCTATAATTCTTTCAACGCCTATGGTTGGGTCAATGGCAACTATAGCTTTAACTCTTGGGATGAGTCTATTAAGCAAGTAGCTAAAACTCTAAAAGAAAAATATATTGATCGTGGCTTGGATACCCCTGAAAAAATAGGGCCTGTTTATGCCCCTCCTTCACCTTCCTGGGCAAGTAAAGTGTGTTACTTTATAAATAAAATTGACAGCTTTAAATCCTACGAGTGTCTTAAGACACTAACTTTGACTATCTAAGTTTTTCCTTTTATACTAGTTGTAATATAATAATCTCATGGAAGATAAAGAAGATAAAACTATTTTCTCCAAAGAAACGAGTCATTTCTCAACCACTTCGGAAACTGCCTATAGAGAAGAGTTGTCTGAAGGTATCCAAAGATTAATTAAAGGATATCAGGAATACAAAGACAGCTTAGAACCAAAGGAGAAAATCCCTGTCATTCATGTTGATGAAATTGCTTCTAAAGTAGCCGCTGTTTATGAAAATATTATCCGGGTTATTAATTGGAAAGAAGAGCAGTTAGTCAGAAGGACGGCCATTGAAAGGAAACTTAAACGTAGATTGATTTCTGAAATCTCAGGTATTAAGTTAGTCAAGAACCTAAAACCAGAAAGAATTGCCGAAGCTTTAGTTTTAGAATCAATTAGAGGTGGGCATTTACCCAACGATAAAATCCCTCAAAACAAAATCGGCGAAGTGCAACGAATTTTAGAAAAGTATATCTATATTCTCGAAAAGAATCTTTCTTTAAAAGATCGTAAAAACAAAATTCAATTTTATAACTGGGTTTTGGAAATTGCTGCCTGTGAAATAGAAGAAACACTAGCCCCTCCTATCAAAGAAAACGCCTTAATCTCTTCCATGGCTAGTTTAATGGAAAAAAGAATTCAAATAAATCCATCCGAAGCTATTAGCGAAGAAGAGAAGAGGATTCAAATTTATATTGCCGTCCATAGGACCTTATTCCATCTTGATGCTCCTATTATCAGCTACCGACTTTTAAAATATAGATATCCTAACTGGAATAATACCTCACCAGAAGCTATTAGCGAAATTGCTCAAAACATTGTTTCCATCCGCCAGAATATTGAGAAAGATCTTTTCCACCCGCTTTCAGGTAAATTTTTTAAGCTCTGTGAAAGATACAATACCTTATGGCTCCTTCTGGGTGATATTCTGGATAATCTTATTGAAAAACCGATCAACATCTCAGAAAAATTTGCTGAAACAAAGACTCTAAAAAATCTCATTAGGGAAGCTTATGAAAAAAGATTTAAAACACTAAGACGCCGCTTGCTAAAAATGGCCATTTATTCCACCCTATCCATCTTTATTGCCAATGGTTTTTCTTTATTTGTGGTAGAGGTACCTTTAGCCAGATGGTTGTATGGCCGTTTTAACCCCAACGCTATGATTGCCGACATCCTTGCCCCTACAATTCTAATGTTGTTTTTAACCATCACCACTAAAAAACCACCTAAAAATAATCTTGAGGTAATTACCAATGAAATTGGTAAAATCGTTTACCGGAAAGACGAAAAAGATGTCTATGAAATAAAAGTTTCCAAAGGGAGAAACATAATCTTTAGTTTCTTTATCGGCTTATTGTATCTTATCGCCGGGGTTACTTCTTTAGGAGCCATTATTTGGACTTTGCATTTCTTTAAACTACCGCCAACTTCTATTTTCATTAATACCATGATTGTGGCTATTGTCATTTTCTCTGGCTTAGTCATCAGGCAAAGAGCTAAAGAAATTACCGTTGACGAAAAGGTAACTTTTTGGGAATTTTTACTTGATATCTTATTCATTCCGGTAGCCAAAATAGGGCAGTGGCTTTCTTCTAAATGGAAAAAATATAATATTGTGAGTGTCTTTATTACCGCCTTAATCGATATGCCGTTTTTAGGCTTTATCAATTTCATCGAAAATTGGAGCTCTTTCTTAAAAGAAAAGAAAGCCGAACTTCACTAAAAACTCCACTTCTAAGACAAAATTTGATAAAATAGAAACAGGCCGCGGTGGCGGAATTGGTAGACGCGCAGGATTTAGGATCCTGTGGGGTAATACCTGTGAGAGTTCGAGTCTCTCCCGCGGCACCACCCCTTTTACTATTCACATACTATATTAGGAAAAATCTTTATATTATGAAGCCAGTTTGAAGTGAATAACTAAAAGATTATAACTTTTCAATAATCTCTTTTACTTTCCCAGTTTTTGCTTCAAATTTAATCCCTTTTTCTTTTAAAGCAAATTCCATATTGGGGCCAATTCTGCCTGCTAAAACCAAATCAACTTTCTTTTTGGCTAACATATAAGCAACGGACCATCCGGCACCTCCACTGCCAACAGCAAAAGGATTTTTAATTGTCTCTACTAGTTTTTTACCCTCAAAAAGCAAGTAGTAAGGAGCCCTTCCTCCTCTTGGGCTTATTTCTGAATTAATATCCTTATTATCTGAAGCGATGGCAATTATCATATTTTACCTCCATTAATTTATTTATTATTAAACCTTGCATCATAGATGTAAATATCATTATCAAACTCAGAACTAAGATATATTTTACACCAAAATAAAGAACAAAAACAGGTAGAAGAGGAATCTTTATGGCTCTGTTATACAAAAAGCAAGCAATAAGGCCATCATTTAAACCCTTCTCTTTAAGCTCTGCTAGAAGGGGATACCACATATAAATAGGCCCTGCAGACAAAATACCGCCGATAATAACAAAAAACCATTTTTTAATTCCCTTTCCTTTAAAATACCTTAATACTAATTCTGGGGTTATAAAATAATTAGTTAAAGCCATTAAGACAAAAACCAAAATAAAAACAGGGATTATCTTGTAAATTATTTTGCCGAAAAAGCTTAAGCTTAAAAAAAATAAATCTTGTTTAAAAATAAACAAGAGGCAATAAACTACAACTACCGTTATTAAAAAATACCAGGGACCGGAGATTTGTTTTAATTTAGTTTTCATATTACCTTCAAAATTAATACCGTTATCACTGCTACTAATATAGAAAAGATAAAGGAGGTGAGGTTCCTTAAGAAGGCAAACTTTTTACCTAAAATCGCTGATTCTGCTGGTAGTTGGATGACTCCAACAGTAACCCAAGAAACTAAAAAAGCAGTCACGGCTATTAAACCAATACCTTGCTTTAGCAATTCTCCTCCGAAAATATAGCTAGTTATAGGGTTGCCAGCAGAGATACTTCCGATTAAACCACCGATAAAAGAATCCAGTATTGGATTTTTGCTAAATATGGCCATATAAAAGGATCTAGGAATTACTACAGAAATCAGGCTTACTAATAAAATAGTTCCTAAAATTAAAGGGGAAACCTTCCAAAGAGATTTCGCCGATTTAAAAATTGCCGATTTTACTCTTTCCATAGAAAAATAAATTTCATCTCAATATAGCAAAAAAATGACAAATTTACAAAAACTTTTGATTTTTAATTACCCCTTGACAAGCTTTTTCCTAACCATATAATGAATATATATTCAAAATATAATTAAGAAAGGAGGTGAAAAAAATGCCAAGATTTGACAGAACAGGTCCTTTAGGCCAAGGTCCCTTAACCGGTCGAGGATTAGGTCCTTGTGGAGTCGGTAGAGCTTGGGGAGGAAGGCCTCGATTTGGTCTTTTTTGGGGCCAACGCTCTTGGGGAGTACCTTATCAAAGAATGGATAGCCAATCAGAAACCCAAATGCTAGAAGACGAAACAAAAGCCCTAGAAGAAGAGCTGACAGCTATTAAAGAGCGCCTTGAGGAAATCAAAAAATAAAAGACTAAGACCACCTTGCTTTTTAGCTAGGTGGTCTTAGATCATGGTATTAAAGTATGTCTAGACCAAAAAAACCTAGATTTGTCGATTTCAATCCAGAGGTAATCTATTTTAAACCCCGAGGAATTCCTTTATCTATTTTGGAAGAGGAAATATTGGCTATGGATGAAATAGAGGCTTTAAGATTAAGATATGATCAAAATTTAGATCAAACTCAAGCGGCTGAAAAAATGAAAGTTTCACAAAGCACTTTTCAGCGAATTTTAACTTCCGCTTTTCAAAAAATTACCAGGGCCTTAATTAAAGGTAAAGCCTTAAGAATCGAAGGGGGTGATTACCAAATGGTACAAACTAGAAACAGAAAATTCAAATGTGAAGATTGTAAGTATACCTGGGAAATTCCTTTTGGTACCGGACGTCGAGGCGTAGAAATGGCTTGTCCAAAATGTAAATCAGGCAATGTTCATCGAATTGACTATGAGGGACATGGTTTTGGACGACAACCTTGGGGATACAAAAAGAAATAAAAGTTAGTTGCAAATAAACAAAGAATATTTTATCCTAAAAAGAATGAAAAAATTATTGTTCTTTTTTCTTTTTTTGATTAGCCTTCTTTTAATTCCTAAGGCTACGGCTAGCGAGAAAGAACCTTTTTCTGCTGTTTATTTCACCGGCATTGGTTGTCCTCACTGCGCCACAGCTGACCCAATAGTTTTAGAGCAATTGACTCAAAAGTATCCTCATCTTATCGTCTTTGAATACGAAATCTATCAAAAACAAGAAAATGCCCCCTTGCTTTATCAATATAACGAACAATACAACTCTGGCTTAGGTATACCCTTAATCATCTTTGGTAAAGATGATTCTTTAAAAGGAGATTTGCCTATTATTAAAAATATTGAGAAAGTTATTGAAAAAAAAGGAACTAATAAATTTCCTTCCGCAAATGGGGAATTAATTAGTTTTGAAGATCTTAAGTTTTCATCTTTACCAGGAAAGCCAACCATTTGGACAAAGCAAAGAGTCTTAATAAGCTCTTCTGGAAATGTAGATGATAGATTACTTAAAAATCTTCTAACAGATGACCTTTCAGAGCTACTTAAAGATATTAATTTTGAAATTACTAAACCAAAAAAAGTTCCTCTATCTGGAAAAAAAATTTCCTTTGAAAATGCCATTAAGATTAATGACTGGCTTTTTCAATGGAACGGCCAACCTTTCCTAAAAGAGGATCAAAAAGCACCCATAATTCCGGTACAAAAAAATCTACAAGATAAGGAGGCTTGTCAGAGTTTTACACTGACTAAAATTCTCTCCTTAGCTGCTGTTGACGCCATTAACCCTTGCGCCTTAGCTGTCTTAACATTAATCCTTTTAGCCATTTTAACCTTCTCTCCAAAGAGAAAACGTAATGTTCTTCTGGCAGGGCTTGCTTTTAGTGCTGCTGTCTTCATTATGTATCTTATCTATGGCTTGGTAATTATTAAATCATTCCAATTAATACAGGCCTTAACTAATATCCGCCTTTGGCTTTACAAGGTTTTAGGAATAGGAGCCATTATCCTGGGTCTTTTAAATTTAAAAGACTTCATCCATTATAAACCAGGCGGTTTCCTAACTGAAATGCCTTTGTCTTTACGACCAAAGATGCAAAATTTCCTCTTTAAGGTAACTTCGCCTAAAAGCGCCTTTTTAATAGGTGCTCTAGTAACCATCTTTCTACTTCCTTGCACCATTGGTCCCTATGTTATCTGCGGGGGTATTTTATCCTCTTTGGCCTTAATTAAAACCATTCCCTGGCTTTTACTCTATAATCTAATCTTTATTCTCCCCATGATCGCCATAACCATTATCTGTTATATTGGCTTTACAACCGTGGAAAATGTTTCCGGCTGGAAGGATAAAAATATAAGATACCTTCATCTGGTCTCTGGAATCATTATCTTCTTACTGGGATTGGCCATGCTTTTAGGCTGGCTTTAACTGAAACAATGATTAAAAAACTACTCTTTTTAATAGTAACGGCTTTAATCCTTTTTCTCCTTCCTGCAAAGGTTTTTGCCCAAAACCCAAGCCAGATAGAAGTTCTGGAAGGAAAAATTACTAAAATCCTCCGTGAAGACATTAAAATTGTCGATAATCAGCAAAATCTTATTCAGGACTTACAAATATTAATCACCAAAGGATCTTTAAAAGACCAATTAATAACTCTTAAGGCTGGTAGTTTACCTTTAGCTGGACAAACAAAATACAAAATAGGGGATAATCTTTTAATTAACAAAAGTTTTGATTTTGAAGGCAATGAAATATTTTTAATCGCTGATGTTATCCGCAGAAAGGCACTACTATGGCTTTTCATCGCTTTTGTCATTTTAGCTGCGGCTGTTGGTAAATGGCGAGGAGTAACTTCCTTAATTGGCTTGGCTGTTTCTTTTCTTATCATCTTTAAATTTATCTTACCCCAAATCTATCTTGGCAAAGATCCGGTTTTAATCGTTATTCTTGCCTCTTTCATTATTCTCCCTATTAATTTCTACCTTTCTCATGGTTTAAATAAAAAGACCAATATTGCTCTCATCTCTACTTTTATTGCCCTGTTAATTACTGGCTTGCTGGCCAAGTTTGCTGTCGAGCTCACCCATTTAACTGGCTATGCTTCAGAAGAAGCCGGTTTTCTGCAAGTCGCCAAACATGGATTTTTCAATATAAAAGGAATTTTACTGGCAGGAATTATTATTGGTACCTTGGGGATCTTAGATGATGTTACTGTTTCTCAATCAGCTATCGTCCAACAACTAAAAGAAAGCAACCCTAAAATCAGCAAAAAAGAACTCTTCACCCGCTCCATGAATGTCGGTAAAGACCATATCGCCTCAATGATCAATACCTTAATTTTAGTTTACACCGGAGCTGCCTTACCACTATTGCTTCTTTTTATTGATAACCCCCAGCCATTTAAGGAGGTTATTAATTATGAAATAATCAGCGAAGAAATAGTTAGGGCTTTAACCGGCAGTATTGGTTTAATTTTAGCAGTTCCTATCACTACTTTTTTAGCCACTATTAGTTTTATTAAAAAACCTATTACAAGAAAGGACAAGTATGAATAATGTCGCCATCTTTTTCCTAGCCATTATCATCATTGGCTTCACCTGGTATTATCTTAAAAAGAAAAAATAGTCTTTCTTTTTTGTCCTACTATTGCTATAATTTGACCGATCTATGAAAAAAATCTTTAGCTTCTTCAAGAGATACAAAAAAATAAGCATTGTCTTTTTGGCAATTATTGTCGTCATTGTCAGTTTTATCTCCTTAAAAAAGACTGTTTTTTATAAACCTCAATCTATTTATGAGACTTCCAAAGTTAAGAAAGTAGATCTGACGGAAATTATTATGGCTTCAGGAGTTATCAGATCCGAAAATCAAGTTGATCTAAAATTTCAAACTTCTGGCCTTTTATCTTGGGTAGGCGTCAAAGAAGGGGACTATGTTAAAAAGTGGCAAGCTATTGCCTCTTTGGATAAAAGAAAGCTTCAAAAAACCCTTGAAAAAGAGATGCTAGATTATATGAATGAACGTTGGGACTTTGAACAAATCCACGATGACTATAAAGAAACTAAAGAAAGCCATCTTGTCACTGATGAAATAAAAAGAATTTTAGAGAAAGCCCAATTTGACCTTGATTCTATTGTCTTAGATTACGAAATCGCCAATCTGACAGTGAAATTAGCCACTCTCACTTCCCCCATAGAAGGCATTGTTACTAGTATTGATACTCCCATTGCCGGTGTCAATATTACCCCGGCTACAGCTGTTTTTACGATTGCCGATCCGAACCAGATGAAGTGTGCCACCAATGTTGATGAAGTCGATATCGGTAAGGTTAGGTTAGGGCAAAAGGCGAATGTCATCTTAGATACTTATCCTGAAGAAACAATCGAAGGAAAAATCGATAAAATTTCTTTCTCCTCTGTGAGAACTACTGGCGGGGGAACCGCTTATCCGGTAGAGATATCTCTCCCTCAGAATGAGAATTTTAAATTTAAAGTCGGCATGAATGGTGATGTAGAAATAATTATTGATAGTAAAGAGGATATTTTAGCTGTTCCTATCGAAGCCGTTAAAGAGAAAAATGACAAAAGTTATGTCCAGATTATTGAAGGTAAAGAAATCAAAGATATTGAAGTAGAAACAGGCATTGAAACAGATACCAAAACTGAAATTATAAAAGGAATTGAAGAGGGGCAAATAATCATTCTCCGTAAAAAAACAAAAAAAGATTAAAAATGAAAATTCTTCAGCTAAGTAATGTTTCAAAAACATACGATACTGGCTCTCAACCACTTCATGTCTTAAAAAAAATTAATCTGGAGATAGAAAAGGGCGATTTTATTGCCATTATGGGGCCTTCGGGAAGTGGAAAATCGACCCTCATGCATATTGCCGGTTGTCTGGATGTCCCTACTTCTGGAAAAGTCATCTTTGAGAATAAAGATGTTTCTAAACTGTCTGAAGCAGAACTGGCTCAAATTAGAAACAAAAAAATTGGTTTTGTTTTCCAAACTTTTAATCTTATCCCCAGAACAACAACTTTAGATAATGTTCAACTTCCTCTCATTTATGCTGGCATCGACTCGGAAAAAAGAAAAACAAGGGCCATGGAAACTCTTGGGCAATTAGGCCTCAAAGAAAGAGCCTCTCATTTTCCAAATCAGCTTTCCGGAGGAGAACAACAAAGAACGGCTATTGCTCGAGCTCTAATTAATAAACCCAGTATTATTTTAGCTGATGAGCCAACAGGGAACGTAGATTCTAAAACAGGCAAAGAAATAATTGACATCTTTAAAAAATTAAACAAAGAGGGGAATACTGTTATTCTAGTTACTCATGATGAACAAATTGCCAAAAACGCTAAAAAAATAATTAAGATCTATGATGGAGAAATTGCTTGAGACCTTTAAGCTAGCTTTCATTACCCTTAAGTCAAACAAGATGCGTTCTTTATTAACGATGCTGGGGGTAATCATTGGCGTAACCTCGGTTATTCTCCTGATCTCTATCGGTTCAGGTTTGAAAATATATATTACTGCTCAATTTGAAAGTATCGGCGCTAACATTTTATATATTATGCCAGGCGAATTTGAACTTGGTTCAGGCGAAGAAGGAGGCGGTATACAAGGAGCAGGGATGGCGGCGTCAAAATTAACCATCGAGCAAGGAAGAGATTTAGTTCAAAGAAGTACTGCTATTAAAGCGGTCATGCCCTATACGGAAAACAATGCCACCGTTTCTTATAAAGGAAAAAGTCAGACCACTCAAGCTGCGGGGGTTACTTATGAATATACAAAAATTAGAGATCAATATCCCGAAAGTGGCAGTTTTTTTACTCTCTCCCAGCAAGAAGCGGCCAAAAAAGTTGTCATCTTGGGAAAAACGGTAGCCGAAAAACTTTTTGGCGAAAATGATCCCCTAGGGAAAAAAGTTACCATTTCTGAAAATAAATTTACCGTTTTAGGAGTTCTAGGCCCTCAAGGAACACTTGGAGGGGTTGATACTGATAACCAAATTTTTATTCCTGTAACGACTGCCTTAACTACTTTTGATATGGAAAATATCATCGCTTTCTGGCTTCAAGCCAAAGATCAAGAATCTATCGAACAAGCGAAAATCGAAGCTGAAGAAATTATGTTAAGGACTCTTGACGATAATGATTTTTCTGTAGTTGATACTGAGAGCCTCTTATCTGTCGTTGCTCAAGTTCTGGGTGCTTTAACGGTCGCCTTAGCTGGCATTGCCGCTATCTCTTTAATTGTTGGCGGCATTGGTATTATGAATATTATGTTAGTTTCGATTACCGAAAGAACGAAAGAAATCGGTTTAAGAAAGGCAATTGGGGCAACCCCTAAAATAATCCTCATCCAATTTCTAGTTGAATCAGTCGTCCTTTCAGTAGGGGGAGGAATAACAGGAATTATTATCGGAGTTCTTGGCGCGGCTTTAATTAATCAATTCTTCCCTGCCGTCATAACCTTCTGGTCTATCTTGCTGGCTTTCTTTGTCTCTGTTATTATCGGCATTATTTTTGGCGTCGTCCCGGCTGGGAAAGCGGCTAAACTCAATCCTATCCAAGCCTTAAGATACGAATAAGTAGACAAACTAAATTCTAATATGTAAAATAAATGTATGAGAACCCTGCCTCTTTTTTTTGTTATTTTCCTCTTTTTAACGACCAACTTTATCTATGCTCAAGAGTTTGACTCCCAACGCGCCTTTGACGACTATCTTTTCAACTTTAACCAATATCGTCAATCACATAGCCAATATGTAGCGGCCAAAGAAGCCTATCTTAGTTATAAAACCCTAACCAGCAAAGACGATGCTCGAGAAAAAACTTTAAAGATGCTTCAAGATGAGGATATAGTTATCAGTACTTATTTAACAGCCCTAAGATTAAAATTGGCAGATATCACCGGTATCTCTAACTATGAACAAAATATTGTCTATCTAAAACTAGACCACGAAGTTAGTTGGTACCAAGACCACAAAAACAGCTTGAAAACAGCAGCTACCTTAGAAGATCTGGTTAATCTGGCTGGCAAAAGCAAAGAACAATACAAAACAACTGAAGTTCTAAGCTACCAAACATTGGGAACTATTTTGGCAGGTAAACAAACTACTTACCGCCATCAGCTAAATGAACAGATAAATCTTCTTAAGGAAAAAATAGGGGGCATTAGGCAAAAAGGAGATAAACAAACAACTAAGGCCGAACGCTGGATGCTCGAGGCTGAAAAGCGTCTTACCAAAAGTCAAGAAAAAGAATTCGAAGCCCAGCAAATTTTAGTTAAAATGAAATCTAAAGACAGAAATAAAAACAAAACTTATAATCAAGCTCGCTTTTTATTAGAAGAATCCCATCAATACCTAAAGGAAGCCAGTAGCCAGCTTCAAGAAGTTATCAAGGAGATCAAAAGTGCCGACTGAAAAACCCATTAAGCAAAATTTTGAAAATATTACCTCACTAAGAGAAAAGACTAAAGTAAGCAAAAAGTTCTTGATCCTTTTCTCTAGTGTCTTTGCTAGCACTTTAGTTATTTTACTCACCATCGCCATTATTCTCGGTTTTAAACAGCCTCAAATTAAACTAATTAAACTATTAGAAAAAGAAAAAAATATTACCCCAACACCCAGGCAGGAAGTTACTCAAGAAATAAGCAACCCTTCATCCTATGCAACTGACTCTGCTATTTTGGAAATTGAGCAGGACTTAAAAGAAATTGATAAACAACTTCAAGAAACAGATCTCAAAGAAGCCAGTCTAAACCCGCCTCTACTAGATATGGATATTGAATTTAAAATCGAAGATTAACTAGACCTTGACAAGATTTTCAAAAGTATTCTACTATGAACTAAGTTATGAAAAGCATTTTTAAAGCAACCCTTATCTTTCTTTTGTTTTTTACTTTCGCCTCTTCGGCTATAGTTCAGGCAGAGCAGGTTGGTCCAGCTGCTGTAGAAGAAGCTAGCGAAGTAGAAGCTATAAGCACTCAAGAAGGACAGAATCGAAGAGAAGTAATTAAAAATCAAATTCAGGAAAAAATTGCTACCAGAGCCAGCCGTTTAAGCGAAGTAAAAAGAAATATTGTCAATAGCCGCTTCAGAAAAATGATGAGAAGATTGAGCGCAGCCCTAGTCAGGCTAGAAAGAATTACTAGCAGAATTGAATCGCGAATAGAAAAATTAGAAGAAAAAAATAAAAACATGGAGCTTGACGATGCTAAGACAAAAATAGAAACAGTTAAGCAAAAAATTGACGAAACAGGTTATAACTTAATCCCGCAGGCTAGAGAAAAATTCGAAGAAGTAGTTGAGGGAGAAGATCCAAAAGAAATATTTTCAGAAGTGAAAGAGCTAATCAAGGAAACAAAGCAAGAAATTATTGAAATTCACCAATTATTAGTAGATACTATCAGAAGCATCAAGGCTTCAGTAGAAACTGAAGAATGATAAAATGGAAGAAAAACAAAGCTTTTTAGAAAAATTCTGGTATCTCTTTATTATCATCGCCGTCATCTGTTTGGGAGGTGTAGGTTTCCTGTGGATGAACAATCAAAACATCCTTAAGTTAAAAACAGAAACACAAAAACCACAAGAAGAAACAGAACAGATGGAGATGCAAGAAGGGGGCATTATTGAAGAACAGGAAGAATTTGATGAGGCTACTGAAAAACTAGAACAACAACAAGAAAGTGATGAAATTGGAAAGATTGAATATGATCTGCAAACTACCGATTTTACCGATATTGATAAAGAATTAGATGAAATCGACAGCGAGCTAGAAGGGGAATAAAAAATGGAAAATATAAATCAATTTTTAAACATCAATGATCCCCGTTTTATTTTTCTTTTAATCTGGGGCTTAATTTGGAAGGGACTAGCTCTATGGCGAGCTGCACAAGACAAACAAAAAGCTTGGTTCATCGCCATTTTAATCGTTAATCTTTTCGGTATTCTAGAAATAGTTTATCTACTTTTCTTTCAAAAAAAAGAAAAGCTTTGGAGAAAACTTTTCCTTAGAGCTCCTAAGAAAAAATAGCCTTGATTAAAAAACTTTCTTTTAATACTACCGAAAAATACCAACTCCTTGATGTCACTAAGGAAGTAGAGAAGTTAATAGAAGAGAGTCATGTTTCTGATGGTCTATGTTTAATTTTTACCCCTCATTCAACAGCGGCCATTATCCTAACTGAAAACGAAAACCGACTTAGAAAAGACTGGCTTTCCTTTTTAAAACAACTCATAAAAGATCAAAAATTTGCCCATAATCAAATTGACATCAATGCCAAAGCTCATCTTTTAAGTGGACTTTTAGGGACAGATAAAACTTTAATTATTGAAAATGGAAAAATTATTAGAGGAAGGTGGCAACAGATCTTTTTAGTAGAACTTGATGGACCGCGCACCCGCCAAATAGTAGTCAAGATAAAATCATAATCCTCTCTTTCCACAAACCTATCTTCATGCTATAATTAAAGAAGTTTATGAATAAAAAATCTGGTAATTTACCAAAACCTAAAAAGGATATTTTTAAAAATTTGAAAAAGGAGCGTCAAAATCTCTCTTTTAAAAATCCTGCTTCATCCCCCCGTGTAAGAAGTCTGGGAGGTCATCGATGACATCAGCTTTAAACAAGCTTCCTGACGGAACAATCGAACTCACCATTAATATTCCTTGGAAAAGGGTTAGCCAGGCTTATCAAAAAAAACTCGAAGAACTTACTAAAGCAATTACTGTCAAGGGTTTCAGGAAAGGCAAAGCTCCTCTTAATTTAGTCGAAAAACAGCTTGATAAAACAGCTGCTTACCAGGAAATCCTAAAAGAAGTTATTCCCGATCTTTATGTAGAGGCTGTCAAGGAACATAAAATTAAACCGATTGCCAATCCCCAGGTAAGCGTACTCTCCTTACAAGAAAAGAAAGATTGGCAAATCAAAGCCGTTACCTGCGAATTACCAGAAATAAAACTTGGCAATTACAGGGAAGCAGTAAAAAAATCATTGGCTTCAGATAAAATTTGGGTGCCGGGCAAAGATAAAGAACAAAAAAAACAAGAAGGTGAAAGTAAAAAGTTAGAACAAATCTTCAAAGCACTTCTCGAAGAAATTAAATTCTTTCTTCCTGAAATTTTAGTTCAAGACGAAGTTAATAAAATGCTCTCTCGCTTGCTTGATCAGACTAAACAGCTAGGCCTTACTGTTGAACAATACCTTGCTTCTACAGGTAAGACAGCCGAGCAAATCAAGGGAGAATATCAAAAACAAGCCGAACAAACTATCAAATTAGAACTCATTCTTTCTAAAATCGCTGATGAGGAAAAGATTAAGGTTTCTGAAGCCCAAGTGGAAAAAATGATCCAAGCTATTCCTGAAAAAGAAAGCCAAGAATCATTTAAAAATCAGGCTCAAAAAGCTTATATCCGTCAACTTCTAAGAAAGCGACAGGTAATTGACAATTTAGCTAAATTATAATATATTAACAGCTAACCTGCCTTCTAGAAATGATTAGTAAATCTAATAAAAAGAGTGGGGGAGTACCTAACCAAAGTATCCCTGAGATCATTCGCGAGGGTGATAGCCGTTTTGATCCTTCAGAAGAAAAGGGCTTAAAAAAAGAAGATCTTCAAAAACAGCTTGAACAATTCCAATTCATCCAAAATCAAGATAGACTAATCTTTGTTCAAAAACACCAAAAAGAAGAGGAAAAGATAAAAAGTATTTTAGAAGAGATAAAAGAGCTTAGCAAAAGCGTTAAAAACCTGGACAAAGAAGTAGAAAAAGCTGTTGAACAAACTCCGGTTGAACCAGGTATCTATCACCTTACCTTCTTTGAAAAACTCAAAGAAGGTATCCTTTTAATAAAAAAACAAGTTGAAGAAGCAGCTACCTGGCTGGAAATTTTTAATAAAAGAAATACTAAGAAAAAGAATTACTGGGCACAATTCAAGAAAACAGGTACCCAATGGTCCATGTCTGGAGAGAGATATGTGGCCACCTCTGTAGGTTAATCTTGCTTAACTTTTGCCTTTTTAGTACAATAATTAAAGCGGGTGGTTAGCTCAGTTGGTTAGAGCGTCACGTCGACATCGTGAAGGCCACAGGTTCGAATCCTGTACCACCCACTGATTTTATGAAAGTAAAAAGATCTGGCAAGCATTTTCTAAAATATTTCTCTGCTGGGCTATTTTGGGCTATTGGTGCCACTCTCGGCTTTGCTCTCTTTTTTACCATCTTGGGGATAATCCTTAATTGGCTAGGGGGATTACCTATCATTGGTAATTTCTTTGCTCATCTGATTGAAGTCACCAACAAAGCTTTAGAAATCAGAAAGAACGTTTTACCAAATTAAGATGGAAAAGAACAATCAATTGGAAAAATTAAGACATAGCTGCAGCCATCTTCTGGCTGCGGTCATTTTAAAACTCTTTCCTAAAACCAAACTAGGCATTGGTCCTGCTATTAAAGATGGCTTCTATTATGATTTTGAATTTGAAAAGCCAATTACCGAAAAAGACCTTGAAAAAATAGAAAAAGAAATGAAAAAGCTTCAAAAAAAGACTCTTAAATTTGAAAAAGAAGAAATTTCTTTTAAAAAAGCCCAGGATCTCTTTAAAAAGCAACCTTATAAACTAGAGTTAATAGAGGATCTTAAAAAAGAAGGAAATAAAAAAGTCTCTCTTTATAAAAGCGGAAATTTTATTGACCTTTGTAAAGGACCCCATATTAGTGATACTTCAAAGATAGGCTCCTTTAAACTCTTCTCTTTAGCCGGGGCTTATTGGAAGGGAAGCGAAAAGAATAAGATGCTAACCCGTATCTATGGTGCCTGTTTTGAAAATAAAAAAGACCTAGATAAACACCTAAAGATGCTTGAAGAAGCTAAGAAAAGAGATCATAGAAAAATCGGTAAGGAATTAGACCTTTTTTGTTTTTCTGATTTAGTAGGGACAGGTTTACCTCTCTATACACCAAAGGGGACCGTCATCAGAGAGGAATTGCAAAAATATATTGAAGAAGTCTGTCAGGGTTATGGTTTTGAAAAAGTAATAACTCCCCATTTAGCAAAAATAAAGCTCTTTAAGCTATCTGGCCATGCAGACAAATTCGGAAAAGAACTATTTCGTGTTTCTTCTCTAAGGGGTCATGATTTTGTGATGAGGCCTGTTCTATGTCCTCACCAAACTCAAATTTATGCTTCAAAGCCAAGATCTTATCGTGACCTACCTCTAAGGTACATGGAATCGGGGAAGCAATACCGGGCAGAGAAAACCGGTGAAGTAGGGGGGTTAAATCGAGTTTATGCAATTACAGTTGAGGATGGCCATTCATTTTGCCGAATCGATCAGGTAAAGGACGAAATAATCAATATGGTTAATATTATCAAGGATTTTTACAGCGCTCTTGGTCTTTGGGGGCATCATTGGGTTTCTCTTTCTGTCAGAGATTATGAACATCCGGAGAAATATATAGGTGAACCTAAGGATTGGGATAAGTGTGAGAAGATGTTGAAAGAGGTAGCCAATGAGATGAAGCTGGATGCTAAACTACGTGAAGGAGAGGCAGCTCTATATGGTCCTAAGCTGGATTTTATGTTCAAAGATGCCTTGGGAAATGAGATTCAAATTCCTACTGTTCAACTAGATTTTGCCACGCCTAAACGATTTGGTTTGGTTTACGTTGACCAAAATGGGAAAAAGACACCGCCAGTAATGGTTCACAGATCGGTCTTAGGATCGTATGAACGCCTATTAGCCCTTTTAATTGAGTATTTTGCTGGAGCTTTTCCTCTTTGGCTGTCACCTGTACAAGTTATCGTTATTCCCATCACCGATAAACAGAAAGATTATGCCCAAAAAATAACTAATCAACTCCAAGAAGAGAAAATTCGTGTTAAATTAGACGATCGTAACCAAACGACCAGCCTAAAGATTAGAGAAGCTGAGATTCAAAAAATACCTTATATGGTTATCCTCGGTGAAAAAGAAGTTAATGGGAAAAATATTAATATTAGAACGAGGGGTGGTAAAGTTATGGGAAATATGAAAGTTGATAAATTCATTAGCCTTCTTAAAGAAAATATTGATAAAAAGAAGTAAATTTGATAAACTAAACCAAACCTTGTTCAAGAAATCCAATAGATTCTATCGCACAAACCAATATATTAACGCCGAAAAAGTTCGGGTTATTGATGAAAAAGGAAAACAAATTGGAATTTTGGATTCCAGACAGGCTTTAGCTAAAGCCCAAGAAGCAAAGCTTGATTTAGTTGAGGTTGCTCCTAAAGCAAAGCCACCGGTTTGTAAAATTATTGATTTTAAAAAATTTAAATATTTACAGGCTAAAAAGAAACAAGAAGAGAAGAAAAAATGCAGAAAAACAGAGTTAAAAGAAGTCAGGCTAACTTTATTTATAGCTGAAAATGATCTTAATTTTAGAATAAAGAAGATTGAAAAATTTTTAAAAGAAGGACATAAAGTAAAAATTAATCTTAGGTTTAAAGGCAGGCAGATTACCAAAAAAGAAATTGGCTACAGTCTCCTTAAAAAAGTTATTGAAAAAATCAGTCCCTTTTCTAGAGTTGAAACTGAACCTAAAATTATTGGCAGAAGGTTAGAAACAACCTTAGTACCAGAAAAAGGTAATAAAAATGAAAAAGAACAAACTAAAAATTAAAAAATCAATTTCAAGAAGGTTTAAAGTAACTAAAACTGGTAAGGTTTTATTTCGAGGCTCACATGTCAAACATCTTCGCCGTAAAAAGAAAAAAGGTCAGGTAAGGGCCCAAAAAATTCCTAAAGAAATGAGCGGCAAGTGGAAAAGAAAAGTTAAAAAACTATTAGGAAAGTAAAAATGCGTATCAAAACAGGTACCACAAGATCTAAAAGACATAAAAAGGTTCTCAAAAGAACCAAAGGCTTTAGAATGACTAAAGGCAGACTCTATAAAGTTTCTAAAGAGGCTGATCTTCATGCCGGTCAATATGCCTATGTGGGTAGAAAACTAAAGAAAAGAGACTTCAGAAAACTTTGGATTACCAGAATTAATGCTGCTTTAGCAAAAAAAAGCTTTTCTTATTCTAAATTTATCAACGCTCTTAAAGAGGCTAAAATAGAGCTCAACCGTAAAATTCTTTCTGAAATAATCACCTCGGATCCTAAAACCTTTGAGACGATCGTCAGCAAAATAAGAAAAACCTCTTGACAATAATTTTATAATTCCTTTATAATACTCCCAATGCAAGTTCCAACCATTACCTGGACAGCAAGAAATGGGTTGTTTTTCACCTAAAGCTGTTTGTAGGGAGGTTGGATTTTGCGTTTTTAAAGATAGAAAAAAATGAGCCTCCGTAGGGAGGCTTTTTTAAATCTAAATTAATATTGTTTATCAGCTAGTTTTATGCGAAGATTAAACTATGAACCTTAGCAAAATTCAAAATCTTAAAAACCAAGCCCTTTCAAGTATCATTGAAGCCAAATCAAAAGAAGAGCTGGAACAGATAAGAATTAATTATCTAGGACGTAAAGGGGAGCTTACCGATTTGATCAAAGAATTACCTAAATTAGAAGCTGAACAACGTAAAGAGATCGGTATCCTTATTAACGATGCTAAAAAAATTGTTGAAGATAGTATTAAGCAACGAATTTCTATTTTAAGAGAACAAAAAACCAAAAAAGAAGATCAATGGTTTGATATTACTCTTCCTGGTAAAAAACCATCCCTTGGCCATCTTCATTTAATTACTCTCGCCACTCAAGAAATTGTAAACATCTTTAAGAAGATTGGCTTTAAACAGGTTTCCTATCCAGAAGTTGAATGGGACTGGTACGCCTTTAAAGGCCTTAATATGCCCAAAAATCATCCCGCCAGAGATGAATGGGAAACTTTTTTCATTAAGGACCTAAACAATAAAAAATATGATGGTGCCGTTCTAACTCCTCATACTTCTTCAGGACAGCTAAGAGAATTGGAAAAGCATAAACCGCCAATACGAATGTTTAATATCGCTAAGTGTTATCGTCGTCAGATTGACGCCTCCCATACACCTATGTTTTATCAATTCGAAACTTTAGTTGTCGATAAGGGTATTAACATTACTCATCTTAAAGGAACCTTAGATTACTTTGTTAAACAATATTTTGGTCAAAATAGGAAGACAAGAATTAGACCTTTTCACTTTCAGTTTACCGAGCCTTCCTTTGAAGTTGATATTACCTGTTTGGTTTGTGGTGGTAAAGGATGTAAAGTCTGCAAAGAAGGTTGGATGGAAATTGGGGGAGCTGGTATGGTTCATCCTCAGGTTTTGAAAAATGGGGGGCTAGATCCTAAAAAATATACTGGTTTTGCCTCAGGTTTTGGCCTAGAACGGGTTTTAATGATGAAGTACGGCATTAATGATATTAGATTATTATTTAATAGTGATTTTCGCTTTTTAAATCAATTCTAGATGAATATTTTAATTCCTGATTCCTGGCTAAGAGACTTTTTAAAAACCAAGGCAACCGTTAAGCAAATTGCTGAGTATCTTTCTTTATGTAGCCAGTCAGTAGAAAAAATCATTCCTTCAGGGAGAGATTCTATTTACGAGATAGAGATAACTAGCAATCGCCCTGATTGTCTTTCCGTTTTTGGTATTGCCAGAGAATTAAAGGCCGTTCTCCCCAGATTCAATATTAAGGCAGAACTTAAAAAACCAGAGGAAGATAAGGAAAATCTAAAGAGTATTAAAAAAACACTACCCTTAAAAGTAATTATCTCTAAAGCTACCCTTTGCCCGAGATTTACCGCTCTTATCTTTGATAATATCAAAATCAAACCATCACCTAAAGTTATTCAAGAAAGACTAGAAAAAGTTGGCATTAGAGCTTTGAATAATGTCATTGATATTTCCAATTACCTTATGATTGAACTCGGACAGCCAATGCACACCTTTGATTACGATAAAATCAAAAAAAGCAAAATTATTCTTAGAGAATCTAAATCAGAAGAACAAATCGTCACCATTGATGGTAAAAAAAGATCCCTACCTCAAGGCACTATTGTTATTGAAGACGGGGACAAAAGAATTATTGACCTTTGCGGCATTTTGGGCGGGGCTAATTCAGAGGTGGACGAAAATACAAAAAGAGTTTTGTTATTCATCCAAACCTATGATCCAGCTAAAATCCGCCAGACCTGTCAGAAACTTTCTTTTAGAACTGAAGCTGCTTCTCGTTTCGAAAAGGGGATTGATCCTGAAGGAGTCCTTCCCGCTATGAGAAGAGCTATTAATTTGTTTAAAGAAAACTGCCATGCTTCTGTCGCCAGCAATCTTATTGATATTTATCCCAACAAACCAAAAATTAAAAAAGTAACCCTTTCACAAAACAAATTACAAGAAATTACTGGTATTAAAATCGACATTAACGAAAGCCAAAAGATCCTTAACGACCTTAACTTTAAAACTATAATTAAACAAAACCAAATAGAGGTTATTGTACCTCATTGGCGTAATGATGATATCAATATTCCCGAAGATCTAATTGAAGAAATTGCCCGTATTTATGGCTACAACAACTTCCCTAATAATCTTTTTATTGGCAATATATCTCAAGAAGAAGAAAAAGAAACTTTTGTTTGGCAAGATAAAGTTAAAAATTTACTCAAAGATTTAGGTTTTAACGAAACATATAATTATTCCATGATTAGTCAAAAACTTTTAGAAAAAACCAAAATAGAAAGTAGCGATTATATTCAAATTGCCAATCCATTAAGTGAAGAGGCTCTTATGCGCCCTTCCTTAATTCCCGCAATTCTCGAGGTAATTAGTAAAAATCAGAAATATCAAGAAAATATTAAAGTTTTTGAATTAGCCAATGTCTATCTTCCTATTAGTAAGGATAGGCTTCCAAAAGAGGACCTAACCTTAACTATAGCTAGCAATCAAGATGACTTTTACTCACTCAAGGGAATTCTTGAAGTTCTTTTAAGCGAATTAAATATTAAAAACTATAAATTCAAACCTTATGAACTTGAAAAAACAGCTTATGGAAAAATCTTTAAACACAACAAATTGGCTGAAGTTATAATTAATAAAGAACCATTGGGAATAATCGGGGAAGTAAATCAAGATATTATCTCTAAATTCAATATCAAAAGAAAAATAATCATTTTAGACATTGAATTTAATCAACTTCTAAAATATGCCAATTCTATTAAAGAATATAAGGCTATTCCTAAATATCCAGCCATTATTGAAGATTTAACTTTTATTGTAGACAAAAAAGTTTTTATAAATGATTTAATTGAATTAATTAAATCGAGTAGTTTAATTATTAAAACCGTAGAGTTAGTAGATTCTTTTAAGGACAATTACACTTTTAGAATTACTTATCAAGACGACAAAAAAACCCTTACAGATAAAGAAGTCAAAAAGGTAAGAAATAAAATAATAAAAACTTTTAAAGATAAATTCGAAATAAAACTGAAAAGTTAACCATAATACTTCATTTGCCCCGCCCGCCTATACTTCTTCTATGTTTTTTATTCAAAAAGAGTTTATTTATATAGAAAAATTTTTCTAACACTTCTATTTTTGGGTCCTATTAACATTTTAGTAAACTCTACGGTGTTATGTTAGGTGTAGGAGTTAGAGTGAGAGTGGGGGAGGGTGTTGGAGTTGGTTCCTCCCAATTCCAAGGGACATTAACGCCAATTCTGGCACCTCTTTCCCCTTGGTTACCCTGATCATCATAAGCTTTAACTTCAACAAAATAAGTACCGTCAGTAAGATTAAAGATTTTGTCGAACTTCCTACTGTTCTCAATTATCTCTTTCACCTCTCCGTCAATCAGAATCTCTATCTTGGTAATATTATTAGTAGCAATAATTTTACCTTTAACTCTCACTTCATTGTTATCAATTTGGCTTTCATGAGCTGGCTCATCAATTCTTACCTCAATTTCATCTATTGAACCGCAGTATTCTGTCGGAGAATGATAACGAGAATCACCTTGGGTAGATAACCATTCATCAATGCCTTGTTGCCAACGATTAACACCATCAGTCGATATAGGATCTTCTTCCTTAAAAACAAAGTATTCTTTTTCTTCGTATTCACCCCGAGCGATTTGAGCTAAAGTAGCCAGCTTTTCTTGACCTCGACAAAGCTTAAGTTCGGTATGGATTGGATCTTCTCCTTGCGGCTCTGTCCCTTTTATAAAATACTCAACCCGGGAAGGAAAGCCATCATGGGCTCTATACCCTGAAACTTGATCAACTTCAGCTGTTACAATTCCCTCGGGAACAATAAAACCAATATTAGATTTACCTTTTAGGGCCGCCTCTATAATTCTACGCCAAATAGGAGCTGCTCCAGATACCCCAGAAGAAACCTGTTTCATAGGGCTATTGTCATTATTACCTACCCAAACAGCGACGACTACTTGTGGTGTCCAACCAATAGTCCAATTATCACGCTTATCATTAGTTGTTCCTGTCTTTACAGCCACAGTTCTGTTACTAATCACCAAAGCACTACGTTCACCAAAAGTAATTAAGCGGGCATTGTTATCAGAAAGAATATGAGAAATTAAAAAGGCCTCTTCTCGAGTTAAAACCTTTTTACCAGTAACCGGTTTGTATTCATCTAAAACCTTACCATCCTTATCGGTAACCTTCAAAATGGAAATCGGTTCAACTTTTAAACCACCATTGGCAAAAGCCGAATAAGCAGAAGTTAATTCCAACAGCCTAACCTCACCCCCACCTAAAGTTACTGACAAACCGAAACGCTTCAAATTTTCATTGGTAGGTTTAAGACTAGAAATACCCATTTGATAGGCTGTATTAAGCATTTCTTTAACTCCTACTTTGGCCAACATTTTAACGGCTGCCATATTAATCGAATTACCCAAAGCAAAACGAACCTGCAGGGGACCATTAAAATTACCATCATAGTTAACTGGCTTGTAGTCGGGAAGACCAGTCCCACCAGGAAAAACCGTCGCCGTATCCATAATTAAAGAAGCGGCATTATAACCCTTTTTCAGAGCCGTCACATAGGTAACAGGTTTTATAGCTGATCCCGGCTGACGCAAAGATAAAGTTACATTAACTTTGCCATCATAATCAGGATCACTATAGTTTTTAGATCCCACCATCGCTAAAATTTCGCCATTACTGGGATCAATTACCAAAGCTGCCCCATTAGTAATATGAAGATACTCTACTTTTTTGATTTCTTCTGTGACTGCCTCTTGGGCTTGCTCTTGGAGTTCTAAATCTAAAGTTGTCGTTACTTTCAACCCGCCTCCCTCAACTAAACTCTGTCCGTAACGTTCTTCTAGTTGCTGCTTAACATACATCACGAAATGAGGGGCTTTAAAGCCAATCCCCTCTGAAGCAAATTCTACCTTCTTAAGCTGATTTAAAACCTCTTTTTCCTGCTCTGCGGTAATATAACCATCTTCTCTCATTCTTTTTAAAACTTGGGTCGTTCGTCCAATATAAGCTTCATCATCATTAAAAGGGGAGTAAACACTTGGTCTTTGAGGCAAACCGGCTAGAATGGCTGATTCTATTAAGTTTAACTCGGAAACTTTTTTATCAAAGTAAGTTTCCGAAGCTGCTTGAACACCCCAAGCCGTTCCACCAAAGGGGACCTCGTTGAGATACATCTGCAAAATCTGGTCTTTGGAATAACGATTTTCAATTTGAATAGATAAAATAAATTCTTTTAATTTACGAGTGACTGTTCTTTGAGGGGTAAGTAAAACATTTTTTACTAACTGCTGAGTCAAGGTGGAACCTCCCTGAAGACGACCACGAATGACAATATTAGTTAAAGCTCGAAAAATACCTGTTGGATCAAAGCCACCATGTCTATAGAAATTTTTATCTTCAATGGCAATAGTCGCGTTCTTTAAATGCTGGGGGACCTCATCTAATTTAACTGGCGTCCTTCTTTGATCAGAAAAAATATCATACAAAAGTTCACCGTTGCGATCATAAATTTTGGTAGAAAAACCTTCTCTACGAACTACCTTGTCAGGATGGGGTAAATCTTTGGCATAAAAGGCAAACAAACCGGCACTAAAAATAGTCAAACCCAAAAGTCCAATGAAAGCAATGATAGCTAATCTAGCTACTAATTTAGACTTGGTTTTACTTTTTCGACGAGAATAATAATCTCTTCTAGAACTGCGTCTGTGCCAAATCTGCTGCCAACGGCTCATCCTTGCATTATAACATAGAAAAATCTATAATTTAAAGTTAAATCATGGATAAAATTGACGAAATTTTAACCAGAAGAGTTGAAAAGATTTATCCCTCTAAAAAAGCCTTAGAAAAACTCTTAAGATCAGGTAAAAAGATAAAACTTTACTTAGGTATTGACCCCTCTGACCCCAAACTTCACCTTGGCCATACCCTTGTTTTAAGAAAAATCCGTGAATTTCAAGATCTAGGTCACGAAGTCATTCTCCTTATCGGTGATTTTACCGGCCGCATTGGCGACCCAGCCGGAAAGTTAAACATAAGGAAAAAACTAACTCAAAAGCAAGTAATTAAAAACGCCAAAACATACAAAGAACAGGCAAATAAAATTCTACGTTTTTCTGGTAAAAATCCTGTCCAGATTAAATTTAACAGTCAATGGCTAGATAAACTTACTTTTACTGAACTTATCGACCTAGCCTATCATTTTACTGTTCAACAATTTATTGAACGCGATATGTACCAGGAAAGAATGAAAAGAGGTAAACCCATTGCCTTAAGTGAATTTCTTTATCCTTTGATGCAAGCCTATGACGGGGTGGTATTGAAGATTGACATGGAAGTAGGCGGCAATGACCAAACGTTCAACATGTTAATCGGTCGTGATCTGGTAAAAGCCAAGTTAGATAAAGAGAAATTTGTTTTAACCGTACCCTTATTAATGGGAGCTGATGGGCAAAAAATGGGCAAAAGTCTAGGAAATTACATTTCTTTAACAGAAGAAGCCAATAATATGTATGGAAAAGTTATGTCTGTCCCAGATGATCTAATTATTGAATACCTTGAACTTTGTACAGATGTTCCTTTAAAAACAATCAAGGAATATGAAAAAGAGCTTAAAAGAGACCCCATGACATTAAAAAAGAAACTCGCCTTTGAAATTACTAAAACCTATCATGGAGAAAAAAAAGCTAAAAAGGCAGAAAAAGAATTCAGAAAAGTTAGTCAAGAAAAAAAGATGCCTTCAAATATTCCCTATGCTCCAGGGAAAACACCCCCCGGGAAATACACTGTCAAAAACTTTTTAGTTTCGGCCATGGTTGGCGACTACACCGCCTCTGAAATAAAAAGATTAATATTAGGTGGAACCGTAGTAATTGACGGTAAGAAATATACTGATCCCCAAGAAGAAATTAACATCGAGGGTGGAGAAATAATAAAATACGGAAAAATTTCAAAAGGAAAAATTTGTAAAGCAAAAATTTAAAAAATGATTTTAACCAAAAAACAAAAAAAATTCTGGCTTGTTCTAGTAATAATTGCCGGGGGAGCACTTATTCTTACTTCGATGCTTCCCTTTATTTATTCTTTGTTCTAGCTAAAAATGAGACTTAAAACGCCTGTTAAAAACCTTTTTATGGTCGGTGGAGCCTATGCTCAACGGTTGGCAAGGCTAGATATCAAAAGAGTAGAAGATCTTTTATATCATTTTCCTTTTCGCTACACTGATTATTCTCTTATCTCCTCAATTAACAAAATCCAAGCAGGAGAGATAGTCACCATTAAAGGAAGAGTTATCTCCATCAAAAACCAATACTTACGCGGAGGTAGAAAAATCCAAAGAGCTCAGATAGATGATGGCACCGGTAAAATCCAGATTATTTGGTTTAATCAACCCTTTTTAATAAGAACCATCAAAGCAGGGGAAGAATATCGTTTTTCCGGAAAGGCTGACTGGTTTGGCCGTCAATTAGTAATGACCTCTCCTCAATATGAAAGGTTTATGAGCCAACAAGAAAGTGTTCATACAGGAAGATTGATTCCCATCTATCACGAAACCTCTAAGCTAACTTCCAGATGGCTTCGCTCAAGAATTGCCTGGTTAGTTAAAAATTTTGGTGATCAATTTAAAGATTTTTTACCTCCAAAAGTAAGAAAAGAAAATAAGCTCTTAGAATTTAGCCAGGCTTTAAAAAAAATCCACTTTCCCAAAACATTAAAGGAAGCACAGGAAGCCAAAAACCGCTTTGCCTTCGAAGAACTTTTCCTTTTACATCTGCAAACTCTTCAACGAAAAGATTCATGGCAAAAAGAAAAACTAGCTTTTAAATTTTCAGTTAGTAAAAAGGGGATTAGTGAATTTATAAAAAGACTCCCTTTTAAACTAACTAAGGCTCAAGAACGATCTTCTCAAGAAATTATTAACGACCTCAAAAAGAACAAACCCATGAATCGGCTCTTGGAAGGAGATGTCGGCAGTGGTAAAACGGCAGTGGCAGCTCTAGCTATCTATATTGCCGATCTCAATAAAACTCAATCTGCCTTGATGGCCCCCACAGAAATCCTAGCCAAGCAACACCATCAAACTCTAAAAGAACTCCTTAATCCTTTTGGAGTTAAAATTAAATTAGTTACCGGCGGTTACCAAAAAAAGAGTAAAAAAAACTTACAAAAAGTTAATGTCTTTGTAGGAACCCATGCTCTTTTATATCAAAAAGCAAAATTTGAAAACTTAGGCTTAGTAATTATTGATGAGCAACATCGCTTTGGTGTAGAACAAAGAGCCAAATTAATCAAAAAAAATCTAAAAGAAGGCTCCTCACCCCATATCTTAACCATGACGGCCACCCCTATCCCGAGAACTATTGCCTTAACTTTATATGGTGACCTAAATTTATCGGTTATTGATGAAATGCCTCCTGGAAGAAAAAAGATAAAAACTTTTGTCGTTCCTCCCCAAAAAAGAAGCGACGCCTATAACTGGATGAGAAAAAAGGTCAAAAAAACTAAGGAAGAGTGTTTTATTGTCTGCCCTTTAATTGAAATTTCAGAAAGTCTACGGGCAGTAAAAGCTGCCAAGGTAGAATACGAAAAACTTAGTAAAGATATTTTCCCTGATCTCAAATTGGGACTTTTACATGGCCGAATGAAAAATAAGGAAAAAGATACTGTTATTAAAAAATTTAAAGAGGGTAAATTAGATATCTTAGTTTCTACACCAGTAGTAGAAGTCGGCATTGACATCCCCCAGGCAACTATTATGGTTATTGAAGGCGCTGATAGATTTGGCTTATCGCAACTCCATCAACTGAGAGGTCGCGTTGGCAGAAGCAATAAAGAATCTTATTGCCTGCTTTTTAGCGAAATTATGAGAGGTAAACCACTGCAAAGAATAAAGGCTTTAGAGAAAACAGGTATTGGTATCGAACTAGCTGAACTTGATTTAAAATTAAGAGGACCTGGAGAAATTTACGGAGTTACACAACATGGTTTTTTTGACCTTAAGGTAGCCTCTTTCTCTGATACTAATCTTATTAAAAAAACTAAAAGCGCAGCCAACGCCATTTTCCCTAAAATTAATCAGTATTCTCTCTTGAAAGCTAAGCTTAAAAAAGATACAATTAAAGACATCAAACCAAATTAACATGGCAGCACAACCAAAAAGAAAACATTCCACCTCAAGAAAAGGGAAAAGACGGGCAGCTATCAGGCAAAAGTTCCTTCGCAGGATCAATAAAAAGAAAAGTGAATTTTTAAAACAAAAAGCTGATTAAAGAAATGAAGACGCCCCTTGATCCACGACATAAAAAAAGAGAAAAGGCAATTAAAGAACTTTTTGCCTTTTCTTTTCAAAAGAGGAATAAACCCAAAAGTAAACTAGCTAAAAAAACTCTTAATTGTCTTGAAAAAATCGATAAGATAATCGTTGAAGCAGCTCCTGAATGGCCTATTGAACAAATAAATAAGGTTGATTTGGCTATCTTAAGGCTGGCTATTTGGGAATTAGTGATACAAGGTAAAGAGCCACCAAAAGTTATCATTGACGAGGCTGTAGAACTTTCCAAAAGTTATGGTAGTGAAAAAACCTCATCTTTTGTCAATGGTGTTTTGGGAACCGTTTTTAAAAAACTCAAAAAGAAAAAATGAACTTGCAAGATATTGAAAGAAAATTAAAGGTTAAATTTAAAAACCCACAAATCTTAAAAAGAGCTTTAACCCACCGTTCTTTTTTAAACGAAATTAAAGATAAACAAATAACCTCTAATGAAAGACTTGAATTTTTCGGAGATGCCATCTTGTCTTTTGTGGTCTCTGACTGGATTTTTAAACAGTTTCCCAATTACCTCGAAGGAAGAATGACCAATCTCCGTTCTAAGCTAGTTAAAACAGGCACTTTAGCTAAAGTAGCCAAAAATCTTAACATAGGGGAATATCTTTTCTTAAGCAGGGGCGAGCGAGAATCAAAAGGCCAGCAAAAACCAACCTTATTGGCTAATGCCTTAGAAGCTATTATTGGAGCTATTTTTATTGACCAAGGGATTGAGGCAGTTGAAAATTTCATTAAAAGAAATTTTAAGCCTCTTTTAAAGGAATTTATAACTTTAGGAAATTTTAAAGACTATAAAAGTCTCTTGCAAGAAAAGCTTCAGGCTCAGAAGAGCAAATCGCCAATCTACAAAACCATTAAAGAGGAGGGTCTGGAGCATAATAAAATCTTTACCTTAAATGTCTATTCCCAAAAGGGAGAACTCTTAGCCTCTGGTAAAGGCAAAAGCAAGCAAAAAGCCGAGCAGGATGCTGCCAAACTAGCTCTTGAAAAATTAAGCCTAAAAAAGTAGAATATCCAATATGGTTAAAATCAGACTTTATAAAACTGGCGCTAAAAAAAGGCCCTCTTACAGAATTGTGGCCATTGAATCACAAAATAAAAGAAATGGAAAAACACTAGATATCATTGGTTTTTATGATCCTAAAACCAGACCTCCTACGGTTAAAATTGACCAAAAGCGGCTTGATAAATGGGTCGAGAAAGGGGCCCAATTAACCCCGGCAGTAAAAAAATTACTTAAAAAATGAAAGCGCTTCTTGAATTTCTAACTAAATCCATTGTTAGCTCTCCTAAAGATGTCAGTATTGAAGAAAAACAAGAAGGAGATGAGCTCAATTTTAATCTTAAAGTTCACCCTGATGATATCAAAGTTGTCATCGGCAAGGAAGGAAAAACTATCAAAGCTATAAGAGAACTAATAAAAATAAGGGCCATTAAGGAAAAAATTAAAGTCAGAGTCGACGTTTCTTAAAAAGCAAAGGGGTTATCCTTTAAACCAGTAGCAAAATAAAACTCACCTTCATCCTTAAAAGATTTAAATTCTGAAATTTTTAGTAAAACTTCTTCCTCAGCCCTAATAATTGACACAATCGGTTTCTCTGGCTTACCAATAGTCTTTGGAAGAGGAAAATAAAAAGAATTAATAAGGATCGTTATCTTTGGCAAATTCTCCTTCTTTTGACTAATAACTAATTCTTTAACTTCCATCAGGGGAGCCGTCGTCTTTAGACTACTTAAAAAATTCTTTACTTTATCTCTTTCACCAACAACAAGGATATCAAAAGACAAAGATGGTAAAATTTCTCCCTTTTTTAATTTTGGCTCAGCTGCTGCCGTAGATATTTCGCCAACATCAGCTAGAGTCATTCCCTCAAAAATCAAGCCAGCATCTAAGGCTAATCTTTTTAGAACAAATAAATTCCTGGGGATATCTTTTTCCACTGGAAGAACTTTCAAAACAGAGTTAACTTTTTCAGAAAGTTCAACCTCAGCTAAGCCCTCTAAGGCGGCCACTTTTTGAGTCAGACTAGCCAATGTTTTTTTGCCGGCGAGAAGCTCTCTTCGAGACTTGGCAATCCCGCTGACTTTTGGTTTTAAAATGAAAACGCTAGCCACAACAATCAAAAACAATATTAAAGCTGGCCATAAAAAAACTTTGTTTTCTTTTAAATTTAAATTAAACATTTATCCTTTTGGTTCTAAAGAAATCACAAAAAAATAAGTGCCGTCTTTTTGTCTATCTAAAGAAGAAAGGGTGATCATTGAAAATAAGGATTTTGCTTCATCGCCCTTAAATTTATCTAGAAATTCTCCTAAAACCAGCACATTGGCAGATTCAGCAGAAACTGTTAACCCTCCAATACTTGATAGTGAAAACCCTTTTATTTTAACCCCATCAGGAAGATCTTCAAAATAGGAAAGCAAAGCAACAAAATCCAATTCTTTATCGCTCGAAAAAAATTTATTTAAAGAGGAAAGCCTTTGTTTTAAAAGGACCTGAAGTGATTCCACCTCTTTTAATTCCTCAACCCTATTTTTCTTTATAATAACCTGCTCATCAGTCTTTTTAACTCCATTGTCTAAATAAAACCAATAGGAAAAAACTGCCCCTATAATTAAACAATAGGCAATGAGAATAATAAAACTACCAACCTTAATCAACCTAGAAAGCTTTGCCTTTTTATCAATATCGGCTCGCTGACCACTAAGAAAGTTTATTTCCTGTTTCATGTCATCTCCTTCATGGCTAGCCCAACAGCAATAGCATATAAGGGAATTTCAGTGGCAGAAAGTTTTTTAGGTAAAGTCTCTTTAGCCATCTGAGAGAAAGGATTGCCAATCTGAATTTCTAAATTTAGCTTTTTTACCAGCAAAGAAGAAATCTCAGGCAAGCTAGCAGTGCCACCAGCCAAAATAACCCGTGTGATTGTCTTTTTCTTTTCTGTCTGATAAAAATGAAGTATCTTTTCTATTTCCTTGATAACTACCTCAATCACAGGAACAATCGCTTCCAGCATCTTTCCTTCAAGCTTTTCTGGATCAGCTCCATAAGCTTTTTTATAAGCTTCCGCCTGAGCAACTGTTAAGCCTAAATTAGCAGCTACGGCTCTCGTTAAGGCCTCGCCACCAGTGGCCATAGAGCGAACAAAAACCACTTGCCTGTCTTCCACTACAGCAATATCAGTAGCCTTGGCCCCAAAATCAACTACCATAACTGTTTCTGGGCTTGAAAGAATCAAACTTCTTGCTACCGCCATAATTTCTATTTCTAAGCTGAGAGGATTAAGTCCGGCTGTTTTTAAAACTCTTATAACTTTATCAATCAAGCGATTGGGAGCCGCCGCCAGTAAAACCTCAATTTTTTCCTTGGCGTTTTCTTTCACCCTGCCAATTATCTGGTGAGAAATGGTTACTTCGGCAAGGGGAATAGGAATGTATTGTTCTGCCTCCCATTTTAAAGCTGAATTTAGCTCATCCTCGGATAATTTAGGTAAGGTGATGACTTGAGTAAAAACTTGATCTTGAGGCAAGGCAGAAACTACATTCTTCGTCTTAATCTTTGTTTCCTGATAAAGCTTTTTGATTACTGTTGATAATTGAGTAAGATCACTTTCTGCATCTGACAAAACTCCTTTCGGGGTAGAAGGAGCAATTCCCAAAGCCGTGAGGCGATAATTCTCACCTGTTTTCTGAACCTGAGCGATTTTGACTTTATGGGAACCAATGTCTAAACCAAAAAAATCCATTTGGGCAGTCTTTTTTACTATTTTACTAAATCTCCTGTAGAAAAGAGAACATAATCAAAAATACCTGGTGGCGATTCATAAAATTGACACTGACGAACCTTACGACTTACTCCAGAATCAACAATCACCGCTTTGGATTCATAGCATTTTCCTTGCAAGGGTAAATTACTATTTGCTGAAACAGCTATTGGCTGTAAATCAGGATTATAAAAAAGTCTCAAGCGTAAACTATAAGGAACTGTTCCCCCTGGAAGACCAAAATCTGAGGATAAATCTATCTCTTCTGAAAAAGCCAAATCACCACAATTACCACCACTACTTTCATCAGCTGCATCAAAACCATTGCCGCGGTCAGTCTTTGGGTCAAAAGCTCCTCTAGCTACCTTAAAATCACCCCCATCTTTATAAAGAAGGGCTACTTCGATCGCCGGCGTATTATCATTAATTGTCGTTTCATCACCCCAACAAACATCAATAATGCCATTGGCTGGAAAATAAGTACTCGGATCCAAAGTACCCTCATCAGTATGACCAACCAGCCAAACATTAGCCAGTTCTTCTGATTCAAATTTACCCCCGGCAAAATCAAAATCACTCCCTCCACCTTGTACCGTTTCCGTTACTTCTGCGGTAATATCACCAATAGTCACCATGCCGCTTTCTGGAGCAGTCCCTAATTTTAGGGCTTCCTCAATACCAGCTTCGGCGGCAGAAAAAACTCTTGCTGATTCCTCCTCATAGCGAGAAATTTTAATATTGGTAATCGAATAAGAAGCAACGGCCAAACCAATAGTTAAAATTACGGCCGTGACCAACAGAATAACCAAAAGGGTTTGCCCTGAGTTCTTGGAAGTAAAAATAAATCTTTTAATTGGACAGTTAAATAACCTAGGACTCATCTAATTAATTTAAGAATAAAAAACAAGTAAAGTCAAGCCTTTTTCACTTTTGTTTTTAAAAAACTTATGGTAAAATACAGCCGTGGATTACAAACAACACTTTTCTTCATACACTCCTAAAATAAACAGCTTCTTAGAAGATTTTTTACAAAAAAAGATTAAAGAGTCCAAAAAAATTAATCCCTCTTTACCTTTGTTCTGGGAAAATATAAAAACCTTCAGTGCTGGTGGAAAAAGAATCAGGGGTAATTTGATTCGATTAGGTTATGAATGTTTCAAAAAAACAAACGATAAAGCTCTTCTTCCCATCTCCGCCGCTCTTGAATTAAATCACTCAGCTATTCTTATTCATGATGATATTATCGACCAAAGCAAACTACGGCATAACCAACCAACTATTCATGAAAAATATAAAGAATATCACCTTAAAAATTATCAGAAGGGGTCTGCTGATCACTATGGGGAAAGTATGGCTTTATGTTTGGGGATTATCGGTTATTATGAAGCAATCAAGCTTATTACTCATTCTCTATTTATAGACAGCTTAAAAATAAGAGCCATTAATGAACTTAGTTCTTCCAATATTAATGCTGGCTATGGAGAAGGCCTTGATATTGATCTTCCATATAGAAAAAAAATAAAGGAGGAAGACATTTTTGACATTTACACTTATAAAACTGCCCATTACACTATTATCGGTCCTTTAAATATAGGGGCCATCTTAGCCGGCACTAAAGAAAAGGATTTAAAAATCTTTACAGACTATGGTTTACCTTTAGGCATCGCTTTCCAAATCCAAGATGATATTCTAGGTATTTTTGGTGATGAAAAGACAACCGGCAAAGCCATCGGTGATGACATCAGAGAAGGTAAAAATACTATTCTTTTTACTCAAGCTTTAAAAAAAGCTAACAAAAAGCAAAAAGAAAAACTTAAAGCTTTGTGGGGTAAAAAAGATATCAGTTTAAAACAAATAAAACAAGTAAGAGAAATTATTATTGAAACCGGAGCTTTAAATCATTGCCAAAAATTAACTAAAAACTGGGTTAACAAAGCTAAAAGAGCTATTCCGAAGATAAATAAAAACAAAGAGCTTCAAGAAGTCTTTCTAAGTCTCGCTGATTTTATAATTAAAAGACAACAATAGTTATTAATAATTTCTTACCTCTACGGTAGTACGAAAATCTACTGAAGCCTCCTCTTCTGGTCGGGGAGTAGTCGTAATATTCTGGTCTAAAGTAAACCTAATGATAACTGCTTGCGGGTGAAATTCACCAACAGAAGAACAATCAAAAGCACCATCTGTAACCCTGATTTGATCACTGGTTAACCGGCTTGAATTAGAGGCAACATAATCATAACCATTTGAGGGATCACCATCTGAGTCGAAAAATTCAAATTCTGTTTCCCCACTATCAAAATTTCTAAGTTTAATTTTTGTCATCCCATTTTCGCAAATTTGGCCATCTGAGTTGGTAATAATCTCTTGCGAATTCCTAATCATTCTTCCTATTACCGAAAGGGCGTAATCACCATTTTGCTTAACGGTTATCAGGTTTTTAGATTTTGTTGAACCTTTAATAACAGTGAAAAACATATTCGTCCCCATAGCAGCAATGATACCTAAAATACCAACGACAACAACAATTTCAATAATGGTAAAGCCTTTTGTTTTCATCTTTATTTCCACTTAGTTAAATAAGTACTTAAATCTGATTGATGCAAACCTTTATTATCTTCCCAACTGACAACAACCCGAACTTCCATTTTTTGATCTTCTTCTCCTGCAAACGGAGTGTAGGTGACCGTTCTTTCAAAGTTGCCAATAGTCTCGGTTTCTGTTCCACTTTTGCTCCAAAATTCACTCTCATCTTCCCCTCTTAATTTCCTGGCATTTTCTAATCCTTCTTGAGCATATTTGGTGGCAGCTTGTTGATCTCTAGCAAAACTGGAATTCTGAATCGAAGAAATCGTTACCCTTACTAAAGCTAAAACAACGATGGCTACCAAAGATAAAGCTATGACCACCTCAATAATAGATTGCCCTGAATCTAATTTTCTGAAATATCTCATTTTATCTCTCCGACACTACTGATACTAATTGTTCGCGTTTGTCCAAAACCAAACAAGACGATATTTGCTGTTCCTGAAATATCGGTCCCCTGACTCAATACCTTAAAAAAAACCCCATCAGGGCCAGATTGCTTAATAACCCCCGTTACTAAAGATAAACCTGACTTAACAACGATGTCCAATTCACAAACCGCTGTAATTTGATAATTAGTATTACTAATAAACTCCAGTTTATGACCAGAGAGAAGATTAGCTCCACAACCAGCAGGTTTTTCTGCACTTAAAGCCTTACTTTGAGCTAATCTCAAATCAGAGATTAGCTGATCTTTGGCTTTGACTAAAATTTGCCGACGGTTGAAACGATTGTATTGCGTCAAGCCAATGGTAAAAACCAAAGTAATAATAGTAATGGTTACTAGAAGTTCAATTAAGGTGAAACCTGGACAGGACTTTTTCATACCCTTTCTTTAAGGATTAACTACTTTGTAATTACATTCTACATCGCCACAACTACCACATCCAGAAACTGATTCCTCAGTTATTTCCAAAGAAGCACATAAAGTATAAGAATTAGCTGAGCCATTATAAACATATCGCTTGCCAGAAACAGGGTCAGCAGGAATATTTAAATAAGTTGTACTATCGCAAGTAATATCATCTCCCGAAACTAAAGTTCCTGCAGGATAACTACCGGTGTCTGCTCGACACATCTCTACGGCACTCCTTATTTGTTCTAAATCAGTCTTGCGCCTACCATCTCTGGCATTTCTCCTTGCTCCTTGATAGGAAACCAAAGAAATGCCTGCCAAAACAGCTACAATAGTCATAGCCACTAAAAGTTCTATTAAAGTAAACCCTTTTTTATTTTTCATCATTATAAATCGCAAGCACTATCTGCCGGCTCTGAATCTACATTACCAGACTCGCCATTTGAACAAACTTCCCAATATTCACCAGTGGTCTCTAAACCCGCGTAAATAACATAAGCATCTCCTGAAGTAGAGGAATAAAAACCATAATTGCTTCCTGTAGTGGGATCAGATGGACAGCTAGACATATAAGAAGGACTTAGCTCTGTACATAAAGCAGAAATAGAACTAAGATTAGACGGATAGACTCCATTATTTGAGGAAGCATAAGTTTCCAGAGCATTACGGTACTGGTTTAAATCACTTCTCCTTTGGGTATCTCGAGTTTGCTTTTGAGCACCAGTATAACTTACTAAAGTTAAAGAAGCCAAAATACCAATAATAGAAATAACGACTAACAATTCAATTAAAGTAAAACCTCTTTTCATTTTTTCACCTCCTTTTAATCAGCACAAGTTACATAATCATCATCACCAACAGAACAAGCAGAACAGCGTAACTGCGAATCATCAATATTTGCGTCTGATTTATTCTCTAAGGTAGCTGATAAACAAAAATCCTGGCCGCTAGCTTGCTGACTGTAGGTATAAATTTGATCAATCATTGGATCCTGTGGTAAGAGTTTCATATAAGTCATACTGCCTCTTGTCCAAGTGCTTGACCAACTGCAAGTACTCGGAGTATCACCAGAACCACAAGCAACAATATTACCACCAGATTCAGTTGGGTACTGGCCATAATCGTTGTAATACATTCTTAAACCTTTCTTGATCTGATTAAGATCAGATTTTCGTTGCACATCTCTGGCTCTTTGACGAGCGGCATTAAAGTTAACCATAATTAAAGCTGCCAAAAGACCAATAACAGAAATAACTACCAAAAGTTCTATTAGAGTAAAACCCGATTTAAACTTTATTCTTTTTGTCATGGCATCACATTTGTACTAGCCACGGCGTAGTTACATTCATCATCGCCGCAACTTGTTCCAGGATAACTGCCAATACCAGGATCTCTTTCATTTTCTAGTCTAGCATAAATTTTGTAATAAGTTCCATCTGAATCATAGGGATAATCACCAAATTTACTATCTGTCGGCATTTCTTTCATATATAAGGTATCGTTTTCATCTTGAAAAGTAGTACCACCGGCAGGGTAATCACCAACAGTGGGATATTGACCATGATCGTTGTAATACATCTCCAAAGATTTTTGAATTTGGCTTAGATCACTTTTACGTTTGCTATCCCGAGCTTTCAACTGCGAAGTACGGAAGCTATTTAAGCCCACAGCCGCCAATAAACCTAAAATGGCAATGACTACCAAAAGTTCAATTAAGGTAAAACCTTTTTTTGATAAACTCTTTTTAATTTCTTTTATCTTTATCATAAATAATTAAGGCACACAAGCTGGATAGGGTTGTAAGCAACCCTCAGCCGTACAATCGTCACAAGTATCGCTACAAACAGCTCCTGCTACTCCCTCTACACTAACATTACAAAAGCCTCCCTGTCCAACACAGGTAGACCATAGCGGGCAGATAGGAGTGGGAGTAGGAGTAAGCGTGACAGTACCTGTAGGTGTTGGGGTACTGGTTGGGCTATCCGTAGCTGTTGGTGTGGTAGTAACTTCACCTTCTGTTGGTGTGGTAGTAACTTCACCTTC